>CAVSOF010000028.1:0-116213 GCA_963729425.1 uncultured Alphaproteobacteria bacterium | reverse complement strand
ACCCGGTCCCGGCTTCCTCGTCCTCGCCCGCCGGGTTCGTAGCCGGCCATGAGCCGGGCGATCTTCATCGAGACGAGATCGAGCTCGTACTGCGCCTCGGCGATGGCGAGACCCATCGAGCGGATCATCGCCGCGAAGGGAACGTTCAGGAGGTCCTGTCCGACGGCCATGGCTCAGACCCCGCCATCGTCTTCGGGCAGCGCCGGCAGGCGTGCCCGCGCGCTGCCCGTCTCCTCCTCCAGCTCCATCATCATCCGGACCCGCTCCTCGAGGATCGCGGGCGGGGGGACCGGGACGAGCTTGGTGCGCAGCAGGGACGACCCCTCCGCGGAGTAGGAGTATTTCGAAGAGTAGGTCGCATCGACCTGCGTAGTCTGGACGGCGGTGTCGGAGCCGTAGCTGGAGCCGCGTCGGCCGTGGAAGATAGACAGGATGCCGCCGCTCCGCGAGCGGTTGACCCGCGTGCTCCGGTCGCGCGACGCGTTGCTGGTGGTGCGCGAATACTCCCTTCGCGGGTCATCTTGATGGCGATCTTCACCTCGATGATCGTGTCCACGAACTGGTAGAAGGTCGGCGTGAACCCCAGCTCCATCATCGACAGCCGGGTCGGGACCCGGATCATCGTCTCCGTGATGTCGTCCGAAAGGTCAGGACTGGCGGGATCGTCGTTCTTCGCGTTGGCCAGTGCAGTCTGGTCCGAGGCCGTGAGACCCTTCAGCTCGCGGATGATGTCGAGCACCACGGATTTCAGCCGGATGCTGTCCGCGTCGAGGCTGCCGGTCAGGAAATCGTCGAAGATCGCGTAGAGGAGCGCCGCCTTGACCGTCATGTACTCGTAGCCGAAGAACACGCGGCTGTCGTCGAAGGTCTGGTTGCCGTCCCTGTCCTGGACCGATTGCAGCCCGCCCATCATCTCGGCCGTGCGCATCGAACTCTGGTCGAGCTGGAACTGGCTGTCCGCGATGGCGAAGGCCATGTCGCGGATCATCGCGCCCATTGGGACGTTGAGTAGGTCCTGTCCGATCGGCATGGGGGGCTCCTTTGAGAATGGGCGGGTGTCGGTTCAGGTGGGCGCGTCGAGACCGCGAAGCACTTCGAGGAACCGCTCGGGCGCGGGCAGCGAGACCAGACGGGCGGCGAGCGACGAGGCGCCCTCCGCCGAGACCGAGAAGCGCCGCTCGAAGCTGGCGGAGACCGTGGCGGCGGCCATGAAGAACGGCGTGCCGCCCGACGCGCTGACCTCCAGCGAGCCGCCGAACGTGGTGCCTTCGGACATCGTGTAGCTCAGCTTCGCCTCCACCGTCGCCTCGGTGAAGGCGTAGAAGGTCGGCGCGAAGCCCAGCGACAGCAGCGTGTATTCCTCGCCGCCGATCTCGACCTTGGTCTCGGCCATGGATTTCGCGACCTGGACCGAGTTGCGGTCGAGCGCGAACTGCGCCCCGGCGATGGCCAGCCCCAGCTTCTCCACGATGTCGGGGAGCGGGGCCTGCGTGAGCGCCTTCGTGGTCTTGACGACGCTGCTCATGAGCCGCGCTCGGCCTGGAACGCCCGGATCTGCTCGAGGAACTCCACGGGCGCCGGGATCGACACGAGGCGGGCCGAGATCGTGGAGTTGCCCGTCACCTGCATGTTGAACTGCCGCGACATCCGCCGTCAATCGAGGCGCCGACGGCGATGGTGCGGTTGCGCGTCGTGTCGTGTGGCGACCTCCGAGGACGTGCTGGAGAACCGCTCGGTGATGGTGAAGACGCTCGTCTCCCATGCGGATCTCGCGCGCCGAGCGCGAAGAGCTGGACGCCGTAGGGGTCGGCATCCTGCGAAACCCGCACGACGCGGACCGATCTGCACGCCGACGAGGCCCGCGGCGGCCGTCACCGCGGTGGCGAGGTTGAACGCGTAGGCCTCGGCGGTGCCTGCGGCATGGCCCCCGCCGCTCGCCCCCGAGAAGGTGAACTCCCTGCCTTCGATCGTCACGCCGGCGCCGGAGGGCCGGAGCGCGGCGGACTCGAACAGCACGACGTAGCCGTTGTCGGGTCTGACGTCACTGGTCGGCAAGCGCGGTTGTCCGACGACAGCGGGCATCGACGAAATCCGGCCCGTCGCTGACGATGACGAGGATCGAATTCGGGCAGGTCGAGGACCGCACCTGCGTCCTGCGCCAGTCCGGATTGTCGAGGCCGTTCGCGTCGCGGTCCTCGCGGGCGGCTTCCTCGCCGCGCTGATCGACTCGGTGTAGCGGACCTGCGCCTCCATGGCATGCCGTGCGAGACGAGATAGCTCCTCACCTCCGCGCGCGGGCCTCGCCCAGCAGGACGTTGCGGGCCTGCGCGCCCTGCCGGTCAGTGAACCCCTCGATCCGACGGCTTGCCGATCGCCGCAGAAGATGCGGGCACGTCTTGTAGACGCTCTGGTCCGCGTCGCTCAGCGCATAGACGCCCGTCGGATAGGGCGGCGTCACCGCGAAGGTCGTCCGCCGCCGGCGGCCAGTCCGCGTGGATGCGCGGCGGGAAGCCCGCCGTCGAGGAAGCGCCCGAGCAGTGCGCGGCATACGCGGTCACGTCCGCCTGTGCCGTGGTCGCGATCGTGAGCGCGCCGATTCACAACGTAGTCCGTCGCGGCATTCGCGCGGATGCGGATCACCGCGGCATCGCTGTCGGGGCGCAGGAAGGTCACGGTGGGGGACGATACGAGGACCCGGTCGGTCGGCGCGGTGAGCGCCATCGCGGGCGTGTGTCCGGGGGCGAGACGATCAGCGCGTCGATGCCGCTATCCCCCGCCAGCAACAGCCTGCGAAGGCTCGCCAGACGCGCCGCCGGATCGGATCCCGCCGGCGTCACGTGCGCGCCCGTCGATCGACAGCGCGCCCTGGCTGTCCGACCGCATGGTGAGGCGCGCGCGCTTCGTGCCGCTGCTGCTGCCGCTGCTCCTCTCGTCTCCTCGGTGTCGGCTGTCGGCATCGGCGGTGTCGGTCGCCGAAGCTCGCCCCGCCGACGAAGCCGAACTCGGTCGGTCTCGCCCGACCTCCATCCGTATCTGCATCGAGCAGGAGATGTCGGCATGCTGGTAGTGGTAGAAGGCGGGCGTCAGCCCGAGATCGAGCAGGGACCGTCCGCCGAGGTCCTCTCGCGGCGTGGTGAACGCATCGATCTGGCGCAGGCTGTTGTCGTCGAGCGCGGTCTGCGCCGCGGCGATGCCGAGCCCGAGCTCGCTGATGAAGTCGGCGACGCTGGCGTCGGCCAGCACTTCGCCGGGCGTCATCTCGCCAGATCAGGCCATCGCCGGTCTCCTTCTCGAAAGGGCCTCGCCGGACGCGCATCGTCGATCCGAAGCTCGGTCACGCGCCGTCATCCGTCGGCGCAGCCCGTGAGCCAGTCCGGCGTGACCGCCAGCCTGCGCCGCCTGCCGCGCGATGCGCGTCGATGACCGGGCCGCGGCGGCGTGAAGTCCGCCAGCGTCGCCTCCGCGATGCCTCGCGTCCGCAGGCGAAAAGGAGCACGACGTGCCGCTCGGCAAGGCTCGCGCGGACCGTCGCTCCGATGGCGCACGCGTCGCGCCGGTCGGACAGCGCGCGGACCGTCATCTCGAGCGCCGCGCTGCAGCGCGCCGGCCTCGAGCGCGTCGAGGATGCATTCGGCGTAGTGGTGCAGGAACACCGGCGCCGCGCGTTCGCGGACCGCGCGTCCGCAACGCCTCGCGGTAGCGCTCGAGCGCCGCGTCGTGGCGCCCTCGACGGCGCTGCGCCCGGCCGGCCTCCGCGATCTGGAGATGGATCATGCCGCCGCCTCCGTCGCGGGCGCGGCGAAGGCGACGCGCGCCCCCGCCCGTTCCAGCGAATGCGCGAGCCAGCGCGCGTCCAGGTCGCCGAGATCGCGCGCGACCCGCGCCGGGAGCCGGTCCGGCGCCGCGTGTCCGGCCGCGCCGAGGACGGCGGCGAGAGAGGCGCGGTCGCGCGCGGCCTCGACGCGGATGTCGCAGAGCTCGAAGCCCGACGCCGCGAGCGAGACGGGCAGCCCCGCCGCGCGCGCCCGCGCCATCAGCGCTTCGGCCGCCGCATGTTCGAGCCGCTCCGCGAGGGCGAGCGGGGCGTGGGCCTGCGCCGTCCGCGCGACGGCGACGGGCACGTCGAAGAGCGCCGCGAGCGCCGCCGGCCCGTCGGCCCGCATCGGCGGCGTCGCGGCGAGGACCACGTCGAACCGCAGGAGCGCGCGCGGAACCAGCGCCGGGCCGCCGCGAGGGAGGCGGGCATGGAGCGCCGCCGCGGCGTCGGCGTCGAGCGCGAGGAGGACGAGCCCGCGCCGCTCCCCCACCAGCGCGCGCAGGGCGGGCGGCGCCGCGCCGGGCGGGACGTGGACGTCGAACGGGCCCGCCCCGTCGCGCGCGCGCCGGACCTCGCAGCCCGCGCCGAAGCGCGCGGCGACGGCGTCGGCGGCGGCGCGGCCGATGCCGCCCAGGATCTGACCGGGCGGGGTGGCGAGCATCCGGAACGCCGCGTCCGCGCCGACGCCGAGCAGCCGCGCGAGCGTCTCGACCGCGTGCGGCACGCGGGCCGGGTCCGTCACCTGCACCGCGACCGCGTAGCGCTCCGCGCCCGCGTCGTCCGGCGCGTCGTTGGCGCGCGCCGCGACCTCGAGCCCGAGCGCCCGGCAATGGCCCGCGAGCGCGGGCATCCGGTCGCCCGGCACGTCGCGCACGAGGATGCCGGGGGCGCCCCAGATCGTCCGGGCCGTGGCCGCGACCGGGCGGCCGAGCGCGCGGGCGAGGACGGAGATGCCGGCCATGTCGACCCGGCCGGGCGACACCACCTCGAGGGCCGTCGGGTTCGCCGCCATGCCTCCGAATCCTCCCGCGTCCCGACCTTGACCTAGAGTAACATCCCGGATGCCTCTACGTCATTTGTTTTATCCTCGACCCTGCCCGGCCCCGGCGCGCCTAGTCGGCGTTGCCGCGCATGGCCCAGAACAGGAGCTCGAGCTTGCGCGAGGGCAGGGAGCGCTCGAACGTCGCGTCGAAGGCCTCGTCGAGCACCGAGGGCGCGAACAGGATCCGCCGCGACAGCGCCTCGAAGTAGAAGGCGACCGCCTCCTTCACCCCGGCGCCGCCCGAGCCGATGTCGCCGAGGATGACGTAGCGCTCCTCCGTGAACGTCCGGTCGGACATCGTCGCCTCGCAGCCGGGCGTCCGCAGGCGCTGCGCGGCGAGCGAGGCGACGACGAGCTCGTGGTCGCCGACGTAGTGCCGGACCTCGCCCGCGCAGAACGCCTCGGCCAGCGCGCGATGCGTGGGGTAGTCCACCAGCGCGGGCGCGACCGGCGAGCCGTCCGCGCACGCCCCGACGCCGCCGGCGCCCGCGTCGCCGCCGTCCGTCGCCCCCGCGATGGACGACAGCGCCTCGCGGACCCGGTCGGCCGATGCATGCCACGCGCCGGCCTCGAGGATCCGCTCGATCCCGGTGGTCCGCGCCGTCGCGCCGCGCACGGATCCCGCGACCGATCGGCACGGGCCGCGAGGGGCGTCGCCCGCGCGGGTCGCGAAGGTGATGCCGGAGATGAAGATCGGGGGAGGCGATGCGGCCCTCGAGCCGTGCCCGCGTCGCGGTGGTCGGTCCGCAGAACACGTCGACCCGTCCATCCGACAGCGCGTCGTAGATCTCGGCCGCCTCCAGCGCGGTGACCTCGAAGCGCAGGTCGCGCCCGTAGCGCCGCTGCAGCTCGATCGCCGCCGCGTCGCAGACATGGACCACGAACCCCGCGTAGCCGGCCGCGCCGAGGGGGCCACCGGTGGCCGCGGAGACGCCCTGGCCCGCGCGGTAGGCCATCGGCTCCGCATCCGCCGCGGACGCCCAGCCGCAGGACCGTCTCCGCCGCGGCGCCGCCCGCGAGAGCGGCGAGGAGCATCGCGGAGGCCGCGAGCGCCCGCAGTCTCACGTCCCGGCCTCCTCGGACCACTCGTTGAGCATCGCGAACGGAACGATGAAGGCCAGCGCGGGGAAAGACAGCAGGAACATCTCGCGCAGCGCGCCGGTGGCGAGCGGCCGTCCCGGGGGGATGTAGGTGGCCTGGACCAGGAACGTCCAGATGACGAAGGGGATCAGGGCCGCCACGCCGAGCGCGACGGTCACCGGCGCGGGCTGCCGCGCATGCTGGTCGGCGATCACGAAGACCGCGAAGGCGATGCACAGTCCGAAGACGAAGTGCATCACGCAGAACTGCCAGTTGTCGTTAACGAAGGTGTTCAGCGAGCCCTCCGCCTCCACCGCGAGCCAGAACTCGACGAGCCGCGATAGCGAGCAGATCAGCACGGCCGCGATGCCCGGGAAGATCGCGTGCTGGATGAAGCGCAGGAACGGGGGGTTCTTGAGCGTCCAGGGCCGCCAGCGCCCGTATTCGAGGCTCGCGTCCCGCGTGAGCAGGGCGATGCTCGCCGACGTCGCGAAGATCAGGACGTTGTTGATCACCCCCACGATCGTCGCGTCCAGGACGAAGTCCCAGAACTGCCCGGCTTCGCCCGGCGGGACGTCCGCGGTGGCCCAGTAGACGAGAGGGAAGCCGACGATCACCGTGAACGCCATGAAGAACAGCCCGCCCGCGAGCGCGTTGTAGATCGGGTCCCGGTCGGCTTGCAGGTGCTCGATGATGCGGCCGGTGGCGCCCGAGGCGCGGCTCGCGTCGATGGCCTTCGAGTTTCGGATGTAGAGCAGCGCGAAGAGCGCCTGCAGGTTGTTGCACAGCCGGCTCGCGTCGAACTGGACCGCCTGGATCGCGTCCGGTTCGGAGGCCTCGACGATCCGGGCGCGGATGTCGGCATACTCGGTCTCGCAGCGGCCGATCAGCTCGTCGAGCTCGCTGGGCCGGTAGTCGGTGAACAGCTGGTCGCGCGTGACGCCCAGCACCGCGGGCTGCAGCGTGTCGATCGCCTGGAGCGTGGCGCGGAGCGTGCGCGCCGTGTCCTCCTCGCCCGCCGCGCGCATCCGTTCGGCCAGGCCGTCGTGGAACCGCTTCGCGAGCGGCCCGCGCTCTTTGGGGCCCAGGGTCGCGTAGTTGATCCGCTTGAGCCCGGAGATGACGCGGTAGACGCCCCGCGGGATCGCCGCCACCCAGTGCGCGTAGTTCCGCATCACCTTCTCGATCGGAGCGAAGACGCCGAGCGAGAACGCCGCCACGATGGCGGCGGAGACGAAGATCGGCTTGCCTAGGTCGAAGGCGCTCGCGGGATCCTCCACCGCCTGGATGTCGCCTGGCGTGCCGAGCGCGCCGACGACCGGCATCCCGGCCCCCGTCCCGACGCCCGGGGAGGCGCCCTGGACGACGGCGTAGACCTCGGTCGAGGACAGGATCACGGCGTAGGCGCCCAGGTAGAGCGAGACGTACATGAGGTAGCCGCGTATCAGCTCGCCCTTCGTGCAGAGCGACTCGAGGTCGACTTCCTTGAGGATCGGGTAGCGGTGATGCGCGTGGATCTCGACGGGGCTGGCGTATTGGCGGTACGCCTCGACCACGAGCGTGACGGCGCCGGCCGCGACCACCGCCCAGTAGGCGAGCTCCACGCGCCTAGCCTATCAGTAGCAGGTCTGGATGTCGGGGTTGCACGGGCCGGTCGCATGCGCCGCCCCGATCGGGGCAAGCGACGCGAGGGCTGCGGCGAGGACGAACGCGATCACGACGGGACGACGCATGGTTGGACCTCTCAAGCTCCGGGGATTCGCATTGACGATACGTCAATAGCGATACGTCGTCAAACAAAGTTAACCTTTGCGCCGGGCGGCATCGACGGCCGCCCGTCCCAGCGTCGCCGCGGCGAAGATCGCCGCCGCGGCGCAGACGATGGACGGGCCGGCGGGCGTGTCGAGGTGCCAGGCGGCCGCGAGCCCGCCCAGCGCGGCGGCCGAGCCGAGCGCCGCCGCGAGGCCCGCCATCGCCTCGGGCGAGCGCGCCCAGGGCCGCGCGCTGGCGGCCGGCACGATCAGCAGGGCCGCGATCAGGAGCGCGCCGACGACCTTGATCGCCACCGCGACGACGACCGCGAGCGACAGCGTGAGGACGAGCCGCTCGCGGCGCGGGTCGATCCCCTCGGCCACCGCGAGGTCGCCGTCGAGCGTCGCCGTCAGGAGCCGGGTCCAGCGCCAGCCGATAAGCGCCGCCACCAGCGCCGCGCCGCCCCAGATCACCGCGAGGTCGGCGCGCGACACCGCGAGGATGTCGCCGAAGAGGTAGGCCTGCAGGTCGATCCGCACGCCCTGGAGGAACGAGGCCGCGACGAGGCCCACGGCGAGCGCGCTGTGCGCGAGAACGCCCAGGAGCGTGTCCATCGAATGGCCGCGCTCGCCCAGCGCGTCGACCGTCAGCGCCATCGCGAGCGCCACGACGAGCGCCCCGGCGAAGACCGGGACCGACAGGAACAGCGACAGCGCCACGCCCAGGATCGCGGCATGCGCCGTCGCGTCCCCGAAGAACGCCATCCGGCGCCACACGACGAAGCAGCCGAGCGGCGCGGCGGCGACCGCGGTGCCCACGCCCGCGAGCGCCGCGCGCACGAGGAAGTCGCCCAGCATCGCTACGGTGCCGCCTCGGGCGCGGGGTGGTGATGGTGGTCGTGGTCGTGGCGGTAGAGCGCGAGCGCGCCCATCGTGCCGGACCCGAAGAGCGCGCGGTAGGCCGGCGCGGAGGCCACCACCTCCGGCGTCCCCGCGCAGCAGACGTGCCCGTTCAGGCAGATCACGCGGTCCGAGGCGGCCATGACCACGTGCAGCTCGTGGCTGACCATGAGGACCGCGCAGCCGCGCGCCGCCCGCACCGCCTCGATCCGGCGGTAGAACGAGGCCGAGCCCGGCTGGTCGAGCCCCTGCGTCGCCTCGTCGAGGATCAGCAGGTCCGGCTCCCCGATCAGCGCGCGCGCCAGCAGCACCCGCTGGAACTGCCCGCCCGACAACTCCGTCATCGGCCGCCCCGACAGGTCCGCCACGCCCGCAGCCTCGAGCGCCGCCGCCCGCGCCGCGCGTCCCGCCGCCCGCGGCAGGTCGAGGAACCGGGCGACCGTCAGCGGCAGGCTGCCGTCGATGCGCAGCCGCTGCGGCACGTAGCCGATCCGCAGGCCGGGCCGTCGCTCGATCGCCCCCGACGAGGCGGGCACGGCGCCGAGGATCGCGCGCAGCAGCGTGGTCTTGCCCGAGCCGTTGGGGCCGACGATCGTGACGATCTCGCCGCGCCCGACCTCCATCCCGACGCCCGCCAGCACCGTGCGTCCGCCGAGGCGGACGTCGAGGGCGCAGGTGCGCACGAGGGGGCCGTCGCTCACGCCGGCGTCCCGTCGCGGCAGGCGGGGCAGAGCCCTTCGGCCTCGAGCACGGTGCGCCCGATCGCGAAGCCGCTCGCGCGCGCGGCGGTCCCGAACGCCGTTCCGATCGCGGGCGCGCAGGCCTCGGCCACCGTCTCGCAGCCGCTGCAGATGAGGAAGGCCGGCTCGTGCGCCGTGCCGGGATGGGCGCAGGCGACGAAGGCGTTCCGGCGCTCGATGCGGTGCGCGAACCCGTGCGTCACCAGGAAGTCGAGCGCGCGGTAGGCCACCGGCGGCAGCGATCCCAGGCCCTCCGCCCGCAGGCGCGCCAGGATGTCGTAGGCCCCGAGCGCCACATGCTCGCGCATCAGGATCTCCAGCACCCGCCGCCGGACGGGCGTCAGGCGCAGACCCTCGGCCCGCGACCGCGCCTCCGCATGGGCCATCGCCGCTTCGACGCAGCCGCGATGGTCGTGGCGGGAGAACGCGACCGCGTCCGGCCCGTCCGCATCACTTGTCATCGCGGCCCGACCTCCGTATCGAAACGTGACAGTATCACATCACCACGAGGCACCGATGTCCAGCCCGGCCCCGCTCGCGATCGCCCTGACGTTCGCCCTCGCCCCCGCGGCGTGGGCCGAGGCGCCGTCCGTCGCGGCCGACATCGCCCCGGTCCACTCGCTTGTCGCGCGGGTGATGGAGGGGGTGGGCGTCCCGGACCTGATCGTCGCGCCCGGCGCCTCGCCGCACGCCTATTCGCTGCGGCCGTCGGAGGCGCGGTCGATCCAGGATGCGGGCGTCGTGTTCACCGTCGGCGGCGGGCTGACGCCGATGCTGGACGAGACGATCGCGACGCTCGCGCCGGAGGCCCGCGTCGTCGCGCTGTCGGAGGCGGAGGGCGTCCGCCGGCTGCCCGTACGCGAGGGCGCGACCTTCGAGGCGCACGACCACGACCACGGGCATGAGGAGGCGGGGCACGAGGAGGCGGGGCACGACGACCACGCGCATGGCGGGGAGGCGGGTCACGACCACGACCACGACCACGACCACCACGACCACGAGGGCGGCGACCCCCATGCCTGGCTCGACCCCGCCAACGCAGAGGTCTGGCTCGACGCGATCGCGCGCACGCTCGCCGAGGTCGATCCGGCCAACGGCGACGCCTATGCCGCCAACGCCGCCGCCGGGCGGGCCGAGATCGAGGCGCTGCGGGCGGGGATCGAGGCGACGCTCGCGCCGGTACGCGGGCGCGGCTTCATCGTCTTCCACGACGCCTACCAGTACTTCGAGACCGCCTTCGACGTTCCCGCCGCGGGCTCGATCTCGGTGAGCGACGCCACCGCGCCGAGCCCCGCCCGGATCGCCGGGATCCGCGACCGGGTGGCCGGCGAGGGCATCGCCTGCGTCATGACCGAGCCGCAGTTCAACGCGGGCCTCGTGGCGACGGTGCTCGACGGGACCGACGCGCGCTCGGGTGTCATGGACCCTCTCGGCGCGGCGCTCGAGCCCGGACCCGGCCTCTACCCGGCGCTGCTCGAGGATCTCGCGCGGCAGCTCGCCGACTGCCTGGGATGACGGGTCGGGACATTCCCCGCGGCATGGGGCAGAATCGCGCGCGGCGGGTCCCGACGGGGCCCGCCCGCCCCTCGACCCGCCGCCGGAGCCCGCCATGACCCTGACCCTCGACGCTCTGCGCGCGCAGGCCGCCGAGGGCGCGGTCGACACCGTCCTCGTCGCCATGATCGACATGCAGGGGCGCCTTATGGGCAAGCGCTTCCACGTCGACCACTTCCTCGAGCACGCGCATGCCGAGACGCATTGCTGCAACTACCTGCTCGCCACCGACCTCGCGATGGCCACGCCCGGCGGCTACGCGGCGGCGGGATGGGGGCAGGGCTACGGCGACTACGCGATGGTGCCCGACCTCGCGACCCTGCGCCCGGTGCCGTGGCTCGAGGGGACGGCGATGGTGCTCTGCGACGTGCTCGAGCACGACGGAGAGACCCCGGTCACGCATTCGCCGCGCGCGGTCCTGCGCGCGCAGGTCGACCGGCTCGCCGCGATTGGCTTCGACGCCTCGATGGCCACCGAGGTCGAGTTCGCGCTGTTCGAGGGCGGCTACCGCGATCTCCAGAAACGCGGCTACCGCGACCTGGTGCCGCTCAATGGGCACAACGAGGATTACTGCCTGTTCCAGACGACCAAGGAGGAGGGGCTGATGCGCCCGCTGCGCAACCACCTGCGCGCGGCCGGCATCCCCGTCGAGAACACCAAGGGCGAGGCCGAGACCGGGCAGCAGGAGCTCAACATCCGCCACGCCGCGCCGATGGCCTGCGCCGACCACCACGCGATCGCCAAGCACGCGATCAAGGAGATCGCCTGGGCCGCGGGCGTCTCGGCCACGTTCCTGCCGAAGTGGCACGCCGACCGGGTCGGCTCGTCGAGCCATGTCCACATGTCGCTCGCGAAGGACGGCGCATCCGCGTTCCTGGACGGGGGCGCCCCGCACGGCATGTCGGGCACGATGCGCGCCTTCACCGCGGGGCTGCTGGCGCACGCGGCCGAGATCACGCTGTTCCTCGCGCCCTACGTCAACAGCTACAAGCGCTTCGCCGCGGGTACCTTCGCGCCCACGCGCGCGGTCTGGTCGGTCGACAACCGCACGGCCGGGTTCCGGCTCGTGGGCGAGGGGACGCCCGGCATCCGCATCGAGTGCCGCATCGGGGGCTCCGACCTGAACCCCCATCTTGCGCAGGCGGCGCTGCTCGCGGCCGGCATGGCGGGGATCGAGGCGGGGCTCGAGCTCGCCCCGCCATCGACCGGCGACGCCTACGGGCAGGGCGACGCGCCGACGATCCCCGGCAACATCCGCGACGCGACCGAGGCGCTGCGCGGCTCGGCGATGCTGCGGGCGGCGATGGGCGACGCGGTGGTGGACCATTACATCCGCGCCGGCGAAGTGGAGCGCGAGGCTTTCGACCGGGCGGTGACCGACTGGGAGATCGCGCGCGGTTTCGAGAGGGCCTGACGATGACCAAGACGCTGACCTGCATCTCGCCCATCGACGGCGCCGTGGTGGCCGAGCGGCCCGCGATGGCGCAGGCCGAGGCCCGCGCGCTGGCCGACCGCGCCCGCGCCGCGCAGGCCGGCTGGGCCGCTCGGAGCGTCCGCGAGCGCGCCGACATCGTGCTCGCGGGGGTCGAGGCGCTGGCGGCCGTGAACGATGCGGTCGTCCCTGAGCTCGCTCGGTCGATGGGCCGCCCGGTCCGCGGCGGCGGCGAGATCGGCGGGGTGCGCGAGCGCGCGACCTACATGGCGTCGATCGCCGAGGACGCGCTGGCCGACGTCCCCGTGGCCGACGACGAGGCGTTCCGCCGCTACCTGCGCCGCGTGCCCTGGGGCGTGGTGCTGGTGGTCGCGCCGTGGAACTACCCCTACCTGACCGCAATCAACACCGTGATCCCGGCGCTGATCGCGGGCAACGCGGTGGTCGTGAAGCCCGCCACGCAGACGCTCCTGACCGGCGAGCGGCTGGTCGACGCGCTGCACGCCGGCGGCGTGCCCGAGGACGTCGTGTCCTGCGCGTTCCTCGACCACGACACGACCGACGCGCTGATCGCCGACCGGGCCTTCGACTTCGTGAACTTCACCGGCTCCGTCGCCGGGGGGCGCGCGATGGAGCGCGCGGCGGCGGGCACGTTCGTCCCCGTGGCGACCGAACTCGGCGGCAAGGATCCGGGCTACGTGATGGAGGATGCCGACCTCGACGCCGCCGTCGCCACGCTGATGGACGGGGCGATGTACAATTCGGGCCAGTGCTGTTGCGGGATCGAGCGGATCTACGTCCACGAGAGCCTGCACGACGCCTTCGTCGAGCGCGCCGTCGCCTGGGCGCGGGCGCAGGTCCTGGGCGACCCGCTCGACCCCGCGACGACGATGGGCCCGATGGCGAGCCCGCGCTTCGCCGCCGCCGTGCGCGCGCAGGTCGACGCGGCCGTGGCCGCCGGGGCCACCGCGCACGTGCCCCCGAGCGCGGCCGACGACGGCGGCGCCTATCTCGGGCCGCAGGTGCTGACGGGGGTGACGCACGACATGGACGTGATGCGCGAGGAGAGCTTCGGCCCCGTCGTGGGCATCGTGCCGGTCGCGGACGACGACGAGGCGGTGCGGCTGATGAACGATTGCCGCTACGGGCTGACCGCGAGCCTGTGGACCCGCGACGTCGAGCGCGCCGCGCGGATCGGCGACCGGCTCGAGACCGGGACCGTGTTCATGAACCGGGCCGACTACATCGACCCCGCGCTGGTCTGGACCGGCACCAAGGAGACCGGGCGCGGCGCGGGGCTCGGCGTGACCGGCTTCCACGCGCTGACGCGGCCGAAATCCTACCACCTGAAGAAGACGACGTGAGCGGCCCGACCGCCACCTGGTCCTACCCCACGCAGGTCCGCTTCGGCGCGGGGCGGCTCTCGGAGCTGGGCTATGCCTGCCGCGCCGCGGGGATCGCGCGCCCGCTCCTCGTGACCGACCGCGGCCTCGCCGCGCTGCCGATCACCGCCGCCGCGCTGGACGTGCTCGACGCGGCGGGCCTCGGTCGCGCGATCTTCGCGGAGGTTGACCCGAACCCCGACGAGCGCAACCTCGAAGCCGGCGTCGCGGCCTACCGCGCGGGCGGGCATGACGGGGTGGTCGCGTTCGGCGGCGGCTCGGGGCTCGACCTGGGCAAGATGGTCGCGTTCATGGCCGGTCAGACGCGCCCGGTCTGGGACTTCGAGGACGTGGGCGACTGGTGGACCCGCGCGGACGCCGACGCCATCGCCCCGGTGATCGCCGTGCCGACCACCGCCGGGACCGGCTCGGAGGTCGGCCGCGCCAGCGTCATCACCGACAGCGCGACCCACGTGAAGAAGATCGTGTTCCATCCCAAGGTCATGCCGGTCTGCGTGATCGCGGACCCCGTGCTGACCGTGGGCATGCCGCGCGCGATCACCGCGGGCACCGGGCTCGACGCCTTCGCGCATTGCGTCGAGGCCTATTCCTCGCCGCACTTCCATCCGATGAGCCAGGGGATCGCGCTCGAGGGGATGCGGCTGGTGGTCGAGAACCTCCCGCGGGTCTGGGACGCGCCGGACGACCTCGATGCGCGCGCGGCGATGATGGCCGCCGCGATGATGGGCGCCACCGCGTTCCAGAAGGGGTTGGGCGCGATCCACGCGATGAGCCACCCGGTCGGCGCCGTCTACGGCACGCATCACGGCATGACCAACGCGGTGTGCATGCCCGCCGTGCTCGCGCTGAACGCGCCCGCGATCGCCGGGCGCTTCGACCGCGCCGCGGCGTATCTGGGGATCGACGGCGGGCTCGACGGGTTCCGCGCCTTCGTGGACGGCTTCAACGTCCGCTTCGAAATCCCCCGCCGCCTGTCGGCGATGGGGGTCGAGGCCGACCGGATCGACGATCTGGTGGCGATGGCGCTGGCCGACCCGTCCTGCGGCGGCAACCCGGTCCCGCTCGACGCGGCCAACCTGCGCGGCCTGTTCGAAGCGACGATCTGACGGGCTCGGGGGCGGCGTCGGGTGGACGATCCCAGGCGGGGATCGCCCGTCGTGGCGTCCCCCACCCCATCGGGCCCGGCTTTCAGACCCCTTGGAGGCCTCATGCCCAATGTTTCCGGTGCGCCGCCGGCCGACGAACCGCTTGCCGGGGGTCGCGAGTGCGGCGCAAGGGTCCGCGATGGCGTCGCCGCAGGCAAGCCTGAACCCGTCAGTGTCCCGAGGGCGATGACGAGCGCGCCGCTTGGCGCCGTCCACTGGCCCGGGGGGATCATGCGCGGCACGATCCCCCTTGGCGCGAGCCGGACCTCGATACCGGCGCAGGCGAAAGGCCGGGCGCAGCGGCCCGCCTGAGCCCTTTCCGGGCCGGTGCGCGGCCGGGGTCGACAGGCGCCGCGTCGCCCCGGCCCGGCCCGTCGGGGGCCGTATGCCGCAGCAGGATCGCGACGGCGGCGCATGGCGGTCCGCTGTCCGTCGTAGCCGATCGTGGGCTGGCTCTCGGTAGCGACGGCCAGGCGGGCCAGAACCAGTTGGGATCCGTAGCGCCCTCCGAGGGGGCACGAGATCGCACGGGACGCCCGGCCGATCGTACCGCTCGCACTCGGGACGGCGAGGGGGGACGGGCTGCGGATGCCCGGAAGCGTGATGCCGACCGGCGGCGTATCGGCCCGGACCGGGCGGTACCCGCGAAGGGGTCCGCGTTTCGCGACGGGGCCCGCCCGTTCGGCACGACGTCCGCGGCACGCGGATCGGCGGCGTCGCTCGTCGCAGGGGCGGCGCCTGCGGCGATCCCGCCGATGCGGCGACGGCGCGACCGGTCGCCAGCCCGTCCGGCCCCGGCCGCGCTTGGCGGCCGGTCCGCATGCCGTCATGATCGCCTTCATGCTCATCGTGACGCGCGACACCGTGGCCAATCCCGGCATCCTGACGGTCCGGCAGCTCCCGCGTCGCTTCATCGAACGGGTGACGGTCTGGCCGCGCCGCGCGTCGCCCGGGCTGCTGGCGCGGACCTTGGCGGAGGTGCAGTTCCTCCGCTACTGCACGTGGCTCGCCCCGCTGGTGGTGGTGGCGCTGATCTGGCGGGAGACCGCATTGCCGCTGTCGCAGGGGCCGGTGCTGATGCTCGCCCTCGTCGTCTGGATCGAGATGCGCGTGCTGCGGATCTCGCCCGCGCGGCGCGCGCGGATGGACCGGGACGCGGCGGCGCGCACCGTCGACCTCCTGACGGTGCAGGCACGCGCGGCGCTGACGCGGATCGCGGCCGGACGGGGGATGCGCGCGGGCGCGCTGACGCTCGTGGTGGAGCAGTCGCCGCTCCTGTGGCTGCCGCCGCTGACCTATGCGAGCGTGCAGGCGGAGGACCCGGTGCGGGTCGTCGAACTCGACGCGGCCGAGCGGGCGGTGCTCGAGGCGGAGCTGTTCCGCGGCGCGCTGACGGAGCGGGCGCTTCTGCGCGCGAACACCGCCGAGAACGTCTTCCTGCGCGAGATGGCGCTCGATGCGCGGGGCGTGTCGGCGCATGCGAGGCTGGCGGCGGCGCTCGCGTGACTAGCGCGACAGGTCCAGCAGGCGGCCGAACGGCGCCGCGAGGCCCTGCGCGTCGGGCACGGCCCAGATCACCGGCAGGCGCGGGGCGGGGCCGGGCTCGCCGTCGAGGTCGGTAAGGAGGACGATCGTGGCCGCTCCGAGCGCGCCCGCCGCGGCGATCGGCGGGGCGAAGTCGGTGCCGCCGCCGCGCGGCAAGGGCGGGGGGATGGGCGCGGTGCCCGGCTCGACGCGGGACAGATGGCGGACCGCGTCGTCGAAGACGATCAGGTGCAGCTCCGCGCGCAGACGGCGGGCGATGCCGGTGACCTCGGCCCAGAACACGGCCAGCCGGTCGGCGTCGATGCTGCCGGAGGCGTCGAGGGCCACGGCGATGCGCGGGACATGGGCCTGGGGCCGCGTGCCGGGCTGGAAGCCGGGCGGGGCCGTGCCCGCGCGCGCGGCCTGCGCGGTCCCGGCCAGCCAGCGGCGGGCGGGGCGGGTCGGGGCCGGGCGCGGCTCTCGCGTGACGGCGCGGGCGAGGAGGCCGCGGAGCACCAGCTCCCACGGCGTCCGGGGCGCGGGGATGTCGGCGATGCGGTGGCCGATCGTGCCCAGCCCCCGCCCCGCGCGTCGCCCGGCATCGAGCGCGCGGGCGAGATGCTGGCGCCACGCCGCCTCGTCCTCGGTGGCGGTGGACGCGTCGCCGGCCTCGGGGGCGAGGTCGGGCGCGAAGCCCCGGCGCGCCTCGCCGCCGGAAGCGCCCTCCGGGGCGGGAAGCGCGTGGTAGAGGCGGTCCACGTCCCAGGCGCCGAGCGCCGTCGCGGGGTCGGGGGCGGGCCGCCCCGCCTCCTCCAGCAGCGCCGCGAGGGCGACGGCCGGGCGGGGCAGGGCGTGCCCCGCGAGCAGCAGCGCCTCGTTCACCAGCGCGTCGGCCGCGAGGTTCCAGCGCTCCGCGTCGAACCGGTCGCCCAGCCGGGCGGCCATGTCCGAGAGGCGCGCGGAGTGGCGGAGCGCGACGTGCAGGACGTGGTGGGCGGCCAGCCCGCGCTGCTCGTGCGGGGTCAGGGCGGCGAAGTCGGGGCCGTACGTAATGGTGGACCCTCGCGTTCCGGTGGCGGGTCCGTCGCGGTGCGCGCACCACAGCGAGAGGGCGGCGATGGCGGGATCCTCCTCCACCAGCGCGGCGAGGGCGGGGGCGGCGCGGGCGGAGTGGCGGGCGGGGGTCGCAGGTCGGGCCGGCTCCACCGGGAGGGCCGGGGCGCTCACGCCTCGCGCGCGGCCATGTGGGCGGCGTAGCCGGGGGCGTCGCGGAACGCCTCCTGCCAGCCACGCTCCAGCGCCCGCTCGATCAGCAGCTCGAACCCGTAGGTCGACAGCTCGCCCAGGGGCAGCGCCGCGAAGGCGGGCTCCGGGCGGAGCGTCGCGAGGTCGCGCAGCTCCGCCATGACCTCGATCGCGGCGGGCAGCGTGGCTTCGTCGGCGAGGGCCACGACGGCGTAGACGAGTGCCGTCAACCCGTGCAGGCCCGACGGGTAGAGGGCCGCGCGGTCGCGGGGCGGCGCGTCGAGCAGGGCGCGGCCCTCGACGGTGGCGGCGACGTCGCGCTCGACGAGCGCGAACTCGGCGGCGGGCGCCGCGCCCAGCGTGCCCGCGATCATCACGTCGCGCAGGGCGCGGTCGGGCACGGCGTGCAGGATCGCGGAGACGCGGGCCCAGGCGCGCGGCGTGCAGGCGATGGTCTCGCCCCGGCGCAGGCTCTCCTCGGTGGTGTCGAGGAGCTCGGGGCGGGTGCGCACGAAGGCGGCCACCGCCGGATGGAGGCCCTGCGGGACGGCGTAGCCCGCAAGCCAGTCGGCGGCCTCGGCGCGCACCGCGAGGTGGATCAGGCGGTCCGACAGCGCGGTCCCCATCTCGTAGGCGATGGCGCCGTCCTCCACCCCGTTGCCCGCGGCGACGACGAAGGTGTCGGGCGGCAGGACGTAGCCGCCGATCCGCCGCTCCTGCAGCAGGCCGTAGACCGTGGGCTGCAGCAGGGGCGAGGCGGCGGTGAGCTCGTCGAGGAACAGGATCGCGCGCGTGCCGGGGGCGGGCAGGTCCTCGGGCGGGTACCAGACGGTGCGGCGCGCGTCGTGGTCGTAGAACGGCAGGCC
The DNA here is from genome assembly GCA_963729425.1 of uncultured Alphaproteobacteria bacterium. Taxonomy (GTDB): domain Bacteria; phylum Pseudomonadota; class Alphaproteobacteria; order Rhodobacterales; family Rhodobacteraceae; genus Jannaschia. The sequence continues at coordinate 97,714 of CAVSOF010000028.1, read as the reverse complement.
GCGCAGGTCGGCGGGGTCGATCGTCGTGAGCCGCAGGTCGTGGAGGCGGGCGCCGGTCTCGCGCGCGAGCCGCTGCACCGCCTCCGTCTTGCCGATGCCGGGGCGGCCGTGGAGCATCCACGACGCGGTGAGCGTGCCCGCCATCTGCGCCGCATGCCCCGCGCGCAGCGCCTCGAGCGCGCGACCGGCGGAGACGGGCTGGGTGTTGACGGACATGGGGCCTCCGGTGGTCGCGTGGAACGTAGCGCGCGGGCCGGACGGAGGCGAGGCGAAGGCCGGCGGCCTTCGAAGGCATCGTCCGCGAATGCGCCGGATTGCCATGCCGAGCGGGCGATGGACGGGGTCGGCGCTCATCCGCTGCGCGGACCGGGTGACGCGTCGACCGGATCGCATCGGCGGAACGATCTCGAGCGGCATCACCCGCCGAGGCCGTCATCCGTCAGCGGTTGGATCTCCCGAACGCGCCCGTCGCGCCGCGCGCCTCCACGCGTGCGGCGTCGTCGGGCGGGCCGAAAACGTCGGCCCCCGGCGTGATCTCGGGATCCCAGGATCCGTCCGCACCCGACGGAGCGGGGACCATCGCGGCCGGGCCGCCCGTCGCGCGATCGCGCCAGGCTTCGAGACGGCGGGAGTGCCACCCCCCGCTTCCGACGGCGCGCGGAGACGCGGGCAGGAGAACCGCCCCGCCTCCTGCCCCGTTGTCGATCCCGCCCGATCGCGTCGCAGGGACCGCCGGGACCGCGATCGGATCGAAAGGGGTCGCCGGTTCTTCGCCGGAGCCGAGCCAGACCTCGACGTAGCCCGCGGCGGGCGACGGCGAGAACCGCGTGAAGTCGCGCGTGGCGCCGCCGATGCGCGCGGCGAGCACCTCCGCGGCCACCCGATCCGCTGCGTGGTAGTAGCGGACATGCGTCCGGGCGATCGTGTATGGGGTCGCGACCTCGATCGTCGGCCACCCGAGCTCGGCCAGCTGCAGGAGCACCCGGTCGCGCGTCTCGAAGGCGTACGCGGCCGGCAGGTGCACGCCGACCCGCGCCGACGGGCCGTCCGCCGGAGCGTCGGCCGATGCGGCCCGGCCCGTCGCGGATGGCGGCATGGGCTGGGGGGCGATTCCGGCGACGGCGTTCGCGTCGGGCGCGGGCGGCCGCATCGGACGGGGGGCGTCGGCGTCGGGCTCGCCCCCGGTGGCGCCTCCGCCGACGCGCGGCGCCGGTCCGGCTTCGTCGGGCCGGGCCGACGGTGGCGCGATGGCGGGCGCATCGGAGCGTGCGTCGGGGGGCGGCGTCGGGGCCATTGGCACCGGGAAACCGAGCATGCGGTCCATCGTCGATGCGGTCGGAACCGGGCCCGGCGTGGGCGCCGCGACGCGCGCAACGCGGACGCCGACGCCGGCCGTTGGCACGGGCGCCGCGGGAGCCGCCACCGGCCGCACCGTCACGACGGGCGGGGCCGCGGGCGGGCCGGGCTCGAGCGAGACGGCGGTGGCCACCTCCGGGGCGGGGACCGGGTGGATCATCGCCAGGCCCGCGGCCGAGGCACCGACGACCCCGCCGATCGCGATACCGGTGAGAAGCGACGGCCAGGATCGTCGCGGCGGCTCGGCCGGTCGTGCCGGCGCACGCAGCGTGATGGCGGGCCGTGGCGGCGCGGCGAACCCCGGGGCGCGCGACGCGTCCGCCCGGGGCATCTCGGCCCCGGCGTCGGGTTCGGGTCGCGCGGCCTGACCGCGCTTTCGCAGGACCTCCTCGCGCCGGGCGCGGGCGATCTCCAGACGGCGCTCCCAATCGTCGGAATCGTAGGGCAGGACGTCGTCCCGAGATCCTTTACCGGACGTCGAAAGAGCGTGCTCGACCATGGGCGACCGCTTCCATACGCCGTCCCCCGCGCGGGGAGGGAACCTAATAAGTCCTAATAGAATGGGCTTCGATCATCGACGGTCAAGGCCGCGGGGTCGTGCGGCATGACCTCGAATGGCGGGGATGGGCCCGTATCCGCGCCACCGTCCGCTCCGGGCCCGGACGTCCTCCGGCCGCCGGGGGGGTGCGGCAATGCCTGCTCCGAGGCCCGACCGTGGTGGCCGGGCTGACGGCCGGGAGCCGTTCGACGGCGACGGCTTTCGAAGCGGCGCCACGCGCCCGGCATCCCGACGTCCCGGCCCGGGTGAGCGCGAAGCATCGCGACAGGGTCCGGACCCATCCGGCCGGGCATTTCGGGAACTGGCGGAGACGCTGCCGCGGCGCGCCGACCTTCGACGCCGCTCGACGGATGCGTTTCGGCCAAAGGCCCGCCGGGGCGCGCCCGTTCGTCCGGTCGGCGCGGCGATCCCGCGTCGCCTGCGACATCCGGGCGATGGTCTCCGCCTTCGGACAGGCGCCGTCGGACGGACCGCCCCGTGCTCGTCGTGCCGCCGATCCGCGTATGGAGGGCCCCATCCGCCCGGCCGCGCGCCGACCGCCGCTGGCGCTCCCCTGCGCATGGACGCTACGGTTCCCCGGCCCCGCGAGCGATCGGTCCCCGCCCGATATCGGTCCTCCGGGTGCGGGCCAGACGCGTGGGAGACGGTCATGACGACGACGCCATCCTTCACGATGGGCATCGAGGAGGAGTATCTCCTCGTGGATGCCCGGACCCTCGATCTCGTCGAGGCTCCCGACGCCCTCATGAGGGAATGCAGGGACCGGCTCGGAGAGAAGGTCGCGGCCGAGTTCCTGCGCTGCCAGATCGAGGTCGCGACCGGGGTCTGCGCGACCGTGGGCGAGGCGGGCCGGGACCTGGCAGGGCTGCGGCGCGCGGTGAAGGAGATCTGCGAGGGCCACGGGATCGCGCCGATCGCGGCCTCCACCCATCCGTTCTCGAAGTGGGACGAGCAGGCGTTCACCGACAAGCGGCGCTACCGCGATCTCGAGCACGATCTCGAAGGCGTCGCCCGTCGGATGCTGATCTGCGGCATGCACGTCCATGTCGGCATCGAGGACGACGACCTGCGGATCGCGCTCATGAACCGGTTCCGGTCCGTCCTGCCGCACCTGCTGGCCCTGTCGACCTCCTCGCCCTTCTGGGAGGGGCGGGAGACCGGCCTGCATTCCTACCGGCTCACCGTCTTCGACAACCTGCCGCGCACCGGGCTACCGCCCCGGTTCGCCAGCCACGCGGAGTACGCGCGCATGGTGCGGACCATCGTCGGGTCCGGCGCGATCGAGGACGCGACGAAGATCTGGTGGGACCTGAGGCCGTCGGGCCGCTACCCGACGCTCGAATGCCGGATCTGCGACGTGATGCCGAGGATGGCCGACACGCTCGCCGTCGCGGCCCTGATCCAGAGCCTGATGCGGATGCTCCACGAGGCCGGCCGCGAGGACGCGCCGTGGCCCGCCGACGACCGGGTCCTGATCGAGGAGAACCGCTGGCGCGCGCAGCGCTACGGGCTGGACGGTGGCCTGATCGATTGGGAGCGGGGCCGGGTCGTCCCGGCCGCGGAGACGTTCGAGCGCCTGCTCGCCCTCGCGGCGCCGCATGCCGAGGCGCTCGGATGCGCCGCCGAACTGGGCGGCGTCCGCGACATCCTGGGGGAGGGGACGAGCGCGCACCGCCAGATCGCCGTCTACCGGGAGGCGCGGGAGCAGGGCGAGGACGAGGCCGCCGCGCTGAAGGCCGTCACGAGGTCGCTGGTGTCCGAGTTCGGGGAGGCCGGTCTGGACGAAGAGGGCTGAGGCGCCGGTCGTGATGTCCGGCGGGACACCGATCAGGACAGCTACTGTCCCACTCCGGCGATAGGCTCGGGGCTCATGACCAGAAGGGCACGGTCGCGGCGAGGGCGATGGCGGAGAGGAACACGGCGGGAGGCCTGTCGTAGCGCGTGGCCACGCGCCGCCAGTCTCACAGGCGACCGAACACGATCCCGATCCGGTCGCGTCTCCTGTAGCGGCGCTTGTCGTATCGGGCGGATTTACCGGGGGATGCCTGGCCCGGAATGCGGGGCGTCATCCCCCTGTCGGCGAGAGCCTCGCGGGACCGATCCGCATCATCTTCTCGATCGCCAAGGAACCAGCCTGCGGCCGGCAGGCGGCTCGCCATAGCCCTTGCTCCGGTGTCGTCGCCGACCTCTCCGGCGGTTGTGTAAAAACGGACCGGCCGTCCGTTCGCGTAGGCGACCGCGTGCAGCTTCGTGCTCAGGCCGCCCTCCGTTCTCCCGATCAGGCGTCCGTGCCCCCTCTCTCGCCCGCAGTCTTGGGGCCGTGCGGTGCGCCTTGAGGTGGGTCGCGTCGATCGAGATCGTCTCGTCGGCGGGCGCTTCGGCAGCAAGCCCCGTCATGATCCGCGCAAGGTCCCCCATATCGCTCCACCGCTTCCGGCGATCGTGGAGCGTCTCGTGCGGGCCGTGCTTCGCGGGCGCGTCGCGCCAGCGCAAACCGTTGGGGTCGAAAAAAAAGGATGATCCCGCTCAGGACCCGCCTCGCATCGACCCTCGGCACCCCATGGCTCGCGGGACAGTATGGCCGAAGCCATGTCATCCGAGCTTCGCTCGAACAGTACGAGCCGCCCGTCGCACGCCCCAAACGTCTGCGGGGGTGCATCGGGCGGGCTCGGCAACCGCAATCGAATCGATGGGTCCTGAGCCTAGGAGGAGGTCGCCGCGGCGGCCGCGGCGATCGAGGAGGCCGGGCCGATGGAGATCCCTCCGCGATGCTCTCGTAGTCGGACGGGAACCTCAACGAGGAGTTCGTGAGCATGTATCTCGGCCACGGCGGCGAGACCCTCGACGGCAAGGGCGCGAGCGCGATGGTCCGCATCGCCATCCTCGACTGCATCGCCGCGCTCGGCACCCCCCCCTCCCGCGCAGCCCGTCGGCCGACACCCGACGGATAGAGGGGGAGTCCGGATTTCGAGCGGCTCGTGCACGGGGTCGCGCGGAGGCGTGCCGGTCCTCGCGCGGCCGGCACCGGACAGGGGGTGGCTTGTCGGTATCGAAAGCCGCCGCCTTCCCTTTCGCGGTTTCCGTGTTAACGTTTATTATTCATGCGCCTCAGGGTGATCGGGCGCGAGTAACGGGTATCGGGTTTACGGAGCGCGCAACGGGCCAGGCGGGCGTATCCGCAAAGACGAGGGACGAACGCGCCGGTTCCGAGGGCGGATCGTCCATGGACGATTTCGACATGCGCCTCGCTGAGGCCCGGCGGCGTCGGGCCGAGGCCACTCCGAACGGATCGAGGCCGCGCGGAAAGCGTCTGCCCAGGGGGATGGAACGTCGGATCGCTGCGGCCCAGGCGGAACGTCTGAGGCAGGGCGACCGGGCGCCCGAGGCCGTCTCGATACCCTTCCTGAGGTCCGCGGACGCCGGAGCGGGAAGCCCCCCAATGCCTCCGGTTACCATTGGCGGCGCCCCGATGCAGAGGGTCGTCCCGCCGCCGCGCCCTTCGAGGGCGAAGCTCGTAGCCGGCCCCGCCATCACGCTTGCCTGCCTTCTCGGTCTGCTGCTGACCGGCGCTGCCTGGCAGGGCGTCCGCGGTACGCCCGAGCCGGTCGTCACCCGAGGGCAGAGCGCGGTCTCGACGCCGGCGGCGGGGCTCGACGTCTCCGAGGCGCCCCCCGGACCCGTCGTCGTGCGATCCTCTGCCGTCCCGGGCGGGTTCGCTGCACCAGCGACGCAGGCGTCGACCGTCGTGCCTGGGGCCGGGTCGGTATCCGCACCCGTCCGTTCCGCCGTGCCCGGCCCCATCCGGATCGGCGCCCTGGACCGCCTGGCCGCCGTGAGCGGGGAGCATCCGCGGATCCTCGGGATGGCGGTGGCGCCCCGAGCCATGGAGACGTCCGGCACCCCATCTCCGGCGGCTCCTCCGTCGGCCGACCGGGCCGTCGCGGGTCGGTCGAGCATCCGGATGCCGCCGGCGTCGTCCGCGTCGCCGACCGTACCATCCCTCGCCGACATGCCGGGCGGCGTGGCGTCGCGTGCGCCTGCCGCGCTGGCGAGCATCGATGCATCGGCCGCACCCCCGATCGCCGACCGCGGGGAGCCGCATCCAGCGTCCGACGCGCGCGTGGAAGTCCTCCTTCCCGTCCGATCCGATCCCGGGGACCGACGGTATTCGCGACCGTCCGATCGGGCCGCCGCGCCGGCGCCCGGCGTGGGCCTCGTCGTGAGCGTCGTACCTCCCGGCGGTGTCGACCGGATGGGGCCGACGATCCTTCGGGGCGGCATTGATGGCATCCCCGTGACCTCGCGGCCCGCCCGCTTGGCCGGTCAGCTTCCCCAGGCCTCGCCCGGTTGCCCGCTCGCGGGCTTCTGCGGATCGGGAGCGATCCCGGCGAAGGTCGAGTCGATCGCCTCGGATGGCGCCGATCTGACCACGGTCGCCACGGCGCTTTCCGGTCTCGGCTTCGCCCCGTCGACGCCGGAGCGGGCCTCGCTGTCGGTGCGGCGCGGGCAGGTCCGGTACTTCCGGGAGGCCGACGCCGCCATCGCGGCGGCGCTGGCCGAGCGGACGGGATACGACATCCTCGATCTGACGTCGTATCGCCCGCTGCCCGAGACGGCGACGATCGAGATCCGGGTGCCGGACGCCGGAGGCGGCGATCTGGCGGACGAGACGGTTACGAGCAACGAGTTGGAAGGATGACCCCATGAAGACGCTCCTCATCGCGACGCTGAGCCTGTGCGCGCTGGCGACCCATGCCCATGCCCAGGAAGCCGCGTCCGCGTCCGACGTGTCGCAGGAAGCCGCTCCGGAGACCGAAAGCGACGCGCTCAAGGTCTTCTTCCCGAGCGGCAGCGCACGGATCGGCCCGGACCAGGCCGCGACCCTCGATCTCGCCGCGCGGACGTTCCGCGACGGGGATCCCTACGTGATGATCGTGTCCGGCCTGGCCGACACGGTGGGCTCGCCGGAAGCCAACCTCGCGCTTTCGCTGCAACGTGCGAGCGCGGTGGCGGAAGCGCTTTCGGCGCGCGGCATCCCTGTCGAGCGCCTGCAGGTCCTCGGGCGCGGCAATAGCGAGTTGGCCGTCCAGACCGGCGACGGCGTGGCCGAGCGCCAGAACCGGCAGGTGGAGATCACCTGGAGATGAGGTCTCGCCGCGACCATGTGCCGGCCCTGCTCCTTTGCATCTGTCTCGTCGCCGGATACCCGTTCGGCGGCGCGGAGGTCCGGGCCGAGGGACCGGGCGACGATGCGGCGGTCCGCGCGCAGGCGGCCTTCGACGACCGCGACTATGCCCGCGCGGAGGCGCTCTGGTCCATCGGGGCGAAGCGTGGCGACCCGGAGGGGCTAGCCGGGCTCGCGCTGCTCCGGGACGGGGGCTACGGGCGCCCGCGTGACCTTACCGGGGCGTTCGACCTCTATCTCCGGGCCGCCCGGGCGGGGCTGACGCGGGCGCAGTTCAACGTCGCGGTGATGTCGGATGCGGGGATCGGCACGCCGAGGAACCCGCGAGAAGCGGCGATCTGGTACACGCGCGCGGCGCTTCGCGGGCACGGTCGCGCGCAATACAATCTCGGCCTGTTGACGGAGGCCGGTACGGTCGGGCCGTCCGATCCGGCCCGTGCCGCGTTCTGGTACGCGATCGCGGGCGCGCAGATCCCCTCCGCCGCCGACCGGCTGGACGTGATCGGCTCGCCGGATGCCGGTGACGCCGACGGCGTGGCCACGGTCCTCCTCTTCGCCGCACGCGAGGCGGGGTCGCTGGAGCTCGTCTGGGCGCCCGACGGGTCGGGGGACGCCGTCTTCGAGGTCGAGATGCTTCCGGTTCCGGACGACGGCGCGGAGTATCGGGCTGACGCCATGACGATCGAGACGTCGGCGACCGGCCTGCTCGTCGTCGATCCGGCGCCCGGCGAGAGGCTGGCCGTGCGCGTGCTGCGTCGGGACGCCAGCGCGCGGGACTACGCGAGTTCCGGGTGGATGGCCGATGCGGGCCCCGTCGGCCGCGTGGCGATCCGGACGGAAGGCGGCGCGACGACGCTGCTCCCGTTCGCGGAGGCCATCGGCGCGGACCTGCGAGCCGCCGGTATCTGGGTGGCGACCGGCGAGCCGCCTTCGCGGACGCGCCCGGGGGCGATCCCGGCGGGCGGGTCGGACACGCGCGTCGTCTACGGCTGGCGACCGGACCGGGCGCTCGCGGACGCGACCGCGAGCCTGCTACCGGGCGCCTCGCGGGAGGCGACGTTCTTCGATCCCTCCGCGGACCTTCTTCCCGGGGAGGTGGCCCTCCAGCTCGGGACGGAGCGGTGATCCACGAACGGCCGGGAACCCTCCCGGGGGCCTGGAACGCGCGACCCCGCAGATCGATCGGAACGATGGACAGGCCGGTAGGCCGCACGATGGTCGACCTCGAGCACGACCCCCGGAGCGCGGTCGGAGGCGATACCGCGCCACTCGCCGTCGAACGGGCGGCGCAGTCGAGCCCCTTCGTCGGTGGATCGGTCCGGCCACGAGGAGGATCGGTCGGGGCGGCGATGCCGCTCTGCGCCATGCTCGCATCACCGGTGCGATCGACCCGATAACCACTCGAGGTTGCGCGGATCGGCCGTCCGGGCAAGCAGGCCGGATCGGCTGCCGGCCGAGGCTCGGTCGCCGCGCGGCATTCGCCGTGGGACGCCGTCGACCGCGGGGGCTGCGGGATGACGGCCCGCCCCCGGGATATCGTCGCCTTCGTCGCGATGGTTTTCTCGTCCCCGGCGTGGACCAGCCGATGGTGTCCACTGAAGCACGCGCGTCCGGGGACGGCCCGCGGGGATCGCGACCGCGCCCCGGATCGGCACGGCCTCCCCGGTTCGTGCGGTCCTGTTCCCATCCGGCATCGGCATCGGCGCCGTGATCGTCGCGACGCGGCCGCCGTCCGGGGCGGTCCGACGGCCATGCGCCGCGGACCTGCGGTAGCCGGGCCTCGGCGCCCGGCCCCCGGCCGTCGGGGCCTGCTCGGACGACGGGGAGCACTGGAGGCGCGCGGCCCTCTGCTCGGCTTCCGGGACGGGGCGGCGTGCGGCGTCGCAGCCCCGGAGATCCTCGGCTCCCACCACGCCCCGCCGCCGCCGTTCGTCGGCCTCTCGGCCCCGGTGGCGCGCCGGCACGGAGCCGGCGGCCGACCGGGGCCGCGACGTCCCCCTGCGGCGGACGGTGCGGCACGCCATCGACGGGGCGAGGGTTCTGCTGCCGACCGCGTTCGGCGTTCGGCGTTCGGTCGAAGGGGGAGGCCCGAGGACGGCGAGGCTGCGACGGCCCGGCGGAGCCGATGCGATACCCTCGGGGGCGGTCGGGCGCGCGCGGGGCGAACCGACGGCCGGAGCAGGCCGCCGGTCCCGTCAGGGTCGCGGATGCCCGACGTCGACGATATCCGCGCCCGCGCTCCTGCGGATCGCGCTCGGGGTGGCGCCCGTGCGGCGCACGCAATGCCCCGACAGCGCGCCAGCCCCGGAGAAGCCGGCCGCGTAGGCGATGCCGGTGACGGACGTCGCGGTGTTGCGCAGCATCCAGATCGCCGCCTCGAGCTTCGCGTCGATCAGGTAGCGCTTGGGCGAGGTCCCGACCTCGGCGCGGAACAGGCGCAGGAAGTGCCGCCCGGTCATCCCGAGCGAGGCGGCCAGTTCGCGGATCGACGGGTCCTGGGTGGACCGCCCGTCGAGGATCACCAGGGCCTCCTGGATGCGCGGGTCGCGGATGGCGAGGTGGCGGGACAAGCCGATGCGGTCCATCTCGCCGATGCCGGCGCGGCGCGCGAGCGAGAGCTGGAACACGGTCTTGGCCGAGCGGTCCGGCCCGAACCAGTCGCCGACGATCCGCGTCATCAACGACAGGATCGAAACGCCGCCCGGAACCGTCGTCACGCCGTCCCGCTCCTCGAAGTCCGAGGTCGTCGTCAGGGCGTGACCGGGGAAGGCGGCGCGGAAGTCGTCGGCGTGGTAGGGATGCAGGCAGGCGACGCGGCTTCCGAGGATCCGCTCCTGCGCCAGCACGAAGCTCCCGGTGCAGACGCCCACGACCCGGCAGCCGGCCCGGTGCGCGGCGCGCAGGTAGGCGCGGTGGTGGTCCGAGCCGTCTTCGAGGTCCCTGAGGAGACCGCCGATCACGAACAGGTAGTCGAGGTCGCCGGGGTGCACGTAGGGATGCGTCGCGGCGACCGGCATGCCGCAGGACGACCGCGTCGCGACGCCCGGCGTGCCGAGCACCTCCCACCGGACGTAGCGCTGCTCCGAATGATCGCCGTAGTCGCCGGCATGGCGCAGGCTCTCGAGGATGCCGGCGAGCGACATGAGCGGGAAGCTCGGCCAGAGCAGGATGCCGACGGTCAGCCTGCGCCGATCCCGGCCCTCCTCGAGGAGACGGCGATCCAGGACGCCGTCGAGCCAGTCGACGTAGGCCTCGCCGTCCGGGGCGGGCAGGTGCGCGTCTTGCTCGATGTTCCGCCCCGCCGCCGATGTCCGATCCTGGATCATCATGTCCGTTTCCGCGAAGACCGCCAGCCCGGATCGTGCCTACGATCGCGACGACCGGCGAGCCCGTTGCGGCGGCGCGGTCCCACGAAACGCGAAGGACGGGGAAGCGACCATGACCACGAGACGCGGACTGACGACCGCCATGGCGGCGATGACGATGGCGACGGTGCTCGGGGTGCCCGCGGGCGCGTTCGAGCTGGTGGAGGACGGCCACCTGACCGTCGCCTTCACCGGTGACATGCCGGGCTCGGGCTACCGGGACGGCAAGCTGATCGGCTACGACGGCGAGATCATGCAGGCCATCGCCGACCGGCTCGACCTCGCGGTGACGCCGGCGCTTATGGAGTGGTCGGGCACGATCGCCTCGGTGCAGGCGGGCCGGGTCGACGCGATGCTCGGCACGATGGGCTGGACCGAGCAGCGCACCGAGATCATGACGCTGTCGCAGCCGATCCACTACTTCAAGAACGGCATCATGCAGCCCGCGGGCACCGGCTGGAACACGCTGGCCGACCTCGAGGGCAAGCGGGTCGGCACCATCACCGGCTTCAGCTTCGTGCCCGAGCTGCGGGAGATCCCCGGGCTCGAGCTGAGCCTCTACGACACGTCGGACGGCGCGGTGCGCGACCTGCTCGCGGGCCGGATCGACGCGGTGATCGGCGACCCGCCGGTGGTGGGCTACGCGATCTCGCAGAACCCGGACTGGAACATGGAGTTCGAGGCGTTCACCGACGGCGACCCCGACTTCCCGCTGCTGACCGGGCTCGGCCAGACCGTGTTCGGCTTCAACAAGGACGACGACGACCTGCGGCAGGCGGTGGACGCGGTCATCGACGAGATGTGGTCGACCTGCGCGATGAAGGAGATCGGCGCCCGCTACGGGCTGACGGGCGACGTCTGGTACACCGCGGAGGGCGAGAACTTCCGCGCGGGCGTGGATCGGCCGGCGGACTACGAGCTGCCCGAATGCGCCGGCTGAGCCGCGCCTGAGACTGGCGGGCGGCGGGCGCCGCCGCCCCCGACCCCTCCCCCGACACGGACCTCCCGCATGGCCGAGCCGATCCTGAGCGTGCGCGGCCTGCGCAAGTCCTACGGGGCGACGGAGGTGCTGCGCGGCATCGACGTCGAGGTCGCCCGCGGCGAGAAGATCGCGCTGATCGGGCCGTCGGGATCGGGCAAGTCCACCTGCCTGCGCTGCGTCAACTTCCTCGAGACGCCCACGGCGGGCGAGATCCGGCTCGGAGGGGAGCGGGTGGGCATGCGGCCCGGCCGGCGGGGCGAGAGGGCGATGTCGAACCGGGAGCTGGCGCCGCAGCGGGCGCAGATGGGCATGGTGTTCCAGAGCTTCGACCTGTGGCCGCACCTGAGCGCGCGCGACAACGTGGCCCTCGGCGTGCGGCTGGTGCAGCGCGCTGGCGCGGACGAGGCGCGCGCGGTCGCCGACGAGATGCTCGCGCGCGTCGACATGGCCGCCAAGGCCGACGCCATGCCCGGCCAGCTCTCTGGCGGCCAGCAGCAGCGCGTGGCCATCGCCCGCGCGCTGGCGCAGCGCCCGAAGCTGATGCTCTTCGACGAGCCGACCTCCGCGCTCGACCCCGAGCTGGTGGGCGAGGTGCTGGGCGTGATCGAGGACCTCGCGCGGGAGGGCCGCACGATGCTGATCGTGACGCACGAGATCGGCTTCGCCCGCGAGGTGGCCGACCGGGTCCTGTTCCTCCACGGCGGCGTGATCGAGGAGCAGGGGCCCGCCCGCGCCGTCCTGGGCGACCCGCAGCGCGACCGCACCCGCGCGTTCCTGCGCCAGATCCTGCACTGAGCGGGGCCGGCCATGCTCCTCGACACGATCCTGCCCGGCCTCCTCGCGGGCGCCCGCATCACCGTCACCGTGACGCTGGGCTCGCTCGCGCTCGCGCTGGCGCTCGGTTTCGCGCTGGCGCTGGTCCGGCAGTTCGCGCGGCTGAGGGCCGTGGACTTCGCCATCGACGCCTACGTCGAGGTGTTCCGCAACATCCCCGCGCTGACGCACCTGTTCATCCTCTACTTCGGGCTCGCCTCGATCGGCCTGCGCCTGTCGAGCGTCGGGGCGGCGATCCTCGGGCTCGGGCTGATCGGCGGGGCGATCACCTGCGACATCTTCCGCAGCGGCTTCGCGGCGTTGCCAGGCGGGCAGTCGGAGGCGGCGCTGGCCGTGGGGCTGAGCCCCGTTCAGACGATCCGCCACGTCCTCGTGCCGCAGGCGATGCGCACGGCGCTGCCGCCCCTGGGCAACTACGCGCTGCAGCTCCTCAAGGACACGTCCATCGTCTCCGCCATCGCCGCACCCGAGATCATGTTCCAGGCCCGCTCGATGGTGACGTCGTCCTTCGAGACGACGCTGATCTACTCGACCGCCGCCGCCCTCTACCTCGCGCTGAGCCTGCCGCTCGCCTGGGGCGTCCGGCGGCTCGAGACCCGCTTCGGCGGCCCCCCCGATGCTTGAGTTCCTCGCCCCCTTCGCCACCTACCTGGACGACTGGGCGCCCCGCCTCGCGCGCGCGGCGCTCGTGTCCGCGCGGATCTCCCTCTTCGGCTTCGCCGTCGCCGCCGTCCTCGGGCTCGCCCTCGCCGTCGCCCGCTCGTCCGGCTCGCGCCCCGCCCGCGCCGCCGTCCGGCTCTACGTCGCGGTGTTCCGCGGCATTCCCGTGCTGGCGGTGCTGTTCCTGATCTATTTCGGGCTGCCGGGCGTCGGCATCGTCCTGCCGGCGGAGCCCGCCGCGATCGCGGGGCTGGGCCTGTGCTTCGCGGCGCAGATGGCGGAGGTGTTCCGCGCCGGGCTCGGCGCGCTGCCGAAAGGGCAGTGGGAGGCCGCGATGGCGGTGGGGCTGACGCCGGCGCAGGCCATGCGCGCGGTGATCCTGCCGCAGGTCGCCCGCGTCGTCGCGGCGCCGGTGATCGTGACCTTCGTGGCGCTCCTCAAGGACAGCTCGCTCGCCTCCCTCATCACCGTCAACGAACTGGTCCTCGAGGGCCGCGCGCTCGCCACCGAGTACTTCCTGCCGCTGCACATCTTCGTCCTCGTGGGCGTCGCCTACTTCGCGATCGCCTTCCCGCTCTCGATGCTGGCCAAGCATCTCGCTCGGCGCGCGCGCGCAGGGGGGCGGTGAGATGCCTCGGACCGCGCCGCTGATCGGCGTGACGATGGACCGGAGCCCCGCGACGGGGACGTCCGAGGCGACCTACGGCCTGCGATGCAACTACGTCGAGGCGCTCGCGGCGGCGGGAGCCCGTGCGGTACTCCTGCCGATCGACCCGTCGGCCGCTGAAGCCTTCGCGAACCTCTGCGACGGCATCCTGCTGACCGGCTCCGTCCCGGGCGAGACGGGCTCGCTCGCGCGGCAGGCCTTCGAGGCCGCCCTGATCGACGCGGCGCTGGCCACGGGCACGCCGACCTTGGGCATCTGCAACGGGATGCAGCGCATCGGCCTGGCCCTCGGCGGCACCCTCGTCGATCTCGACCCCGCGGTCCGCGACGGCGCGATCGATCACGGCCCGGGCCCCACGGCCGACCGCGCGACGCATCCCATCGAGATCCTGCCGGGAAGCCGGCTCGCCCGCCTGGCGGAGACGGAGGCGGCGCCCCGGATCAACAGCCTGCACACGCAGGCGCTCGGGCCCGGCGGCCGCTTCCGGGTGGCCGCTCGCGCGCCCGACGGCGTGATCGAGGCGATCGAGGCGATCGAGGCCGGATCCTACTGCATGGGCGTGCAGTGGCATCCCGAATACGCGATCGCGGCCCTGGACCGCGCGATCGTAGCGGATTTCGTCGGCGAATGTGGTCGGGCGGCATCGTCGCCATAGGAAGACCGATCGTCGCGGGATGCGCCGGCCGTATACGGCCGGTCAGCATCCCGACCGGTCGTCATCGCGCGCGGATCGCGTTTCGCGGACGGCGAAGGTGCGCGATGCGGGACTTTCCGGCCCCTCGCCGCCCCCGCACGAAGGTCCGTTGGAATGGGGGCACGTCGTTCGCCCCGTGCCTTCGATCCGTTCGCCTCCCGATGCGGGACCGGGCGTAGTGGATTCCCGCGCGGGACAAGGGCCGTCTCGGGCGGGTTCCCAGCCCCGGCGTCACATGACGGCCGACGGGCCGCGGCGCGGCAGGACGTTCCCGGCCATCCGCGTATCCGGAACCATCTGGCAAGACGCGGCTTTCCCTATCGACACTTGCCGCTAGAGAACCTGCCATGTCCCGCTTCGCCAGATCCTGCGCCTCCGCCCTCCTGCTCGCCACGCCCGCCTTCGCGCAGGATGCCGCTCCGCGCGACGTTCCCCCGCAGGCCGCCGCGGCGATGCCCGGGGGCGTGACCGAGGCCGTCCCCTACGCGACGGTGGCACAACCGCGGAGCGTGCTGACCGAAGCCGGGCCGGTGGCGATCGCCGAGATTGCCTCGGGCCTCGATCACCCCTGGGCGATGGCGTTCCTGCCCGACGGACGGCTCCTCGTCACCGAGCGGGATACCGGGACGCTGCGCCTGCTCAACGAGGACGGGTCGCTCTCGAGCGCCATCGAGGGCGTACCGCAGGTGTTCGCCCAAGGTCAGGGCGGGCTGCTCGACATCGCCCTCGACCCCGAGTTCGAGGAGAACCGGCTCGTTTACCTGACCTACGCGCAGCCGTCGAAGGATGGCGCGTCGACGGCCCTCGGTCGCGGCTCGCTCGTGGAGGCGGACGGGCCCACCCTGTCGGGGGAGGCCCAGACCGGCGCGAACGTGGGCCGCGCGATGCCGCCCTATGCCGGCGCGGGGAACCTCGATCCGGTGGGGCCATATCGGCTGGACGGGTTCGAGGTCCTCTTCGTCCAGGGCCCGGAGGTCCGAGGTCCCAATCATTTCGGCTCGCGCATCGCGTTCGACGACGGAGGCCACCTCTTCCTTGCCATGGGCGAGCGGTTCCAGTTCGAGCCGGCGCAGGATGCCTCGAACACCCTCGGCACGGTCGTCCGGCTGAACCGCGACGGAACCGTGCCCGAAGACAATCCCTTCGCCGGCGATGCCTCCAAGGACGCCGCGATCTATTCCTACGGTCACCGCAACATTCAGGCGGCGGCGATCGATCCGGCGACCGGGCAACTCTGGGTCGCCGAGATGGGGCCGCTGGGCGGCGACGAGTTCAACGCGCCCAAGCCGGGGGCGAACTTCGGATGGCCGCTGGTCAGCGCGGGTATGAATTACGACGGCTCGACCATCCCCGCCCCGTCCACCCGGACCGACCTGGCGGATGCCGCGCATCTCTGGACGCCGTCGATCTCGCCCTCGGGCATGGCTTTCTACGAAGGGGACGTGTTCCCGGAATGGAGCGGCTCCGCGCTGATTGGCTCGCTGTCGGACGGCTCGATCGTTCGCGTCGAGCTGGAGGGCGAGACCGTCACCCACGAGGAACGCATTCCCGTCGGTGCCCGCGTCCGCGACGTGGTGGAGGGACCGGACGGGCTGATCTACCTGCTGACCGATCAGGACGACGGGAAGATCTGGCGCATCGTCCCGCTGCCGGAAGGCAACTCGGCGCAGGGGCGGTGAGCGGTCCGGGTGTCCGCGACCGGGCGGATGCGCGCTTGTCCGATGGGGTAACCCACGCCGATCCGTTCGCCGGACGGCAACGCATACGGATGAGGAACGGCTTATGACCTTGGGTGCCGAGCAGATCTGGCTGTGGTTCTACGTGGCCTGCATGGCGGCCGGCGCGGTGCTGTTCGTGGTCTGGAGCCGCGATCCGCGCGGCGTGCCGCATTACGAGTACGCGGTCGCCACCTTCATCCCCATCTGGTCCGGTCTGGCCTACATGGCGCAGGCCCTGGGCCAGGGGATCGTCGAGATCAACGGGCAGACCGTCTACGTCGCGCGCTACCTCGACTGGCTCGTCACGACGCCCCTGCTGCTGGCTACGCTGGCGTTCACGGCGATGTTCTATGCCGAGCGCAAGCACGTCTCGCTCATCGTGACGCTGATCGGCGCGGACGTCGTGATGATCCTGACCGGGCTCTTCGCCGACCTGACGACGCGCGAGGCGATCAAGTGGCTCTGGTACGGCATCGGCTGCACCTGCCTCGCCGTCATCGTCGTCCATCGCATGGGGCAGCCTGCGCTCCATCGCCTACGACGGCGGCAAGGAGCTGGGCCGCGTCTACGATCGCGTGGCCACGCTGCTGACGGCGCTCTGGATCGGCTACCCCGTGATCTGGGCGCTCGGACCCTCCGGCATCGGCCTCTACGGTCCGGTCGCGAACACGGCGCTGTTCGTGCTCCTGCCGATCGTCTCCAAGGTCGGCTTCTCGATCTACGACCTGAGCGAGCTGCGCCGGCTCGGGCGGCGGCGGCCCTCGACGGGGGTCGAGCACTCGCCGGTCAGGATCTGACCCCGCGGACGAGAGGCCGGGTGGCCTGCGGGGTCGGGCAAGGGGTCGAGGAGGCATCGCGCCGCCGTACGCCGCCGATCCCGCGAGCGCCCCGACGGCTCGCGACGCGGCTTCCGGCTGGAGGGGAGGGGATCGAGCGCAGACGGGCGTCCGGCTCTGGCGGAAAGGACGTGCGACGTTCGAAAGGAGCGGGCGTCGAAGGCCATGTCCGAGCGTCCCGTTCCAGCGGTCCCACGCACCGCCACGTCCGCATCGGGGGGCGACGATGGCCCGATGGACGATAGCGCGGCGGTCCCTTACGCGTTTGCGACCGTCCGATAGAGCGCCTCGTAGTCCCGGGCCATCGTATCCGCGCCGAAGCGGGCCCGGGCATGCGCGGCGCAGGCGGCGCGGTCGATCCGGGGAAGCCGGCCGATGGCGTCCGGCACGTCCTCGAGGCGGTCCACCAGGTAGCCGGTGACGCCCTCCTCGATCAGTTCCGGCATCGAGCCGCGGCGCAGGGCGACGACGGGCGTGCCGCAGACCATCGCCTCGACCACCGAGAGGCCGAACGGCTCGTCGAAGGCGATGAGGTGCAGGAGCGCCCGGGCCGCCCCGAGGAAGCGGGCACGGGCGGCGCCCTCGACCGGGCCGACCCAGACCGCGTCCGCGCCGAGCCGCGGCTCGACCTCGGCCGCATGGTAGGCGCGGTCGGCGACGATGCCGGCGAGGCGGATCGGCAGGCCCGCCGCCCGCGCGGCGTCGATCGCCGCGGCCGGGCCCTTCTCGGGATGCGAGCGTCCGAAGAAGGCGAGCGGCGCGTGCGCGCCGGGATCGGGCACGACCGGCCAGGCATCGAGGTCGAGGCCATGGTGGATGGTGGCGGCGTAGCGCAGTTCGGGTTGGCGGTCCGATCGCGAGATCGCGACGTAATGCGCGTCGTCCATGTACGTCCGCCAGATCGGCAGCACCGCGTCGCGGGTGGCCGGCGGGCCGAGCCCGTGCAGCGTGACGACCATCGGGACCGGCAGGAGCCGTGCATAGGGCAGCGCGGGGAAGTCGCACTGGGCGTGGATCACGTCGAACGCGCCGCCCGCGGCCGCTTCCATCGCGGCGCCGAGATGCAGGGCCTCCCAGACCTTCACGTCGAGCGGCGCCTCCTCGTAGGGATGGGGTGCCGTGACGTGGAGCCGCCGGCCGTGGCCGATCCGCCGGCGGCGAACAGCGTGACGTCGTGGCCGCGCGCGACGAGGGCCTCCGTCAGCGTGCTCGTCGCCGCCTCCCACGGCCCGTAGCCGCGCGGCGGGCACGCCCAGGCGATCGGGGCGACCATGCCGACGCGGAGCGGCGTCACTCGGCCGGTATCGCCAGCACGTCCGCCGTGCGGGCGGCGGCCCGCAGCGCCTCGCCCAGCCGGGCCGCATGGACGGGCCAGGTGGCGGGGCGGCTGGCGGTCCACAGCCGGCGCCCCACGGCGTCGCGCAGGGACGGCCGGGACAGGAGCGGAATGGCGCGCGACGCCAGTGCGCCGGCATCCCCGAACGGGAACAGGAGGTCGGGGGCGAGCACTTCCGCGGCGTGTCGATATGGCGTCGATACGGTCGGCACGCCGCAGGCCAGCGCGTAGGCCAGCGTGCCGGAGGTGATCTGCTCGGGATTGAGGTAGGGCGTGACGTAGAGGTCGGCCGCCCGCAGCGCGTCGCACAGATCGCCGTCGTCGACGTAGCGGTTCTCCATGCGCAGCGCATGATCGACGCCGAGCAGGCGCGCACGGGCGGCGAGCCCCTCGCGGTAGCGCTCGCCCTCCTGCGCCAGAAGTGCGGGATGGGTCGCGCCCAGCAGCACGTAGCGGGCGTCGGGCACCCGCTCGAGGATCGCGGGCAGCGCCTCGATCGCCGTCTCGATCCCCTTGCCCGGCGAGAGCAGGCCGAAGGTCAGGAGCGTCGGCCGCTCCGGCCAGCCGAGGCGGCGGCGCATCGCGGCGGGGCGCATCGGCGGAAGGTCGGGAACGCCGTGCGGGATGACGTCGATCGCCACGCCGGTTCCGTAGGCGCGCCGCAGCATGTCGCGCCCGCCGAGGGCCATCACGACGATGCCCGCGGCGCGTCGGTGGAGCGCGTCCATCGCCGCCCGCTGGTCCCGGTCCGGGCTGCGCCAGGACGGTGTGGAGCTGCACGATGGCCGGCACCCGCGCGGCGTCGAGCAGGTCGGTCAGCCAAAGCCCCGCCGGCCCGCCGAAGATGCCGAACTCGTGCTGGACGAGCACGACGTCCGGCCGCCAGCGCGCGATCGCGCGCCCGGTCGCTGCATAGGCGGCCCGCCGGTCCCGCGGAACGACCAGATCGACGGCATCGCCGTAATCGTGCACCGAACCCGGCTCGGACATGGCCGTGACGTGGACGGCGTGGCCCGCGGTGCGCAGCGCGGCCGCGACGTCCCGCGTGTAGGTGGCGATCCCGCACCGGCGCGGCGGATGGTTGCCGACGAGGGCGATCCGCAACGCTGGGAGCTTCGGGCCGACGGGATGGGGATGCAGACGCACGGATACGACCTCCTGAGGCGCAGACCCTGTCCTGCGGGAGCAGAGGGCTTCGAGTGGAAATGGATGGCGCCGACCGAGGTGGCCGCCTGAAAGTTTAACGTGCGGACGATCTTCGCGGTTCCGGTCCGCCGCTACGCTCGGCCAGGCCGGCCCGGCGCCCGCAGGAGGCGACGGGACCGCCCGCCCGTGGTAGGCTTCGCGCGATGGCCCCTCTCGACCACCTCGTCCGCCTGACCGACGGCTGCGGCATCTGGCAGCATGCGCGGCATGTCGTCCCCGACCGTCGCCACGGCTATTGCCTCGACGACGTCGCCCGCGGGCTCTGGCTCTGCGCCCGCCGCGTCCGGCTCGACCCCGGCGACCCGGTGCCCGGCCGGCTCGCGGCGGTCTACGCTTCCTTCGTCGACCATGCCTGGGAGCCGGAGGCGGGTCGGTTCCGCAACTTCCTGACGCATGACCGGCAGTGGGTGGAACACGAGGACGAGGATGCGTCCGCGCGTACCCTCGTGGCTTTGGTCGAGACGGCGCGGTCGTCGTTGCCGCACGGTATCCCGGACTGGGCCCGCGACCGGCTGCGCGAGGCCCTGCCCCTGGCCGGGACGTTCCGGTCTCCCCGGCCCTGGGCCTGGTCCCTGGGGGCGCTTTCAGCCGCCCGCGACCTCGACCTCGACCTCGACGTCGATGCCGCGGGCGCCGCGCTGGCGGGTCGGCTGATGGATCGCTGGACGAACTCGCCCGGGCCGACGTTCGAGGCGGCGATGGCCTACGACAGCCCGCGCCTCGCGCAAGGCGCGCTCGATGGCGCCGCCTGGGTTCCCGAGCTGCGGGCGGCGGGCCTGGCCGCGCTCCGCGAGATGGCCGCCATGCAGACCGGGCCGGCGGGCCTCTTCCGTCCGCCGGGCTCCGAGGGATACGGCCGCGAAGGCGTGGACGCGCTCCACGCGCAGCAACCGCTAGATGCCTGGGCGCATGTGGAGGCGGCGCTCGCGGCGCATGCCGCGACCGGCGATCCGCTGTGGATCGCAGAGGCACGCCGTGCCCATGCCTGGTTCCTCGGGCGCAACGATGCGGGGCAGGCGCTCGCCACCGCCGAGGGCGGGTGCCGCGACGGGATCGATCCGCAGGGGGTCAGCGTGAACCAGGGCGCGGAGTCGACGCTGGCCTGGCTGCATGCGGATACCGCCATGCGGCTCGCGGACGTGGAGCCGGAGGCCGTGCGCCGGGAACCGGCAGGTCTCCACATGGCGTCGGCTCATCGCTGAGCCGCCGAGGCCCGCAGGCACCGTCCGACCGTTCGGCGGGGGGCCGACGACGTATCAGACCCCCCGCCGGATGCACGTGTCCGCCCGACCTACTTCTTCTTCTGGCTGTCGAGCGGCGTCTTGCCCTTGCTGAAGTCGGCCGTCGCCGAGACCTTGACCTTTTCCTTCTTCGGTTTCTTGGCTTCCTTGTTCCCTCGCGTCTTGTCGCCCTTGGCCATCGTCGTTCCTCCCCGTCATGCCTGCCGTCGGTCCCGTGGACCGGCGCGGGCGCCCACCGGATATGCCGGCGCATCGCCTGCGGGACGATCGGAGCCGAACGTCATCCGGCCTTGCCGACAGGCGGTCCGACCGCGACGCCCCCCTCGACCGTAGATGTTTCTGCGGGCATCGCCAGCGTCGTCGCATTTCGGCGGAGCGCCGATGCCGGGGACGCACGACGCCGATCCTCTCGCCTCGCGCGGAGGCGGGAGACGTGGGTCGGCGCGAGGCGATGGCGATGGCGATGGCCGTCGATTGCGACGGTATGCCTCCGGTCAAGCCTCGGTGGGACGACCGAGGGAGACAAGCGTTCGGTCCGCAACGCGGACGAACTTCGCCTTCCCCGCCTCTCGCCTCTCCACCAGCAGTGCGGGTGGCGCGGAGACCGGTCGAACATTTCGCGCCGCCGACGACGCCAGCTCGGCGGCGCTCACTCGACGGCCGCGGGCGGGCCTTCGACGCCCATGCGGTCGAGAATGGCGCGCATGCTGGCGATCTCGGCCTCCTGCGTCGTGATGACCGCCTGCGCCATGGCCTCGACCTCGGGGTCGTCGGTCTCCTTCAGAAGCGCCCGGCTCATGTCTACGGCCGACTGATGATGCGGGATCATCATCAGCAGGAAGTCGGCATCGGCGTCGCCGGTATAGGTCACGGCGCTCATGCCGGACATCATCACGTCCATGGCCTCCATATAGGCCCGGGTCGCGGTCCCGTCGGGCGTGGCCATGCCGGAATGGTCCATGCCGGGCATGGCGTGGCCTTCGGTCGTCTGGGCTTGCGTCGATCCGACGCCGATGGCGAGCGCGATGGCGGCAAGCAGTGTCGTGGTCGTCTTCATGGGTTTCTCCTCGGGTCGTGGGACGGATCGATCCCGCGCATGGCGGTCGTCGCGAGCGGTCGTGGGAAGGGACGCCGAAGGGCCGCCGTGGCTCACAGGGCCCGGAAGATCATCCAGACGGCCATGCCCGCCATCATCAGGTTCTCGGTCAGGGACACGAAGCCCAAGGGCACGTTCGAGCCGCCGCCGACGCAGGCGCATTTCAGCTCGCGGCGGTCGACGTAGACCGCCTTGAACACGCTGACCGCGCCCACGGTTGCGATGAACAGCGCCGCGGGCGCCGCGAGCCAAGGCAGCAGCATGCCCGTCATCAGCACCCCGGCCAGCGTCTCGACCCAGGGGTAGACGTAGCCGTAGGGGACCCACCGTCGCGCCAGCAGGTCGTAGTTGAGGAACATCGTCGAGAAGCTCTCGACATCGCGCAGCTTCTGCATGCCCAGCAGGATCATCGAGATCGAGATGAACCAGCCCAGCGTCTGCCAGGAGATGCCGCCCAGGAACCCTAGGGAGAGCGCCACCGCCGTCGCCGCCGCTACGGCGAAGAGGTAGATCACCGGGCGGTAGGTCGTGGCCTTCGGATCGAAGCCGGTCAGCTTCTCGCGCAGCGCGTGATAGCCGCCGACCCGCTCGCCCTCGATCCAGATCTGCGGCGTCGTGGGGACGTCATGCTCCGCCTTGAAGGCGTCGACCTCGGGGCGGGCGCGGAACAGCCGGTCGTCCACTTCGTAGCCCTTGGAGCGGAGCAGCCAGCGCGCTTTCTGCCCCGACGGGCACAGGTGGTCTGGCAGCGCCATCCGGTAGAGCACGGCCGTCCTGCCGGTCGCGGCGGCGGCGGGGTCGGTCGTCACGTCTGCGACGTCCTGGGTGTCCTTGGGCATGGCAGGCCTCCGTCATTCATCGTATTGCGGGCCGGGCGGCGGGCCCGGGGCTGCGTCGCCGGCCGCTTCGATGCCGGCGATGGCGAGCGCCCTCCATATCCGCGTCCGTCTGCGGGACGCGTGGCCCGGCGCGTGGGCACGCAGGTGCGGCACGCCGATCATCCCGCCCGTCGAGGTCGCGATGCCTGCGGCGAGGCGACCTTCGATGCCTAGGATTCGTCCGGACCTCTCCATGGGTTCTCTATATACCCCCGTAGGGTATCAGGACAACCCGTCCATCAGAGCGTTCGACGCTCCCATGTCGACCCGTGCGCGCGGAACGTCTAAGTCGTCGCCATGCACGAGAACCGCGACGCCGCGCTGAAACGCCTGAAGCGCCTCGAAGGGCAGATCCGCGGGATCGCCCGGATGGTCGAGGAGGACCGCTACTGCGTGGACATCCTCACGCAGGTCGCCGCCGTGCGGGCCGCGCTCAAGGGCGTCGAGAAGCTGGTGATCGACGACCATGCCGCGCATTGCATCGCGGACGCGCTGGCCTCCGGCGACCGGGAGGACCAGCGCGCGAAGTTCACCGAGCTGCTCGAGCTGCTGGACAAGGCGCGGAGCTGAGGCCGGCGTCACGGGCGGGCCGGACGTCAATGTCCGTGCGGCGACCCGCCCCTCGCGATGGCGAGGTGGTGCTCCCGGTGATGGTCCTGGCTTGCCATCAGGCCGAAGAATCCGAGCCCCTGGATCCGGGCGACCGTTGCCGGGTCGTCGCTCGTCACCGTCAGGACCGCGCCTTCCGCCGTCGCCTCGCCCCGCGCGCTCCATCGCCCGTCCATCGCAAGTTGGTTCGCATGGGCGGGCACCATTCGGCCGAGCGCCCCGGCCGTCTCCGGGTCGCCGTTGGCGATCGCGCGGAGCCCGTCCTGCAGCCGCTCCATCCGGACCGTCTCGCGCGTAGCGAGCAGGTCCATGTCCACGAGATGCGCGCGCAGGCCGTCGAGGTCGACGCGGGACCAGTCCGTCGCCGGATCGGCCTCCAGCAGCGCCACGACCTCGGACAGCGCGGCAAAGGCCCCCTGGCCCGGTTCGGTGAGTACAGCGAATGGCGCGGAAGCGCCGCCGTGCATGGCGGCGTGGTCCTGCTGTGCTGCGGCGGGCGTAGCGAGGATCAGCAGGAGGGAGAGAGGTTTCAGCATGGTCAGGGCTCCGTTCGGTTCGCGCTGCCTTGCCACGTGCCCGTCCGAGACGACATGATCGCGATCATGTCAGACCCATGGTCCGAGATGTTCGACAATGCTCCCGAACGCAGTCTCCCCGCGGGTGCGGCCCTGTTCCGACGCGGCGATCCGGTCCGGTCCCTCCATCTCGTGCGCGACGGCCGCGTAGCACTGCGCCGGACGCTTGCCGATGGCGGCTCGCTCACGCTCCATGTCGCGGTGCCAGGCGACATCGTCGCCCTCGCCTCCCTCTTCGTCGAGACAACGCATTGCGACGCGGTCTGCGAGACCGAGGCCCGCGTCGCCGTCCGGCCCGCCCGGACGATCCGCGATCGGCTCGGCACGTCGCCGGCGGCAAGCGCGCTCACCGAGGCGGCCCGCCAGGTGCACGCCCTGCGCGCGCAGGTCGAGGTACTCCGGCTGCGGCGGCTCTCGGACCGGCTAGACGCCTACCTCGACATGCATGGCGAGCCGGGTCCCGGCGGCTGGGTTCTGGTCGCCGACTGGATCGGCGTGTCCGCCCCGGCGCTCTACCGCGAGTTGGCGAGACGACGGGCGGCTCGATAGGACGCGCGCTTCCGAGGTAGACGTGCGGATCAGCCCGAACGACTGGCCGGGACGTCTCCGAGCGGCTGCTCGATCGCCGTGCAGCATTCGTGGAGAGGGCTCGATCCGGAACTACGCCACGGCTCGCGTCGAGGTCCCTAATGCGGACAAAGCGGGCTTTCGCTGCGCCGTGCGGCAGGGTCCGTTCTGGTCGAGCATGCTTCATGCAACCAGATCAGCGTGAATGGAAAAGCCGGGGCTAGACCAGCCCTAACCCCTCATTCCTGTCCGTTTGCGTAGCCGTGGTGAAAAGCGCAGACGACGGTGACCTGCACCTCCGCGGCGACCGTGCCCACTAGGCCACATTGGGCGCATGCTGCACGCTGCGTCGTCTTGACGTGGATGTCTGGCCTTTCCTAGGTCTCTCTCGGACATGTTCCTCAAACCAATCGGCCACGCCCTCTTGGCGGCGGCGTTCGTCGCGCTTTCGCTTTGGCTCTGGCGGGGTGCCTACGAGCAGACCGACTGGGCCGTGCTTGCCTTGTCGCCGCTGGCACTAGTCCTCGCTGCGGGGTCCTGGCCGCTCGCTAGAGATCCCTGGCGCGCCATGCTGCGTGCTGCCTTGCGTAAGGACAGCTTCTTGGAGCGCATCGTAACCGGCCGGCTGCGCGCCACCGTCCTCTCGCTCGCCTTCGCTGCGGCGGCGACCGCGGTGCTGGCATGGCAGGCGCTCAGCACGACGATTCAGGAGGCAGCGATCCTGCTGGGGGTGTTCTGCCTCTCGGCACTCGCCTTCTTGCTGGCCGAGGCGATCCTGGGCCGCCACCTGCACCAGCCATTCGCGCGCGCCGCCGCGACGTCGCTGATCACTTGGACCGTCGCCCTGCCGTTCGCCGTGCTCTTCGCCGTGCACACCTGGTGGGCGGTGCCAATGCCTGGCGAGGTGCTCGGCGCGAGCCTGCGCGAGGCGATGGCGCTCGATCCGCGCGGATTGCCGGACAGGGAGGGTTGGATCACGTCCGCCCTCCGGGTCCTGCAAGGCTGGGAGAACGCGAAGCTCTGGGCCGTCGTGCAGCTGCCCGAGCATCCCGTCGCGAGCGTCCTTTACAGCTTCGACGCGGCGTTGTTCGCCTTCTTGTGGTGCCGCGGGGGGATCGTCATGACCCAGGTCGTCGAGGATCATGTCACCGGGGGGCGAGACGGATGAGCAAAAGCGGATCGCAGGGCATGCCCCGGGCAGCCGGCCAAGAGGCTGCGCAGCGGGCGAAGGGTCGCTTCCGCCGCTGGTTCTGGGGGGCGATCACGGTGATGATGGTCCTAACTATCGCGCTGGAGTTGACTCAGGCCCGCCAACTCGAAGCAGCGCCGAGCAAGGCCGAGATGACCGCGTTGGCCGAGCTAGTCGAGGCCGAGATGCTCGAACCGGAGCCCAAGAACCTGAGCGCGGAGGATCTTGAACGCCTCCTCGGTAGCGCCGGCGCGGCGTCCTCGGCCTCCGTCAAGGTGCTGATCCCGGACCTCATCGACGAGGCCTACGCCCCGGTCTACGATGCCGTGCCCGTTTACGCTGCCTACCACTACTCCGTCTGGGGGCAATATGCAGAGCTCGGCGCCGCCGCGCTTGGTGACGTCGGGCTAAAGCTCGAAGAGACGCTGTTCGACGGGCTCGAGGCGCGGCTGGGCGACGTCTCACTCGAGATCGACGACGCCTACCGCAAGGCTTTCGAAGCGGAGCTCGCCGCCGACCCGCCCTCCAGCGCGGCTCTCGGCAAGCTGACCCGCACCGTGATTGCAGACACTCGCGAGCGCATGATGGTCACGGCGCCCGTCGCGACCTCTGCCGTGCTCGGCGCCGCGCTTTCGGCCAAGTTAGCAGTTGGCGCGATGACCAAGTCGATTGCGGCGAAGCTCGCCATCAAGGTGGCGGCGAAGACGGGGGGCAAGTGGATCGCCGCCGGCAGCGGCGCCGGCGCCGGCGCGGCGGTGTGCTCTTAGAGCGGGCCCGGGGCGGGCCTGTGCGCCGCAGTCGGCGGGATCGGCGCGTGGATCCTGGTCGATAGCGGCATCATGATGCTCGACGAGCTCTAGACCCGCGACGAGTTCGAGGCCGACCTGCGCCGGATGATCGATGAGCAGAAGAGCGATCATATTGCCGCGTTCGAGGAGGCCATCGTCAAGCGCGCCGTCGCCGTGCAGCGCGTGTCGGACGAGGCCGTTCAATCCCAGGACTTCACCCTTCGCGAGCTGTCGGGAGAGGGAAGCGCTGCGATCTGCGCTGTCGCCGGCGATCTCAGCGAGCGTTACGAGGCCCTTCGCGCCACCCTCGCCACGCGCACGCCGGCCCGCCTGGACGCCGTGCGCACCCTGGCGGCGGAGCATGAGGGCGATCTGTCCATCGGGCTCTACGCGCAGCAGATCCTCGACAACCTGCGCTCGGCGAGCGAGCTCAAGATCGAGCGAGTTCGCATGACCGGCAACCTGCCCATTGGCTACGAGGCGAACAGGGACGTAACGCTCCGCCTGCGCCTAGGCGGGCATGTGAAGGAGATTGCGCGGTCGTCCGCGTCATCGAATATGGGGTTCGACGCGCTGGCCACCTTAGATGTCGTCAAGGAGAATGGCGTCGACTTCCCTCTAGACCTTCGGATCGAGCAGCATCGTCTTGGGTTCAACCGCTACTTCGCCGGCACGGGAGAACTGATCGTCGATGAGGGGCTGGAACGGACGAGCGGAGGGCTTCGCCCCGTGATCGTCCTGGCCCTGCCGGTATCCTACGATGATGATGCCAGCTCCCTCGACGAAGCGAAGGCGGGCGGACCGGACCGGAGCGACATCTCCTTGCACATCCAGGTCAGCGCCGCGGCGCTGCCGCCGCTGGACGGTGTCGCCCGATGCCGATAAGGCCCCTCATTGATAGGTAACCCGGGCACCCAGCCAGATCGCCCCACTTAGTAATTATGGTATTCGACGGAGCGATCACTGCTCAGCCCGAAGAGTACCCTGCTTCCCTCCGTCAGCTTCGTTGGATATTCGCTCGCTCCCGTTCTCGTAAGCGTCACTTGGGTGCACCCTGCCGGGACGTTCGTATGGGATGACTTCGCCGTTACAGTGGCTTGATTAACCAAGCATCTGGAACATCTTCGGGTGGAGGTCTGGAGGCTGACGGAACGGTTGTGAGAATAGGACTGCCGCCGAAGCCGCGATTGACGCTTCGCGTGGCATCTGTCGTTCAGGGCTCGGCCCCGCCGTCTGCCGCGCGATCGACGAACGGCCATTCTGGGATGGGCTGCCGTTCGCTGCGCCGTGTAGGAACGGGCGCACCGCGGACGGAGCAGCCGATGACTCTGTCGTGGTGCACGTCCGCTTATGGGATTGACGAAGCTAAAAAAGTCTTCGGACACTATATTTAAGTGAGTAGTATAGGATCTGCCGGCGACGCTATCGCCTCCGCCGGCATCAATCGAATGCAACAAATCATGCTGCCCTTGAAGACTTGTCTGCGCGAGCGCGAGTCAATGAACCCTCCCTGCCAAGTTCAAACGTTTCGGCAATTCTGACTACCACCGCTGCATCCCGACCGACGCCTCGCGTTGCCTTCAATGTCTCCCCGCACATGAC
Source organism: uncultured Alphaproteobacteria bacterium (assembly GCA_963729425.1). Lineage (GTDB taxonomy): Bacteria > Pseudomonadota > Alphaproteobacteria > Rhodobacterales > Rhodobacteraceae > Jannaschia. The sequence goes on along the minus strand of CAVSOF010000028.1, from coordinate 69,771 downwards.
GACCGTATCTCCCATCAGCACGTCGAGCTCGCGAAGAGCCCCCTCGACCTCGCTGATGCCGCGTGCTCCATCCTGCGCCGCCTCGGCCACCGAAGCGCTCTCGGCTGCGATCTCCGTCGTGGCGTCGCGCACGACAATCAGGGACGCATCGCAGTCGCCGATCATGCCGACACCTCTGTCGATCAACTCCCGACTGCGGTCGACGACGCCGGTGATCTCCCGGGCGGCATCGGCGGACCGATGCGCGAGCATTCGGACCGCGTCCGCCACGACCGAGAAGCCCCGCCCCGAGTCCCCGGCCCGCGCCGCCTCGACGCCTGCGTTCAGGGCGAGGAGGTTGGTCTGGAACGCGATGTCGTCGATGATCGCAATGAACTTCGCGACCTCCTGAGAGGAGCGCTCGATGTCGGCCATGGCCTCCCGGGCGGAGGCCAGCGTCTCGCTGCTCGTCGCTACGTCGCGGACGGACTGCTCCGTCAGGCCGCGGATGCGATCCGTGCTGCGTGCCGTGCCGGAGATGAGATCGCTGATGGTCGCCACGGATGCATATGTCTGTTCGAGGGTAGCGGCCGCCGTCTCAGTCTGTCGCGTCAGCTCGGTCGCGGATTTCCCGATGGTGGAGGAGGAGATCGAGACCGAATGCCCGGCGGCCGACAGCCGCCCGATCCCCTGTGCGAGCCTGTCGGTCATCGCATTCACCGCCTCCGCGGTCTCGGCGAAGATGCCGGTACGGTCGACCGGCATCCGGTGCGTGAGGTCGCCGTCGGCGAGAGCCTGCATTGCGCGCCTAACCCCGTCCAGACCATCCGCGGCCGCATCGCCGACCTCGTTCAGACCGATGCACATGTCGCGGTAGGTGCCGGATTTCCCGGCCAGCGGCAGACGGTGCGAGAAATCCCCCTTCGCGCAGGCCGCGACGACCATGGCGATCTCGCGCGCCGCCTCCCGTTCGGCTTCGCGTTGCGCGGTCGTGCGCGCGCTCTCCGCCTCCGCGTCCGCCTGCCGTGCTGCCGCCCGCGCCCGTTCGCCCTCCTGCTGCGCTGCGATCGCGGCCTGCCGGTCCGTGTCCAATCGGACCTGCTCCGCGGTAAGTGCGCGGGCCTGACGCGATACGGCGACGAGCCGGACAAGGGCCGCGCGAAGGGCTCCCATCTCGTGTCGGACCGGAAGCCCGGCCGCGTCGACGTCGAGGTCACCGTCGGACACCCGGCCGAGCATGCGGACGGCGGCGGACAGGGGCGTGAGGACCTGCCGCTGAAGGACGATGCCGCTCAGGACGATGGCGAGCAGGCTCGCCGAGACGAACAGGGCCGAGATGGTCCGGGTTCGGGATGCGCTCGCGACGACGCCCTCCAGATGGCTAACAAGCCGGGCTGCGAGGGCCCGTCCCGCCGGCGCCGTCGCATCGAGGACGAGAGACGCCTGCTCGAACCATCTCTGCCCCGGCATGTCGGGCATCGGCGTCCCGTCGATGAGCGCGCTCAGGATGATGGCGCGCAGCCGGGAGAACTCCTCGTCGAACGCCGCCGCAAGTGCGGCGACCGGGCGGGATACGGGGCCGCTGTCGACCCGATCCACGCTCTCGACGACGAGGTCGAGTGCGCGGCTGGCGAAGGCGTGGCTTTCCCCGAGACGGATCGCCTGCGCCGTCGAGAGATGACCGCGGGAGACGAGCAGTCCACCCATGTCCGCGCTCTCGATCAGCATGTACCGGGAGAAGTTCTGGAGGTCGTCGAGCGCGAGGAGCAGTCGGAACGTCTCGATGTCGATCGATCCGTCGGCCGGCAGTGCCCCGCGACGCGCGACGACGATCCGGTCGAGGGCAGCCGCGGTGCTGTCGAGCCAGGTCTGCGCGAAGGCCACGTCTCGCAGGAATGCCGATCCCGAGACTTCTTCGACCGCCCGCTGCCGGAGCGCCTGCAAGGGGGCGATCGCCGCGGATGCGACGTCCCGGATGGCGGGATCGTCGAGCGCGGCCAAGGCCGCGTCGACGATCCTCTGCCGCTCACCCAGCATCGCGTCGAACCGTTCGAGATCCTCGCCGATGAGCTGGCGCGGCGACGACAGCCGCGCGTAGACGTCAAGGCTCTCCCTGCCGAGTTCGACGCTGATCTCGGCGAGCGCGAGCTGGTCGGGGATCGTCGTCAGGGCGGCATCCCCGCGGCGGACCGTCCGGTCGGCCTGCCAGAGGTCTCCGAAGGCGAAGCACGCGATCAGGAGGCCGAGCAGGCCGACGATCGAGAGAAGGGTCGCGCGGATCGGCATCAATCAGAACCCAGGCGCTTCGGACGACCGCATTACAGCGCCTCGTACATCTCGACCACGCGGTTCATCTCGCGCAGGACATCGTTGTTCTCGGCGGCGATGAGGGCGATCTGGCGCGCATCCGGGGTGGCCCCCGCCGCGGTGGCGCGGAACACATCGAGGAGGGGCATCCAGAGCGTCCGTACCAGAGCGAGCTGGGACCGGAGCTCGTCCGTCGGCGGCTCCGGCAGGCCGACCTCGTAGTCCCCATCCGTCAGCGCGGCGAGCGAGCGGTCGAAAAGATCGACGGTGGCGGCCAGCGCCGTCCGGTTCGCCTCGACCTCCGAGCCGTAGGCCACGAGGCAGAACTCCTTGCTGGCCTTTTGCGTGAGCATCCGCTGACGTCCGGAGACGTTCAACGCTAGCGCAAGACTCGGATGGAGTTCTGTCGAGCCGTAGCGCTTCTCGAACTCGGCGACTGCCACGTCCATCTGGACAAGCGTGGGGACGCTCAACGCCGCGACGCGGGCGAGAAGATCCGGATCGACGGCCCCCGCCCAAACGACCCGGTCGATCGCCGCGCCGTAGTCGATCCAGAGCGTATCCACGCGATCGAGCTCGGCGAGGACGGCCGGCGCGTGTTCGGGCAGCATGCCGAGGCTCGAATCGCCCCGCCGAAGGCCGCGGAGCGTCACGTCGAAGAGGGCATGCGCGTCCTGCGCCATGACAAGGTGTCCCGGCACGTCGATCCCGAGCGCGGCGAAGCAGGCCGCCTTCGCCATCCGCTGCGACAACATGCGCTGGCGCCCGGACAGGTTGATCTTGCGCTTGCCGTCCTCGACGGAGGTGATAGCCGCCTGTGCCGTGACGCGTTCGGGCAACGCAGCAAGCGACGACGCGAACAGGATTGCGGCGGCCGCGATCCGAAGCCGATTCATCGATGTGCCCCTCCGCCGTACTATTTTCCTCTGAGTGAGATGCCACGTGAGGCTGAAGGAATGGTTGATGGTCGAGCTACGAGGCCGAGGTGGCGATCGACGGACAACGTCACCCCGATAGGATTGAGAACTACCACTAGGGCATAACGAACGAGTGAAGACTGCAGGCCCGATCAATGTTGACAGGCCGATAGGCGCTGCAACCGCCATGATCTTCCAAATGGTGGTCCCGTGGTCCGCATTGGGGTGCAAGACGCGAAAGCGTGCGGTTCACGGTACCACTGATTTGGCTACCGAGCTCCGAAGAACGGACGTTTCCGTATTCTGCAGCATCCGGCGAGATGGGCTCGAAGCGGACCTCCGCCCACCTCTCGTGCTAAGGTCCGCTGCCGGCATCCTGCGGGCGTCGGGGTGGTGATGGGGGATCGGAGGATACTCCATGCTCGTCACCCATTTGCCGGTCCTGCGGTCGAACTCCCCGCATGGCACCGGGGCCGCATCGTCGGCTAGAAGCGCGCGCTGCTGCCCCGGCATGTCTGGGCGATCCGCGTCCGGTTGGAGCTTGCCGGGCGGGTCCGCGACCTGGCGCTATTCAACATGGCGATCGACAGCAAGCTCAGGGGCTGCGACCGCGTGCGGCTAGAGGTCGCCGACGTCTTCGCCGCCGGGCGGATAAAGGAACGCGCCAGTGTCGTGCAGACAAAGACCCAGTGCCCCGTCCGGTTCGAGATCACCGAGACGACGCGAGAATGAACCGCCCCGAATCTCCCGGAGGCTGTTTGGTTTGGGTCACGCGGCTTTCTGCTGCCTGTCGATCGGCTCGTGGCGGGCCGCTTCGGCCTCGGCCGGCGGGATGTGCCCGATGGGCTCGAGCGGGCGGCGGTGGTCGAAGCGGTCGACCCGTTCGAGGGTGGCGAACTCGACGGCCTCGGGCGAGCGCCAGGGTCCGCGTGGGCGGATCACTTCGGTCTCGAACAGCCCGGTCACGGTCTCGGCCAGCGCGTCGTCGTAGCGATCGCCGACCGATCCGGCCGATGGCTCGATCCCTTCCTCGGCCAGGCGTTCGGCGTAGCGGATGGCCAGGTGTCGCGAGCCGCGGTCCGAATGCGCGACGAGGCCGGAGCCCTTCGCAGGCCCGCAATCGTGAATCGGCTGCTCCAGGGCGTCGAGCGAGACGCTCGCGGTCGCGCTGCCGCTCACCCGCCAGCCGACGATCCGTCGCGCGCAGGTGTCGATCACGAACGCCACGCAGACGAAGCCGGCCCACGTCGCCACGTAGGCGAAGTCGCTCGCCCGGAGCCGGTTCGGCGCCGGCGCCTGGAACGGCCGGCTCACCTCGTCGCGCGGGCATGGCCGGGCCGGGAACGGTCGTCCTGATCCGCTTGCCGCGCACGGCTCCCTGCAAGCCCATGATGCCCATCCGCCGCTCCACGATGCAGCGCGCGACCTCGAGCCCCTCGCGGCGCCGTTGGCGCCAGACCCGCGCGCCGCAGACGCCGACGTTCTCGGCGTGGACGCGGGCGATCCCGGCCCGCAGCCCGGCGTCCCGCTCGGCCCGGCCGGGCAGTCGGGAAGGATCCTCCCGTCGTGCCCGGCGCGCGTGATGCGTCGGAGGGGCGATCGGCGGCAGGCGGCGGATTGGGCCGCCGATCTTCGGCACCATCGCCTGGATCGCCGCCCACCCGCTCTCACGGTCGGCCGCATGATCGCCCACCATCCGAACCGCCCGCTCGCGCATCTCAGACGCGCAACTCTCCGATGTCGTTCCCGTGGCTCCCCCCTCCCACAGCCTGGAGCCTCCGGGAGGCTCGGGGCGGTTCGAGCCTGGTGCAGGCGCTCGGGCAATCCATGCCCCCGGACTTCGCGGCGGCCGCCGGGGCCCTCGGCATCGACGTCGACGACCTGCGGGCTGCCCTTCCCGCGCCGCCCCAGTGACGGGTCGCGCGGGTGTGAGAGGGCAGCACGCGCGAGGAGCGGGTAGCCGTCGCAGTTGCCGTCGTCAGCCAGGCATCGCGGCAGGCGGCGGGCAGGGCTCGGCCGTGAACCGGGGACGCCACCCGTGACCGCGCTCGCCCCCGACTGGGCCGCGCTCCTGCGCCAGCTCGTGACGCTGCTCGTGGTCATCGACCCCGTCGGCACGATCCCGGTCTATCTCTACGCCGTCGCCTCCGTGCCGCGGCACCTGCACCGCCGCTTCGCACTGCGCGCCGTGGCGATCGCCACGCTGGTGCTGCTGGCCTTCCTCGCGTTCGGTCAGGTCGTGCTGGAGACGCTGGGCCTGCGGCTCGGCTCGTTCCAGATCGCGGGCGGGATCGTGCTGTTCCTCTTCGCGCTGAGCATGATCTTCGGGGACAGCAAGCCCCGCGCCGAGATCGCCGAGGCCGAGCGCGACCATCTCGCGGGCGCGGTCTTCCCGCTCGCCATCCCCTCCATCGCCTCGCCGGGCGCGATGCTCGCCATCGTGCTGCTGACCGAGAACAGTGCGAACACCTGGGCCCAGCAGGCGACGACGGCGGGGCTGCTGGTCCTCGTCCTCGCCCTGACCCTCGCGCTCCTGCTCGTCGCGGGCCTCGTCCACCGCGTGATCGGCGACACCGGCGCCTCGGTGATCTCCCGCGTCATGGGGATCGTGCTGGCCACCATCGCCGTGGACGCGATGCTCGGCGGCTTCGACGCGCTCGGCGTGCTCGACGTGATCCCCGCCGAGAACCCCGGCCCGCTCGCGGGGGCGGCGGACTGACCCTCGCTCCTGGTCAGGCCCTCGCCATGACCGGGCCATCGAAAGGACCACCCATGAGACCCTCCCTCGCCGCCCTGGCCCTCCTCGGGCTCTCGCCCGCAGCCCTCCACGCGGAGACCTTCTCCGCCGAAATCTGGGCCGACAACTGGTTCGCGATGCGCATCGACGGCGTGCAGGTCGCGGAGGACTCCGTGCCGATCACCACCGAGCGGTCGTTCAACGCCGAGAGCTTCGCCTTCGAGGCGGAGCGGCCCTTCGTGCTCGGCCGCGTGGCGATGGACTTCAAGGAGAACGACACCGGCCTCGAATACATCGGCACGCCCCGCCAGCAGATGGGCGACGGCGGCGTGATCGTGCAGATCAGGGACGCCGCCGGCGCCACCGTCGCCGTCAGCGACGCCGGCTGGCAGTGCCGCGTCATCCACACGGCACCGCTCGACAAGGCCTGCGAGGACGCGGCCGATCCGATTGCCGGCGAGGGCGCCTGCGGCTTCGAGGCATCCGAGGAGCCTGAGGGCTGGGACGCCGCCGGCTTCGACGCCTCCGACTGGCCGCAGGCGAGTGAGTATTCCGAGCCCGAGGTGAGCCCCAAGGATGGCTACGACCGGATCGACTGGGTGGAGGATGCCCTCCTGATCTGGGGACCCGACCTCGAGCAGAGCGACACCATCCTCTGTCGCCTCACGATCGAATGAGCGGCTTGCCGATCGACGCCCGAACCACACGCAATCGAAGGACTGATCCGATGACCTACCGCCTCGCATCCATCACCGCCGCCCTCCTGATGTCCGCCGGGATCGCCGACGCGGAGACCGTCGAGATCCATCTCCTCGACCTGCTCGACAACACCCAGGACGGCTACTGCCTCGACATCGCGGGCGGCCAGGGCGCGCAGGCCGACTTGGCCAACGGTCTCCAGGGCCACACCTGCTACAGCCCGTCGGGCAAGGTCTTCGTGGATCAGGGCTTCGACTCCGACCGCTTCGCCGACGGCATCCTCTTCATGCCGGATTTCGACGTCTGCGCCGAGGTCGCCTCCGCGGAAGAGGGCGCCGCCGTCGGCCTGGCGGCCTGCGACGGCAGTGACGCGCAGGCCTTCGCGTTCTCCGGCACCGGCACGATCACGCCGGCCGGCGCGACGGACATGTGCCTGACGCTCGGCGAGGACACGCGCTCGGGCCGCAGCGACGCGAACCAGATAAAGGCGCTGTCGCTGGAGACCTGCTCGGACGAGCAGGCCGCCTACCAGGGCTGGGGCAACCGGACCGCTGATTGAGCCGCGACGGGCACCGGCCGGATGGCGGGTGCCCGCAGGCGGGACATGATCCTCGTTCGGCCCCGGGGGATGCCGGCGGGCAGCTCGCGCCGCCCGCCCGTCACGATCGTCAGCCGCGGCGGCCGCGGTCCTGGAGGGTCAGCGTGCCGTCGCCGTCGCGATCCATCCGCTCGACGATCCGGGCGATGCGGGCGTCCAGCTCGCCCGCGTCGATGCTGCCGTCGCCGTTCGCGTCGAGCGCCTGGAACGCGTCGACCATCCGCTCGCGGGTCGCCTCGGCATGGAGCGTCTCGAACTCGTCGATGGAGAGCGCGCCGTCGCCCGAGACGTCGGCCTCGCCGACCTTGGCCGTGCGGTAGGCGTCGATCTCGGCTTGCGTGAGCGCGCCGTCGCCGTTCGCGTCGGCTTCCGCGAAGATGGCGCCGAGCATCGCGGGGCCGCCGCGGCCGCCGTCGGCCCGGTCGCCGCGCGGGCCGCCCCGGTCGCCGCGATCGCCACGGTGCCCGTCGCGGTCGCCGGGCCCGTCGGCGCGCTGGTCCTGGGCCGCGGGGGCGTCGGGCGCGGTCTGCGCCGTCACCATCGACGCGCCGGTGCCGACGAGGGCCACCGCGAGCAGAGCGGCGGGGAGGAAGGTGTACTTGGTCATGGTCTCGTCCTCTGGGGTTGGACGAAGGCAACGTCGCCTCCGATGCACCCCATATGGACGGCCCTGGCCGCCCATGCGTGTCAGCCGCGGGGCCGGCTTGTCGCCGGAGGTCGCAGGATCGCGGCCTGACACGTCTCGCGACAAACGAAGCGTCCCGAGCGGTGATCGAGGGCCGGTTCTGCGGTATCGACGGGCAGCACCGCACGATGGAAGGACGACCCTTGGACCCGCCCGACCCGCAGATCCTGATCGTCGACGACGCCCGCGACATCCGCGAGCCGCTCGGGCAGTACCTGCGCCGGCAGGGCTATCGCACGCAGCTCGCCGCGAACGCGGGCGAGGCGCGGCGGGTGCTGGGGGAGGCGCGGATCGCGCTCGTCGTGCTCGACGTGATGATGCCGGGCGAGGACGGGCTCAGCCTGTGCCGCTGGCTGGCGGGGCGCGGCGGGCCGCCGGTGATCCTGCTGACGGCGATGGCCGACGAGACCGACCGCATCGTCGGGCTGGAACTCGGCGCCGACGACTACCTCGTCAAGCCGTTCAACCCGCGCGAGCTGCTGGCGAGGATCAAGGCGGTGCTGCGCCGCGCGCCGCCGCCCGAGCCGGTGGTGGCGTCGGGGAAGCGCCTGTTTGCGGGGTGGGTCCACGATCCCACCGTCGCGGCCCTCGCCCACGACGACGGCCGCGCCGTCGCGCTGACCTCCGGCGAGAACCGCCTGCTCGGCGTCCTCCTCGACAACCCCAACACCGTCCTGAGCCGGGATCGCCTGCTCGACCTCACGGCGGGGCGCGACGCCAAGGCCTACGATCGTGCCATCGACAACGCCGTGAGCCGCCTGCGCCGCAAGGTGGAGGCCGATCCGAAGGCACCGCGCCTGATCGTGACCGAGTGGGGCGGCGGCTATCGGCTCGCGTCGGACGTGGAAGACGCGTGAGCCTGCTGCGCCGCCTGCGCCCCGACGGCCTCGCCGCCCGGTTCGCGCTCCTGCTTGCCGCGGCGCTGATCGCGGCCAACCTCGTGGCCTTGGCGCTCCTGTCGGTCGAGCGCGACCGGTTCGACCGTGCCTCCCGCATCGAGCGCGAGGTGGAGCGCATCGCCTCCCTCGTGCCTGCCATCGAGGCCGCCGCCCCGGCCGCGCGCCGCGCCATCGCCCGGCGTTCCTCCACGCGGGTGACGCGGCTCTCGGTCGGACCGCGCCCGTCGGTGACCGAGAGCCCCGGCGATGCCCGCTCGGCCGCGCTGACGGCGAACCTCGCCGACGCGCTGACGGGACGCGACGTGCGCGCGGCCATCGGCGCCGGCCCGCGCGGCGGCGAGACCGTCGCCGCCTCCATCGCGCTCGCCGTCCCCGAGGGCACCCGCGCGCAGTGGCTCGACGTCGTCTCGCGCGGCGATCGGGACGCCACCGCCGGGACGCGGGGACGGGCTGTCCCTCACCGTCCTCGGCCTCTCGCTCGCCGCGGTCCTCGGCGCGGCGCTCCTGGCGCTCCGCCGCCTGACGCGGCCCCTCGCCGCCCTCGCCCATGCCGCCCGCGCCGCCGGACGCGGCGACCGCGACGCCCGCGTGCCCGAACACGGCCCGCGCGAGATGCGCGCAGGCCGCCGCGGCCTTCAACGACATGCAGGCCCGCATCGCCCGCTTCGACGCCGAGCGGATGCGCACGCTCGCCGCCGTCGGCCACGACCTGCGCACGCCGCTCACCTCCCTGCGCATCCGCGCCGAGATGCTGGACGAGCCCGACGCCGCGCCGATGATCCGCACGCTCGAGGAGATGACGGTGATGGCCGACGGGCTGGTGGCCTACGCCCGCGGCACGGCGGAGGCCGAGCCGGTGCAGGACGTCGACCTCGCGGCCCTCCTCGCCCGCCTCTGCGAGGACCGCGGCGCCCCCCTCGCTGTCGACGCGCCGGCCATCGTCCGCGGGCGCCCCGTCGCGCTCGGTCGCGCCATCGGCAACCTCGTCGACAACGCGCTGCGCTACGGCGGCGCGGCGCGGGTTCTCCTGTCGCGCGCGGCGAGCGAGGCCGTCGTGACTGTCGAGGACAACGGCCCCGGCATCCCCGAGGACCGCCTCGCCGCCGTCTTCGAGCCCTTCGTGCGCGGCGAGGACAGCCGCAGCGCCGACATCGGAGGCGCAGGCCTCGGCCTGTCCATCGCCCGCGGCATCGTCGCCGCGCATGGCGGGGACGTCGCGCTCGAGAACCGCGCAGAGGGCGGCCTGCGCGCGACCGTGCGGCTGCCGGCGGTCCGGGAAGGGTGAGGCGCGCTCGCTCGCCGCCGACGCAGGGTCATGCGCGTCGATTGGAGGAAGCAGCCCTTCGACCAGCCTGCGGCATCCGTCGCGAGGGGGCTCGGAGCGGTCGTTCGCCGGCGGCGGGGACGAAGGACCGCTCCTTGCAGACACGACGGGAGGGAGCATGACGTCGCATGACGGCCCTGCGTCGCGGGGTGGCGGTCCTGTATCGTGGGTCCCGGCGGAGGCCGCCGACAGGCGCCCGCGCGTCGTGCGTCGCCGGGATCATGCCGTGGATCGTCACGTCGACGGGCCGACGGCCCCGAATGGCTGGTCCTCGTTCGGGCGTGTCGGCCGATCCGTGGCGAGCGGCGGCGTGGAGGCGATGTGGAGGTCCTTCCAGATCCGTGTGGGGAGGATCGCGCGTCTCGCCTGCGCGCCGTCGAACGGTCCGTTCCGGGTCCCGGGCCCGGATGCCGGGCCCGGTCTTCGGCCGACGGGCCTGTCAGGGACGGGCCTGTCAGGGACGGGCCTGTCAGGACCGCCGCTTCCGCATCCGCGAGCCTGAGGGCCCTGGCGATCCGGATGACGGCCTTCGCCACGACCGCGACCCGACGCGGGTCCGCGACCGGATCGTCCGGCATCGTAGCCGGCCGTATGCGCCGCGGGCGTCCCGCGTCGGCGTCGGTTCCCGGGAGCGTGTCGTGACTTGTGAAGGGGTCCCCTCATGCGGATGGGGATCGGACGCCGCCGGGCAGGCCGACGCCGCGTCCGTAGCCGGCAGAGGCGGCGGTCGGTGCGGGACCGGCATGTCCGCCACGCCCTCGGCGCCCTCGATCATCCGCAGCATGGTCCGCAAGCCCGGCCGCCGTCCGCCCCGGTCCCCGGCCAGGATCGACAGGACCGCGTCGCGCACGTCGTCCGGCCCGTCCCGGCGCCTCGCCTCCCGCGCGGCGAAGGTCACGAGCTGGTCCCGCGTCAGCGCGGGCAGCAGCGGCGGCGGGCAGCGGCTCGGGAGCGGCTCGCTCGGCCCCCTCGTGGTGTTCGCCGTCAGCACCCGCGCCATCCACGACATGTCGAAGGGCATCTGGAAGCAGGGGCATGGCCACGCCGCGGCGGACGAGCGCTCGAGGAGCGGCAGGAGCGCATCGTTCAGGTCGTGCCGGCGGCTCCGGCGGTCGCTGACCTCGCCGGCCTGCTCGACCTCGTCGACGACGACGGGCACGCTGGCGCAGGCCGTCCGCAGGACCGTCTGCACGGGCTTGCCGGGTCCGGCGGTGGACGAGCCCCGCTGCGAGCCGGCGATGGCGAAGCCCGCGGGCTCGCCGGTCGCCTCGATCGCGCAGACCGGGAGGCCGACCGCCTCGGCGAGCCGCCGGGCCCACCGGGGCTTGCCGATGCCCGGGCGGCCCGACGAGCGGCATCGGCGGGAGCCGCAGCCCGAGGCTCCCCTGGCGGACGGACGCCCGCATGGCGCGCCGGACGATCTCCGTGGCGGGCGCCATCCACGGCATGCCGTCGTGCGGCGCGGCGGCGATCTCGTCGGCGCGGTGCCCGGACGGAACGGCGACGGGACGGCGATGGCGGTGGCGCCGTCGCGCAGGACCGCCGGCTTCCGGCGATCGTCATGCGCCGATGCCCGAGGCCGGTCGCCACCCTGACCATCGTCGCGTGGGCCTCGGCGCGCCGTCCGATCCGGATGCGAGCCGCGCGGTCGAGCCGGGCGTGAAGCGGGTCGGACCCCTCGTCGGGACCGGCGTCGGGCTCCGCCGCGCGGCGGATGCGCTCGAACGTCTCGCGCAGGCGGCGCTCGACGGCGTGGCTGCCCGGCATCGCGACGGGGATGCGCCCCGGCAGGAACGGGATGCGGGGCATGGGTGGCGAACCTTCCGCAAGCCCGGCGAACGGCCGGGGCCATGCGCCCTGCCAGGCGACCCGGGAGGCGTCGGCGGCGGGTGAGGTGGGACGGATCCGGGCCTTTGGAACGGACGGAGAACCTCATTCGGTGTTCGATCAACGTTCCGGTGCCTGAGCGGGTTTCCGTCGCCAGCAGAAGCGACAACCAGTGTCCGAAGTTTCTAGCCGAACGATATCAGAGGCTTGCAGGAGGTGGCCGAACGAGCGGCGTGCAACTTCCATCACGGGAGGCTTGTAACCCCCCGGTTTGGCACTTGGAAAACCCCCACATACACCCCTTGCCGCACCGCAGCATCGGCGCTAGATGTCCATCCAAGTGGATGATTGGAACAATGCCGAAGCAAGTTAGACGGAACGATGCGGAGAAGGTGACGGTCAACTTGGGTCACGTCGACCTGGGGCGGATCGACCTTCTGGTCTCGGACGGATTCTTCGCGAACCGGGCGGATTTCATCAGGGCCGCGATCCGTGCGCAGCTCGGCGCGCAGGCGACAGAGGTCGCCGCGCTGGTGGAGCGTCGCGAGCTTCAGCTCGGCCTGCACGACGTGACCCGGCCCGATCTCGAGACGCTCAAGGCGGCGGGGGAGGTCCTCCACCTGCGCGTCGTCGGCCTGGCGCGCCTCGCATCCGACATCCCGGTCGATCTCGCGCGCGAGACGATCGGCTCGATCACCGTCCTCGGGACCCTCCAGGCTTCCCCGGACCTGAGGTCGGCGCTCGCCGACCGCATCTCTTGAAAGGCGACCCCATGGACGATTTCACGACGGCGATGCGCCGCTCGCTCGAGCAGACGCGCGGCGGCGATCCGATGTCCGCGACCGAGACGATCCGCGCCGTGCTCGGCGGCGGTGGCACAAGGCCCACACGCGCCCGCCGTCCGCTCGGCGACGTGGTGTCGGGCCTCGCCGCCCGGGCGCGTCGCCGCCCCGCCGCGCCCGAACCCGGCCCGCTGCCGCAGGGCGCGCGCTTCGATCGCCACCGCCATTCGGGGCCGTACGGGGCGCGCGATTACCGCCTGTACCAGCCCGCTCCGGGCACCGCCCGCCGCGGGGTCGTCGTGATGCTGCACGGCTGCACGCAGGGCGCGCTCGACTTCGCCGCAGGCACTCGGATGAACGCGCTGGCTGAGCGCGAGGGACTCGTCGTCATCTGGCCCGAGCAAACGCGGGAGGCGAACGCGCAGGGGTGCTGGAACTGGTTCCGGCCAAGCGACCAGGCGGCGGGGCGCGGCGAGCCCGCGCTGCTCGCCGGGCTGGTGGACGAAGCGGTCGAGCGCGCGGGGGCGGCAGGGCTGCCGGTGCACGTCGCGGGGCTGTCGGCGGGGGCCGCGATGGCGGTGATCCTCGGCGCGGCATACCCCGACCGGTTCGAGTCGGTGGGCGCCCATTCGGGCCTCGCGCGCGGCGCGGCGCACGACGTCGCCTCCGCCTTCGCGGCGATGCAGGGGCAGAGCTCGGGCGGCGCGGGTCCGGCCCACCCGGTGCGGACGATCGTGTTCCAAGGCGACGCGGACCGCACGGTCCATCCGTCGAACGCCGACGCGGTGGCGCGCGACGCGGTGTCCGCGGCGCGCGGCGCGCAGGTCGAGACGGTGGCGCGCGGGCGCAGCGGGGGGCGGAGCCATTCGCGGCGGGTCACGAGCGACGGCTCGGGGCGCGTGCTGCTGGAGCACTGGAGCGTCGAGGGGCTGGGCCATGCCTGGTCCGGCGGCGATCCGGCAGGAAGCTACGCCGATCCGAAGGGCCCGGATGCCAGCGCCGAGATGGTCCGGTTCTTCCTCGAGGGCGCCTAGGCCGCAGCGCGGCGGCGCGCGAGCACCAGGTGCGCCGCGAGCCCCGCCGCCTGCAGCCCGGCGGCGAGCACGAGCATCGGGCCGACCCCCGCGCCTGTCATGACCGCGAGCAGGAGCGGTGTCCCGATCGCGTTGCCCAAGTTGCCGGTCTGCGCCATCGCGCCGTTGGCCAGCGCGCGGTCGGCGGGGTCGGCGACGAGCTCGGGCACGGCGGCGAAGGTCGCGCCCTGCACCAGCCCGAGCGCGGCGAATAGCGCGATGCACAAGGTGGGCGAGCCGGGATCGACGAGGAGGGCCAGCGCGAGGGCCGCGGAGGCCGCGAACCCGATTGCCGTAACCGCGACCGCCGATACGAACCGCAGCAGCGCGACGCCCAGCGTCATCGACGCGGCGATGCTCGCCAGCGGCATCGCGCCCGCGACGAAGGCGCGTTCGCCGGGCGACACGAGACCCGGCAGGATCGCCAGCAGCGAGACGAAGGCCATCGTGTAGAACAGCCAGCCGATCGCGGGCGCCGAGATCGCGGCGTCGCGGTAGGCGGTCGCGTGGCGGCGGAGGATCTCGCCCGCCTGGGGCATCGGGCGGGCCTCGCGCGCCTCGTCCGGGAGCAGCGCGGCGAGCGTCCCCGCCGCCAGCGCCATCCACGCGGCGTGGGCGAGGAACAGCGCCGGCACACCCGACCACGCCACCAGCGGCAGGCCGAGCCAGGCGACGACCGCGAAGGCCACGCCGAAGAACGTCCCCCAGAGCGTCATCGCGAACGGGCGGGCGGCGGGGGTGGCGATCGCCGCGATCAGCGTCGGGGCGGCGACGACGACGGCCAGGTGCGATGCGCCCTCGAGGACGCGGCTCGCCAGCATGGCGGGGATCGGCGGCAGGCCCGCCTGCGCCGCCGAGACCGCCGCCCCGAGCGCCAGCCCGCCGACGAGGAGCCGCCGAGGCCCGAGGCGCGCGGCCAGGAGCCCCGCCACGAGGCCGAACGCGATCCCGAGGACGCCGATCAGCGAGACGAGGAAGCCGAGCCCGGCCCCCGCGGCGGGGTAGATCGCGGCGAGCTCCGGCAGGATCACCGCGATCTTGGCGAACTGCGCCGCCGCGCCGAGCCCGGCGAGCCAGAGGATCGCGACGAGGAGGATGCGGCGAGCGGAGGACATGGGGCGCGGGGCTACGGCACCGGCGCGCCGTTGGCCACGACGCGGACGTGCGAAGGGGCGGGACCTCGCGATCCCGCCCCCGTCTCGGCCTAGCCTCGCGTCACTGCTGCCAGGACTGGATCAGCTCGTCGTAGGCGATGGTCATCGGTTCCTCGTCCTCGTTCTCGAGCTTGGCCACGGGCGAGCCGGGCTGCTCGTACCAGTACTCGGGATCGCGCTCCTCGTTCATGAGCGGGCCGATGTCGCCCTGCACGCCGGCGCGCTCGAGGCGCTCCATCACGCTCTCCTGCGCCTCGCAGAGCGCGTCGAGCGCCTCCTGCGGGGTCTTGGACCCCGACATCGCGTCGCCGATGTTCTGCCACCAGAGCTGCGCGAGCTTGGGGTAGTCGGGCACGTTGGTCCCCGTCGGCGACCACTGCACGCGCGCGGGCGAGCGGTAGAACTCGATCAGCCCGCCCAGCCGGTCGGCCCGGTCGGTGAAGTGATCCGAGTCGATCGTGCTCTCGCGGATGAAGGTCAGGCCCACGTCGGACTTCTTCACGTCGACCGTCTTGGAGGTGACGAACTGCGCGTAGAGCCAGGCGGCCTGCGCGCGGTCGACCGGGGTGGAGTCCATCAGCGTCCAGGAACCGACGTCCTGGTAGCCGACCTTCTGCCCCTCCTTCCAGTAGACGCCGTGCGGCGAGGGGGCCATGCGCCACTTGGGCGTGCCGTCCTCGTTCATCACCGGCGTGCCCGGAACCACCGTGTCGGCGGTGAAGGCGGTGTACCAGAACATCTGCTGGGCGATGTTGCCCTGCGCGGGGATCGGGCCGGCCTCGCCGAAGGTCATGCCCATGGCGGTGGGCGGCGTGTACTTCTCGAGCCACTCGATCGCCTTCGTCACGGCGTAGACGGCGGCCGCGTCGTTGGTCGCCCCGCCGCGCGCGACGCACGAGCCCACGGGCCGCGAGTTCTCGTCCACGCGGATGCCCCACTCGTCCACCGGGATGCCGTTGGGCTCGCCCACGTCGCCCATGCCGGCCATCGACATCCACGCGTCGGTGTAGCGCCAGCCCAGGCTCGGATCCTTCTTGCCGTAGTCCATGTTGCCGAAGACCTCGCCCTCGACGCCCAGCCGGCTCAGGTCGCGGCCGGTGAAGAACTCGGCGATGTCCTCGTAGGCCGCCCAGTTGACCGGGACGCCGAGCTCGTAGCCGTAGGCGTCCTGGAAGTCGGCCTTGTTCTGCTCGTCGTTGAACCAGTCGTAGCGGAACCAGTAGAGGTTCGCGAACTGCTGGTCGGGCAGCTGGTAGAGCTTGCCGTCGGGCGCGGTGGTGAAGTCGAGCCCGATGAAGTCCTCGAGGTCGAGCGTGGGCGAGGTGACGTCGGCGCCCTCGCCCGCCATCCAGTCGGTGAGGTTGCGGACCTGCTGGTAGCGCCAGTGCGTGCCGATCAGGTCGCTGTCGTTGACGTAGGCGTCGTAGATGTTCTCGCCCGACTGCATCTGCGTCTGCAGCTTCTCGACCACGTCGCCCTCACCGATGAGGTCGTGCGTGACCTCGATCCCGGTGATGGCGGTGAAGGCGGGCGCAAGCACCTGGCTCTCGTATTCGTGCGTCGTGATCGTCTCGGAGACGACGTTGATCGACATCCCCTGGAACGGCTCGGCGGCGTCCACGAAGAACTGCATCTCCGCTTCCTGCTCCTCGCGGGTGAGCGTCGAGATCTCGCCGATCTCCTCGTCGAGGAACGCGCGCGCGGCGTCCATGTCGGCGAAGGCGGGCAGGGCGGTGAGCCCCACGGCGATCGCGGTGGTGGTCGATAGGATGCGGTTCATGTCTTCCCTCCCAGAAAAGTTCGTGGTCAGCCTAGCACGGTCAGACCCAACGGAAAACCGCCGCGGCGTAGACCGCGCAGGCGGCGAGCGCCCAGGGCTGCGGTGCGGGGACGAGGCCGAGCCAGGCGAGGTTGATGAAGGCCGACCCCAGCAGCGTGACGAACAGCCGGTCGCCGCGCGTCGTCTCGATCCCGAGGACGCCGGCGCGGGGCGTCTCGGGGTAGCGGATCGCGAGCGCGGTGAAGGTCACGAGGAGCGCGGCGATGACGAGGAAGAAGGCGGCGGTGGGCCAGGTCCAGGCCATCCAGTCAAGCATCAGAGCCTCCGGTAGCGAAGATGGTTCTGTGCGTCACGGTCGACATACTCAATGCCTAAGACCGCGTTCTCGCAACGAGCCGAGAACGCTTGGCCTAGCGCTCTACGCTCTCCTATAGGAAGTTCCTCCCACTCGTCTGGAAACAGTTCCCGTATTTTAAATATCGTATCAGCAGGCAGCGCTTGCGCAGCCTCGATCAGCCTAACGAGCATCACACCCGCCCCAACGCGAAACCCTTGGCGATATAATTCCGTACGAACCAGATCACCAACGCCCCCGGCACGATCGTCAGCACGCCCGCCGCCGCCAGCACGCCCCAGTCCACCCCCGACGCGCCCACCGTGCGCGTCATCGTGGCGGCGATGGGCTTGGCGTCCACCGAGGTCAGGGTGCGCGACAGCAGGAGCTCGACCCAGGAGAACATGAACGTGAAGAACGCGGCGACGCCGATCCCGCTCGCGATCAGCGGCATGAAGATGCGCACGAAGAAGCGGGGGAAGGAGTAGCCGTCGATATAGGCGGTCTCGTCGATCTCGCGGGGCACCCCGCGCATGAAGCCCTCGAGGATCCACACAGCGAGCGGCACGTTGAAGAGGCAGTGGGCCAGCGCCACCGCGATGTGCGTGTCGAAGAGGCCGACCGACGAGTAGAGCTGGAAGAACGGCAGCGCGAAGACGGCCGGGGGCGCCATGCGGTTGGTCAGCAGCCAGAAGAACAAGTGCTTGTCGCCGATGAACGAGTAGCGCGAGAACGCGTAGGCGGCGGGCAGGGCGACGACGAGCGTGATCGTCACGTTCATCGCCACGTAGGTCATCGAGTTGAGGTAGCCCGAATACCACGACGCGTCCGTGAGGATCGTCGCGTAGTTCGCGAGCGTGGGCTCCGCGGGCCAGAGCGTGAACGCGTTGAGGATCTCCGCGTTCGTCTTGAACGACATGTTCACGAGCCAGTAGATCGGCAGCAGCAGGAACAGCAGGTAGAGCCCCATCACCACCGCCGACCCGTTCGGCCGGAACCGCGACGCGCGGCGGCGCGCGGGCGCGGCGGTGACTCGCTCGGGGATGCCGGCGGCGGAGGCGGCGGTCGCGTCGGTCATGCGCCGTCCTTCCTGTCCATGGTCGTCATCACCGTGTAGAAGACCCAGCTCACCAGCAGGATGACGAGGAAGTACATCAGCGAGAACGCCGCCGCGGGGCCGAGGTCGAACTGGCCCAGCGCCATCTTCACGAGGTCGATGGACAGGAACGTGGTCGAGTTGCCCGGGCCGCCGCCGGTGACGACGAAGGGCTCGGTATAGATCATGAAGCTGTCCATGAAGCGCAGCAGGATCGCGATCATCAGCACGCCCGCCATCTTCGGCAGCTCGATGTAGCGGAAGACGGCCCAGCGCGACGCCTGGTCGATGCGCGCGGCCTGGTAGTAGGCGTCGGGGATCGACTGGAGGCCCGCATAGGCCAGCAGCGCCACGAGCGACGTCCAGTGCCAGACGTCCATCACGATCACCGTGGCCCAGGCGGCATAGAAGTCCTGCGTGTAGTTGTAGTCGATGCCCATCCCCGCGAGCGTGTGGCCGAGCAGCCCGATGTCGACGCGCCCGAAGATCTGCCAGATCGTGCCGACGACGTTCCAGGGGATCAGCAGCGGCAGCGACATCAGGACGAGGCAGAACGACGCCCAGAACCCGCCCTTGGGCATGTTGAGCGCGACGAAGATGCCCAGGGGGATCTCGATGGCGAGGATGATGCCGGAGAATGCGACCTGCCGCCCGAGCGCGGCCCACATCCGCTCCGAATGGATCATGTCGTCGAACCATTCGAGCCCGGCCCAGAAGAACACGTTGTTCCCGAACGTGTCCTGCACCGAGTAGTTCACGACCGTCATCAGCGGGATCACCGCCGAGAACGCGACGAGGATCAGCACCGGCAGGACCAGGAACCACGCGCGCTGGTTGACCGTCTTCATGCCGCCTCTCCCTTCGCCGGGACACGCCAGTCGTCCGCGTAGACGTTCACGCCCGCGGGGTCGAACGTGACCCGGTCCATGTCGGGCGTCACCGGCACGCCCTCGGGGACGACGACGTCGATCGGGGTCTCGCCCATGAGCGCGCGCACGATCTGGTGGCGGCCCACGTCCTCCACCCGCCGCACGCGCACCGGAAGCCCCTCGCCGCTTGATCCGAGCCGCACGTGCTCGGGGCGCACGCCGATCGCCACGCGGCCGCCCGGCGTGCCGTAGTCGCCCGCGAGCGCGATCGTCGCGCCGCCGATCTCGGCCCGGTCGCCGCGCACGCGCGCCGGCAGGACGTTCATGCCGGGCGATCCGATGAAGTAGCCCACGAAGGTATGCGCGGGACGCTCGAAGAGCTGCTGCGGCGTGCCGACCTGCACGACGCGGCCGTCGTGCATCACGACCACGCGATCGGCGAAGGTCAGCGCCTCGGTCTGGTCGTGGGTGACGTAGATCATCGTGTGGCCGAAGTCGCGATGCAGCTCCTTGAGCTGGGTCCGCAGCTCCCACTTCATGTGCGGGTCGATGACCGTGAGCGGCTCGTCGAACAGCAGCGCGTTCACGTCCTCGCGCACCATGCCGCGCCCGAGCGAGATCTTCTGCTTGGCGTCCGCCGTGAGGCCGCGCGCGCGCCGGTCGAGCGTCGCCTCCATCCCGATCATGGCGGCCACGGCCTGCACGCGCTCGGCGACGTAGGCCGGGTCCGCGCCGCGGTTGCGCAGCGGGAAGGCGAGGTTCTGGCGGACCGTCATCGTGTCGTAGACGACCGGGAACTGGAACACCTGCGCGATGTTGCGCGCGGCCGTGGGCGCGTGCGTCACGTCCACCCCGTCGAAGAGGATGCGGCCCTGGCTCGGATGCAGCAGGCCCGAGATGATGTTCAGGAGCGTCGACTTCCCGCAGCCCGACGCGCCCAGCAGCGCGTAGGCCTCCCCGTCGCGCCAGTCGTGGTCGAGCTGCTTGAGCGCGTAGTCGTCCTCGCCCGCGGGGTTCGGCGAATAGGAATGGGCGAGGTCGTCGAGCGTGATCCGGGCCATCAGGCGGCCTCGGCGTAGGGCGCCGCGGCCACGAGCGGGCCGTCCTGCGCGAAGACGTAGAGGTGGCGCGGGTCGACGCGGACCGTCACCGCCGAGCCGGGCGCGAGGTCGCGGACGCCGTGGACCAGCCCGACCCAGCGGTCGCCGTGATGGTCGAGATGCACGAAGGTCTCGGAGCCTGTGATCTCGGTCACCGCGATCCGGGCCTCGAAGCGGAACGCGCCCTCGGCCGCGCCGTCGAGCACGACGTGGTTGGGGCGGAAGCCCGCGCGGTACGCCCCGTCGCGGAGGCCGGCCATCGACGGCGGCAGCGGCTGGTCGTAGCCGGGGCCGAACTGGACGGAGCCGCCCCGCACGACGGCTTCGACGAAATTCATCGGCGGGTCCGAGAACACCCGCGCGGTCGTCGCGTCCACCGGGCGGCGATAGACCTGCGGCGTCGGGCCGAACTGCGTCACCCGCCCCTGCCAGAGCGTGGCCGTGCGTCCACCCAGCAGCAGCGCCTCCTCGGGCTCGGTGGTGGCGTAGACGAAGATCGAGCCCGCTTCCTCGAAGATGCGCGGGATCTCGGCGCGCAGCTCCTCGCGCAGCTTGTAGTCGAGGTTCGCCAGCGGCTCGTCGAGCAGCACCAGCCCCGCATCCTTCACCAGCGCGCGGGCGAGCGCGCAGCGCTGCTGCTGCCCGCCCGACAGCTCCAGCGGGCGGCGCCCGAGGAACGGCTCCAGCCGCATCAGCTCGGCCGCGCGCCGGACGGCGCCGTCGATCTCCGCCTTCGAGCGGCGCATCAGGCGCAGCGGGCTCGCGATGTTGTCGTAGACGCTCATCGACGGGTAGTTGATGAACTGCTGGTAGACCATCGCCACGCGGCGGTCCTGCACCCGCATCCCGGTCACGTCCGCGCCCTGCCAGCGGATGCGCCCGGCGGTCGGCGCGTCGAGCCCGGCCATCATCCGCATCAGCGAGGTCTTGCCCGCCAGCGTCGGCCCGAGCAGGACGTTCATCGTCCCCGCCTCGAGCGTCAGGTCGACGGGGTGGAGGTGCACCTGCCCCGACACGGTCCGCGACGCCCCGATCAGCTCGAGCGTCATCCCCCTCGCCGCATGTCGGTCGGATCGCTCATCGGATGCCCCCCGCCTCCGTGGTCGTCCCCGAGCGAACACGACCGGAGCGGGCGATGTCAACGCCCGTCCCGGAGGCGGGACGCGCGGGCAGACGGCGCGGGGATGGTGATCCCGGCAGGACTTGAACCTGCAACCTATCCCTTAGGAGGGGATTGCTCTATCCAGTTGAGCCACGGGACCCCGGCCGCAGGACTAGCGCCCGCCGGCCGCGCTTGTCCACCGGCTCGCCGCCGCGCTAGACCCCCGCGACCCGAGCCCCGGAGCCCGCGCCCCATGCGTCCCGACGTCCGCCACCGGCACCCGACCCTGCGCGACGTGGCCGACGCGGCGGGCGTGAGCGAGATGACCGCGAGCCGGGTGATGCGCGACCGCGGCGACGTCAGCCGGGGCACGCGCGACAAGGTCACGGCGGCCGCGCGCGCGATGGGCTACGTCCCCAACAAGATCGCGGGGGCGCTGGCGTCGAACCGGGTCAACCTCGTGGCCGTCGTCGTCCCGTCGCTGTCGAACCTCGTCTTCCCGGAGATGCTCGCGGGGGTGGAGGAGGTGCTGGGAGCGACCGAGCTGCAGCCCGTCGTCGGCACGACCGGCTACGATCGCGACCGCGAGGAGCGCGTGCTGTTCCAGATGCTGTCGTGGCGTCCGTCGGGGGTGATCGTCGCGGGGCTCGAGCACACGGAGGCGAGCCGGGCGATGCTCGCCGCCTGCGGCGTGCCGGTGGTCGAGGTCATGGATGTCGACGGCGACCCGGTCGACGCCGCGGTGGGCATCGGCCACGGGCGCGCGGGCGAGGCGCTCGGGCGCGAGATCGCGGAGCGGGGCTATCGCCGCGTCGGCATCCTCGGCAACCGCGCGGGCGGCGACCACCGTGCCCACAAGCGCGTCGCGGGGCTCGAGCGGGCGCTCGCGGCGGCGGGCGTCGCGGTGGCCGACCGGATGGCCTACGACGACGGCTCGGGCCTCGCGGTCGGGCGCACGATCACGGCGGCCATGCTCGAGCGGACGCCCGACGTCGACTTCCTGGCCTACACGAGCGACCTCACCGGCGCGGGCGGGCTTCTGCACGCGCTCGAGGCCGGGCTCGACGTGGGCGGGGCGCTCGGGCTCTCGGGGTTCAACGCCTTTCCGCTGCTCGACGGCCTGCCGATGCGGCTTGCGACGGTGGACAGCCGGCGGCGCGAGACCGGGCAGATCGCCGCGCGCATCGTCGCGGGCGAGCACGACTTCGCGGGCGACGGCCGGACCGTGGAGCTCGCGCCGACGGTTCTGCCGGGCGACACGATGCGGCCACGGCCGTGACGCTCAGCACTCGGGCAGGTTGACCGCGAGACCGCCGCGCGACGTCTCCTTGTACTTGTCGGACATGTCGCGACCCGTCTGCCGCATCGCCTCGATACAGTTGTCGAGCGGCATGAAATGCGCGCCGTCGCCCCGCAAGCTGAGCGACGCGGCCGAGACCGCCTTGATCGCGCCGAGCCCGTTGCGCTCGATGCACGGCACCTGCACGAGCCCGCCCGCCGGGTCGCAGGTCATGCCCAGGTGATGCTCGAGCGCGATCTCGGCGGCGTTCTCGACCTGTTCGTTGGTGCCGCCCAGCGCGGCGCAGAGCCCGGCGGCGGCCATCGCGGAAGCCGAGCCGACCTCGCCCTGGCAGCCGACCTCGGCGCCCGAGATCGAGGCGTTGCGCTTGACGATCCCGCCGATCGCCGCCGCCACCAGCAGCAGCTCGCGCACCCCCTCGGGCCGCGCGCCGACGCAGTGGTCGCGGTAGTAGCGGATCACGCTCGGGATCACGCCCGCCGCCCCGTTGGTCGGCGCGGTGACGACCCGGCCCCCGGCGGCGTTCTCCTCGTTGACGGCCATCGCGTAGACCGAGAGCCAGTCGCCCCAGACATGCGGCTGCGCGAGGTTGCGCCCGGCCTCGGCGGCGAGCTGCGCGTGGATCGCGCGCGCGCGGCGGCGCACCGACAACCCGCCCGGTAGCACGCCCTCGGCCGCGAGCCCGCGCTCGATGCAGCCGTCCATCGCGCGCGCGATGGCGTCGATGCCCGCCGCGACCTCCGCCTCGGGCGCGCGCGCGCACTCGTTGCGCCACTGCATCTCGGCGATCCCGAGCCCCGAGGCGCGGCCCATCGCGAGCATCTCGGCGGCGTTGGCGAACGGGAACGGCAGCGCGGCAGCCCCCCCCGTCGCGGGCGGCGCGTCGAGCTCGCGGGCAGTGGCGACGAAGCCCCCGCCGACGGAGTAGTAGGTCTCCTCCATCGCGAGGTGCCCCGCCGCGTCGTAGGCCCGCAGCACGAGGCCGTTCGCGTGCCCGGGCAACGGCGGCCCCCAGTCGAACATGACGTCCGACGCCGGATCGAACCGCATCGGGGGAAGGCCGTCGTGGCGCAGCACGGGGTCGCGGGCGAGCGCGGCCAGCCCCGCCTCCGCGGCATCCATGTCGACGTCGGCGGGGCGGTGGCCCAGCAGCCCGATCGCCACCGCGCGGTCGGTCGCGTGCCCGCGCCCGGTCCAGGCGAGCGAGCCGTGCAGCGTGGCGGTCAGCCGCGCGGGCGGGCCGGAGCCGGGCTCGGGATCCGCGCCCCCGCGCAGCGCGTCGAGGAACCGCGCGGCGGCGACCATCGGGCCCATCGTGTGCGACGAGGACGGCCCGATCCCGCGCTTGAAGACGTCGAACAGGCCGGGGATCACGTCCCGGCCCCCGACGCGGCGGCGCGAGGGGCCGGGCGGTCTGCGGCGCGGCCCCTGGCGTATTTCCAGCGGCGGTGGAACCAGAGCCACTGGTCGGGATGGCGCGCGACCCAGGCCCCGAGCCGGTCGTTGAACGCCTGCATCATGCCGGCCGCGTCGCCGGGCGCGATCGGCGCGTCCACGATCACCTCGAGCCGACCGTCGACGACGGGCATGAACGCGGGCAGCAGCGGCACGCCGTAGCGCAGCGCGAGCTCGGCGGGCGACAGCGAGGTCAGCGCTGGCTGCCCCATGAAGTCGAGCCAGGCTCCGTCGCCGACGTGCTGGTCGGGCAGGATCGCCATGATCCCCCCGCCCCGGATGTGCTTGAGCATCGTGCGCGCGCCAGCCGAGCCCTTGGGCACGATGGGCGTCCCGGCGGCCTCGAGCCCCTCGCGGAAGATCGGGTCGTAGTAGGGGTTGTTGGAGGGCCGGTAGAGCCCGCCGATCTCGATCCCCTCGCGGCGCAGGATGTGGCGCAGCGCCTCCCAATGCCCGAAATGCCCGACGACGACGATCGCCCCGCTCCCGTCGCGCGCCGCCTGCCGCAGCGTGGCGAGCCCCGGCCCGGTGGCCTCGAGCCCCGCGCAGGCGCGCGCGAAGTCGCGGGGGAACCAGATGCCCGCGAGCGTGCGTCCGGCGTTCGCCGCGATCCGCCCCGTCATCACGCGCCGCTCGCCTGCGTCCATTTCCGGCCGAACCAGCCGCAGGTTCTCGTCCACCCGTCGGCGCAGCGACGGCGAGACGGCGACCACCGCGCGGCAGGCGAAGGCCACGATCTCGCGCCGCGCGGCGAAGGGCAGCAGCGCCGTGAGCGCGAACATCGTGCGCAGCGCGCGCGCCTGGAGACGGTACAGGAACAGCTTCACCGCGTCGGCATCGCGCGTCGCGCGCGCCCGCGCAAGACGCCGATGGGCGGAGCCCTGCCGATGCCGCGGGGCCACTCTGGGCGGGGCGATCGGGCCTCGCTAACGCTTCGTCGCGTCGACAACGGCCCAGGACGCCAGACGATGATCCGATTCCTCCTGCCCCTCGCGCTCGCGCTTTCCGCCTGCGCGGCCCAGCCTCCGGCGGTGACGCGCGCGCCCGCCGCCGCCGTGCCGCTCTACCCCGGCGAGACCCGCGACGTGCGCGCGCTGGTGAACCGCTGGGCGGACTACTACTCGATCCCCCGCTCGCTCCTGCACCGCGTCATCCAGCGCGAGAGCGACTACCGCGCGGACGCCCGCAACGGCCCCTACTGGGGCATGATGCAGATCCTGCCCGCCACGGCTCGCGGCGTGAACTTCCGCGGCGCCCCCTCCGCGCTCCTCGACGCCGAGACGCATCTCAAATACGCGACGCGCTACCTCCGGGGCGCCTGGATGCTCGCGGATGGCGACGAGCGGGAAGCGGTGATGTGGTACGCGCGGGGCTACTACTACGAGGCCAAGCGGCAGGGCCTGCTCTACGAGACCGGCCTGCGCGGCGGGATGTGGCAGAGCTACGACGCGGGCGAAGCGCCGATGGTACCGATCGACGCGCAGGGCAACCCGCTGCCGGTCGTGGCGGAGGCGCGATGCGTGCCGCGGACCGGCCCGGGCGCGTGGATCGCGGGCAGCGGCTGCGACTAGGTCGCGGAGCCGCGTTCGTCCCAGATCGAAGGCAGGAGGAGGGGGGCGCCGCTGGCTGGCGACCCTCCGTCTCCGACAGTCATTTCCGGCGTGTCCTACATCCGGCAAGCGATCGGACACGATCGACGGATGACGGCGCGTGCCCGTCGATCGCCTCGCCTACCCATGATGATTGTGATGCGTCACCGAAATGTTCCATCGGGGTTACGCCAAGGCTCTGTTGTCGAAGGATCTGATCTGTATTGTGCGTTGCCGCCGTATCCATTTGCGTCACCAGATTCTTCCATTCTCCTTGCGGTCAATGACAAGAACTCCTGCGCCGCGTCCTTCCGTGGTCCCACCAGAAGATCACGAATAGGACAGTGGTTGTGCAGCATGACCGGCCGTTCGGAGCGGACGTACTATGCTTCAACTCCGACACGAACGGGGAGATCGCACGCGCGATTTAGTGGGCGCTCCAAGCCGGCATGAAGACGGCAGGCGGCTCTCACGGGTGACGACGGCAGCAACGGTCGGCCGTTTATGACAGGCCTCGGTGCCTTAACTTTGCCGGCACGCAGGAGGACCAAAGGATTCGGTTCAGAGTTCCGTAGGATCCTTCGAAAGGCTCGGCAATGCAATGCCGGGCCTTTCGCTTTCCAAGCAGGGATGTGGGCGCCGTCAGTCTTTGTTCATGTCGCGGATGCTGGCGATCGAGCGCAGCTACGAGCTTGCCCGCGCAGAGGTCGGCCGGCGACACCACCTGCGTCTCGGTAGATCCGCATCGATGCTCGGCGGTCGGGGACACCATGCGCCAGTCCGGCGCGAACACCGTGCCGCGCGGCACCGGCGTCACTTCGACCTTCACGTCCAACTCGCCGGCGCGAACGAGGAGCTTGTCGGTCGTACCCTCCTTCGAGCGCACCGGCCGGACGCG
The DNA here is from genome assembly GCA_963729425.1 of uncultured Alphaproteobacteria bacterium. Classification (GTDB taxonomy): domain Bacteria; phylum Pseudomonadota; class Alphaproteobacteria; order Rhodobacterales; family Rhodobacteraceae; genus Jannaschia. The sequence goes on along the minus strand of CAVSOF010000028.1, from coordinate 43,267 downwards.
GGCGGCCCGCAGGCCGCGCTCCAGATGCTGCGGGGCGCACGAATGACGGCTTCGACGACGTGCAACCAAGGGCGTTCCCGTTCCATTCGATCCACGCCCGGTTTCCGGCGGCGCGGCGTCTATGCCTGCGCTAAGCCTGTTCCATGCTCTGCGACTTGCCCGACCACGCCACGCTCTACCGAGCGCTTCTCGACCGCGATCCGTCCTGGTGTAGCCGCCGATGCAAAACTGACCCGTGAGCCGATTGTAATCTGACCCGCCCCGGTAGCGTGGCCCCCTGACTTGAACGGGGGCCGGGCATGATCGGAGCGGAGATGGCGATGGAGATCCGGGTTCTGGCCAGGCATGGGATGGGCGTGCGCGAGGTGGGCATGTCGCGCAACACGGTGCGTCGCTATCTGCGGGACGCGGAGGCAGTGCGCTACAAGGATCGACCGCGACGGTCGACGAAGCTCGATCCCTACATCGCCTACATCGCCGCGCGGCTGGCGGCCGCCGCGCCGGAGACGATCCAGGCGAACGTGCTGCTCGAGGAGATCAAGGCGCGGGGCCACGCGGGCGGCTACACGATGGTGAAGGCGCATGTCGCGGCGCTGCGGGCGCGCGCCGTGCCTGAGCCGGTGGTGCGGTTCGAGACGGCTCCGGGCAACAGATGCAGGTGGACTGGGCGGTGATCCGGCGCAGCGGGAGCCGGGTGGGATCACGGCTGTCGGTCTTCGTGGCGACGCTCGGCTGGAGCCGGACCGCCTATGTGGAGTTCGTGACCGACGAGCGCGTCGAGACGCTGATCGCCTGCCACGAGCGGGCGTTCCTGGCGTTCGGCGGCGTGCCGCGCGAGGTGCTCTACGACAACGTCCGCACGGTTGTGACGCAACGCGATGCCTACGGCCACGGCAGGTACCGCTTCCATGCTGGCTTTGCCGACTTCGCCGGCCATTGCGGGTTCCGCCCACGGCTCTGCCAGCCCTACCGGGCCCAGACCAAAGGCAAGGTCGAGCGGTTCATCCGCTACCTGCGAGGCAGCTTCTACGTGCCCTTCGCCAGCCGCATGGCGTGAGGCATGGGCTCGTCGTCGATGCGCCTGCCGCCAACGCGGCCGCGCGGCGCTGGATGCGCGAGGTGGCCAATGCGCGGATGCACGCCACCACGGGCGCGGTACCGGCCTGCGGCTGGAGGAGGAACGCGCGGCGCTGCAACCCGTGCCCGCGCCGTGGGGCGGGACGATCCTGCGGGGCGGGCCTTCGGTCTCTGCCGCCCGCATCGTGGCCCCCCCGGTGCCCATCCTAGGCTTCCAGCACCCGCTGTCGGTCTACGAGGCGCTGATGCCGTTCATGGGTGCCCCGTGCGGGGAGGCGCGGCCATGAGCGATCTCCAGAACGCCCGCATCGCCACACTCTGCGACGAGTTGCGGCTGAAGGTTGTCGATGGCGCGTGGTCGGCCGCGGCACAGGCTGCAGTGACGCGCGAGGCGACCTTCGGGGACTTCCTCGAGGACGTGGCTCGCGCACGGAGGCCGAGGCCCGGCAGGTGCGGGCCAAGGAGATGGCCGCCCGTGTCGCGGGCTTCCCGGCGATCAAGATGCTGGAGGGCTATGACTGGGGCTTCGCCAGCGGCGCACCGCGCAAGCAGATCCTCGAACTGGCCAGCCTGGCCTTCGTCGAGCGCGCCGAGAACGTCGTGCTGCTAGGCCCTTCGGGCGTGGGCAAGACGCACCTGGCCATCGCGCTCGGCTACCTCGCCAGTCGGGCCGGGCGATGAAGGTCCGCTTCATCACCGCTGCGGACCTGGCCATGATGCTCGAGGCGGCCCAGCGACAGGGCAAGCTGAAGGAGGCGATGCACCGCGCCGTGAGCACTTACCGGCTGCTCGTCATCGACGAGATCGGCTACCTGCCCCTAGGACGCGAGCAGGCGAACCTGTTCCTCCAGGTGGTCGCAAAGCGCTACGAACGCGGCTCGTTCGCCAGGGGTCTCGAACCGATGGCGACCCCATGGCTCACTCCTGACGTCGAACCTAACCTTCGGGTCATGGGACCAGGCCTTCGCCGGCGAGAGCGTCCTGACCGCCGCCATGCTCGACCGCATCCTCCACCACGCCTCGGTGGTGACGATCGAAGGCGCGAGAGCTACCGCCTCAAGGACAAGCGCCGCGCGGGGCTGATCGCCCGGCCCGCCGCGCCCTCTGCCGCGGCCGCCGAGATGGCATGAAAGACAAAGCCGCGTCCTGGGGTGGGGGCATGCCCCCACCCCAGGACGCACAACATCAAGCAACGGGATGGGTCAGATTACGACCGGCGCAGACGATAAAGATGGGTCAGAATTGGAGCGGCGTTGACAAGATAGGGAAGCGTCGCCTTTGACCTTAATAAGCTTGACGAGGATTCTCAGATCATCAGTGATTCTAGCTCGCTCGAAGAGCAGTGAGGTGAGACTTTGTGCACCATTAACTACTATATAATCTTCGACTGAAATAGCTTGGTCGCCCTCATCGAGTACCTCTCGGCAAAGAGCGTTTATACCGTTATGATATCATGGACAATTTCCGTGCTCTTTCTTTTCACGAATGCTTGACTTAATACTTCTATTGACTTTTGTGTCCCGTAGAGGCAATCGAACATATTGCTCGAACAGGATGCCATCGGAAATTCCTTTCATCACTGTGCGATTCAAGGCGGATGCGAGGAAATGCGGCGGAGGCGCCTCCAGCGCTATACTCGATGACATCGCAATCGGAAACGTCGAAAACAAGATTCTCGGAAATACTCCCGTCGATCTCTAAGCTGACATAATCCGCGGCAATTTCCGAAACATCATAAAGATCGATGATTTCAGCTTTCTCAATATGTCCGCAGGCGTCGGTATTCGCCAAAAAGTAGGTGATAAAGACGCCTTGGACATCATAATCAGGGACAACCTTCTCAGCTAACTTATTTCTTGCTACTGCCTGCCTAAGCCGCTCGTTCTCTGTTTCCTTTGCGAGCTCCTCAATCTTCTCCCTGCTTTCAAATTGAACCAGCGTCCCGTAGAAATCTTTTAGCTCGGTATCTCCACGCGTTGCCCTATTGCTCGTTCTTGTCTTGGCTTGTATCATAGAGACAACTTCGGAAAGATCGACTACGTAAATTGCGTCCACGCCTTTGTCGTGCTTCGCGTCGACGCAAGCGTCATCGGCCGTAAATTCATCGAACCTAAAAGTTTTCTCGGGAAACCATTGTAAGAATCTCTTGGAGAAATCTGACGCACGACTAGAGTAGTGCTTTTCCAAACTATCCGAGAATTCGGAGTGCCTGAGGTCCTCTGCTTCCATTCTTTTTAGTCCTGGCTATCTGGGCGAGGTGCAGTGTTATCTTTGGATTTTTCGACCATAGAAGACAGCACAGCTAAGGTCGACAACTTCTCATCATCAGCCTACGGCGATGCATTACGGCAGGAGTTCGCCTTGAACGAAATATCACGTGAGACAGGTGCAGAAGAACACTGATGCAGGACTGACCAGCGGGAGAGGGCTCAGAGCGTCGATGGACCAGTGGGCCTTAAAGCCGCCGTCCTGCATTACAACAACAAAAGGCGGCTTCGGGCCGGGAGCGCCCGCGGCGCATCATCTGCCGGGCCCGTTCTTGACCTCCACCTGTCCCGGGTCGGCCGCCCGCACGTAGCTGTAGAGCGTCGGCTTCGAGATGCCCATCATCTGGCAGATCTTGGCGATCGGGGTCTGGCGATCGTTGTAGAGCTTGACGGCGAGCGCGCGCTTGTCGGCGTTGAGGACGGGTCGACGTCCGCCGAGGCGGCCGCGTGCGCGGGCTGCCGCCAGTCCGGCCTGGGTGCGGTCGCGGATGAGCGCGCGCTCGAACTCGGCTAGCGCGCCGAAGATGTGGAAGGTGAGCTTGCCGGTGGGGGTGGTGGTGTCGATGGCCTCGTGCAGCGAGCGCAGGCCGACCTCGCGTTCCTCCAGGTAGCCCACCCAGGCGATGAGGTCCTTGAGCGAGCGGCCGAGCCGGTCGAGCCGCCAGACGACCAGCGTGTCGCCGGCGCGCAGGATGTCGCGGACCTGAGCGAGGCCCGGCCGGGCGGAGGCCGCGCCGGACATGGTGTCGACGATCACCCGCTCGCAGCCCGCCGCTTCGAGCGCGTCGCGCTGCAGGTCGAGGTTCTGGTCGTGGGTGGAGACCCGCGCGTAGCCGATCAGCATGCGCGGCCGGACGGCCGGGCCCGGCGCGGTCGGCGACGCGTGGCCAATGGGCAGGGAACCCGTGCGGTCATGTCGTTTCCTGTCGAAGATTGCCTTACCCTGTTTCGATACCCGCGGGGCCTTTGTTCCGCAATCGGCGGGGAGGCGGCGCGTCATGGGCAGGCAACCCCTCGTTTGGTTGCCCGTCCGATGACGGGCAGTATCCGGCACGCGTTCACGGCGCTCACATCCGACATGCTTGCCGGAAGTTCCACTGCGACCCTATGGTCACCGTTCGTCGAACGGGTCACTGGCGTCGCCGCGATCAGACCGAAGGAAAGACCATGGATGTCCGCGTGGCCGCCAATGGCCGACTGATACTGCCGCGCGTCGTGCGCAATGCCATGGGACTGACGGGCGATGCCAAGGTGCACCTGACGGTCGAAGGCGACGTGGTCCGCCTCGAGCCCCTCGGTCACCGTGTGCGCCGCGCACGCGAGATGTACCGCGCCGCGGCGTTGTTGCATGAAGCTTGTTCTGGGATTCACATCGTGAGTCCAGCGACATGGCTGGGCGCCATGTCCAAGCCTGCGCCCACCCGCTACCGCACCCTGAACTGGTCGAGCTGTAACGCCGCGCTTCGTAGGCGCGGCTCGCTGACGGTCTGGTTCGACCCCTCGACGCCCTGGCATGCGGCGCCCTCGGGCAGGCGCGGCGCGCAGCCGGTCTACAGCGACGCCGCGATCCGGGCATGCCTGACGGTGAAGGTCCTGTTCGGCCTGCCGCTCCGCCTGACGACGGGCTTCGTCGCGAGCCTGCTCAAGCTCGCGGACCTGGATCGGCCGGTGCCGGACTACTTGACGCTTTGTCGGCGTCAGAAGACGCTCGCCGTGCAACTGCCCTACCGGGGCTCGGGCGGCCCGCTTCACCTGCTGGTGGACAGCACGGGGATCAAGGTCCGGGGCGAAGGCGAATGGCACGCACGCAAGCACGGCGGGGCCAAGCGGCGCGTATGGCGCAAGGTGCATCTGGCCATCGACGAGGCGACGCTCGAGGTCCGGGCCGTCGAGTTCACCGACAGCACCACAGGCGACGCGCCCATGCTGCCCGGCCTGCTGTCGCAGATCACCGGCGATGAGCCGATCGCGTCCGTCACCGCCGACGGTGCCTACGATGGGCGCGCCTGCCGGGACGCCATCGCCCTGCGAGGCGCCGAGGCGATCATTCCACCGCGCCGGAACGCGAAGCCTTGGAAGAAGGGCGGCCCGGGCGCTCGGGGCCGCAACGACGACCTGCGCGCCATGAAGCGCTTCGGACGAACGCTCTGGCGCAAGTGATCCGGCTACCACCGCCGAAGCCGGGTCGAGACCAAGATGAACTGCATGAAGCTCCTCGGCCAGAAGCTCGCCGCCCGCAACTTCGCCCGCCAGACCGCCGAGATCCAACTCCGTATCGCCATCCTCAACCGCTTCACCGCTCTCGGCATCCCCGTCACGCAGCCCGTCGGCTGACGTCAGACGGGAAAGGGGAGGTCCGTCCTCCCGCCGCTTCGTGCAACAGCGCCGCCCGCACCCGCAGAGCAGCCCTTCGACCAGCCTGCGGCATCCGTCGCGAGGGAGCCTATTTCGTTGAAAAAGTCCCTGTTGCGACGCGGCAAGTCCCCTGATTCACTTGGTTCTGGGTGGCGGGGAGGATTTGGCGATGATGGGCAGGCAGACGGCTCCGGCGACGCTGTTCTACGACTTCGACCTGGAGGCGCATGTGCCGGGCGACCACCTACTGCGGCAGGTCGACCGGTTCCTCGACATGGACCGGATGCGGGCGCAGCTCGCACCGTTTTACAGCCACCTGGGCCGTCCCTCGATCGACCCCGAGCTGATCGTGCGGATGCTGCTGGTCGGATACCTGACGGGCATCCGTTCCGAGCGCCGGCTTTGCGACGAGGTCCACTTGAACCTGGCGCACCGATGGTTCTGCCGGCTCGGCCTCGACGGCCGGGTGCCCGACCACTCGACCTTCTCGAAGTACCGGCACGGCAAGTTCCGCGACAGCGACCTGCTGCGGCTGGTCTTCGAGGGCGTGGTGGAGCGCTGCATCAATGAGGGGCTCGTCGGCGGCACCGGGTTCGCCGTCGATGCGAGCCTGATCATGGCGGACGTGGACAAGCTGAACTCCAGCGCCCAGGCGAGGTGGGACGTTGCCGCCATCGACCCCCAAGAAGCACCGCGCGCGGTCCGGGAGTATCTCGAGACCCTGGACGGTGAGCTTGCGAACGCGTTCGGCGCGGCCAGCCCGGCCAAGCCCAAGTTCGTGTCGCACTCCGATCCCGCCAGCCAGTGGACGGCGGCCCAGAAGGGGCCGGCGGTGTTCACCTACTCGGACAACTACCTCATCGACACCGACAATGCCGTCATCGTGGATGTGGAGGCGACCCGGTCCATCCGGCAGGCCGAGATCGGCGCCGCGCGGACGATGATCGATCGCGTCGGGACACGCCACGGGCTGAAGCCGACGTGGATCACGGCCGACACCGCGTACGGCGCTGCCGAGAACCTCGCCTGGCTGGTGCGCAAGAGAGGGATCGTTCCCTTCATCCCGGTCTTCGACAAGTCGATGCGGACCGACGGCACCTGGTCGCGGTCGGACTTCGAATGGGACGAGGAGAACGACCGCTACGTCTGCCCAGAGGGGCACGAGCTGCTGAAGTACCGGCGCAACTACTCAGACCCAGCAAGAGGTACGCCCACGGTCGGCCGGCAGAAGTACCGGGCGCTCGCGTCCGACTGCAAGGCATGCCCCTCGAAGCTCCGCTGCTGCCCGAAGGCCGCCGCAAGATACATCACCCGCGAGGAGCACGAGGACGTCCGGGAGGTCGCCCGGGAATGCGTGGCCTCGGACGTCTACAGGAAGGTCGCCGGCCCTCGGCGCAAGAAGGTCGAGATGCTCTTCGCGCACCTCAAGCGCATCCTCGGCCTCGGCCGCTTGCGTCTTCGAGGGCCATGTGGCGCCAAGGACGAGTTCACCCTCGCCGCCACCGCCCAGAACCTCCGGAAGCTCGCGAAGCTCAGGCCGCAGATGATCGGAATGCAGGCCGCGGCGTGATCTGAGAGCCGGAAGGGCGAAACGACAAGCCTCCCCGGGCCAAGGCTCGGGGCCGAAGCCGCGACAAGCCCTCAGATGGGCCAAACCGCCGCCTTCTCGGCCGACTTTTTCAACGAAATAGGCTCGGAGCGGTCGTTCGCCGGCGGCGGGGACGAAGGACCGCTCCTTGCAGACACGACGGGAGGGAGCATGACGTCGCATGACGGCCCTGCGTCGCGGGGTGGCGGTCCTGTATCGTGGGTCCCGGCGGAGGCCGCCGCCAGGCGCCCGCGCGTCGTGCGTCGCCGGGATCATGCCGTGGATCGTCACGTCGACGGGCCGACGGCCCCGAATGGCTGGTCCTCGTTCGGGCGTGTCGGCCGATCCGTGGCGAGCGGCGGCGTGGAGGCGATGTGGAGGTCCTTCCAGATCCGTGTGGGGAGGATCGCGCGTCTCGCCTGCGCGCCGTCGAACGGTCCGTTCCGGGTCCCGGGCCCGGATGCCGGGCCCGGTCTTCGGCCGACGGGCCTGTCAGGGACGGGCCTGTCAGGGACGGGCCTGTCAGGACCGCCGCTTCCGCATCCGCGAGCCTGAGGGCCCTGGCGATCCGGATGACGGCCTTCGCCACGACCGCGACCCGACGCGGGTCCGCGACCGGATCGTCCGGCATCGTAGCCGGCCGTATGCGCCGCGGGCGTCCCGCGTCGGCGTCGGTTCCCGGGAGCGTGTCGTGACTTGTGAAGGGGTCCCCTCATGCGGATGGGGATCGGACGCCGCCGGGCAGGCCGACGCCGCGTCCGTAGCCGGCAGAGGCGGCGGTCGGTGCGGGACCGGCATGTCCGCCACGCCCTCGGCGCCCTCGATCATCCGCAGCATGGTCCGCAAGCCCGGCCGCCGTCCGCCCCGGTCCCCGGCCAGGATCGACAGGACCGCGTCGCGCACGTCGTCCGGCCCGTCCCGGCGCCTCGCCTCCCGCGCGGCGAAGGTCACGAGCTGGTCCCGCGTCAGCGCGGGCAGCAGCGGCGGCGGGCAGCGGCTCGGGAGCGGCTCGCTCGGCCCCCTCGTGGTGTTCGCCGTCAGCACCCGCGCCATCCACGACATGTCGAAGGGCATCTGGAAGCAGGGGCATGGCCACGCCGCGGCGGACGAGCGCTCGAGGAGCGGCAGGAGCGCATCGTTCAGGTCGTGCCGGCGGCTCCGGCGGTCGCTGACCTCGCCGGCCTGCTCGACCTCGTCGACGACGACGGGCACGCTGGCGCAGGCCGTCCGCAGGACCGTCTGCACGGGCTTGCCGGGTCCGGCGGTGGACGAGCCCCGCTGCGAGCCGGCGATGGCGAAGCCCGCGGGCTCGCCGGTCGCCTCGATCGCGCAGACCGGGAGGCCGACCGCCTCGGCGAGCCGCCGGGTCCACCGGGGCTTGCCGATGCCCGGGCGGCCCGACGAGCGGCATCGGCGGGAGCCGCAGCCCGAGGCTCCCCTGGCGGACGGACGCCCGCATGGCGCGCCGGACGATCTCCGTGGCGGGCGCCATCCACGGCATGCCGTCGTGCGGCGCGGCGGCGATCTCGTCGGCGCGGTGCCCGGACGGAACGGCGACGGGACGGCGATGGCGGTGGCGCCGTCGCGCAGGACCGCCGGCTTCCGGCGATCGTCATGCGCCGATGCCCGAGGCCGGTCGCCACCCTGACCATCGTCGCGTGGGCCTCGGCGCGCCGTCCGATCCGGATGCGAGCCGCGCGGTCGAGCCGGGCGTGAAGCGGGTCGGACCCCTCGTCGGGACCGGCGTCGGGCTCCGCCGCGCGGCGGATGCGCTCGAACGTCTCGCGCAGGCGGCGCTCGACGGCGTGGCTGCCCGGCATCGCGACGGGGATGCGCCCCGGCAGGAACGGGATGCGGGGCATGGGTGGCGAACCTTCCGCAAGCCCGGCGAACGGCCGGGGCCATGCGCCCTGCCAGGCGACCCGGGAGGCGTCGGCGGCGGGTGAGGTGGGACGGATCCGGGCCTTTGGAACGGACGGAGAACCTCATTCGGTGTTCGATCAACGTTCCGGTGCCTGAGCGGGTTTCCGTCGCCAGCAGAAGCGACAACCAGTGTCCGAAGTTTCTAGCCGAACGATATCAGAGGCTTGCAGGAGGTGGCCGAACGAGCGGCGTATGGCTCGGATGGGTGTATCCCGATCCGAGCGAGCTCGATGGCCGACTTGGTTGGGTCGTGATGGCCGGCAGAACACGGGTCGGGATCGCTTCCGAGGGGACTCGACAAGCCCGGCCCAAAACTAGAACGTAAGGGGAACATACAACCGATTCCCGGTGTTCACGATCCATGTCCGACCCTGCCCTGCCCGCCTTCACGGAGGCGATCTGCTCCTCCCGCGACGCGGCGGCGACCGGGCTGATGCTCGCGCAGCTCGACGCGGCGCGGCGCGGGTCGGGGCCGGTGCTGTGGGTGCAGGACGCGGCCGCGGCACGCGAGGGCGGGCTTCCCTGCCTGCGCGGCGTGGCCGGAGCGGGCCTCGCGATGCCGGTCCTGCGGGTGGAGGTCCCCCGCGCGTGCGACGCGCTCTGGGCGATGGAGGAGGGACTGGGATGCGCCGCGCTGTCTGCCGTCGTGGGCGAGATCTGGGGCAATCCCCGGTCGCTCGACTTCACCGCGACGAAGCGGCTCGCGCTGCGCTCGCGGGGCTCGGGCGTGCCGGTCTGGCTCCTGCGCCCCGACGCGGAGGCCGCGCTGTCGGTCGCGCCCGAGCGCTGGCGCGTGGCCTCCGCGGCCTCCGACCCCAACCCCTGGGACGCGCGCGCGCCGGGCGAGCCGCGCTGGCGGGCCGAGCGTTTCCGGTCGCGCGGGGCGCAGCCGGGCGTCTGGACGGCCGGCCATGACCGGGCGGCGCATCGTCTCGATCTGGCTTCCCCGCTTCGCGATGGCGCGGTGGGAGCGGGCGCGGGCCACGGCGGCGCGGATGCCGCGCGCGCCGTGGGATGAGCCGGCCCCGGGGCGCGGCGCCGACGCGTCGGTGGTGCTGGCGATGGAGGGCACGCACGGCCCGGTGATCCACGCGGCCAACGACGCCGCGATCCGGGGCGGCGCCACGCGGGGGATGCGCGTGGTCGATGCCCGCGCGCTCGACCCCGCGCTGACGGTGGAGCCCGCGGACCTGTCGGGCGACGCCGACGCGCTGCGCCGCCTGATCGTGTGGGCGCGGCGCTGGTGCCCCTGGTCGGCGGGCGACGGGGCGGACGGGCTGGTGCTCGACACGACCGGCTCGGACCACCTGTGGGGCGGGGAGGCGGCGATGCTCGCCGACATGGAGGCGCGGCTCGGCGGGCTGGGGCAGGTCGCGCGGCTCGCGGTCGCGCCCACCCACGGCGCGGCCTGGGCGCTGGCGCGGCACGGCGACCCGCGCGAGGTGCTGGACCCGCGCACGCTGCGCGCGCGGCTGGCGCTCCTGCCGGTGGCCGCGCTGCGGCTCGACGAGGCGACGCGGCTCACGCTCCGGCGGCTGGGGCTCAAGCGCGTGGGCGACCTGATGGCGATCCCGCGCGCCACGCTCGAGCGCCGCTTCGGCCGCGACGGCCGCGCGCTCGCGACGCCGCTGCGCAGGCTCGACCAGATGTCGGGCGCGCTGCCCGAGCCGGTCGTGAGCCTGCCGCCGCCGCAGCGGTTCCGCGTGGTCCACCGGCTGGCCGAGCCGGTCATGGACCCGCAGCCGCTCCTGCCCGAGCCGATGGCGATGCTGTGCGCCGAGATGGCCGCGTCGGGCCACGGCCTGCGCGGCCTGCGCCTCGAGCTCTACCGGATCGACGGGGCGGCGGCGCGGTTCGAGGTCGGCTGCGCCCGCGCCAGCCGCGATCCCGCGCACCTGATCCGCCTGCTGCAGCGCCATTTCGAGGATCTCGACGCGGGCTTCGGCTTCGACACGCTGAGCCTCGAGGCGCTGCGCCCGGAGCGGCTGGACGCGGCGCAGGTCCGGCTCGACGGCGGCGTGGACGCCGAGGTCGCGGTCGCCACGCTGGTGGACCGGCTCTCGGCGCGGCTGGGCCGCGGCGCGGTGCGGATGCCCGATCCGCGCGCGAGTCACCTGCCCGAGCGGGCCGAGCGATGGCGCCCCGCGCAGGCCGCGCTCGGCCGCGCCGACCGGCTGGCGCCCGGGGGGCTGGGCGGCGGCGGGATGGTCGCGCCCCCGCGCGAGCGCCCGGTCCGCATCCTGCAGGTGCCCGAGCGGATCGAGGTGCTCTACGCCGTCCCCGAGGGGCCGCCGGTGCGCTTCGAATGGCGCCGCCGCCCCTACCTCATCCGCCGCCACCAGGGCCCCGAGCGGATCGCGCCGGAATGGTGGCGCGCGCGCCCCGGCACCCGGCTGCGCGACTACTACAAGGTCGAGGTGGACGAGGGCGCGCGCTACTGGCTGTTCCGCGAGGGGCTGGCGGGCGACGGCCGGGGCGGCACGCCCGACTGGTTCCTGCACGGGATGTTCGCGTGACGCGGGCGACCGCCTCGCGTCGGTCGTCGCGCGGGCGGCGCGCGGCGGAGCCTCCGGCGGAGGTGTTCCCGGCCGGAGGTTCCGGCGGTCGGGTATCCCGCGCCCGGCATCGGCTCGGCGGCACGGGCCTCGGGGCGCCTCCCCCCGGCACGGTCATCGGCCCCTCGGCCTGTTCCGCGAACCCTGTATGGCGGACGGAGGTTAACGCGGGGTTGCCCGCCGCCCGCCCGAACGCGCGCCCGCTCCTTCCTATGGCTCGAAATACCTCGGGGGACGGCTGCAGGCCGGGGGGCGGCGCCCCCTCCGCCGCCATCCGCTGAGCGCCGATGCCCGAGCAGCCCCTCACCCCCGACCGCCGCACGCTCGACCCCGACGCGCCGCTCGAGGCGAACCCGCGCGCGGCCTTCGTCGAGCTCGGCGTGACGACCTGCTTCTCGTTCCTGCACGGCGCCTCCGAGCCGGTGGACCTCGTGCTGGCCGCGCATGCGCTGGGCTACCACGCGATCGGGGTGGCGGACCGCAACTCGATGGCGGGCGTGGTGCGGGTTCATACCGAGGCCGGGACGGCGCGGATGCGGCCGCTGATCGGGACGCGGATCGTGCTGATGGACGGGTCCGAGTTCCTCGCCTACCCGCGCGACCGCGAGGCCTACGGCATGCTCTGCGCGCTGATCTCCAAGGGCCGGATGGCGACGCCCGACGGCGGCTGGCAGGACAAGGGGCGCTGCGAGCTGACGCTCGACGACCTCGCCGCGCACCAGGCGGGCAGCACGCTGATCGCGGTGCCGCCCGAGGATGTCGGCGCCTTCGAGGCGGGGCTCGGGCGGCTGGTCCGGCGGCTGCCGTCGCTCGGCCACATTGCGGCCGCGCACCTGTACCGCGGCGACGACCAGGCCCGGATCGAGCGGCTGGACCGGCTCGCGCGGCGCCACGGGCTGCGGCTCGTGGCGACGAACGACGTGCACTACCACGCCCCCGAACGCCGCCCGCTGCAGGACGTGATGACCTGCATCCGCGAGCGCGTGCGAATGGCCGATGCGGGGTTCCGCCTGCACGCGAACGCCGAGCGCCACCTGCGCCCGCCCGCCGAGATGGTCCGCCTGTTCGCGCGCTGGCCGCACGCGATCCGCGAGAGCCTCGCCATCGCCGACGCGCTCGACTTCTCGCTCTCGGAGCTGCGCTACGAGTATCCGCTCGACGACGTGCCCGAGGGGCGCACGCCCGACGAGCACCTGCGCGTGCTGACCGAGGACGGCGCCGCCCGGCGCTATCCGGAGGGCATGCCGGCGCGGGTGCGCGAGGCGGTCGAGAAGGAGCTCGACCTGATCGCGCGCCACGACATCGCGCGCTACTTCGTCACCATCCAGGAGATCGTGGCCGAGGCGCGCCGCCGCGGCATCCTGTGCCAGGGGCGCGGCTCGGCGGCGAACTCGGCGGTGTGCTTCTGCCTCGAGATCACCTCCGTCGACCCGGCCCATCACGACCTGCTGTTCGAGCGGTTCCTCAGCGACGAGCGCCGCGAGCCGCCCGACATCGACGTCGACTTCGAGCACGAGCGCCGCGAGGAGATCATCCAGCACATCTATGCCCGCTACGGCCGCACCCATGCGGGCCTGTGCGCGACCGTGATCCACTACCGCCCGCGCATGGCGATCCGCGAGGTCGGCAAGGTGATGGGCCTGACCGAGGACACGACGGCGGCGATGGCGGCGACCGTCTGGGGCTCGTGGGGCTCCTCGACCGACGACATGCATCTCGAGGACACCGGCGTGAACCTCGAGGACCCGCAGATCCGGCTCGCGATCGCGCTCACCGACCAGCTGATCGGGATGCCGCGGCACCTGGGCCAGCATGTCGGCGGGTTCATCCTGACCGAGCATCCGCTGCACCGGACCGTGCCCATCGGCAACGGGGCGATGCCCGACCGCACCTTCGTGGAGTGGGACAAGGACGACATCGACGCGCTGCGCATCCTCAAGATCGACGTGCTGGCGCTCGGGATGCTGACCTGCATCCGCAAGTGCTTCGACCTGATGGCCGCGCATGTCGGCGTGCGGATGGACCTCGCCTCGATCGAGGCGGGCGACGGACCGACCTACGCGATGCTCCAGCGCGGCGACAGCCTCGGCGTGTTCCAGGTCGAAAGCCGGGCGCAGATGGCGATGCTGCCCAAGCTGAAGCCGCGCGAGTTCTACGACCTCGTGATCCAGGTCGCCATCGTGCGCCCCGGCCCGATCCAGGGCGACATGGTCCATCCCTACCTCAAGCGCCGCCGGTCGGGCGAGGCGATCGAGTACCCCAAGCCCGCCCCCGAGCACGGGCCGCCCGACGAGCTCGAGAAGATCCTCGGCCGCACGCTCGGCGTGCCGATCTTCCAGGAGCAGGCGATGAAGATGTCGCTCGTCGCCGCCCGGTTCACCCCCGCCGAGGCCAACCGCCTGCGCAAGGCGATGGCGACGTTCCGCTCGAAGGGGCTGGTGAGCGAGCACAAGGCGCGGATGGTCGGCAACATGATCGCGCGCGGCTACGATCCCGAATTCGCCACCCGCTGCTTCAGCCAGATCGAGGGGTTCGGCGAGTACGGCTTCCCCGAGAGCCACGCGGCGAGCTTCGCGCATCTCGTCTACGTGTCGTCCTGGCTCAAGTGCCACCACCCCGACGTCTTCGCCTGCGCGCTCCTGAACTCGCAGCCGATGGGCTTCTACGCGCCTGCGCAGATCGTGGAGATGGCGCGCCGGTCGGGCGTCACCGTGCTGCCGGTGGACGTGAACTTCAGCGACTGGGACTGCACGCTCGAGCCGCTGGGCGCGTCCGACCATGCGTTGCGGCTGGGGTTCCGGCAGCTCACGGGGCTGCGCGCCGACGAGCTCGCGCGGCTGGCGGGCGCGCGCGACGCGCCCTTCGCGGGGGTCGACGACCTGCGGCGGCGGACGGGGCTTTCGAAGCGCGCGATCGAGATCCTCGCCTCGGCGGACGCGTTCCGTTCCTGCGGGCAGGACCGGCGCAGCGCGCTGTGGGACGCCAAGGCGATCCGCTCCGCGCCCGCCCTGCCGCTCTTCGTCCACGGGGAGGCGTCCGACGTGGGCGCCGAGGCCCCGCACCGCCTGCCGGAAATGCCGATGCGCGAGCACGTCGTCGCCGACTACCAGACCGCGCGCCTGTCGCTGAAGGCGCATCCGGTCGCGTTCATGCGCGGGGGCATGCGTCGCGCGGGCTACATGGCGTCGACGGAGCTGCGGTCGTGCCGGTTCGGCCAGCGGGTCTCGGTCGCGGGGCTGGTGCTGATCCGACAGAAGCCGGGCTCGGCCAAAGGCGTGTGCTTCGTGACGCTCGAGGACGAGGGCGGGGTGATCAACGTGGTGATCTGGCCCGACCTCTTCGCCAAGCACCGCCGCGAGATCATGGCCGCGCGGCTGATGGCGGTGCATGGCCGGGTGCAGTTCGACGACGCGGTGATCCACGTCGTGGCCCACGAGATCGTCGATCGCAACGACGCGCTGACGATGCTGTCGGCCGACGCGCTGCGCCCGGACCTCGCGCGCGCCGACCACGTCAAGAACCCGCTCCCGGCGGACCGGGGCGGGCATCCGCGCGACGCGCGCGTGATCCCGGCGTCGCGCGACTTCCATTGAGGCCGCGCGACGCCGGGACGGGAGCTTAGCCGTCGATGGCGGCTTCGGTCGCGCGCATCACCCGCAGGACGTTGCCGCCCCAGAGCTTGGCGAGGTCCTCCTCGGTGTAGCCCCGCTCGAGCAGCGCCGCGGTGACGTTGAAGCTGTCGGCCGCGCCGTCCCAGCCGTCCACGCCCCCGCCGCCGTCGAAGTCCCCCGACAGGCCGACATGGTCGATCCCGGCGACCTCGACCGCGTGGACCACGTGGTCGAGGAACTGCGAGAGCGTCACGTCGGGATACTCGTCGCGCAGCTCGTCCTGCCGCCGCGCGTACGCGTCGAGCGTGTCGGGCGTGGCGGTGCGGAAGTCGGCCCCGGTCTCGAGGCCGAGCTCGGTCCTCAGCGCGCCGATCGCGTCGCTCAGCCCCTCGTCCACGGGGCCGAGATAGGAGCGGAACGCGGTGATCTGCGCGACGCCCCCGTCCTCGGCGATGGCACGAAGCTGCTCGTCGTCGAGCCCGCGCGGGTTGGCGTAGACCGCCGCCGCCGTCGAGTGCGACGCGATGATGGGCGAGCGCGAGATCGCCATTGCCTCCATGCCCGTCCGCTTCCCGACATGGCTGATGTCGACCATGATGCCCGCGTCGTTGAGCGCGGGGATCAGCGCGCGGCCGAGATCGGTCAGCCCGTCGTCCTCCATCGTGTTGCCCGCGCTCTCGCGGGGGTTGGAGCTGTCGCCGAACTGGTTGTCGCCGAAATGGGTGATCGACATGTAGCGCACGCCGCGGTCGGCCCACATCGGCACGTCGTCCACCGAGTTCCCCAGCGGGCTGGCGTTCTCCATCCCGATCAGCGCGACGAGCTTGCCGTCCGCGTAGGCCGCCTCGGCCTCGTCGGCGGTGGTGGCGAGCGCGATCTGGTCGGGATAGGCGCGCAGCATCCGCTCGATCGCGCGGTACTTGTCCTCGGCGGTCGCGCGCATGTCCGCGAGGCCCGCCTCGTCGAGCGCCTCCTGGCCGACGTAGACGATGAAGAAGCCGGAATCGAGCCCGCCGATCCGCATCTCCGGCAGGCTCACCTGCGCGCGCGTGATCTGCCCGGGGTCGAGCGCGGGCGTGGCGTAACCGGCGCCGATGTCGATATGCGTGTCGAGCGTGAACAGGCCGTCGTGGATGGCCCGCATCTCGGCCTCGGTCATCGATTGCCCCTGGGCCGCCAGCGGCGCGAGCGCCAGCAGCGCGGCGAACGTCGTTCTCTTCATGGTGCGATCCCCCTGTCGATCGCCCTCACGATGCGACGATGACGCCGCGTCGCGCAAGGCGGGCGAAGGTCGGGTCGTGCGACAGTCGGCCTGCCGCCCAGGGATCGGGCGCCCCGGCGTCGTGATGCCCGCGGATGCGGCCCGGCGTCAGTCCCAGAGATAGGGCTCGATGCCGTCCGCCTCGAGCGCGTAGCCGACCTCGGCGAGGTCGGTGCTGATCGGGTTCACGGTGAGCGTCCCCGTGACCCAGATCGGGTCGAACATGCCCTCGGCCTCGTAGGGCTTGGCCGAGCGCACGAAGACGAGCTGGTTGGGCGGCGGCGGCGGCACGTGGATGCACGCGCCCGCATAGGGCGTCAGGATGAACGCGGTCACGCCCTCCGCCCCGGTCTCCATCGGCAGCAGGAAGCCCGGCATCCGGACGCGCACCCCGTCGAGCGCCTCCACGAAGCGGTAGGCGTTGACGTCGAAGATCGGGAGCCAGCGGTCCTCCACCTCGTCGCGCTCGCCGTCGGCGACGATCTCGGAGTAGGGCACGCCCTCGGGGATCAGTTCGTCCCAGCCGAGCGGCCGGGCGTCCTGCGCCGTCGCGCGCGAGGCGAGCGGCAGCAGCGACAGGCCGGCGAGCAGGGTGCGGCGGCGCATGGGCATGGCGATCCTCCGAGCAGACCTTTCACGAATGTGGCAGGTCCGGGCGTCGGCGCAAGCGGGGGCTCAGGGAGGGTTCGAATGCGCATCGCCGCGGTCCGCGTCCTCCGCGGCCGCGCCAATCCCGGCGGCTCGCCGCTTCCGGCCCGCCCCGACGGCATCGCGCCGATCCCGCCCGGCCGCACGAGCGCCCGCGGCGTCGGCCGTCGACGGCGGAGGGTTTCGGGGGAGGATGACGTGCGGAGTCCTCCCCCGGAGAATTGGCCGCATGAACGCAAAGGATGCGCACGGCCACCTCGGACGCGCGGGCTTCGCCCCTGAACGGCGTTGCCGCTCGCACGATCCGCGACGGGTTCCGCTCGCAGGGCCACCTCTACGGGGTCGCGATCGCGGCGATGGTCGTGGTCGCGGCCTCCTCCGCGGCCGTGGCGTGGGTGATGGAGTGGATCATCGACGCGCTGGCCAACCCCGAGGACCGCGCCGCGGTGCTCGGGGTCGCGGGCACGGTGATGGCGATCTTCGTGGTCAAGGGGGCGGCCACCTACGTGCAGGCGGTGTTCCTCGCGCGGGCGGGCAACCGGATCGTCGCGCGCCAGCAGTACAAGGTCTACTCCAAGCTCGTGGGCCAGGGGGTGGGCTACTTCAACCGCACCGAGTCGGCCGACATCATCCTGCGCGTGGTGCAGGGCGCGCAGGCCTGCCGGACGATGATCGACATCATCGTGGTCTCCTTCGTGCGCGACACGCTGACGCTGCTCGGCCTCCTGGCGGTGATGATCTACCAGCAGCCGGTACTGTCGATGGTGTCGCTTCTCGTCGGACCGCTGGCACTCTGGGGGGTGCGGGTGATCCTGCGTCGGGTCAAGGCGATCATGGAGGGCCAGCTCACCGCCTTCTCGGACATCTACCGCATCCTGCAGGAGAGCTCGGGCGGCATCCAGATCATCAAGGTGTTCTCGCTCGAGGGCCGGATGCTCGGCCGGATGGACGACGCCGTGCGCAAGGTCGAGCACCGCTCGAACGCGATCTCGCGGCTCGAGGCGGCCACCTCGCCCATCATGGAGACGCTCTCGGGGCTGGCCATCGCGGGCGTCATCCTGGTGAGCGCTTGGAGCGTGTTCGGCGGCGAGCCCACCACGCCGGGCCAGCTGATGAGTTTCGTGACCGCGCTCCTGATGGCCTACGAGCCGGCCAAGCGGCTGAGCCGGATGCGGGTGTCGCTCGAGGCGGCGCTGGTCGGGGTGCGGATGGTGCTCGGCATCCTCGACATGCCCGAGACCCAGGCCGAGGCCGAGGGCGCGCGCCCGCTCGAGGACGGCCCCGGCGAGATCGCGATGCGCGAGGTGTCGTTCGGCTACGACGGCGCGCCGGCGGTGATCCACGGCGTCGACCTCGTCTTCCCCGCCGGGCGCACGAGCGCGCTGGTGGGGCCGTCGGGGGGCGGCAAGTCGACGATGCTCAACCTCGCGATGCGGCTCTACGAGCCCACGCGCGGGCCGGGTCGAGATCGACGGGCAGGACATGGCCGGCGCGACGCTCGCCTCGGTGCGCGACCGGATCTCCTTCGTGGGCCAGTCGACGTTCCTGTTCTCGGCCTCGGTGCGCGACAACGTCCGCGTCGCATGCCCCGACGCCACCGACGCGCAGGTCGAGGCGGCCGCGCGCGATGCCAACGCCCAAGAGTTCGTCGCGGATCTCGCGCAGGGCTACGATACGCTGGTGGGCGAGAACGGCGCGTTCCTGTCGGGGGGCCAGCGCCAGCGGCTCGCGATCGCGCGCGCGATCCTCAAGCGTTCGCCGGTCCTGCTCCTCGACGAGGCGACGAGCGCGCTCGACAGCCATTCCGAGGCGCTGATCCAGGATGCGCTCGCCCGCATCACCGAAGGCCGGACCGTCGTCGTGATCGCGCATCGCCCGAGCACGATCCCCAACGCCGACGTGATCTTCTACGTGGAGGGTGGCCGCGTCCTGGAGAGCAGGCCGCTCGACGACCTCCTCGCCACGGATGGCCCGTTCCGGAAGCTCCCTGACCGCCAGTTCGGCGAACGCGAAACGGAGGCCGTCGCGGGTCCCGCCATCGCGGAGGCCGCCTCGTGAGCGCCGGGGGCGAGGATGCGACCGACGCGCCGCGCATCGTCGTCGACCTGACCGAGATGCTGCTCGCCTCGACGGGCAGGCTGCGATGGTACGGGATCGTCCGTACGGTGGCCGAGATCGCGTCGGCCCTCGCCCGGCTCGACGGGCGCGTCCGCTTCTGCGTCATCTTGGCCGGTCACCGGCGCTTCTTCGAGGTCGCCGCGAGCGTCCGTGGCGAGGACGTGACGTTCGACGTTCCCGTGGGCGTGCGGCAGCTCCGCGTCCGGTCGGTCTTCGGATCGGGGCAGCCGCTGCGCGTGGCGACCGCATGGTGCGCGCGCAGGGTCGCCGGCGCCCTCAACCGCCGGGCCTGGACGGCGGCGGGCGTGGCGCTGCCGGAGCTCGACCTGAACGGCGCGACGCTCGTGAGCGCGGCGCGACCGAAGCTGATCGTCGAGATGGCCGCCGCGATCGACCGGCTCGGGGCGGACGTCGATCTGGTTCCGCTGCTCTATGACCTGATCCCGCTGCACGACCATTTCGAGCATCGCGGCGCATCGTTTCCGTCGAACTTCGTCGCCGACAACGCCGCCCTCCTCCGGCGCGCCGATCGCCTGCTGACGATCTCCCGGTTCAGGCGCGACGAGATCCTCCGCTTCGGCGCCAGCGGGCGCCTTCCCGAAATCGCTCCCGGCGCCATCCACCCGCCTCCCCTCGTGCACGAATGCCCCGAGGGGAGCGAGCCGCCGGGGCCGCCCCCGCCCCACGGTCCCTACCTGCTCGCGGTGGGCGCGACGCTGGGGCGCAAGAACCTGGAGGCGATCCTCGACGCGCTCGCGGTCCTGCGCGCGCGGGGCGGGCCGGTGCCCCGGCTCGTGGTCGCCGGCGCGCGGCGCGCGCGCACGGAGGCGCATCTCGCCGACGCGGCGCGCGACGGCATCCGCGACCTCGTGGAGATGCGCCACGCCCCGTCGCAGACCGACCTCGTCGCGCTCTACCGCGGCGCGCTCGCGACCGTGCTCGTGTCGCGGATGGAGGGGTGGGGGCCGCCGGCGGTCGAGTCGCTCTGGCTCGGCACGCCCGCGATCCGCGCGGACATCCCCGCGCTGCGCGAGGTCGCGGGCGACCTTGGCCTCTACGTGGATCCCGACGCGCCGGAGGCGCGCGCCGACGGGGTGGCTTGGCTCATGACCGATCCCGACCACGCCGGCGGCCTGCGCGCGCGCATCCGCGACGCCCGCCCGCGGCTGCGGACCTGGACCGACGTGGCCCGGGACCTCTGCGCGGCGGTGATCGCGGGAGCGCCGGACGACCGTTGACCGAGGCCGAGGCTTGGCACGGCCTCCGCGCGGTGGTCTGCTGCTCGCATCGAAAGACGGAAGGCGTCCGCGATGTTCGCCAAGGACCGCATGACCTACGAGGCCGTCGTCCTGCCGGATCGACCGGCGATCGACGACGACGTCATGCTGGCGCAGGCGGAGGACTTCGCCCTGCGCATGGCGGACCGGCACAGCGTCCGCGACTTCTCCGACCGCCCGGTCCCGCGCGCGGTGATCGAGGCGTGCATCCGCGCGGCGGGCGGCGCGCCGTCGGGGGCGAACCAGCAGCCCTGGCACTTCGAGGCGATCGCCGCCGCCGATCTGAAGGGCCGCATCCGCGCGGCCGCCGAGGAGGAGGAGCGCGGGTTCTACGACGGCGGCGCGCCCGACGAATGGATCCGCGCGCTCGAGCCGATCGGGACCGGCCCCGAGAAGCCGCATCTCGAGATCGCGCCATGGCTGATCGTGATCTTCGCGCAGCGCTGGGGCACCTACGACGACGGCACGCGCTACAAGCACTACTACGTCCCAGAGAGCGTCGGGATCGCCACGGGCTTCCTGATCGCCGCGCTCCACCATGCGGGGCTGTCTTCGCTCACGCACACGCCGAGCCCGATGAAGTTCCTGAACGCGATGCTCGGGCGCCCCGCCGCCGAGAAGCCGACGATGATCCTCGCCGTGGGCCACGCGGCGCCGGGGGCGACGGTGCCGAGGGTGGCGAAGACGAAGAAGCCGCTGGACGGGATCCTGACCGTCCGCGAATGACGGTCCGCCTCCGACATGCGGGCCGATCCGGGGCCGCCGCAGGGGTTCCCCGCCATGCGTCGGAGCCGTTCGATCCGCCATCGACGTCGACCGTCCGGGACGCTCGACGGACGCGGTTCCGCTCGTCGTCGCGCCGGGCATGCGCCGCGATCCAGCGCCGGGTGCCCGACGTCGCCCCGAGTTCGGACGCCGCCACCGCGCCGTTGGTCGCGTCCACGTTCGCCGCCGCCGCGGTGCTACCGATCCGGCAAGCCTCCACGGGCTGTCCCGACGCGATGCTCGACGCCGCCCGGCACGATGGGGTTCCGCGAGCTCGGAACCCTCCGGGGGCCGACGAACGGACAGGCCGCATCGGTTCGTCCGACGGGTGGAGCATGGTCTCACCCGCCCGATCGCGGGCTCCGACGCCGATATGCCGGTGCCGGTCGATGACGTGCCGGTCGGGCTGCCACGGACGTCGTCCGCGTCGGTGAAGCCCGCGATCGCGGGGGTGGTGAAACGGACGGGCTGCGAAACGGGCGCGATGCCGACCATCGCCGATGAACCGCCCGCGCCGGAAGGGCGGATCGGCGCGCCGGGCGACGACGTCGGGAGCGTGGACCACGCCTCCGGGGACGACGCTCGCATGGTGATGGCGGTGCCGACCACCGCGGGCGCGCTTCGCGCGGTCGACGTGCATGGCCGAGGCTCGGGCGACTTCGACAGGGGACGGGGGATGCGCCGATCCGTGGTTCGGCTGGCCCGGGCCTATCGGTGCGCGCATCGGCCGACGACCGGCTCGCCTCGGACGGCGCGGCCGATGCGACCGCCGCGACGACCCCCCGACGCTTGCGTCCCGGCCGCCCCGCGGTTCACATGCGCGGATGCCCGGGGACGAGACACGCGCGCGGATCCCGGACCTCGTGCCGCTGGGCGAGCGCCATGCACCGGCGCTGCCGAAGGACGAGAGCCTCCGCCACGGGCTGCGCCGCCTCCGCGACCGCGTGCTCAAGGTCGAGCCGCCGGACCCCGCGATCGCCGAGGACCGTCTCGCGCGGACGCGGCCCGGCACGCTCGACCGGATCGCCGCCGGGCCGGCCTGGGGACCCGTGGCCGCCGCGATGGACGCCGCGCTCGTGCCGTGGCTCGATGCCGGGGACGGCGACCGGCTCCGCGTCCTCGTGCTGCCGCCCTGCGAGGACGAGGGGCTCGTCGCGGGCTTCGCCGCGCGCCGGGGGCTCGACGTCCTGCCGGCGCCGCCGCGCGAGGCGCTGCCCGGCGTGAGCGAGGCGCCGGATCTGGGCGGCGATGGCGTGCTGGTGCTGCCCCGGCTCGAGGACTGGCTGCTGCGCCGCCACGACGCGCTCGGCGCGGTCCGCGCGCTGCTCGCCGCGCTCGCCGCGACCGACCGGCGTTGCGTCGTCGGCTGCGGCGCGCCGGCCTGGGCGTTCCTCTCCCGAGCCGCCGGGGCCGCGACGCTCCTGCCGCCGCCGGTCACGCCGCGGCCGCTCGGCGCCGCGGGTCTGCGCGCCTGGCTCGCGGCGCTGCTCGCCGCGGCTCCCGACGTGGCGCGGACCATCCGTTCGTCGCGGACCGGGGACGACGTGCTCGCGCTCGCCGCGTCGGGCGAGCCCGCGAACGAACTGCCGCGCCGCCTCGCCGCCGCCTCGCGCGGCGTCCCCTGGATCGCCTGGGCGCTCTGGCGCGAGGCGCTGCGCGACACGCCCGAGGCGGACGCCGCCGACGACGCGCTGCCCGAGGCCGACGACGACCGAACGCTCTGGGCCGCCGAGCTGCGCGATTACCCCTTGCCGAGCGAGGCGCGGGCCGATGCGCTGACCGTCGTGCACGCGCTCCTCCTCCACCGCTCGCTCGCTCCCGCGACGCTCGCCGCGATGCTGCCGGAGGCGGGCGGCGCGGCCGTGGTCCCGGCACTCAGGGCGGCCGAGATCGTCGTGGCCGAGGCCGGGCAGCTCCGGCTCGCCCCCGCCGCCTGGCCGTCGATGCGCCGCGCGCTGTCGGATGCGGGCCACCCGATCGGGGCGATCTGAGCGATGGACGAGATGGAGAATACCGAACAGGGCGAGGACGCGCCCAAGCTGCTGAACGACTTCGAGGAGATCGCCTTCCTCGAGATCGCGCTGGTGATCCTCGGGACCTGGCTCGCGGTCGTGGCGATCCGCCGGATCCTCCCGCTCCTGGCCGAGCACGGGCCGGGCCGGGCGCGGCTCTACCTGCTGGGCGCGGTGCCGATCGCGCGGCTCGCGCTGATGGTGGGGGCGATCCTGTGGATCCTCCCGATCGTCTTCAACGTCACGTTCCAGAACTTCCTCGTCGTCGCGGGCGCGGTGTCGGTCGCGATCGGCTTCGCGTTCAAGGACTACGTCTCGAGCCTCGTGGCGGGTGTCGTCGCGGTGTTCGAGCGGCCCTACCGCCCCGGCGACTGGGTCGAGATCGACGGCGATTACGGGGAGGTCGCGACGGTGGGGCTCCGCGCGATCCGCGTCGTGACGGCCTCCGACGACGTCGTCACGATCGCGCATGGGCGGATCTGGGACGAGAACGTCTCGAACGCGAACGACGGGGAGCGCACGCTGATGTGCGTGACCACGTTCCACCTCGCCCCCGACCACGACGCGATGGCCGCGCGCGGCGCGCTGCGCGACGTGGCGCTGACGAGCGCCTACCTGCTCTGGGAGCGCCCGGTGCAGGTGATCGTGACCGAGCAGCCCTGGGCCACGCGCTACGAGGTGAAGGCCTACCCGTTCGAGATGCGCGACCAGTTCCGCTTCGTCTCCGACGTCACCCTGCGCGGCCGCGCGGCGCTCGCGGCGCTCGGCGCCCGCCCGGTCGCCGCCCCCTACGCGCCGCCCGAGGAAGGGCGCGGCGGGACGCGCTGACCACGCAGGCGGGGTTGCGGGAGACGCGCGGCTGCGGTCACGTGACGCCGCCGCCGGTAGGGAGCCGCGCATGGACGAGCTTGCCCAGGGCGTCGCGCGGGCGCTGCACCTGATCGCGACGCTCGACCCCGAGCTCCTCGAGATCACCGCCCGGTCGCTGCGCGTGACGCTGACCGCGCTCGCCATCGCCTGCGCGATCGGGCTGCCGCTCGGGGCCTGGCTCGCGGTGCGGCGGTTCCGGTTCCGGCGCGGCGTCATCGCGATCCTGAACGCGCTCATAGGGCTGCCGCCGGTGGCGGTCGGGCTGGTGGTCTACCTGATGCTGTCGCGCTCGGGGCCGCTGGGCGTGCTCGGCCTGCTGTTCACGCCCACGGCGATGATCGTGGCGCAGGTGATCATCGTCACCCCGCTCGTGGCCTCGATCGCCCACCAGGCGATGCGCGAGCTCTGGGCCGAGTACCACGACCTGCTGCTGTCGCTGAACGCGACGCGGTGGCAGCGGATCGCCACGCTGATCGTCGACGGCCGCCGCGCGCTCCTGACGGCCGCGCTCGCGGGGTTCGGGCGCGCGATCGGCGAGGTCGGCGCGATCATGATCGTGGGCGGCAACATCGACGGCGCGACCCGCGTGCTGACGACCGCCATCGCGCTCGAGACCGGTCGCGGCGACTTCGCGCTCGCCATCGGGCTCGGGCTCGTGCTCGTCACGCTGTCGCTGATCGTGTCGGGTGGAAGCCACTGGGTCATGCGGACCGAGCGGCAGGGGCGCTGGTGAGCCTTCTGCCGCTCAGGCTCGAGGGCGCGGTGCTGCGGCGGCGCGGCCGGGTGCTGGTCGGCCCGGTGGACCTACGCGCTCGAGGCGGGCGGGCCGACGGCGGTGATCGGGCCGAACGGGTCGGGCAAGACCTCGCTCCTGCGCCTGATGCACGGGCTGCAGGCGCCGTCGGCGGGGCGGGTCGCGTGGGCGGTGCCGGACGCCGAGGCGCGCACGCGGCAAGGCTACGTGTTCCAGCAGCCGATCGTCCTGCGCCGGAGCGTGGAGGCGAACCTCGCCTATCCGCTGCGCCTGCGCGGGGTCGGGCGGGCGGAGGCGCGCGAGCGGGCGCGGGCGGTGGCCGCGCGGTTCGGGCTCGCCGCCCAGCTCGCGCAATCCGCGCCGTCGCTCTCGGGCGGCGAGATGCAGCGGCTCGCGCTGGCGCGCGCGATGGTGACGGGCCCGGCATCCTCTTCGCCGACGAGCCCTGCGCCGCGCTCGACGGCGCCGCCACGCGCGAGATCGAGGCGCGGCTCGCGGGCCTCGCGGCGCTGGGCACGCGGCTGGTGCTCGCGACGCACGACATGGGGCAGGCGCGACGGATTGCGTCCGACGTGATCTTCATGCTCCACGGACGCGTCCACGAGGCCGGTCCCGCGCCGGCCTTCTTCGCCGGCCCCGCCACCGATGCGGCGGCGGCCTTCCTCAGGGGAGACATCGTCGAATGATCCGCGCCATAGCCCTCGCCCTCGCGTTACTGCTGCCTCCCGTCACGGCGCGGGCCGAGATCCTCCGCCTCGCCTGCACCACGTCCTTCGAGAATTCGGGGCTGGCCGAGGTGCTGCTGCCCGCCATCGCGCGCGACACCGGGATCGACGTGCAGCTCGTCGTCGTCGGCACCGGGCAGGCGCTCGCGCTCGGCGCGGCGGGCGACGTGGACGCCGTGCTCGTGCACGCGCGCGCCGCCGAGGAGGCGTTCGTCGCCGCGGGCCACGCCACGCACCGCCGGGAGATCATGCACAACGACTTCGTCATCGCGGGTCCCGAGGGCGACCCGGCGGGCGCGGGTGGCGCCGCCGACGCCGCCGGTGCCCTCGCCCGGATCGCCGGGGCCGAGGCGCCCTTCGTCAGCCGCGGCGACGACAGCGGCACGCACAAGGCCGAGCTCGCGCTCTGGGACGCGGCCGGGATCGCGCCCGATGGCGGGTGGTACCGCCCCGTCGGCGCGGGCATGGGGGCGGCGCTCAACACCGCCGCGGGGATGGGCGCCTACGTCCTGTCGGACCGCGCGTCGTGGCTGGCCTTCGGCAACCGCGACGGCATGGCGATCGCGTTCGAGGGCGATCCGGCGCTCTTCAACCAGTACGCCTACCTGCCGGTGGACGCCGCGCGGCACCCATCGGTGAACGCCGACGCGGCGGCGCGGCTCGAGGCCTGGCTCACGGGCGCAGACGGCGCGGGCGCTGATCGACGGCTACCGGGTGATGGGCGAGCGCGGTGTTCACGTTCAACGCGGAAGGCTGACAGGCGGAACGATTCCCCAGTGCCGGTCGAGGCGGCCGTCGCGCCGCCCGCTCGGCAGGGGCGCCATCGCGCCCCGCCGGGCGGCGACCGGCCCTCGTCCTCCCGCCCTCACTCCTCGCCGTGGACCGCGACCTGCGCCAGCTCGGCCTCGCGCGGGGCGAGGATGCGGAACGCCTCGACCACGCCGCCGGGGCCGATCTCGCGGGCGACGCTCATCACCCGGCCCGCCTCCACCCCGTCGCACAGGTCGGCCATAGCGGCGATCTCCTGCGCGGCGACGGGCCAGGCGGTCGCGCGGTCGGGGGCGCCGTGCATCGCGACGAAGTGGTCGGCCAGCGCGTCGGTCAGGTCCGCGCGCTCGGCCGCCTCGATCCGCGTGACGGCGACGAAGGTGACGCGCCCGAACGTCTCGAGCCCGAGCCAGCCGGTCGCGAAGGACTGCGCCGCGCGGCCCACCAGGTCCGCCTCCGACCAGTCGGAGAACTCGAACCCGCCCGCGATGCACCATTCCCCGGTGCGCGCGGGCGAGTGGTAGACGCGGGTGTCGCTCTCGTCGAAATGGATGGCGCGGGCGAGGTTCACGGGGCCTCCAGCAGCGTGGCGAGCGGATCGAGCCTGACCGCGCCGTCCTCGCGGCGCAACCGTCCGAGCCCCTCGTCGAGACCCACGAAGCCCGTCTCGCCCGAGGCCCGCTCCCACGAGGCGGCCATCGCCTCGGCATGGAGCCCGCGCGGCCCGTCCTCCCAGTCCGACAGCCGATGCACGAGGTGGCGCGACCACGACGACAGGAGCGCGTCCGCGGTGACGTCGCCCGCCCCCTCGGCCCAGAGCGCGGTCCGCTCGGGCGGCCCGCCCGCCTCGGGCGCGAGCCGGACCCGGAGATGCGCGACGAGCCAGTCCGGCACGCCCTCGCCCGGCGGCGCGACCGCCGCGACCCGCCCCGCCTCCGCCCCGTCGACCATCACCCGCCCGTCCCATGTCAGGTGCACCGGCAGCGCCTCGGGCCCGATCGCGCCGATCGCGTCGCGCGCGGCCACCGCCGCGAGCGCGATCATCTGCGCGGCCCGGCCCCGGTCGACCTCGGGCGCGAGCACGACCGCCGCGTCGAGCACCTCGCCCGTCCGCCAGAACACCGTGCCCGCGTCGCAGCCCGCGCGCGCCGCCGCGACCGCCGCCTCGCGCGGCCGGTCCGCCGCCACGCCGCGCAGGAGCGGCGGGAAGTCAGGCATGGCCCATCCCCACGAGCCGCCGGGCCAGCACCCGGAACGCCTCCGCCTGGGGGCTCCGGGGCTTCGAGGCCACGATCGGCGCGCCGCCGTCGGAGGCCTCGCGGATCGACAGGTGCAGCGGGATCTCCGCGAGCAGAGGCACGCCGAGCTTCTCGGCCTCGCGCGCGACGCCGCCATGGCCGAAGATGTGCTCCTCGTGGCCGCAGTTCGAGCAGATGTGGGTGGACATGTTCTCCACCAGCCCGACGATCGGGACCTTCATCTGCCGGAACATGTCGATGCCCTTGCGCGCGTCCAGAAGCGCCACGTCCTGCGGCGTGGAGATCACGATGGCGCCGTCGACCGCGAACTTCTGGCCCGAGCGTCATCTGCACGTCGCCAGTGCCGGGCGGCAGGTCGATCAGGAGCACGTCGAGCGTGCCCCACTGGACCTGGTTCATCATCTGCTGGAGCGCGCCCATCAGCATCGGGCCGCGCCAGATCACGGCCTGGTCCTCGTTCGTCATCAGCCCCATCGACATCATCGTGACGCCGTGGTTGCGCAGCGGGATGATGAGCTTGCCGTCGGGCGATTGCGGCCGCCCCGACACGCCCAGCATCCGCGGCTGCGACGGCCCGTAGACGTCCGCGTCGAGCAGCCCCACGCGCCGCCCCTCGGCGGCGAGCGCGACGGCGAGGTTCGCCGACAGCGTCGACTTGCCCACCCCGCCCTTGCCCGACGCGATGGCGAGGATGCGCGCGACGCCCGGCACCGGCTGCGGCCCCTGCGGCGCGGCCTTGGCGCGCGCGGGCTTGAGGTCGGGCGGGGCCTTGTCGGAATGCGCCGTCAGCAGGACCGTCGCCTTCTCCATCCCCTCCATCGCGGCCATCGCCGCCTCGGCCGCGTCGCGCACCGGCGTCATCGCGGTGGCCTGGCTCGGTGCGATCTCCATCACGAAGCGCGCGGTGGCGCCCTCGACCGAGAGCGCGCGCACCAGCCCCGCCGACACGATGTCGCCGCCGCCGGGCGCCTCGATCCCCTTGAGGACGGCCAGGACCTCCTCGCGCGTGGGCGCGCGGCTCGTGGAAGGATCGCGCGTGGGCATCAGTCGGGGCTGCCGGTGATGGTGCCGGTGACGACGTGCTCGAGGTCGAGCCCGTCGATCGTCAGCACCACGCGCGCCTCGTAGGGCCCGTCGCGGCCGGATTCGCGGGCGGCGCGCTCGATCTCCTGCTGCGAGGTCACGCCGACCTGCTTGAGGAACTTGCGCATGGACATGTTGAAGTCGTCGGACATCGGAGCCTCCGGTCAGTTGCGGTAGTCGTCGGTGCTGCGCGGCCGGGGACGGGCGGCGGACGCGAACGGGTTGCCCTCGGCGTGGACGGTCGCGTCCACGCGGCAGGCGTCGCACATGCGGATCGTGCGCGCCCGGTCGCCCGCGAACATCGGATGCTTGCCCTCGAGCATCGCGGCGATCCGCTCGATCGTGGAGGCCACGCCGAACGGCGCGCCGCATTCCACGCAGAGCGCGGGCTCCTCCTCGTTGAGGATGCGCGGGCTGAGAGCGCGGCGGGCGACAGGTCCATCCGCGGCTCGAGCGCGATGGCGTCCTCGGGGCAGATCGTGGCGCAGAGGCCGCATTGCAGGCAGGCATCCTCGACGAAGCGCAGCTCGGGCCGGTCGGGATTGTCGAGGAGCGCGCCCGAGGGGCAGAGCGACACGCACGACAGGCAGAGCGTGCAGGCGTCGCGGTCCACGAGCACCGCGCCGTAGGGCGCGCCCGCGGGCAGGGGCAGCGTGGGGGCGCCGTCGTGCAGCGCCCCGGCGGCGACGCGCGCGACCTGCCGGCGGGTGCCGAGCGGCAGGATCGGATCGCGCGCGGCGTCGGGCAGGGGCGCGCGGGTCTCCGCCTCGAGCGCATCGGGCTCGGCCGCGTCGAGGATGCGGACGGCCTCGCGCCCGGCGAGCGCGCAGGCGAGCGCGGCCTGATAGGCGAGCGGATCGCGCTCGGTCCGCGGGCCGGGCAGCAGGTCGACGCGCGCGAAGCCCGCGCCGAGGGCCGCGACCATCTCGGCATGGCCGAACGCCGCCAGCGCCGGGACCGCCAGCGGGACCGCGTGGGCGGGCAGGCCCCGGCCGTGGCGGGCCGCGAGCGCGATCATCTCCGCCCCGTGCTCGTCGTGGACCAGCAGGCTCGCGGGCGCGTCGTGGTCGCGCATGACGCGGGCCAGCACCTCGATGCGGCGGAACGTGTCGTCCACCGGCGGCGCGTCGTAGGCGATGGCGCCCGAAGGGCAGGCGGCCGAGCAGGCGCCGCAGCCCGCGCAGGCCATCGGATCGACCGCGACGTGCTCGCCCGCGGGGGTGATGGCGGCGGTCGGACAGAGGTCGAGGCAGCGCGTGCAGCCGACCTGCTCGGCGCGCGAATGGGCGCAGAGCGCGGGCTCGACGCGGACGTGGAGCACCTTCTCGAAGGTGCCGACGGACTGCGCCGCCTCGAGGAGCGCGTCGGCGACGGCGACCTGCGACTTCGGATCGGGGCGCAGGTAGCCGTCGCGCTTGTGGTGGGCGGGGAAGAGCGGCGTGCCGCCCGACAGGTCGACGATCACGTCGCAGGCCGTGCGCGCGCCGTCGCGGGGCGGGCCGAAGGCGATGTCGCGGCCCGCAGGGTCGATCCGGCGCAGGCCGTCGAGGGTGAGCTCGAAGCCGCCGAGCGCCCCGGCCGCGCGCTTCACCCGGCCGGACACGACCTCGAGGCTCCGGTCCTCGGGCGCCTCGGCCCCCTCCGGCAGCAGGACGGTGACCGCGAGCGCGTCGCGCAGGCGCGTCGCGGCGGGCAGCGCGAGGTCGGGATGGCCGATCACGAGGCAAAGCCCGCCGGAGGCCACGTCGAGCACGCGCGGCTCGGGCGCGGGCATCGACGCCTCCGCCAGCAGCGCGGCCTGCTTGGGGGTGGGGTCGCCCTCGCCCCAGCCGGCGCGGTCGCGGATGTCCACGAAGCGGGGGGCGGGCGCGCCGGCCTCGGCGGCGAGCGAGGTCAGCCGCTCGCGCTCCTGTCCGCAGGCCATGAGCGTGTCCGGCCCGGCGAAGGCGCGCGCGACGGTGGCGGGGTCGGCGAGGCAGAGCGCGTCGTGCGCGCGGCCGCAGGCGCGGCCCGTCGCGGCCGAGAGCGCCGCCGCGTCCACGTCTTGCGTGCCCGCGCAGCTGCAGAGGACCAGATGCCCCGCCATGATCCCTCCCTCGCCCCGGGGCCGCAGATGGGCATGGCCACCCCGATGTTGCAAGGCGACCCCTTCCCGGCGGCGCGGGGATCGTCGATGGTCGCGGGCATGGAGGAAGCAGCCCAGGCCCCCCGCACCGCGGAGATGCCCGTCGGCGTCCTGATCCGGCGCGCGCCGGGCGCGACGCGCTGGCAGGCGGAGGTCTGGTCGCTGTCGGGCGTGGTGCCGCACGCGCCGGTCGCGTCGTGGCGGCTCCTGCGCGAGGCGGGCGCGGTGGCGGAGTTCCACGCGACGACGCTCACCCTCGTGCTGCACCGTCGCGACACCGACAGCCTGATCCAGAACGTGACCTCGCGCGCGCCCTCGGTCTGGGTCGGGCTGCGCGGGGCGGGGCGGCCGGAGCCGTCGCTCGTGACCGCCTCGCCGTTCGAGGCCTCGTTCCGCGAGATCGACGCGGAGGACCGGGTCGAGCGCGTCGCGATGCCCGCCGCGATGCGCGACTGGGTCGAGGCGTTCGTCGCCGCCCACCACGTCGACGAGCCGTTCGTCAAGCGCCGGCGCGTCGGCGACCGGACGGGACCGGCGCAGGACGGCGTCGGCGACGCACGGATCGCGCAGGGGGCGGACGTCTGGCGCGTCCCCGCCTCGCTCAGGACGCGCAAGTGAGCGACGGTTGGTCCCGGCGGCGCGAGGCCGCGCGCGCGGAGGCCGAGGCCCTGGCGCGCGCGGGGGCGGCGCGGGGCGAGGCCGGGGACGCCGCCGCGCTCGCGGCGCTGCCCGAGGACGAGCAGCTCGCGCGTCTCGGCCTGCCCGATCCCGACACGGTCGTCTCGGGCGACGACGTCGCCGCGTTCCTCGCGCGGGCGGTGCCGCGGGCCATCCGCAACCGCGCGCTGCGCAGCCTGTGGCGCTCGAACCCGGTGCTGGCCTGCGTCGACGGGCTCAACGACTACGACGGGGACTTCACCGGCGACGGGCTCCGCGGCGAGGCGCTGCGCACGACCTATTCAGTCGGCAAGGGTCTGGCGCGGCACGTGGAACACCTCGCAGCGGCGCGATCCGAAGAGGATGCCGGGGCCTTATCCGACGAGAACGGTCGGGTTGATGCGGGGGAAGAGCCTGACGAGAAAGGGCTTGCCGAGGCCCCTGACGTCGTGGAACGCTCGCCTCCGGAACCTGCGGCGGAGGAGGTCGCGGCTCCGGTGACGGCGTCGCCGCCCGTGCGGCGGATGCGCTTCACCTTCGGGGAGGACGACACCGCATGAACGCGAGCGCGCCCGTGCCGCACGGACAGCCCTCCGAGGAGGACCGCCTCCGCGCGGACCTCTACAACTATCTCGGGCTGGTGCTGGCGCGGCCGATGGACCGCATGGTGCTCGACCAGACCGCCGCGCTCTCGGGCGATGGCTCCGCGCTCGGCCGAGCGATCGGAGCGCTGGCGCGCGCCGCCGACGGCGCCGACGTCACCGCGGTCCGGCGCGAATACGACGCGCTCTTCATCGGGATGGGGCGGGGCGAGCTGCTGCCCTATGCGAGCTTCTACCTCACGGGCTTCCTGCACGAGAAGCCGCTCGCGGCGCTGCGCGCGGACTTCGCGCGGATGGGGCTGGCGCGGGCCGAGGGCGTGTTCGAGCCCGAGGACGGGATCGCGAGCCTGATGGAATCGATGGGCGCGATCATCGTCGGGCGCTTCGGCGACCCGGTCGCGATGTCGCGGCAGCGCGACTTCTGGGCCCGCCATGTCGGCCCCTGGGCGCGGCACTTCTTCTCCGACCTGGCCACGGCGAAGGGCGGGCGGCTCTACGCCGCCGTCGGCGCGGTCGGGCGGGAGTTCATGGATATCGAACGCGAGGCGTTCCGGCTCGCGGCCGCCTGAGCGCCGCATCGACACGGGAGGACGACGCATGACCGACCAGACCGACCTGACGGGCCGCCGCGGCTTCCTGAAGCTCGCGGCCGGGGCGCCCGTCGCCGCCGCCGCGACCGTGGCGGGCGCGGAGGCCGCGCAGGCCGCCCCCGCCGCCGGGCCGCAGGCCGGGCTCGCCGACACCGAGCAGACGCGGGCGTACTACGCCTCCGCGCGTTTCTGAGGGAGGGACCGACATGCTCCGCAGGAAGACTTCGCAGGCCCCCGCCGCCACCGCGGGCGGCATCGACCTCCTCGACCGCGCGGCGCGCCCCGGCGTCGACCGGCGCGCGTTCCTGCGCGGCTCGGGCCTCGCGATCGGCGGCCTCGCGGCGATCGGCGCCACGGGCGGCACGGTGGCCAAGGCGCAGGTCGCCGAATACGCGGTCGCCGAGGGCACCGAGAAGATCAAGACCGTCTGCACCCACTGCTCGGTCGGCTGCACGGTGATCGCCGAGGTCGCCGAGGGCGTCTGGTACGGGCAGGAGCCGGCCTACGACTCGCCCTTCAACCTGGGCGCGCACTGCTCGAAGGGCGCGGCGGTCCGCGAGCACGCCCACGGCGAGCGCCGGCTCAAGTACCCGATGAAGAAGGTCGCGGGCGCCTGGGAGCGGATCTCCTGGGACCAGGCGATCGACGAGATCGGCGACCGGATGCTCGCAGATCAAGGCCGAGAGCGGGCCGGACTCGGTCTACTGGCTCGGTTCGGCCAAGCACAACAACGAGCAGGCCTACCTGTTCCGCAAGTTCGCGGCCTACTGGGGCACCAACAACGTCGACCACCAGGCGCGCATCTGCCACTCCACCACCGTCGCGGGCGTCGCGAACACGTGGGGCTACGGCGCCATGACCAACAGCTACAACGACATCCACAACTCGAAGGCGATCTTCATCATCGGCGGCAACCCCGCCGAGGCGCACCCGGTCTCGCTGCTGCACATCCTCAAGGCCAAGGAGGAGAACGCGGCGCCGGTCATCGTCTGCGATCCCCGCTTCACGCGGACGGCGGCGCATGCCGACGAGTACGTACGGTTCCGGCCCGGCACCGACGTGGCGCTCGTCTGGGGCATCCTGTGGCACATCTTCGAGAACGGGTGGGAGGACGAGGAGTTCATCCGCACCCGCGTCTGGGGCATGGACCAGATCCGCGCCGAGGTCGCCAACTGGACGCCCGATGAGGTCGAGCGCGTCACCGGCGCGCCGGGCGCGCAGCTCGAGCGGGTCGCGCGCACGCTCGCCGAGAACCGGCCGGGCACCGTGATCTGGTGCATGGGCGGCACGCAGCACACCAACGGCAACAACAACACGCGCGCCTATTGCGTGCTCCAGCTGGCGCTGGGGAACATGGGCGTCGCGGGCGGCGGGACCAACATCTTCCGCGGCCACGACAACGTGCAGGGCGCGACCGACCTCGGCGTGCTCGCGGACACGCTGCCGGGCTATTACGGCCTCGCGGACGGCGCCTGGGCGCACTGGGCGCGGGTCTGGGAGGAGGACGCGGCCTGGCTGCGCGGCAACTTCGCCGTGATGGAGGGCGCGAACGCCGACGGCACCGACCGGATGATGGTCAACGAGACCGGCATCCCGGTGTCGCGCTGGATCGACGGCGTGCTCGAGGCGCCCGAGAACATCGACCAGCCGGCGGCGACGCGGGCGATGGTGTTCTGGGGCCACGCGCCCAACAGCCAGACGCGGCTCAAGGAGATGAAGACCGCGATGGAGAAGCTCGACCTCCTCGTGGTGATCGATCCGTTCCCGACGCTCTCGGCGGTGATGAACGACCGCGAGGACGGGGTGTACCTGCTGCCGGCCTCGACGCAGTTCGAGACGCGCGGCTCGGTCACCGCGTCCAACCGCTCGATCCAGTGGCGCGACCAGGTCGTGGCGCCGCTGTTCGAGAGCCTGCCGGACCACACGATCCTGGCGAAGTTCTCCGAGAAGTTCGGCTTCGCGGACCGCATCTTCCGCAACATCGCGGTCGAGAACGGCGAACCGCTGATCGAGGACCTGACCCGCGAGTTCAACCGCGGGATGTGGACGATCGGCTATACCGGGCAGTCCCCCGAGCGGCTCAAGCTGCACATGGCCAACCAGCACACCTTCGACCGCACCACGCTGCGCGCGGTGGGCGGGCCGGCGGACGGCGACTTCTACGGGATGCCCTGGCCCGCCTGGGGCACGCCGGAGATGAACCATCCCGGCACCGCCAACCTCTACGACCTGTCGATGCCGGTGGCCGAGGGCGGGCTGACGTTCCGGGCCCGGTTCGGAGTCGAGTACGAGGGCGAGAACCTGCTCGCCGAGGGCGTGCATACCGTCGGCTCGGAGATCGAGGACGGCTACCCCGAGTTTACGATGCAGATGCTCCAGGATCTTGGCTGGGACGAGGACCTGACGCAGTTCGAGCGGGCGACGATCGAGTGGGTGTCGGGCTTCCGCGACACCCGGCCCGGGACGGAGGAGGTCGGCGAGACGACCTTCACCGGCGAGCGCGAGAGCGACTACAAGGCGGCCGTGGGCGGCGTGAACTGGAAGACCGACCTGTCGGGCGGCATCCAGCGGGTCGCCATCGCGCATGGCTGCGCGCCGTTCGGCAACGCCAAGGCGCGCGCCGTGGTCTGGACGTTCCCGGACCCGGTGCCGCTCCACCGCGAGCCGCTCTACACGCCGCGCCGCGACCTGCTTCCGCAATACTCGACCTACGGGGACAAGAAGTTCTGGCGCGTCCCGACCCGGTTCGCCTCGATCCAGGAGACGGATTTCTCGACCGAGTTCCCGATCATCCTGACCTCGGGCCGGCTCGTGGAATACGAGGGCGGCGGCGACGAGACGCGGTCGAACCCGTGGCTAGCCGAGCTGCAGCAGGAGATGTTCATCGAGATCAGCCCGCGCGACGCCAACGACATCGGCGTGGGCGAGGGCAGCGACGTCTGGATCGAGGGGCCAGAGGGCGGGCGCATCCTCGTCAAGGCGCTGGTGACCGATCGCGTCGGCCAGGGGGTGGCGTTCATGCCGTTCCACTTCGGCGGCATCTCCGAGGGGCGCGACCTGCGCTACAAGTACCCCGAGGGCGCGGACCCGATCGTGCTGGGCGAGTCGACCAACACCGCGCAGACCTACGGATACGACAGCGTGACGCAGATGCAGGAGACCAAGTCCACGCTCTGCAAGATCACCGCGGCCTGAGGAGGGCACGAGACATGGCGAAAGCGAAGTTCCTTCTGGACGCCGAGCGCTGCATCGAATGCAACGCGTGCGTCACGGCCTGCAAGAACGAGCACGAGGTCCCGTGGGGCATCAACCGCCGCAAGGTGGTGACGATCCAGGACGGGCAGCCGGGCGAGCGGTCGATCTCGGTCGCGTGCATGCACTGCTCGGACGCGCCCTGCATGGCGGTCTGCCCGACGGACTGCTTCTACCAGACTGCCGACGGGATCGTGCTGCACTCCAAGGATCTGTGCATCGGCTGCGGCTACTGCTTCTACGCCTGCCCGTTCGGCGCGCCGCAATACCCGGCGGCCGGCAACTTCGGGTCGCGCGGCAAGATGGACAAGTGCACCTTCTGCGCGGGCGGCCCCGAGGAGGACAACTCGGCCGCCGAGCTCGCCAAATACGGCCGCAACCGGATCGCGGAGGGCAAGCTGCCGATCTGCGCCGAGATGTGCGCGACCAAGGCGCTGCTCGCGGGCGACGCCGACACGGTGTCCGACATCTACCGCGAGCGGGTCGTCGCGCGCGGCTTCGGCTCGGGCGCCTGGGGCTGGACCACGGCCTACGGCGACGCGCCCTCGGCCGAGCTGTGACGCCCCGGGCCGCGCGGGGAGGCGCGGCCTGGCCCTGATCCTCCGATGGGAGCCCGTGCGATGATCCGAGCCCTGATCCTGAGCCTCGCGGTGGCGCTCACCGCCGGCCCCGCCCTCGCGCAGGAGGTCGAGGCCGATCGCGCCCTCGCCGACATCATGGCGCGGCAGGACGCGCTGCGCGACGGCGACGCGGACGCCGCGGCCGCGCGGCGCAACGTCGGCCCCGCGCTGCCGGGGACGGCCGACGATCCCTCGGGCTCGCTCGGGCCGCTCAACGACTGGTCCGATCCCGGCATCTGGCGCGACGTGCGGACCGGCGGCGCGGTCGCCACGAGCCAGATCCGCGGCCCCGCCGCGACGACGCTGGTGCAGACCGGCGGGATGGAATGGCTCCGCGACCGGCAGGGGCCGCTCAAGTTCTGGGGCGGGCTGCTGCTCCTCGTCACGCTGGGCGCGCTGGCCGCGTTCTACGCCTTCCGCGGCCGCATCCGCATCGACGGGCCGCGCACCGGGCGCACGCTGCTGCGCTTCAGGACCTACGAGCGGTTCGCGCACTGGCTGCTGTCGGGCTCGTTCATCGCGCTCAGCGATCACCGGGCTGCTGGTCCTGTTCGGCCGCGTCGCGTTCATCCCGCTCTTCGGGCACGAGGCCTGGGCGCCGGTCGCGATCGCGTCCAAATGGGTGCACAACAACATCTCATGGGCGTTCATGATCGCGCTGGTCGCCGTCTTCGCGCTCTGGGTCGTGCAGAACATCCCCGACCGGACCGACTGGAACTGGCTCAAGCGCGGCGGCGGGATCTTCGGCGGCGGGCACGTGCCGGCCAGGAAGTTCAACGCGGGCCAGAAGATGATCTTCTGGGTCGTGATCGTCGGCGGCACGTCGGTCTCGCTCTCCGGCCTTTCGATGTTGTTCCCGTTCGAGCTGCCGATGTTCGCCAAGACCTTCGGCTGGATCAACGCGACCGGCCTGCCGGGCCTGTTCGGCGGCGAGTTGAACACCGCGCTCGCCCCCCAGGAGGAGATGCAGTACGCGCAGATGTGGCACTCGATCGTCTCGTTCGGGATGATCGCGGTGATCTTCGCGCACATCTACCTCGGCTCGGTCGGCATGGAGGGCGCCTACGACGCGATGGGTGACGGCCATGTCGAGGAGCAGTGGGCCCGCGAGCACCATTCGATCTGGGCCGAGCAGGCCATCGCCGAGCGCGACGGCCGCGCCGGGACCGACACCGTCGCGCCGGTCGATCGCCGGCCCGCCGCCACGCCAGCGGAGTGAACCGATGAAGACCATGCTCGCCGCCTTCGCCACCGCCCTCGTGATCGCCGTCGTTGCGCAGGTCGGGCTCGACAACGCTGCGGGTTCACCTCCGCCGAGCGGCAGACCGCGCCGCACGTCCGGCTCGACTGAACCGGCGCCCGCGCTTGCATCGCGCGGGCGGCTGCCCGACGATGGGCCCCTGATCTCCAGGGAGGACCATCGACATGACGCAGACCCGACGCACGACCCTCAAGGCCGTGGGCGCCGCCGCCGCGCTCGCCCTTGCGGCGGGCACCGCCTTCGCGCAGGCGCCCTCGTTCTTCCGCATCGCGACCGGGGGCACCTCGGGCACCTACTTCCCGATCGGCGGGTTGATCGCCAACGCGATCTCCGCGCCGCCGGGCTCGCGCGCCTGCGACGAGGGCGGGGCCTGCGGTGCGCCGGGCCTGATCGCCACCGCGATGTCGTCGAACGGCTCGGTCGCCAATGTCAACGGCATCGCCGGCGGCACGATCGAGAGCGGGTTCAGCCAGTCCGACGTGGCCTACTGGGCCTATACCGGCACCGGGATCTGGGAGGATCAGGAGGCGGTCGAGGGCCTGCGCGCGATCGCGAACCTCTACCCTGAATCGATCCATCTCGCTGGCCTCCGCCGACAGCGGCATCGCCACCGTCTCCGACCTCGCGGGCAAGCGCGTCTCGCTGACGAGCCGGGCTCGGGCACGCTGGTCGACGCGCATCATCCTCGACGCGGCGGGCCTGAGCGAGGACGACATCGAGCCGAATACCTCAAGCCCGGACAGGCGGCGGACCGGATGCGCGACGGCGCGATGGACGCGTTCTTCTTCGTCGGCGGCTTCCCGGCGGGCGCGATCGCCGAGCTGGCGAGCCAGGACGAGATCGTGATCGTGCCGATCGACGGCGACGTCGCGTCGGGATCATGGGCGAGTTCGAGTTCTTCTCGGAGAACACGATCCCCGCGGGCACCTACGAGGGCCAGGATGCCGACGTGACCACGATCAGCGTCGGCGCCGAGTGGGTCGACGAGCGCGGACCAGCCCGAGGAGCTGATCTACGAGATGCACCAAGGCGCTGTGGAACGACGACACCCGCGCGCTGCTCGACGGCGGCCACGCCAAGGGGGCCGAGATCACCGCCGAGACCGCGCTCGACGCGTCGGCATCCGCTGCATCCGGGCGCGCAGCGAGCTCTACGAGGAGCCGGCCTGACCCGATAGGCCGTCACGGAAACGTCATCACGGCGATGGCCATGCGCCGTCGCCGTGATAGGCTCCTCCCACCGCGGGGATGCGACCATGACCGACGCCAAGGCCGGACCGGCGGCGGCACGAGCGCGGCCACGACGCGGCGCCGATGACGAAGTCGGGCGGCGCGCGCTCGAGGAGAAGTTCGACAGCGAGGTCCGGTTCCGACCGCTGACGCGCCCGATCCTGATCGCCTCGTCGGTCGCGCTCTTCGTCTGCGCCTGCTTCCACTACTACACCGCCGGCTTCGGCATCCTGCAGCAGACGACGCATACGCCTGCACCTCGCGTTCACGCTCGGGCTCGTCTCGCGGTCTTCTCGATGGTCCGGGCGCGTCGACCCGGAGCCCGGACGGTCCACGCTTCTCGCGCCGCTCGGCCTGCCGCTCCTCGACTGGGCGTTCCTGCTCGGCGTCGTCTCGGCGATGTACGTGCCGTGGTGTTCGACACGCTCGCGATGCGGGTGGGCAACCCGAACAGTACCGACATCGTCATGGGCACGGTCCTCATCGCCACGCTGCTCGAGGCCACGCGCCGCGCGATGGGCTGGCCGTGCCGGTCATCGCGATCGGGTCATGGCCTACGCGATTCTCGGAACGCTCCATGCCCGGCATCATGCAGCATCCGGCGCGAGCTGGGCCAGCCTCGTCAACCACCTCTACCTCACGAGCCAGGGGATCTACGGCACCGCGCTCGGCGTGATCGCGACCTACGTGTTCCACTTCGTGCTGTTCGGCGTGCTCGCCACGCGCATGGGGCTCGGCCAGCTCTTCATCGACCTCGCCTCCGCGCTCGCCGGTCGGTATGCAGGCGGGCCGGCGAAGGTCTCGGTCCTGTCCTCGGCGATGCTGGGCATCGATCTCCGGCTCCTCCATCGCCAACACGGTGACGACCGGCTCGCTCACCATCCCCGCGATGATCAGGATCGGCTACGCCCGCACTTCGCCGCCGCCGTCGAGGCCGCGTCCTCCACCGGCGGGCAGATCACGCCCCCGGTGATGGGCGCGGTCGCGCTTCCTGATGATCGAGTATCTCGAGGTGCCGCTGACGACGATCCTGACCGCCGCGCTGGTGCGCGCATTCATGCACTTCTTCGGCGTGCTCGTGCAGGTCCACATCGAGGCGAAGCGGCTCGGCCTGCGCGGGTTGACGAGGAGGAGCTGCCGGACGCGTGGCTCGTGTTCAAGTCGAACTCGCTCGCCATCGCGCCGCTCGTCGTGCTGGTCTGGGTGCTGTTGTCGGGGCGCACGCCCTACGCGGCGGCGTTCTGGGGATCTCGGCCTGCATCGGCGTGATGATCGTCCAGAACCTGATGGCGCGTGGCTTCGCCGACGCGGCGCGGGGCGTGGCGACCGACGTGTTCGAGGGCTTCGTGCTGGGCGCGAAGTACTCGCTCTCGGGTTACGGTCGCCGCCGCGCTCGTAGGCGTGGTCGATCGGCGTGGTGACGCTGACGGTGGTGGGCTTCAAGATCGTCTACCTCGTGACGACCACCGCCGCGGGCTGGGCCGAGGCGGCGCAATGGCTGATCCCGTTCGGCATCATGGAGGTGCAGACGCTCACGCTGCTGTTCACGCTGATGATGACGGCGGTGCGTCTGCATCCTGATGGGCTGCGGCATCCCACGACGGCGAACTACCTGATCATGATCGCCATCGCGGCGCCGATCCTGAACGCGCTCGGGGTGGAGCCGATCGTCTCGCACTTCTTCGTCTTCTACTACGGCGTGCTGGCGACGTGACGCCGCCGGTGGCGCTCGCGGCCTACGCGGCGGCGGGGATCGCGGGCGAACGCGTCCAAGGCGGGCAACACCGCGTTCCGTCTGTCGATGGGCAAGGCGCTGGTGCCGTTCGTCTTCGTCTTCTCGCCGTCGCTCCTCCTGGTCACGCAGGGGTCGACCTGGCCCGCTCTTCGCGCTGGCGCTGTTCGGGCGCTATGCTCGGGATCACCGTGCTCTCGGCCGCGTTCTCGGGCTACCTGACGCAGCCGCTCCTGGCATGGGAGCGCGCTCTCCTCGCGGTGGCGGCGCTCCTCTTCGTGGCGCGGACCTCGTGACGACGCTCGTGGCGGCGGCCTTGTGCCTGCCGGTGCTGGTGCGCGGGTCTCCGGTGGAGGACGCCGCCCCGGCATGACGCGCCCGCGACGACAGGGCGCAACCGCCTGAGCAACCTTGCCTGTCGGCGCGGCGCCGCTACTTCCTCCTCCATAGGGGGATCGACGTGTTCGACCGCATGGAGACCGACGACGCCGCGCTTCTCGCGCGCCTCGCCCGCGCCGCGGCGGCGGAGGATGCGGGCGACATCGCGCCGTCCGTCGCCGCCGCGCTCGAGGCGGGCCTCGTCGACGCGGACGAACCCGCGGCGCTCGCCCGCGCGCTCGTCGCGGTGGCGGAGGCGAACCTGCCGCTTGCGCGGTTGCTTGAGGGTCACGTCAACGCCCGCCTGCTCTTGCGCGTCCACGGCGGCCCGCCCGCGCCTGCGGGACTGCTCGGCGTGTGGGGCGCGGACGGCGACCGGCCCACGCGGCTCGGCGCGCACGGGCTCGAAGGCACCAAGCGCTTCGCATCGGGCCTCGGCACGGTCGCCCATGCCGTCGTCACCGTCGGACGCGACGAGGCGACGCGGCTCGCCCTCGTCGACGTCTCCGACGCGGACCGCCACCGGCCGGGGACCTGGGCGATGGCCGGGATGCGCGCGACCGTCTCGGGCGATTTGGACCTGACCGGCCTCGCGCCACGCTGGATCGGCGCGGCGGGCGACTACTTCCGCGAGCCGCATTTCGTCGGCGGCGTCTGGCGGATCGCGGCGCTGCAGCTCGGCGGGACGCTCGGCCTGCTCGCCGCAGACCCGCGACGCGCTGGATGCCGCGGATCGGCTGGGGGCGGAGGCGCAGGTCGCGCGGCTCGGCCCGCTCGTCGCGCGCGCGATGGCGGCGTTCGGGCTGGTCGAGCGCGCCGCGGCGCTCGCGTCCGGCCCCGAGGGGCTCGCGGATCCGGAGCGCGCGGTGGCGCTCTCGATCCAAGGACGCCTGCTGACGGAGGACCTTGCGCAGGACGCGGTCGCCGCCGTCGAGCGCTCGATCGGGCTCGCGCATTTCGCCGCCGGGTCGGAGACGGGGCGCATCGCGCGCGATCTCGCGACCTACTGCCGGCAGGCCGCGCGCGACGCCTTCGAGCAGCGCGCGGGCGCGATCGCGCTCGGCCGTCCGGGTCCGCTCTCGGGGCTCTGGCATGGATAGGCTGTCGGTCGCGGGGCCGGTGCTCGTCCTCGCGCCGCATCCCGACGACGAGTTGCTGGGCTGCGGGTTGCTGCTCGCCTCGGCGTGGGGCGGGGGCGGCCGCGCGCATGTCGCCTGCCTGACCGACGGCGCCGCCTCGCATCCCGGCTCGCGGAGCCATCCGCCGGAGCGGCTGGCGGCGCTGCGCCGGTCGGAGATGCTCGCGGCGGTCGCGGCGCTCGGCGGGGCGGAGGGCGACGTCACGTTCCTCGGCCACCCCGACGCCGCGCTGCACCGCGTCCCGGTGTGGGCGGTCGCGGAAGCGATCGCGGGGCTCGTGGACGCGCTCGGGATCGCCGTCCTCGTCGCCCCGTCCCCGCTCGACCCGCATTGCGACCACGAGGCCGGGGCGGCGGCCGCGGCGCTGGTCGCCTCCGATCGGCCCGGCCTGCGGCTGGTCTCCTACGCGGTCTGGTCGCGGTGGCGCGCGGGGGGCGACGTGCCGCTGCCCGAAGGCGCGACGCCGCTGACCTTCGCCGCGCCGGAACGCCTGCCGGCCAAGCGCGCGGCGATCGCGGCCCATCTCAGCCAGTCCGGCGGGATCGTGCGCGACGCGCCGGGCGCCTTCGCGATGCCCGACGGCTTCGCCGCGATGTTCGCCGCGGGCCCGGAGCCCTATTTCGAGATCGCGCGATGAGCGTCGCGCAGGGCCATCTCGACGCGCTCTACGCTCAGGGCGACGACCCCTGGGACTTCCGGTCCTCGCCCTACGAGCGGGCGAAGTTCGCGGCCACCGTCGCCGCCCTTCCGCGGGCGCGTTACGGCT
>CAVSOF010000027.1:0-126279 GCA_963729425.1 uncultured Alphaproteobacteria bacterium | reverse complement strand
GGCCCGCTCGCTTGAACCGCGCCGCCCCGCGTGCCAGCCATGGGCGGCTCCAGACGCGAGGCCCGCCGATGCGCACCGCCCTCTATCCCGGCACGTTCGATCCGATCACGCGCGGCCATATCGATGTCATCAAGCGCGCCTGCCGCCTCGTCGACCGGCTGGTGATCGGGGTGGCGATCAATCGCGACAAGCGCCCGCTCTTCGACCTCGAGGCGCGCGTGGCGATGGTCGAGGCGGAGGCGCGGCACTGGTCGGAGCGCACCGGCACCGAGATCGTCACGCACCCGTTCGAGAACCTGCTCATCGACTGCGCCGCCGACGTGGGCGCGCAGATGATCGTGCGCGGCCTGCGCGCGGTCGCGGACTTCGAGTACGAGTACCAGATGGTCGGCATGAACCGGCTGCTGAACGACCGGATCGAGACGGTGTTCCTGATGGCCGAGGCGCAGCATCAGGCGATCGCGTCCAAGCTCGTCAAGGAGATCGCCCGGCTCGGCGGCGACGTCTCCGCCTTCGTGACCGAGCCGGTCGAGGCCGCGCTCAAGGCCCGCTACGCGTCCTGAACCCGACCCCGCGCCAGCGCCGCGACCCCGGTGCGCGCCATCTCCTGCAGGCCGATGGGCCGCATCAGCTCGGCGAAGGCATCGATCTTGCCGACGTCGCCGGTGATCTCGAACACGAAGCTGTCGAGCGTCGAGTCGACCACGTTG
The DNA here is from genome assembly GCA_963729425.1 of uncultured Alphaproteobacteria bacterium. Lineage (GTDB taxonomy): Bacteria > Pseudomonadota > Alphaproteobacteria > Rhodobacterales > Rhodobacteraceae > Jannaschia. Next base: position 125,569 of record CAVSOF010000027.1, on the reverse strand, counting down.
GCGCGGAAGATCTCCGCCAGCCGCAGCGCCTCGATCCGCTTGTCGCCGGTGCCCGCCACCTTGAAGAGCGCCAGCTCGCGCTCGACGGCGCGGCCCTCGACGGTGAGGTCGTGGACCTCGCGGACGGTCACGATCCGGCCGAGCTGCGCCTTGATCTGCTCGATCACCTGCGGCGTGCCGACGGTGACGATCGTGACGCGGCTCGCGTGGCCGTCGTGGTCGACCTCGGCCACGGTGAGGCTCTCGATGTTGTAGCCCCGCCCGGAGAACAGCCCGATCACGCGCGCGAGCACGCCCGCCTCGTTGTCGACCATGACCGCGAGGACGTGGCGCTCCTGCACGTCCGAGAAGGTCGGACGGAGCTCGTAGGCGGAATGCGAGGTCGAGCCGGGCTCGATGTCGAGTGCGGGCATGGGGGACCTCAGACGGGCGCGGGGCGGAGGCGGGTCCGCCGGAAACGGGTGCCGCCGGGCTAGCACGCGCGGCATCCCGATGGGAACCGCCCGCGCCGCCTAGCGCGCCGAGCGCGTGCCGCCCAGATGCGCCATCAGCGCGACCTGCCCCGGCAGGCCGGTCTTCGAGTAGACCGACTTGAGGTAGGTCCGCACGCTGTCGGGCCGCAGGCCGAGGCGTCGGGCGATCGCGGCGGGCGCGGCGCCGGTCATCAGCGCGAGCGTCACGTCGGCCTCCCGCGCCGTGAGCCCGAAGCCCTGCGCGAGCGTCGCGCGGTCCCAGATCGCAGGCCGCGGGCGGGTGGTCGAGACGGTGATGGTCGCGCGGCCGGGCAGGGCCGGGCCGGGTGCCAGGTCCACCAGCATCAGCGCGCCGCCGACCAGGAGCGGCACGCGCGACGGCATCCCCGCCGCCGCCGCCGCGAAGGCGCGCGACAGCCGCGGCGCGACCTCGGGCGCCCAGGCCGCGCGCCCCTCGCCGAGCCGCAGCACGCGCCCGTCGGCGATCAGCATCTCGGCCCCGCCGGCGCGGCTCAGGACGCGCATCGACGCGTCGAGGACGACGATGGCCATGTCCCCGCCCGCGCCCGCGGCCTGCCGCGAGCCCGCCAGCATCAGGCGCAGCCGCAGCGCGCGTGCCAGCTGCGCGAGGTCATGCTCGACGCGGCGCGCGGCCTCGCCGTCGAGCCAGTCGCGCCCCTCGGGCCGCCCGACATAGACGTAGAGGTCGCCGTAGCCCGCGATCGGGACCCGCATGCCGCCCGCCTCCGGCCCGGTCCCGCTCGGTCGCCAGAACCGCTCGTAGAAGGCGCTCGCCGTGAGCGCGCGCCAGTCCATCCACGGGCCGCGATGCAGGAGCCGTCCCGCCGCGGCGTTGGGCAGGAACCGCAGCGTCGGGTTGGTCTCGGGATCGGCGAAGTCCTCCACCACGCGGTCCGCGAGCGCGGGGTCGATCCCGGAGGCGGCGACCGTGCCCTGCCGGGCCATCTCGGGGTCCTGGGTGAAGGCGACGATGGCGCCGCCGCCCATCCGCCGCGCCACCGCGTCGAGTCCGCTCGAGAGCGGTCGGGCGGCCTCCGCCACGTCGAGCAGGACCTCGTGCATGGGCTCGGTCGCCGTCATCGGCCTCGCGATCCTGACGTTGCGTGCGGAGCATAGTCCGGCCCGCCCGATTGACGCTACGCCAATCTTAACGCCGCTCCATCCCCGGATGGGGATGGTCCGGGCCCCGCCGCCGCCGGGAAGGTGGCCCGTGACGCATTGCATGGCGGAGATTTTCCGATGCCCGGACCCGATTACGGCCTGCTGTTCTTCCTCTTCGTCGTCGGGGCGCTGCCCGGGCCGCTCAACCTCGTCCTCATGACCACGGGCATCGCCGGGCGGGTGCGCTTCGGCTCCGGCATCCTGGCCGGGGGCGCGGTGGCCTACGGGGGGTTGTTCGCGGTGGCCTCGGCGATGACGCGCGAGATCGCGGGGTGGGATCCGCGGATCATCGGCTGGCTTCAGCTCGCGGCGACGCTGGTCCTGCTTCGGCTCGCCTGGAAGATCGCCACCGCGCCGGTCGACGGATCGGCGCGGACGCGCGCCGGCGCCGGCCTGTGGCAGGGCGCGGCGGCGGGGCTCGCGATGGTCCTGACGGGCGCCAAGGCGTTCAGCACCGCGCTGGCCGCGGCCGCGCTCTACTGCGACGGGCGGCTCGGCCCGGCCGAGCACGCGGTCCTGTTCGGGCTGTCCGCCGACGGTCATGGTCCCGCTGGTCTGCGGCCTCTGGCTGCTCGTGGGGATCGGCATCGGCCGCTCCGTCACCTCGCCGCGGATTGCTGCGCGTCGCTCAACGTGTCGGGCGGCGCATCCATCGCGGCGATCGCCGCAGCGATGGTCGTCTAACGCCCGCCCGCCTCAGACGAGGACCGCGCCGGTCCCGGTGATCGCGCCCTGCATCTGCGCGTTGGCCATCAGCATCTCGTTATGCGCCTTGCCCGACGGGATCATCGGGAAGCAGTTCTCGTGCTTCTCGACCACGCAGTCGAACAGGACCGGCCCGTCATGCGCCAGCATCTCGCGGATCGCGTCGTCGAGGTCCGCGGGGTCCGAGCAGCGGATGCCCTTCGCCCCGAACGCCTCCGCCAGGAGGACGAAATCGGGCAGCGCCTCCGACCACGACTGCGAGTAGCGCTCGCCGTGCAGCAGCTCCTGCCACTGCCGCACCATGCCGAGGCGCTCGTTGTTGAGGATGAACTGCTTGACCGGCAGGCGGTACTGCACCGCCGTGCCCATCTCCTGCATGTTCATCAGCCACGACGCCTCGCCCGCGACGTTGATCACCAGCGCGTCGGGGTGGGCCACCTGCACGCCGAGCGAGGCCGGGTGCCCGTAGCCCATCGTCCCGAGCCCGCCGGAGGTCATCCAGCGGTTCGGCGCCTCGAAGCCCATGTACTGCGCGGCCCACATCTGGTGCTGCCCGACCTCGGTGCAGACGTAGCGGTCGCGGTCCTTCGTCAGCGCCTCGAGCCGGGCGACGGCGTATTGCGGCCTGATCGTCGGGCCCGTCTGCTCGAAGGCGAGGCAGGCGACCGCGCGCCATTCCGCGACGCGCTCCTGCCAGCGCGCCACGCCCTCGCGCGCGGTGCGCCGCCCGCGCTCGTTCCAGAGCGCCAGCGCCGCGCGCAGCGTGCGGGCCACGTCGCCCAGCACGGGGATGTCGGTGCGGATGACCTTGTTGATGGAAGAGGGGTCGATGTCGACATGGACCTTGATCGAGCCGGGCGAGAACGCGTCGGTGCGCCCGGTGATGCGGTCGTCGAAGCGCGCGCCGACGTTGATCATCAGGTCGCAGCCATGCATGGCCATGTTGGCCTCGTAGGTGCCGTGCATCCCGAGCATGCCCAGCCACTGCGCGCCCGAGGCCGGGTAGGCCCCGAGCCCCATCAGCGTCGAGGTGATCGGGAAGCCCGTCGCCTCCACCAGCTCGCGCAGCAGCGCCGAGGCCTCCGGCCCCGAGTTGATCACGCCGCCGCCGGTGTAGAAGACGGGCCGCTCGGCCGTCTCCATCGCCTCGACCATGCGCGCGACGGCGCCCGCGTCGGGATCGAGCCGGGGGCGGTAATGCGACACGGGCACGTCGGCGGGGCCCGCGTAGCGCCCGGTGGCGAACTGGATGTCCTTGGGGATGTCCACGAGCACCGGGCCGGGCCGCCCGGAGCGCGCGACGTGGAACGCCTCGTGGAGCGCGGGAGCGAGCGCGTCGGTCTCCTTCACCAGCCAGTTGTGCTTGGTGCAGGGCCGCGTGATGCCGACCGTGTCGGCCTCCTGGAACGCGTCCGAGCCGATCATGAAGGTCGGCACCTGGCCCGAGATCACGAGGATCGGGATCGAATCCATCAGCGCGTCGGTCAGCCCCGTGACCGCGTTGGTCGCGCCGGGGCCGGAGGTGACGAGCGCCACGCCGACGCGGCCCGTCGAGCGCGCGTAGCCCTCGGCGGCGTGGACCGCGGCCTGCTCGTGGCGCACGAGGTAGTGGCGGATGCCCTCCTGCTGGAAGATCTCGTCGTAGATCGGCAGGACCGCGCCGCCGGGGTAGCCGAAGATCGCCTCGACGCCCTGGTCGCGCAGCGCGCGCACGACCATCTTGGCGCCCGTCATCTGATCGGCATCGGCCTTCGCCGGTGCCGCGGTCGTCGTCCCGTCGGCCATCATCGCGCCCTCCATCCCCGTCGTCCCGTAACGCCCCGCGGCCCCGGGCAGAACCCCGGACCGGAGCGGCCGGGGGTCGCACGGACGCGCGGGCCGAAGCGCCCCGCGCGCTGCGGGCCACTCATACGGGCAGGCGCTCGACGGTCAACCGCCAATCGGTTGGAAGTTGCGGTAGATCGGTATCCGACATTCCATTTGTTACCCGCTCCTGCCTTTCGACGGCTTGTCGTCCGGCCCCAGGGCGTGCCACCAGCGCGCCATGAACGCCCTCCGCGACCGCCTCGCCTCCGGTCCCGCCACGCGCGGCCTCTGGCAGACGCTGCCCGGGCCGGAGGCGGCCGAGATCGCCGCGCGCGCGGGCTTCGACTGGCTGGTGATCGACGGGGAGCACGGGCCATGGGACCCAGGCTGCATCCGTCGCCGCCTGATCGCCGCGCCGGACGCGGTGGTGCGCGTGCCCGCGAACGAGGACTGGCTGCTGAAGCAGGCGCTCGACCTCGGCGCGCGCACGGTGCTCGTGCCGATGGTCCACTCCGAGGGCGCGGCCCGCGCCGCCGTCGCCGCCTGCCGCTACCCGCCCGAGGGCGTCCGCGGGATGGGCGCGGCGGTCGCGCGGTCGGGGATGTGGTCGCTCGACGAGGGCTACGCCGCGCGCGCGAACGCGGCGGTCTCGGTCTGGGTGCAGGCGGAGAGCCGCGCCGCGCTGAGCCGCGCTCGAGGCGATCTGCGCGGTTCCGGGGGTCGATTGCGTGTTCCTCGGCCCCGCCGACCTCGCGGCCGACATGGGCACCGTGCCGTCCGAGCTGGGCTTGCTCGCCGCGCTCGAGGACGCCGTCGCGCGGATCGCCGCCACGGGCACGGTCGCGGGCATCTTCGCGGCCGATCCGGAACGCTGGATCGCGGCGGGCGCGCGCGCGGTCGCGGTCGGCTGCGACGCGGCGGTCCTGGCGCAGGGCCTGCGCGCGTTGGCGTGAGCCTCGCCGCGCGCGGGACCTCCGCCGTCCGGGAGGCGCGGGGCGGGATGCTGCCGCGGCTTGCGGATCGGCGGGGCGGAGGTGCTCTGGTCCGCGCCGTGGCGCGACGACCCGGCGGTGCAGGCCGACGCCGCGATCCCGCGCGTCGACCGGCGGCTCGGCGGCAGCTTCGCCTGCGCGCCGTTCGGTCACGACGACGTCGACGGAGGGCCCCCGCACGGGCGCGCGCTGAACGAGGCGTGGCGGCTGGTGCGGGCGTCCTCGTCCGCGCTCACCGCGCGCGCGGCGCTCGGCCGGGGCCGGATCGAGGCGACCGTCGCGCTGCGCGACGGCCATCCCGCGCTCTACCGGACGGATCGCCTCGACCTCGACGCGCCCTGCACCTTCGCGCTGCACCCGATGCTGCGCGCGCGGGGCGGCGCCGCGATGACGACCTCGGCACGGCCCGCGCGGACCTTTCCCCATCGGGAGGCGCCGGGGGTCGAGCGCCTGCCGCCCGACGCGGCGATTCCGGTGGCCGATCTCGAACGGCTGCCGGAAGGGCCGGGGACGGATTTCGCGTCGCTTAGCCATCCGCCGGGCCTCGGCTGGACCGCGATCGCGCGCGCCGCGGAGGGGGACACGGTCGTGTTCCGCAAGCGCGCGGAGCAGTTGCCGCTGACGAACCTGTGGCTCTGGAACGGTGGTCGCGACGGATCGCCCCGGGACGGCGCGATGTTGGGCGTGATCGGGGTGGAGGATGCGGTCTGCGCGGGCGCGGACGGGTTCCGGGCCGCGCTGGAGGGAACGTCGCGGATCGCGGGCGTGCCGCTCGTCCTGCCCGCCGGGCGGCACGTCGGCCCGACCGCGATCGTGCGGACCCTAGGCGCGTCGCCGGTGCGCGCCGTCCGCCTCGACGGCGACCGCCTGCGCCTCGACACCGATGCCGGCCCGCGCGAGGTGGCGTTCGACGGAGGCCACCTCGCATGATCCTGATCGACGCCGATGCCTGCCCCGTGAAGGCCGAGATCGCGCGCGTCGCGATCCGCCGGAACGTCCGCGCGATCTTCGTCGCGGGCTCCTACCTGCGGCTGACGGAGCATCCGCTGATCGCGCTCTACGTCGCGGGCGAGGGGTTCGACGCGGCCGACGACGCCATCGCCGCGGTGGCCAAGTCCGGCACGGTGACCGTCACCGCGGACATCCCGCTCGCCGCCCGCGTGATCGAGGCCGGGGGCGCCGCGATCGACCCGCGCGGCCGCGAGTTCACCGCCTCCTCGATCGGCGAGACGCTGGCGAGCCGCAACCTGATGCACGAGCTGCGACCGGGCATGGAGGGCATGACCGGCGGGCAGGGCGGCGGGCAGCGCCCCTACGGCCCGCGCGACCGGGCGGCCTTCGCCGACGCGCTCGACCGGGTGCTGACGCGCCTCGCGCGGGGCTGAGCGAAATTACCCCGGAATGTGAAGAACGGCTCTCGGACTTACCCCGGATCGTACGATCCGCCCCGCCTCAGCGGTTCCCCCGCCGCGCGAACCGCCCGGCCTCCGCGGCGGCCACCCGCAGCGCGCGTGACTTGGCCATCGTCTCCTCGAACTCCGCGCGCGGGTCGCTGTCGTGGACCACGCCCGCCCCCGGCCTGAAGGTGCAGCCGGCCGCCCTCCAGCACCGCCGTCCGCAGCGCGATGCACATGTCCATGTCGCCCCCCGCCGAGAAGTAGCCGACGCCGCCGCCATAGACGCCGCGCTTCTCGGGCTCGAGCTCGTCGATGATCTCCATCGCCCGCACCTTGGGCGCCCCCGACACCGTCCCGGCGGGCAGCCCCGCGAGCAGCGCCGAGAGCGCGTCGTGCCCCTCCGCGAGCTCGCCCACCACGTTCGAGACGATGTGCATGACGTGGCTGTAGCGCTCGACGGCGAAGGTCTCGGTCGGGCGAACGGTGCCGGGGCGGGCGACGCGCGCGACGTCGTTGCGGCCGAGGTCGAGCAGCATGAGGTGCTCGGCGCGCTCCTTCTCGTCGGCCATCAGCTCGGCCTCGAGCGCGCGGTCGGCCTCGGGCGTGGCGCCGCGCGGCCGCGTGCCCGCGATCGGGCGGATCGTCACCTCGGAGCCGAAGACCCGGACGAGGATCTCGGGCGAGGCGCCGACGATCTGGAACCCGCCGAGGTCGAAGTGGAACATGAAGGGCGACGGGTTCGTGCGCCGCAGCGCGCGGTAGAAGGCGAAGGCGGGCAGGGGGAAGTCGAGCGTCCAGCGCTGCGAGGGAACGACCTGGAACACGTCGCCCGCCGCGATGTACTCCCGCGCGCGCTCGACGGCCGCCTCGTAGGCGCCGGGCGCGAAGTTCGACGCGCCCTCGCCCGGCTCGAACGGCTCGCCCATGTCGCGCGGCTCGGCCACGGGCCGGGCGAGCGCGGCGAGCGCGTCCTGGAGCCGCTCGGCGGCCTGCGCGTAGGCGGCGCGCGCGCTGCCCCCGGCGCCGGCCCAGGCTGGCGCGACCAGGATCACCTCGCCGCGCACCCCGTCGAGCACGGCCACGACCGAGGGCCGCATCAGCACCGCGTCGGGCAGGCCGAGCGGGTCGGGGTTCACGTCGGGCAGCCGCTCGACGAGCCGGATCATGTCGTAGCCGAGATAGCCGAAGAGCCCGGCGCTCGCCGCCGGGAGCCCGTCGGGCAGCTCGATCCGGCTCTCGTCCAGAAGCGCGCGGATCGCGGCCAGCGGCTCGCCCGCATCCTCCCAGGCGTCGGGATCCCACCGAGCGGCGCGGTTCACGCGCGAGCCCGTTCCGCGGCATTCCCAGATCAGGTCGGGGCGCATGCCGACGATCGAGTAGCGACCGCGCACCTCGCCGCCCGTGACCGATTCGAGCACGAAGGAGAACGGCTGCGCGTCCGCCAGCCGCAGCATGAGCGAGACCGGCGTGTCGAGGTCCGCGGGCAGGCGTGTCCAGAGCACCTGGTTGCGCCCCGCCTCCCACCCCGCCGCGAAGCCCGCGAAGTCGGGCGCGATCATCGGCTGCCCGCGAGGTCCGCCTGCACCGCCGCGACGGCGGCGTCGTTGACGGTGAAGCCCGCGCGCGCCTGCACTGCGCGTCCGTAATGCTCGAACAGGTCGCCCGCGAGGTCGACCTGCGCTTGGCTTACGATCGCGCGGCGCAGCTCGGCCGCCTGTCCTTGCGCGAGGTCGGCGGGCGCGACCGCGTCCACGCGCACGACGAAGGCGCGCTCGGCGTCGCCCGGCACCGCGATCACGTCGCCCGCCTCGGCCGCGAAGATCGCGTCGACGACCGCCGCGGGCAGGCCCTCGATCGGCGCGTCGCGCACGACGCCGGGGACGATGCGGGGCGGCTCGGCCAGGTCGGGGGTCGGGTCGGCGGCGAGCGCCTCGGCGCGCGCGGCCAGTCGGCGGGCGGTCGCGTCGGCGCGCCAGGCGGCGGCGACGTCGGCGCGGACCGCGTCGAGCGGCGGGATCGCCGACGGCGTCACCGCGTCGAGCCGCAGCGCGAAGAGCCCGCCATCGGCGAGCGGCAGCATCGACGGGAAGTCGCCCTCGGCCGCCTCCGCGGCGGCGGCGCGGAAGCCGTCATAGGCCGCGATCCCGTCGGTCACCGACGGGTCCCAGTCGATCGTGTCGAACGCCATCTCGGTCTCGGCGGCGAGGTCCTCGAGCGTCGCGCCGCCCGCGAGCCGGTCGTCGTAGTCGTCGCGCGCGGCCTCGATCGCGCGGCGGGCGGCGTCGACCGAAGCCTCGACGGCAAGCTCCTCGCGGACCGCCTCGAACGGCGTCTCGGTCGCGTCGAGGATCGCGTTAACGCGGTAGAGCGCGGGACCGAGCGGCGTCGGCGAACGGCCCGGCGATCCCCGGCTCGGCCATGCCGAAGATCGCGTCGGCGGCGGCGGGGTCGAGGTCGGCGCGGGCGAGCTCGCCCTGGTCCACGTCCTCGAGCGTCAGGCCGCGCGCCGCCACGAGCGCGTCGAACGTCTCGGTGCCCGCGGCGATGGCGTCGCGCGCGGCGAGTCGCCGCCGCCTCGTCGGCGAAGGCCAGCCGCTCGGCCAGCACGCGCTCGGGCTGTCGGTACTGCTCGCCGCGCTCCTCGTAGAGCGCGCGCAGCGTGTCGTCGTCGGCGGGCAGGTTCGGGGCGAGGGCGTCGGGCGTGATCCACGCGTAGGACAAGGCGCGGCGCTCGGGCGTGCGGAACGGCTCGGGATCGGCCTCGTAGAATGCGGCGAGCTCGGCTTCGGTCGGCTCGGGCGCGGCGTCGCGCAGGTCGTCCGCGCGCACGGTGCCGATGGTGACGTCGCGCGTCTCCGCGAGCCATGCGGCGATGCGGTCGGCGAAGCCCCGCGGCACCTCCGTCCCGCCGACGACCGCGGCCTGCAGGAGCTCGCGCGCCAGCTCGTCGCGGATGCGCCGCTCGTAGGACGCCTCCGCGAGCCCCGCCCCCTCGAGAGCGCGGCGGTAGGTGTCGCGGTCGAACCCGCCCGTGAAGCCCTGGAACGCGTCGGTCGCGCGGATCTGTTCGGCCACGGCCGCGTCGCCCACCGACAGGCCGATGCGCGCGGCCTCGTCCTCGAGCGCGGCGCCCGCGAGCAGGCGCTCGATGACCTGCCGGTCGAGCCCGAACGCCTGGAGCTGCTGCAGCGTCGGGCGCTCGCCGGTCTGCGCCTCCACGCGAAGCTGCTCGTTGCGCAGCGCGTTGGCGTAGTCCTGCATGGTGACCTCGCGGTCGCCCACGGTGGCGACCTCGGTGGCCGACCCGCCGAAGCTCGACGCGCCGAAGCCCGCGAGCGCGAAGATCAGCAGGCCGAGGATGACCCAGACGACGACGTTCGATGCCTTCCGGCGTTTGGTGTCGGCCATGCGTCCCTCCCCGAAGCGGCGCATCCATAGGCGCGGCTCAGGATGCGGGCAAGGCTCCGGGCGCATCGGGAGCGAAGCCCGCGAGCCGCTCGAAGAGCGTGGCGATGCCCGCGCGGTCGACGTTGGCGAAGGCGATCCGCAGCGTCGCCTCGGCCCGCCCGGAGCCGCCCTCGGCGCGCGTCGGGCCGAACATCGTGCCCGGCAGCGTGAGGATCGAGGCGCGGTCGACGAGCGCGCGGGCGACGGCGTCCGAGGGCGCGTCCCACGGGTGCCCGGCATAGGCGAAGTAGGCGCCCGATCCGAGGAGGCGCCAGCCGGGCAGGGCGGCGAAGCCCGCCTCCATCGCGGCGCGCCGCGCGAGCACCTCGCGGCGCTCGCCCGCGAGCCAGTCGGCGAGGTTCTCCATCCCCCACAGCGCGGCGCGTTGGCCGAGCCCCGCGGGGCAGATCGTGACCGTGTCGAGCCACTTCTCGACCTCGCGCAGCCGGGCGGGCGAGGCGACCATCGCGCCGACCCGGTGGCCGGTCAGGCGGTAGGCCTTGGAGAAGGAATAGAGCTGGATCAGCGTGTCGTCCCAGTCGGGATCGGCGAAGAGGTCGTGGGGTGCCCGCGGCTTTCCCTCGCGCCCCTCCGGATCGACCCGCGCATCGAAGTCGCGGTAGGTCTCGTCGACGATCAGCGCGATGCCGCGCGCGCGGGCGAGGTCGGCGAAGGCGCGCAGCGTGGCCGCCGGGTACTCGACGCCGCCGGGGTTGTTGGGGCTGACGAGCGCGATGGCGCGGGTGCCGGGGCCGATGAGCGCCGCGGCGGCCTCCGGGTCGGGCAGCAGGTCGGGGCCGGTCTCGAGGAGGCGCGGGACGATGCCCGACATCTGCAGCCACATCGCGTGGTTGAAGTAGTAGGGCACCGGCACGATCACCTCGTCGCCGGGACCCGCGAGCGTGGCGATGGCGGCGGCGAAGGCCTCGTTGCACCCCGACGTGATCGCGACCTGGCCGGGCGCGACGGTCCCGCCATAGGCCGCGCTCCAGTCGGCGGCGACGCGCTCGCGCAGGGCGCCAAGCCCGAGGACGGGGCCGTAGAGGTGCACCGACGGGTCGGCCATCACCATCTCGGCCATCGCCCGCCGCATCGGCTCCGGCGGCGGGTCGGCGGGCGCGGCCTGGCTGAGATTGAGGAGCGGGCGGTCGGGCGGGAAGGTCGCCCCCTCGATCCAGCGCCGCGCCTCCATCACGGGCGGCGGCCGGGTGGCGGCGAGGGCGGGGTTCAGGATCGTCGCGGCCGCGCGCGGCCCGGCCGTCAGAACGGGATCTCGTCGTCGAGGTCGGAGCCGCCGCCGCCCCGGTTGCCCCCGCCGCCCCCGCCGCCGCCACCGCCGCCGCCGTAGTTCGAGGAGCCGCGGTCGTCGTAGTCGTCGCCGCCGCCGCCCCCGAAGCCGCCGCCCCCGCCGCCCTCGCCGCGGCCGTCGAGCATCGTCAGCGTGCCGCCGAAGCCCTGCAGGACGACCTCGGTGGAGTAGCGGTCCTGGCCGGACTGGTCCTGCCACTTCCGGGTCTGGAGCTGGCCCTCGATATAGACCTTCGAGCCCTTCTTGAGATATTGCTCCGCGATCCGCACCAGCCCCTCCTGGAAGATCGCGACCGAGTGCCACTCGGTGCGCTCCTTGCGCTCGCCCGACGCCTTGTCGCGCCAGCTCTCGGAGGTGGCGATGCGCAGGTTGCAGACCTTGCCGCCGTTCTGAAAGCTGCGGGTCTCGGGGTCGCGGCCGAGATTGCCGATGAGGATCACCTTGTTCACGCTGCCGGCCATGCCCGCACCTCCGCCGCTGCACTCGCCCGTCCTTCAACACGGCCCCGCGGCCATAGTCCAGCGGGGGCGGGGCCGGGTTCCCCGGGCGGGCGGGATGCGCTAGCGTCGGCGCGTCCACCGGGTCGTCCGCGCCCCGACCGGACGGGGGAGGGGACCGGATGATCGATGCCTGCCGCGCCGTCATGGCCGCGACGCTCCTGGTGGCACTCGCCGCGCCCGCGCCCGCCGCGGCGCAGTCCGCGGGCAGCCGCTTCGCCAGCCAGACCGCGCTGATGGATCGCCGCCTGTCGGACCAGTACGCGCATTCGGACCGCCTTCGTCCCGTCGTGCCCGAGGCGCGCGGCGCCGCCGTCGAGCGCGTACCGGGCTACGACGGGTCGCGGCGCTCGGCCTGGATCGACCAGGCGCGGGCATCGGCGCGCCGCCACGGGGTGCCCGAGGACCTGTTCCTGCGGCTGGTGCGCCAGGAATTGGGCTGGAACCCGCGTGCGGTCTCCGCGAAGGGCGCGCTCGGGCTCGCGCAGCTGATGCCCGGGACCGCCGCGGCGCTCGGCGTCGATCCGACCGACCCCGCGCAGAACCTCGAGGGCGGCGCGCGCTACCTCGCCGCGCAGTACCGCGCCTTCGGGACGTGGCGGCTGGCGCTCGCGGCCTACAACGCGGGCCCGGGCGCGGTGGTCCGCCACGGCGGGGTGCCGCCCTACGCCGAGACGCAGGGCTACGTCGCGGCGATCCTCGGGCGCGGCTGACCTGCCCCAGCGGCACCCCCCGATCGACGCGAAATCCGGTATATCCAAGGGCGATCGACGTCGCTAGGGTGCGCCCACACCCCGGTTCCGGGGTAGCGTCGGGGCTGGGAGGCCGCGACGTCGGAGAGCATTCAAGGGAGGGGAATATGGACCGTCGTTCATTCCTTAGGAATTCCACGATCGGCGCCGCCGGCGCCGCCACGGCCAGCGCGCTCGCCGCGCCCGCCTACGCGCAGGGCAACCGCACGCTCACGATGGTGACGACCTGGGGCCGCGGCCTCGCGGGCGTCCACGACGCCGCGCAGCACGTCGCCGACAGCATCACCGCGATGACCGACGGCCAGATCACCGTCGACCTGAAGGCCGCGGGCGAGCTCGTCGGCGCGTTCGAGGTGTTCGACGCGGTCACGTCCGGCCAGGCCGACATGTACCACGGCGCCGACTACTACTTCGTCGGCCAGCATCCGGGCTACGCCTACTTCACCGCGGTGCCCTACGGCATGACCGCGCAGGAGCTGGCGAACTGGTACTACCACGACGGCGGGCAGGAGCTGCACGACGAGCTGGGCTCGATCTTCGGGCTGAAGTCGTTCCTCGGCGGCAATACCGGCGCGCAGGCCGGCGGCTGGTTCCGCCAGGAGATCAACGGGCCGGAGGACTTCCAGGGTCTCAAGTTCCGCATGCCCGGCCTCGGCGGCCAGGCGCTCGGCAAGATGGGCGCCTCGGTCCAGAACCTGCCGGGCTCGGAGGTCTACCAGGCGCTGTCGTCCGGCGCGATCGACGGGACCGAGTGGATCGGGCCCTGGGCCGACGAGAAGGCCGGCTTCCAGGAGATCACCAAGCTCTACTACGCCGCGGGCTTCCACGAGCCGGGCGCGGGCCTGTCGGTCGCGACGAACCGCGACGTGTTCGAGAGCCTGACCCCGGCGCAGCAGAAGATCATCGAGATCGCGTCGGCCGAGGCGCACCAGTGGAACCTCGCGCAGTTCCTCAAGGAGAACGGCGAGGCGCTCGACCGCCTGCGTTCCGGCGGCGTGCAGGTCCTGACCTTCCCCGACACGGTCTGGGACGCGTTCGGCGTCGCGGCCAACGCGGTCACCGAGGAGAACATGGGCGACGAGCTGTTCGCGCGCATCCACAACTCGGCGATGGACTCGATGCGGTCCTCGTCGTCGTGGATCCAGGCCTCCGAGGGCACCTACCGCGCGCAGCGCGACCGGGTGATGAACTGATCGCCACCGCGTGATCGCCGGCCCGGCCTCCTCGCGGGGGCCGGGCCGCAGCCTGCCGGGGGGCGGTCGGCCCCGGATCGCAGACGCGTCGCGGGGGGGACGTCCATGATCGAGGCCATCGGCTGGTTCCTGACGAACCTCGCCCTCGCGTTCCGCAACATGGGCGCGGCGATCCTGAACCCCGGCGCCTGGCTCGACTGGACGCAGGCCGAGTCGATCATGCGCTTCGTCTACTACGGCGCGAGCGTGGAGCTGTTCTTCGTCCTCCTCGTGATCGTCGGCTCGCTGACCATCGGCGTGGGTGTTTCGCGGGCCTTCGGCTGGGGTCTCGTGCGCGGCTCGGAGGCGGTTCTGAACTGGACCGGCCGGATCGCCGCCTGGGCCGGGTTCGTCATGGTCATGCAGCAGATCATGATCATCTTCCTGCAGCGCATCTTCCGCGTCTCCGAGATCTCCATCGGCCCGCTCGGCACGGTCTTCACCAAGGACCTGTCGTGGTATTCCGAGGAGCTGAAGCTCTACAACGCGATCATCGTCTGCCTGTGCGTCGCCTGGACCTTCATCCAGGGCGGGCACGTGCGCGTCGACCTCGTCTATTCCGCCGTCGGCCACCGCGCCAAGCGCGCGATCGACATGGCCGGCTGCCTGTTCTTCATGATGCCCGCGCTGATCCTGACGTGGATCTACTCGTGGTTCTTCCTCTGGCGCTCGCTCATCACGCCCGCGACCTCGGCCTCCGACGACCTCGACCGGATGCTGATGAAGGCGCGCGCGGTGCGCTGGAACGTCGAGACGATCGGGTTCAGCCCGAACGGCTTCAACGCCTACTTCCTGTTCAAGATCCTGATCCTGCTCTTCGTGGCCACCGCCTTCGCGCAGGCCTGCGTGTTCTTCTGGCGCAGCTGGCTCGAATGGCGCGAGGGCGAGGCCAGCGCGAACCGCTACCTCGACCTCGACTATGCCGGGCCGGTCGAGCCGAAGCCGCAGACGTAAACGACACGCACGGGCCGCAAGAGCCCGGGGGGGACGCGAGATGCTATTCGGATTGGACGGGGTCGAGGTCGGCATCCTCATCGTGTTCCTGTGCCTGTTCGGCGCGATCATGTCGGGCTTCCCGGTTGCCTTCGCCATCGCGGGCGCGGGCGCCATCAGCTTCGCGATCATCGCCGCGCTCGACAGCGCGGGCATCCTGATCCACCAGGCGATCGACCAGTCGTCCGCCGAATACGCCGCTCTCGTGCGCGAGGGGGTCGCGCGCGAGGCGATCTCGGTGTTCCGGTACCCCGAGCTCCCGCGCGTGGCCGAGGCGCTGTTCCCGCAGGGCTGGGAGACCGCGCTCGACCGCAACATCGGCTTCATCGTCAACCGCATGAACGAGCGGGTGATCGCGGGCGCCTCGATCGAGACGCTGCTCGCGGTGCTGATGTTCGTGATGATGGGCATCACGCTCGAGCGCTCCAAGATCGCCAACGACCTGCTGACGACGATGGCGCGCGTGTTCGGCCCGCTGCCGGGCGGGCTCGCGGTCTCGATCGTGATCGTGGGGGCGTTCCTCGCCGCCTCCACCGGGATCGTGGGCGCGACGGTCGTGACGATGGGCCTGCTCGCGCTGCCGACGATGCTGCGCAACAACTACTCGCCCGAGCTCGCCACCGGCGTGATCGCGGCGTCGGGCACGCTGGGGCAGATCATCCCGCCCTCGATCGTGATCGTGCTGCTCGGCACGCTCGCGGGCGACATCTACTCGACCGCGCAGGAGAACCGCGCGCAGCTCGCCGGCTGCTCCGACGCGCTGACCTATCTCGGGCAGCCCGCCGTCGTCTCGGTCGGCACGCTCTTCCAGGCGGCGCTGCTGCCGGGGATCTTCCTCGCCTTCCTCTACGGCGCCTACGCGTTCGGCTTCGCGCTGGTGAACCCGTCCAAGGCGCCCGCGGTGCGCATGGAGGGCGGCCGCGCAAGCCATGCGACGCGCGGCGAGAAGCTGACCTGGTTCCTCGGCGCCCCCGCGGCGATCGTGCTGGGCGGGATCGCGCTCGGGACGGTCGGCGTGATCGGGACGCAGGACGTCACCGTCTCGAGCTACTCGGTGGCGGGCGAGGGGGCGAGCCTGCGCACCAACGTCTCGCCGCAATGCGCGGCGTCGATGATCGCGCTGCACGGGCAGGCGGCGTGGGACGCGGCCGTGGCCGAGCAGGAGACGCTCGACGCGTCGGGCGGCGCGGCCGTGTCGCGCGAGCTGACGCCCGAGGAGATCGTCGCCTCGCGCGCCACCGCGGTGGCGACCGCCGCGCCGATCGGCACCGGGGTCGCGGTGCTGTTCCTCGGGATGGGCCTCGTGCTCGCGACGGCGCGGGGGGTGAACCCGCTCGCCGACGCGCGACCGCTCGATGATCGGGGCGGCGGGGGTGGCGCTGGCGCTCGCGGTCGACTGGCTCCTGATCGGGCCGCTCACCTCGCCGGGCGCGACCTTCATCCTCATGGCGATCCCGATGGCGATCGTGCTCTGGGGCGTCGCGCCGGCCTTCGGTCGGCTCGCGTCGAACGAGCTGCTCGCGGTGGTGTTCCCGCCGCTGGTGCTCATCATCGCGGTGCTGGGCTCGATCCTCGGCGGCATCACCAACCCGACGCCCGCCGCGGCGCTCGGCGCGGGCGGGGCGATCATGCTCGCGGCCTACCGCCGCCTGCGCGAGGAGGGCAGCGCGGGCGCGCCGATCCTGCTCGCCACGCTCGCGCTGATCGTGATGCTGCTGTTCGGGGTCAACTTCGACCTGCGCACGGGCCTCGAGACGACCACGCCGGGCGACGTCGTGGCGATGCTGATCGCGCAGATCGCCTATCACGGCGCGTTCCTCGGGCTGCTCTACGCGTCGTGGGTGCTGTTCCGGTCGCACGTCCTCGGACCGATCGTGCGCGAGACGGCGAAGGTCACGTCGATGGTGTTCACCATCCTGATCGGCTCGCAGCTCCTCAACCTCGTGCTGATCTCGTTCGGCGGCGAGCACTACATCCAGGAGTTCCTGCGCAGCTACGACAACGAGATCGCGGTGTTCCTCATCGTGATGGTGATCCTGTTCGTGCTGGGCTTCGTGCTCGACTTCCTCGAGATCATCTACATCGTCATCCCGATCGTCGGCCCGGTCATCTACGGCGGCACGTTCGACCCCAAATGGGTGACGATCATGATCGCGGTGAACCTGCAGACCTCGTTCCTCACGCCGCCCTTCGGCTTCGCGCTGTTCTACCTGCGCGGCGTGGCGCCCGCGGCGGTGACGACGGGGCACATCTACCGCGGCGTGGTCCCGTTCGTGCTGATCCAGATGCTGGCGCTCGCGATCCTGTGGATGTTCCCGGCCATCGTGACGATCGTGCCGAACCTGCTGCCCGCCGGCTGAGGGCTTCATCCCGGCCGGGCGCCCCCTATCTTGGGGGCGACAGCCAGGGGAGAATCCGCATGTCGCTCAAGAGAATGGCCATGAAGATGGCGATCGCCTTCGCCGCGTCGAAGGGCTACGCCGCGTTCCAGCAGCGCGGCGGGATGGCGGGCGTGCGCGACATGCTCGCGCAGGGTCAGCAGGGCCGCGGCGCGAGCACGGCGCGCGGCGCCACCGGCGGCGGGATGGGCGGGCTGATGGCCTCGCTCGGCGGCGGCTCCTCGGCGGCGGGCGGCGGGCTCGGCGGGCTCTTGGGCGCGCTCGGCGGCGGCGCGGGGCGCCCCGGCGGGATGGGCGGCTCGGGCGGCATGGGCGGCCTGCTCGGCGGGCTGGCCGCGATGGCGGGCGGCGGCGCGGCCATGGGCCAGGGCGAGGACGAGCGGATGCGGATGGCCGAGACCGGCGTGGCCGACGAGGCGACCGCGGCCGCGATGGTCCGCGCGATCTGCCAGGCGGTGCGCGCCGACGGCGTGATCGACCCCAAGGAGCGCGCCGCGCTCGACGAGATCGTCGGCGACGCCGAGACGTCACGCCGACCGCGAGGCGATCGACCGCGCGCTGTCGGAGCCGGTGAACCCCGAGGCGCTCGCCCGCGACGTGCCGCGCGGCCACGAGGCCGAGGTCTACGCCGCCGCGCTGACGGCGATCGACCCGGACCAGCCCGGCGAGAAGGCGTTCCTGCAGCGCTTCGCCACCGCCCTCGCGCTCGATTCGTCGCAGGTCGCGAGGCTGCACGAGCAGGCGGGCAAGCCCGCCTGACGCCGCAGCGTGCGCCGCGCCCGTCCGGCGCAACCCCTTGCCTGCTCGTGATGAACGGGCGACAACGGGGCCCGCCGGACGGGATCGGCACGCCGCAACGGACATTCGCCCATGGATACCCAGCTTCGCCGCAACATCTACCTCGAGGCGGGGCAGGAACTTCTGGCGAACCTGCCGCTGTCGATGGTGCTGAGCGATCCCAACCAGCCCGACAACCCGATCGTCTACGTCAACCGCGCGTTCGAGCGCGTCACGGGCTACGTCGCGAGCGCGGTGGTCGGCCGCAACTGCCGCTTCCTGCAGGGCGAGGACCGCGACCAGCCGGCGGCGCGCGACCTCGCCCGCGCCGTGGCCGAGCGGCGACCCGCCGTCGTGACGCTGACGAACTACCGCGCCGACGGGACGCCGTTCCTCAACCGGCTGATGATCGCGCCGGTGCTGGACGAACGGGGCGACCTCTTCGCCTTCGTCGGCCTGCAATCGGAGGTGCTCGAGGCGAAGCCCGAGGGCGGCCGCGCCGTCGCGCGCTTCGACGACCGCCTGCAGGAGATGCAGCACCGGGTGAAGAACCACCTGCAGATGGTCTCCTCGATGATCCGCCTCCAGTCGCGCGAGGCCAGGGGCTCGCCCGACCCGGCGAGCGGCTACGACGTGATCGCGCGCCGCGTGGACGCGCTGGCGCTGCTCTACGACGAGTTCTCGACCGCGCCGGGCGATGCGGGCGAGGGCGTGCGCTATGACGTCGTCTCGGCGGGCGGCTACGTCAGCCGCGTGGCCAACACCGTCGGCGCACTCGACGGCGGGCGCGACGTGCGCATCAACATCGACACGGACGCGGTCTACATGCGCACCGAGCGGGCCGCGCAGCTGGGCCTGCTGACGTCGGAGGTGCTGTCGAACGTGCTGCGGCACGCCTTCGAGGGGCGCCCCGAGGGGGTCGTCGAGGTCCGGCTCAAGCAGCTCGGCGGCGACCGCGTCCGGCTCACGATCGAGGATGACGGCGTGGGCCTCGGCGACAGCCGCTGGCCCGAGGAGGGAAACCTCGGCGCGCGCATCGTGCGCGGGCTCGTCGAGCAGCTCGAGGCGACCATCGACGTCGCCACCGGCCCCACCGGGACGCATGTCGCGCTCGACTTCCGCAACGCGCTCGACACGACGCTCGACGAGGACGGGGCGCGGATGCTGGCCTCGCCCGAAGGCCCGCGCGCGGGCGACGGGACGGCACCGGCCACGCTCGTCCACCGGCCCGCCGACGCCGCGGAGTGACGCTTTCCCTCGGTGGTCGCGCGGACTAGGTAACGCGCCGGACAAACCGACAGGGAGGCCTCCATGGCCGAGATCAAGGACCCCGAGAACGCGGTCGTCATCGAGCTCAAGGATGGGCCGGTGACGATCGAGCTGCTGCCCGACATCGCGCCCGGCCACGTCGCGCGGATGAAGGAGCTCGTGCGCGAGGGCGCCTATGACGGCGTCGTCTTCCACCGCGTGATCGACGGCTTCATGGCGCAGACCGGCGACGTTGAGCACGGGGGCGAGGGCGGCGACGTCAAGCGCGCGGGGACCGGCGGCTCCTCCAAGCCCGACCTGAAGGCGGAGTTCTCGGGCATACCGCACGACCGCGGCACGATCGGCGCCGCGCGCAGCCAGTCGCCTGACAGCGCCAACAGCCAGTTCTTCATCAACTTCGCTGACAACCACTTCCTGAACCGGCAGTACACGGTCTACGGCCGCGTCGTCTCGGGGATGGAGCACGTCGACAAGATCGTGCGCGGCGAGCCGCCCGCCGATCCCGACCGCATGATCAGCGTGAAGGTGGCCGCCGATGCGTAACGTCCTGGCCATCCTCCTGCTCACCACCGCCCCGGCGTTCGCCACCGGGATCGAGATCGACGTCGAGGGCGAGGCGAACGGCACCGTCGTCATCGACCTGTTCGAGGACGTGGCGCCCGCCCATGTCGAGCGGATCGTCACGCTCGCGCGGGACGGCGCCTATGACGGCGTCGTGTTCCACCGCGTGATCGAGGGCTTCATGGCGCAGACCGGCGACGTGTCCGACGGCGTGGCGGGCGGCGACCTGTCGCGCGCGGGCACCGGCGGCAGCGACCTGCCGGACCTGCCCGCCGAGTTCTCCGACCGGAGCTTCGAGCGCGGGACGGTCGGGATGGCGCGCTCCGCGAGCCCCGACTCGGCCAACAGCCAGTTCTTCATCATGTTCGCGCCCGCCCCGCATCTCGACGGGGCGTACACCGTGGTGGGCGAGGTGACGTCCGGCATGGAGGTGATCGACGCCATCACCCGCGGGCAGGGCCGCGGCGGCGCGGTCGCCGAGCCCGACGTGATGCGCGCGGTGCGCGTGACGCAGTAGTCACGCGGCCGTCACGGGCCTCCGCTAGCCGCCCCCCGGGCCATCCCGGCCCGGGGGACCGGACCATGAGACTGCTTGCCACCACCGCCGCGCTCGCGCTGCTGACCGCGATGCCCGCCTCCGCCGACTGCACGCGGTCGGGCACGGACGTGACCTGCACGGGGACCGACGCCGACGGCTTCCGCGAGCGTCGCGACGCGGTGGACGTCACCGTCGGCGTGGGCGCCAGCGTGACGAACGCCACCGGTGACGCGCTGCGGCTGCAGGCGGGCGGCTCGATCGCGATCGGCGCGGGCGGGCGCGTCGCCACGACCGGCCCGGACGGGGACGACGCGATCCAGGTCGAGGGCGTCACGGTCATCACCAATGACGGCACGATCGACGGCTTCGACGAGGGCATCAACGCGGACGGCGTGCTGACGCTGACGAATGGCGTCGCGGGCGTGATCCGCGCGAACGACGACGCGGTGAAGGGCGAGGACGTCCGGATCGTGAACTTCGGGCTGATCGAGAACGTCGGAACGGACGCAACGGACCCACAGGACGCGATCGACCTCGATTACGGATCAGTCGTCAATGAGGCGAGCGGGGTGATCCGCTCCACGCTCGACGCGGCGATCGACTTCGACGAGACGGAGGTGGAGACGGCGTCCACCATCGTGAACCGGGGGCTCATCGAGGGCATCTCGGCCGTGCTCACCGACCGGCCAACGTCCGCACCCAGTCGATCCGCAACGAGGGCGTGCTGCGGGGCACATCGGGCGTCGCGGTCGATCTCGGCGCGGGCGACGACCGCTTCGAGGAGGCCGGGCAGACGTTCGGCGACGTCCGGCTCGGCGACGGCGCGGACACGTTCGCGCTCGACGTCGCGCGGATGGGCGACCTGACGGGCAACCTGATCGACGGCGGGACGGGCGAGGACACGCTCTCGGCGCTGGCCTACCTGCTGTCGGACGTCGTGCGGCTGGGGGCTCTGCCGGAGGGGGCGTTCCGCCTCGACCTCGGCGCGGGGACGGCGGCCACGGCGCTGCGGTTCGCGGGCTTCGAGCGGTTCGCGTTCTCGGACGGGGCCGGCGGCGTGGCCGTCGCCTCGTTCGCCGATCTCGGTCCGGTGACGCCGGTGCCGCTGCCGGCGGCGGGCTGGCTGCTGCTCGCGGGGCTGGGCGCGCTCGCGCTCCGTCGGCGGTGAGCGTGCGGCGCGGGCCACGGCCCGCGCCGATCCGTCAGCGGGTGTCGGGGACGACCGCGTCGGAGGGCGGCGCGTTGACCTGCGGCGGGGGCACGTCGCGCAGGACGTTCGATTCCGCGTCCGCAGGGATCGCGACGTCCACGTCCTCGTCCCCGCCGCCCGTCGTGAAGAAGACGAAGCCGAGCAGGATGACCGCGACGAAGGCCACGCCCGCGACGATGCCCACGAGCGGGCCCGCGTGACGCTTCTGCTGCTTCTCGACGTTGGTGTTGGGCGCGCTCATGCGGGGGCTCCTGCGGAAGGGTTCGCAGTCCAACGGACGCGGGCGCCGCGCGGTTCCCTCACGGGGCGAGCCGCACCAGCGCGTGCCGCTTGCGCCCCGCCGAGAGCTTGACGGGCGCGGCGAGGGCGGCCGCGTCGAGCACCATCCCGGCATCCTCGATCGCCGCGTCGTCGAGCCGCGCGCCGCCGTCGGCGATCAGGCGCTTGGCCTCCTTGCCCGACTTCGCGAGCCCCGCGCGCACGATGAGCTGCACCACCGACACGCCCGCCTCGGCCTCGGCCGCGTCCAGCGCCAGCGTCGGCAGCGCGTCGCCCGCCCCGCCCCGCTCGAACGTCTCGCGCGCGGTCGCCTCCGCCTCGACCGCCGCCCGCTCCCCGTGCAGGAGCGTCGTGACCTCGTTCGCGAGCCGGACCTTGGCCGCGTTGATCTCCGATCCGCCGAGCGCGCCCAACCGCTCGCATTCGTCCACCGGCAGGTCGGTGAACATCTTGAGGAACCGGCCCACGTCGGCGTCGTCGACGTTCCGCCACCACTGCCAGAAGCCGTAGGGCGCCATCATGTCCTCGTTGAGCCAGACCGCGCCGTCCGCCGACTTGCCCATCTTGCGCCCGTCCGCGCGCGTCACCAGCGGCGTCGTCAGCCCGAAGGCCTGCGCGCCCTCGACCCGGCGGATCAGGTCGGCGCCCGAGACGATGTTGCCCCATTGGTCCGACCCGCCCATCTGCAGCGCGCAGCCGTAGCGGCGGTGCAGCTCGAGGAAGTCGTAGGCCTGCAGCAGCATGTAGTTGAACTCGATGAACGACAGCGCCTGCTCGCGGTCGAGCCGGGACTTGACGCTGTCGAAGGCGAGCAGGCGGTTGATCGTGAAGTGCTTGCCGATGTCGCGCAGGAACTCGATGTAGCCCAGCCGGTCGAGCCATTCGGCGTTGTCGACGAGCGGGCTGTCGGTCGGGCCGTCGCCGTAGGCGATGTAGCGCGCGAAGACCTGCCGGATGCCGTCCGCGTTGGCGGCGATCTGCTCGACGGTCAGGATGCGGCGCATCTCGTCCTTGCCCGACGGGTCGCCGACCTTGGTGGTGCCGCCGCCCATCAGCGTGATCGGCCGATGGCCCGTCCGCTGCATCCAGCGCAGCAGCATGATCTGCACGAGGTTGCCGATGTGCAGCGACGTCGCCGTCAGGTCGAAGCCGATGTAGCCGGTGACGCGCTCCGCGTGCATCCGGGCGTCGAGCCCCTCGAGGTCGGTGCAGTCGGCGACGAAGCCGCGTTCGAGGAGCGCGGTCAGGAAGTCGGATTTGGGGTGGAAGGTCATCGGGCGGCGGGTCCATCCTCGTGCGGCCCGCGTGCCTAGCGCGGGCCGGAGCCGGGGGGCAAGCGATGCGGGCGCAGGGCACGATGTCGGGCACGTCGATGGACGGGGTGGACGCGGCGATCCTCGAGACCGACGGCGAGCGGATCGAGGCGTTCGGCCCGACCGCCTACCGCCCCTACGCGGAGGCCGAGCGCGCGGCGATCCGCGCGGCGCTCGGGCGCTGGCCGGGCGAGGCGGGCGTCGCGGCGGCGGCGCGCGCGGTGGAGGCGGCGCATGTCGAGGCGCTGGCCGGGCTGGGCGAGGCCGAGGTCGCGGGCTTCCACGGGCAGACGCTCGCGCACGAGCCCCGCGGGCGCGGGACGCATCAGGCGGGGGACGGCGGCCGGCTCGCGGACGCGCTCGGCCGCCCGGTGGCGTGGGACTTCCGCTCGGCGGACGTGGCGGCGGGCGGGGAGGGCGCGCCGCTCGCGCCCGCCTTCCACCACGCCTGCGCGCGCTGGATCGGGGCGCAGGCGCCGCTCGCGATCGTCAACCTCGGCGGGGTGGGCAACCTGACCTGGATCGACCCGGCCCGCGACATGGCCGAGCCCGGCGCGCTCGTGGCCTTCGACACCGGCCCGGCCAACGCGCCGCTCGACGACCTCGCCCGCCGCGCCACCGGGGCGGACCACGACGCGGACGGCGCGCTGGCGCTCGCGGGCCGGGCGCGGGGCGATCTCGTGGACGCGCTCATGGGGCATCCGCACTTCGCGCGGCGCCCGCCCAAGTCGCTCGACCGCGACGCGTTCCGCGCGGCGGGCGCGGCGATCGACGCGCTGCCGCCCGAGGACGCGGCGGCGACCTGGGTGGCGGTGATCGCAGCGAGCCTGCGTCATGCGCTGACGCTCTGCCCGACCGGCCCGACCCGCCTCCTGGTGACGGGCGGCGGGCGGCGCAATCCCGCGATCATGGCCGCGCTGGCGGGCCTGCCCTGCGAGGTCGCGCCGGTCGAGGCCGCCGGGCTCGACGGCGACATGCTCGAGGCGCAGGCCTTCGCGTTCCTCGCCACGCGCGTCCTGCGCGGCCTGCCGATCTCGTTTCCCGGCACGACCGGCGTGCCGCGCCCCATGCCGGGCGGGCGCGTCGCCGATCCGCAGCCCGGCGCTGGACACGTGGAGGAGGCCCGCGTAGCCGTCCCGCGCCGAGCATAGGAGCGACCGATGGTCTCCCGCACGATCCCGGTCGACACGTTCGACCTCGTCCTCTTCGGAGCCACCGGGGACCTCGCCGCCCGCAAGATCCTGCCATCGCTCTATCGCCGCTTCCTCGCCGGTCAGATGCCCGCCGACGCCCGCGTGATCGGGTCCGCGCGCACCGAGCTGTCCGACGACGATTTCCGCCAGCTGGTGCGCGATGCGCTCGACCGCTTCGTGTCCGAGGGCAAGCGCGACGCGGAGACCATCGAGGCCTTCCTCGCGCAGTGCCGCTACATCGCCATCGACGCGAAGGGCGAGGGCGGCTGGTCCGAGCTGAAGGAGGCGATCCGCGACGACGTGGTCAAGGCGTTCTACTTCTCGGTCGCGCCCTCGCTCTTCGGCACGCTGGCCGAGAAGCTGCGCGCGAACGGCATCGCGGGGCCGAAGTGCCGGCTCGTGGTCGAGAAGCCGTTCGGCACCGACCTCGAGACCGCGTGCCAACTCAACCGCGACCTCGCCGCGAGCTTCGACGAGACGCAGATCTACCGGATCGACCATTTCCTCGGCAAGGAGACGGTGCAGAACCTCATGGCCGTGCGCTTCGCCAACGTGCTGTTCGAGCCGCTCTGGAACGAGCGCTACGTCGACCACGTGCAGATCACCGTGGCCGAGACGGTGGGCGTCGGCGGGCGCGGCGCGTATTACGACCAGTCCGGCGCGATGCGCGACATGGTGCAGAACCACCTGATGCAGCTCCTGTGCCTGACGGCGATGGAGCCGCCCGCCGCCTTCGACCCCGACCGGCTGCGCGACGAGAAGCTCAAGGTGATCCGCGCGCTCGACCCGGTCGGGCCCGAAGGACGCGGTGCGCGGGCAGTACAAGGCCGGGCCCGAGGGGCCGTCCTACCTCGAGGATGCCGAGCACGCCGACAGCCGGACCGAGGCCTTCGTCGCGCTCAAGGTCAACGTGTCCAACTGGCGCTGGAAGCACACGCCGTTCTACCTGCGCACCGGCAAGCGGATGGCCAAGCGCGTCTCCGAGATCGTGGTGCAGTTCAAGGAGACGCCGCATTCGATCTTCGAGCGCGACGCGGGGAGCCAGGCCAACGCGCTGACGATCCGGCTGCAGCCCGACGAGGGCATGGACCTCTCGGTCACGATCAAGGAACCGGGGCCGGGGGGGATGCGTCTGGTGAACGTGCCGCTCGACATGACCTTCGCCGACGCGCTCGGGCCGCAGGGCGAGGAGATCCCCGATGCCTACGAGCGGCTCATCATGGACGTGATCCGGGGCAACCAGACGCTGTTCATGCGCGGCGACGAGGTCGAGGCGGCCTGGGCCTGGACCGACCCGATCATCGAGGGGTGGGAGGCGCGCGGCGACCGGCCGGAACCCTACGCGCAGGGCACGAGCGGGCCCGAGGGCGCGCTGATGCTGATGCACCGCGACGACCGCCGCTGGCGCGACCTGGAGGCCTGAGATGGAGCTGCGCGACTATCCCGACCGCGAGATGCTGGCGATGGGGCTGGCCGACGACCTCGCCTCGGCGCTGAAATCCTGCCTGCTCACCCACGACCGGGCGAGCTTCTGCGTCTCGGGCGGGTCGTCGCCCGGCGAGACGTTCACGATCCTGTCGGGCGTGGAGCTCGAATGGGCGCGGGTGCGCGTGTTCCTCAACGACGAGCGCTGGGTGCCCGAGGGCCACGAGCGCTCGAACACGACGCTCCTGAAGTCCACGCTGCTGACCGACCGCGCGGCGGGCGCGGTGCACGTGCCGATGGTCAACGGCGCCGCCACGCCCGAGGCGGGCATCCCCGACCTCGCGCCGGGCTTCGAGGAGGGCCTGCCGATCTCGGTCCTGCTGCTGGGGATGGGCGGCGACATGCACACCGCGAGCCTGATCCCCGGCGGCGAGGGGCTGGCGGCGGCGATGGCGCCCGACGCGCCGATCCTGGTGCCGATCCGTGCGCCGTCGGTCCCCGAGCCGCGGGTGACGCTGTCGCGCCGGGTACTCGAGGACGCGATGGAGACGCATGTGCTGATCGTGGGGGACGACAAGCGCGCGGCGCTCGAGCGCGCGCAGGGGCTCGACCCGATGGAGGCGCCGATCGCCGCCTTCCTGCGCGACGCGACCGTGCACTGGGCGCCGTGACGGTGGACCCCTACGCCGCGTTCGACGCGCTGCGCGCGCGCCCCGTCCCGCGCATCGCCGACCTGCTCGCCGACGAGGCCCGCAACGCCCGGCTGCGCGTCGAGGCCGGGCCGTTCCTCCTCGACGCGTCCAAGACCTCGCTCTCCGAGGGCGCGCTCGACGCGCTGCTCGACCTCGCGCGCGACGTGCCCGCCCGCCGCGACGCGATGTTCGACGGTGAGCCGATCAACCGCACCGAGGGCCGCGCCGTGCTGCACACCGCGCTTCGCGGCGAGCGCCCGGTCACGGTCGACGGCGAGGACGTCATGCCCGCCGTTCGCGCCACCCTCGACGCGATGCGCGCCTTCGCGGGCGCGGTGCGCGACGGGACGTATCGGGGGCAGGGCGGGCGGATCACCGACGTCGTCAACGTGGGCATCGGCGGCTCCGACCTCGGCCCGGCGATGGCGGTGCGCGCGCTCGCCCCCTACCACGACGGGCCGCGCTGCCACTTCGTCTCCAACGTCGACGGCGCGGACTGGACCGAGGCGGCGCGCGGGCTCGACCCCGCGACGACGCTGGTGATCGTGGCCTCCAAGACCTTCACCACCATCGAGACGATGACCAACGCCGCGACCGCGCGCGACTGGATGGCGCGCGCGGTGGACGACCCCGCGACGCAGTTCGCCGCGATCTCGACGAGCGCGGAGCGGACCGCCGCGTTCGGCATCCCGGCCGAGCGCGTCTTCGGCTTCGCGGACTGGGTCGGCGGGCGCTACTCGGTCTGGGGCCCGATCGGGCTGTCGCTGATGATCGCCGTCGGCCCGCGCAACTTCGACGCGTTCCTGCGCGGCGCGCGCGCGATGGACGCGCATTTCCGCGAAGCCCCGCTCGAGGCGAACATGCCGGTCCTGCTCGCGCTCGCGGGCCTCTGGCACCATCAGGTCCGCGGCTACCCGACGCGCGCGGTCCTGCCCTACGACGACCGGCTGGGACGGCTGCCGGCCTACCTCCAGCAGCTCGAGATGGAATCGAACGGCAAGGGCGTCACGATGGACGGCGCGCCGCTCGCCGGTCCCGCTGGCCCCGTCGTCTGGGGCGAGCCGGGCACGAACGGGCAGCACGCCTTCTACCAGCTCATCCACCAGGGCGTCACGCCCGTGCCGTGCGAGTTCATGGTCGCCGCCGAAGGCCATGAGCCCGCGCTCGACCACCACCACCGGCTGCTGCTCGCCAACTGCCTCGCGCAGTCGCAGGCGCTGCTCGACGGGCGCGACGAGGCGCGCGGCGCGCGCGATGCTGGGCGACCGGTTCGAGGGCGAGGCGCTGGCGATGCAGGCCGCGCACCGGGTCTTCCCCGGCGACCGGCCGTCGACCACGCTGATCTACCCGCGCCTGACGCCGGAGATGCTGGGCGGGATCCTCGCGCTCTACGAGCACCGCGTCTTCGTGGAGGGGGTCGTGCTCGGGATCGCGAGCTTCGACCAGTGGGGCGTCGAACTGGGCAAGGAGCTCGCCTCCTCGCTCGCGCCGCTGGTCGAGGGCGGCGACGCGTCCGGGCTCGACGCGTCGACGCGCACGCTGCTCGGGCGGCTGCGGGAGTGGCGCGGCTAGGACGCCTCGTCGCACCGCGCCGTCGCGGTCGCGGAACGCGGCGACATAGGCATCCGGCAGCGGCTTCCGCGTCGTCCCGTCCGCCTCCGTCAGCACGATCACCGCCTCCGACAGGGCCGCGATCCGACCGCCCGAGGCGACCGCGTATTCCATCGTGAACGATGTCCGGCGGTAGGCGCGCACCCGGCCCGCGACGACGTAGATGTCCTCGAGATGGAGCGGCGCGCGGTAGTCGACCGCCACCGACTTCAGCACGAGCGCCGGGCGCGGTCCGCCGGGGCGGTAGTCGGCGATCCCGTAGGCGCGGAAGTAGGCGATCCGCAGCGTTTCGAACCAGGTCAGGTAGCGGGCGTTGTTGACGTGGTCGAGCACGTCGAGCTCGCCGAACCGCACCCGGTCGGCCTGCCCGAACGCGAACGGCGCGGGGATGCCCGCCTCGCGCAGGGCGACGGCGTCGAGCGGGACGAGGAGGGGCGGGTCGGGGAGGGGCCGGGTCACGGGGTCGCGCGTCGTCTCACCGGCGGCGGCCGGAGCGGGTAGCGGGAATCGAACCCGCAACTGAAGCTTGGGAAGCTTTCGTGATACCTTTTCACCATACCCGCATGACCCGTCATGCGCCTCACCGGAGGGCCGTGGCCGTTCGATCCTGTGCCACGCCCGCCTACGGCCGGCAAGGGCTCGCCGTTCCGAAGACGACGGGAAGGACCGAGCGGGAGAAGGTTGGCTCCGGCGGTAGGGATCGAACCTACGACCAATTGATTAACAGAATTTTATTTATTTATTATATTTTTTTTTAATTTATATATTAAATATATTATATTATTATTTATATATTTAAATTATATATTTAAATAATATTTTATAATATTTTTAAAAATATATATAATAATTAAATTATTAATTATTAAATTAAAATAATTATTTATTATATAAAATAAAATTTTATATTTTCATCCCATCAAGCTACAGCCTGACAGCATCACGCCTTACCGAGATGCGATGTGTGCGCACGTGCCACAGGTCATCCACTCGCAAAGCCCTGCCTGACCATCGAACAGGTCCGTGCACTTATCACGACAACACTCGTAAGCGTCTGCCAAATGATGCACGTTCGTCAACGTATTTCTGCGTGCACTGCACCAACCGAGACAAGACCACGCCCGTCGAAGGTCTTCCTAGACGAGCCGTACCCCTGACCAGGCCGACTTTGCCAAGCTGTGAGACTGCAACAACGCTTTTCTGACGATGAGAGTACGTCGCCTGCTTTGTCGAGTGCGTGATACGCGGCACGACTAACCCACGCCTGAAGCGCGAGAAGGTGGCCAAGGCCTTGCGCAGAAACTCGGCACTTCGGCGGATCGAGCGTTCGCGGCACAAGGCCGAGACGCTGAGCGGTGGCGGATATTCACGTGACGCCCGAGGAGGAACGTTTGCGGCGCGTGGCCCTCAAGCTCGCCAGATGCCACGCCGCATATGAGCTCAATGAGCCCCAGCTTGAGAGCCACAGCACTTGCTTGTGGTCCCGTTGGTCAACTTTTCCGAGGACCAGCGCCAGCACTTCGAAACGCCGCCCTACACGGACGTGTGGCCAGAGTCGTAGCCGAGCAATGGTCAGGATGGTGAGGAAGAACCAGGATGCGTCGGTGGTTGGTGTCTAGTTCAAGACGGCCGGTATCGGTACATGGCAGTGGTGCTCAGTCTGTGATGGTTCGGGGTCATAAGCGAATACCTCGCTTTCGAGGTGATTTGGGAGTGTGATCGCCTATCACGCATAGCTTATTGCTATTCAGGCACTTAGCTCGAGCTCAGTATCCGAATGCCTTGGGCCAAATACTGTACCTATGCGGTGTTTGAGTAGCTCGCACCCGCTAAAACATCGCCTAGGCTTTTTTATTGGCTCCGGCGGTAGGGATCGAACCTACGACCAATTGATTAACAGTCAACTGCTCTACCGCTGAGCTACGCCGGACCAACGGGGGCGGGACTAGCTTCCGGACAGGCGTGGCGCAAGGGGTTCCGTGCGGCGCCAGCGCGCGTCCGTGGCGGGCGCGGGCGTGGCCTCGACCATGCCCCGTCCGCGAAGGTGCAGCAGGTGGGCGAGCACGTTGCGCGCGGCCGCGCCATGCAGGGCGGGGGGCACGTCGGCGTAGAGCGCGGCCACGAGGTCCGGGATGGCGGGCGCGCCCGGCAGGGCGGCCAGGATCGCCGCCTCGCGCGCGAAGCGGTGGTCGCGCAGCGCCCGGCAGCGCGCCGACGGCGCGTCCACCCGCGCGCCGTGGCCCGGGTGGAACGCCGCCGCGTCCAGCGCCTCGAGCCGGTCGAGCGAGGCGAGGAACGCGCCGAGCGCCCCGTCGGGCGGCGAGATCATCGTGCTGGCCCAGCCCATCACCGTGTCGCCGGTGAAGACCGCCCGCGCCTCCACCCACTCGAAGCACAGATGGTCGGCCGTGTGCCCGGGCGTGTGCAGCGCGCGCAGTGTCCACCCGTCCCCCGCCACCACGTCGCCGTCGGCGAGCCGCGCGTCGGGAGCGAAGGCGCGATCCATCCCCTCGCCCCCGCCGAGCCCCGGTTCGGGCCGCATCGCAACGATGCCGAACGCCATCACCGGCGCGCCGAGCGCGGCGCCGAGCCGCGCGGCGCCGCGCGAATGGTCGACATGCGCGTGGGTGACGAGGATCGCGCGCACCGGGCGGCCCGCCACCGCCGCCTCCAGCGCGGCGAGATGGCCCGCCTCGTCGGGGCCGGGATCGATCACGGCGACGTCCCCGAACCCCACGACGTAGGCGTTCGTCCCCTCCGCCGTCATCGGCGAGGGGTTGGGCGCGAGAATGCGCACGAGCCCGCTTCCACCGCCCCGCCCGCCCGCGTAGCGTCCCGCCATGGATGCCCTCCCGCGCCCGCACCGCTCCGGTCCGCTCCGGCGCTGGCTCCCGCGGAGCTTCTACGCCCGCGCCGCGCTGATCCTGACGCTGCCGATCGTGACGCTGCAGCTTGCCGTGGCGGTGATGTTCCTGCAACGCCATTACGAGGACGTCACCGTCCAGATGACGTCGAACATGGCGCGCCAGATCGCGCTGGTACGCGCCCGCCCCGAGCTCGGCCCCGCGCTCGGCATCGAGCGGGTGCCGCCGCCCGAGGCCCGCCGCCTGCCCGCGCTCGACCTGACCGGGCGCGCGATGGCCGAGCGGATGGAAGAGGAGTTCCCCGACCTCGTCTCGATCGATACGGTCTCGCTTCGGCGCACGGTGATGCTGGGCTTCGACGACGGCACCGGCCTCGCCTTCGGGCGCGGCAACGTGAGCGCGTCCAACCCGCACCAGCTCCTCGTGCTGATGGTGGTGACGGCGGGGCTGATGACGGCGCTGTCGTTCCTGTTCATGCGCGGGCAGATCCGCCCGATCCGGCGGCTGGCGCAGGCCGCGGAGGCGTTCGGGCGCGGGCACGACGCGACCGGCTACCACCCGTCGGGGGCGACCGAGGTGCGCGCGGCGGGGACCGCGTTCCTCGACATGCGCGCGCGCATCGAGCGCCACATCGAGCAGCGGACGCTGCTCCTGTCGGGGGTCAGCCACGACCTGCGGACGCCGCTCACGCGCATGAAGCTCGAGCTCGCGATGATGGACGCGCCCGAGGCGGAGGCGCTCGCGGGCGACGTGGCGGCGATGGAGCGCATCATCGACACGTTCCTCGACTTCGCGGCCGAGGGCGCGCGCGACGAGCGCCGCCGCGTCGAGGTCCGTGCGCTGGTGCGGGACGCGGTGGCGATGGCCGCGCCGGGGCGCGCGCATCGCGGTCGACGGGCCCGCGGTCGAGGCGGAGGTCTATCCCGGCGGGCTGTCGCGGGCGGCGGCGAACCTCGTCAAGAACGCCGTGCGCTACGGCGAGGCGGTGCGCGTCGCGCTCTCGGTCAGCGAGGCCGCGATCGTGCTGTCGGTGGAGGATGACGGGCCGGGCATCGCGACGTCGGACCGCGACGCGGCGATGCGGCCGTTCTCGCGGCTCGACGCCGCGCGCACCGACACGGCCGGCAACGTCGGCCTCGGCCTGAGCATCGCGCGCGACGTGGCCCGGTCGCATGGCGGGACGCTCCGGCTCGGGCGCTCGACGCTGGGCGGGCTCAAGGCGGAGGTGGTGCTGCCGCGGTAGTCGGATGGTAGGCCCGGCAGGACTCGAACCCGCAACCAAGGCGTTATGAGCGCCCTGCTCTAACCGATTGAGCTACAGGCCCACGCGGGCTAGGCGATAGCAGACCGGCCGCATCGGTCAAGCCGCAGGAGCGCCGACCATGCCGCAGGCCCCGTCGAACCGATGGCCGCAGGCGTGCCGCCAGCCCGCCGCGCTCGCTTTCGGTGCCGGCCGCGTGGGTGGGCGGATCTGCGCGGCTTCCGTTCGCGTCGCGCCGCCCGTCGGGACGGATGCCGGTTTGGCCCGCGATGCGTCGGAGGGACAAGGCTTCGGCCCGGGCGCGGTCGGTCTGGCGCCGTGCCGGGCAGGGCCGTCGGCATGAGCGGCTCCGGCCTGACCTACGCCGATGCGGGCGTCGACATCGCGGCGGGCGACGCGCTGGTCGCGCGGATCGCGCCCGCGGCGCGCGCCACGGCGCGGCCGGGTTCGATGGCGGGGCTGGGCGGGTTCGGCGCGCTCTTCGACCCGCGCGCGGCGGGCTATGCCGACCCGATCCTCGTCGCCGCGACCGACGGCGTGGGCACCAAGCTGCGCCTCGCGATCGAGACCGGGCGGCTCGACACGGTGGGCGTGGACCTGGTGGCGATGTGCGTGAACGACCTCGTCTGCCAGGGCGCGGAGCCGCTCTTCTTCCTCGACTACTTCGCCACCGCCGCGCTCGACGTGGACGCGGCCGCGCGCGTGATCGAGGGGATCGCGCGGGGCTGCGCGGCGGCGGGCTGCGCGCTGATCGGGGGCGAGACCGCGGAGATGCCGGGCATGTACGCGGGCCGCGACTTCGACCTCGCGGGCTTCGCCGTGGGCGCGATGGAGCGGGGGGCGGCGCTGCCCTCGGGCGTGGCGGAGGGGGACGTGCTCCTGGGCCTCGCCTCCGACGGGGTGCACTCCAACGGCTTCTCGCTCGTGCGCCGCGTGGCGGAGCGGGCGGGGCTCGGCTGGGACGACCCGGCGCCCTTCGCGGAGGGCACGCTGGGCGAGGCGCTGCTCGTGCCGACCCGCCTCTACGTCCGCCCCGCGCTCGCGGCGATCCGCGCGGGCGGGGTGCGGGCGCTCGCGCACGTCACCGGCGGCGGGCTGACGGAGAACCTGCCGCGCGTGCTGCCCGAGGGCTGCGGCGCGGCGATCGCGCTCGACGCCTGGACGCCGCCGCCGGTCTTCGGCTGGCTGGCGGGGGCGGGCGGCGTGGCGCCGGGCGAGATGCTGCGGACGTTCAACTGCGGGATCGGCATGGTCGCCGTCGTGGCCCCCGACCGCGCCGACGCGCTCGCCGCGACGCTCGAGGGCGAGGGCGAGCGGGTCGCGCGGATCGGCACGGTGGTCGCGGGGCAGGGGGTGGCATACTCGGGCGAGCCCCGGCGGTGAGGCGCCGTTGAGCGGGCCCGTCCGCGTCGCGATCCTGATCTCGGGCGGCGGCTCCAACATGGTCCGGCTCGTGGAGGACATGGCGGGCGACCATCCCGCGCGGCCGGTGCTGGTCGCCGCCGACGACCCCGACGCGCCGGGGCTCGCGCGCGCCGCCGCACTCGGCATCCCCGTCGCCGCGATCGACCGGCGCGCGCATTCCGACCGCGCCGCCTTCGAGGCCGCGCTTCGGGCCGCGCTCGAGGCGGCCGGGCCCGACCTGATCGCGCTCGCGGGGTTCATGCGCGTCCTCTCGCCCGGCTTCGTCGCGCGCTGGCCGGCGCGCATCCTCAACGTCCACCCGTCGCTCCTGCCGCGCCATCCCGGCCTCGACACCCACGCCCGCGCGCTGGCGGCCGGGCGACGCGGAGGCGGGCGCGACGGTCCACGAGGTCACGGCCGCGCTCGACGCGGGCCCGATCCTGGGTCAGGCGCGCGTGCCGGTACGCCCCGGCGACACGCCCGCCACGCTGGCCGCGCGCGTGCTGGCGGCCGAGCACCGGCTCTATCCGGCGGTCCTGCGGCGCGTCGCCTCGGGCGACCGGACCCGCCTGGACCTTCCCCCCGGGGACGCGACGGGATAGGTCGCGGCCCGACCCACCCGGAGGCCACGACCATCGCCAGCGACATCGTCACGATCACCGACACCGACGCGCTCCGGGCCTTCTGCGAGCGCGCCGCCGCCGCACCCTACGTCACCGTCGACACCGAGTTCCTGCGCGAGCGCACCTACTGGGCGAAGCTCTGCCTCGTGCAGCTGGCCTTCCCCGGCGACGGCGAGACGGACGCGGTGCTGGTCGATCCGCTGGCCGACGGGCTGGACCTCGCGCCGCTCTACGACCTGCTGCGGGCGCCGGGCTGCGTGAAGGTGTTCCACGCCGCGCGCCAGGACCTCGAGATCTTCGCGGTCGAGGGCGACACGATCCCCGCGCCGCTCTTCGACACGCAGGTCGCGGCGATGGTCTGCGGCTTCGGCGAGCAGGTCGGCTACGAGACGCTCGCGCGCAAGGTCGCGCAGGCCTCGATCGACAAGTCCTCGCGCTTCACCGACTGGTCCCGGCGGCCCCTGTCGGACGCGCAGAAGGCCTACGCGCTGGCCGACGTGACGCATCTGCGCACGATCTACGAGGCGTTGTCCGCGCAGCTCGCACAGACCGGCCGCACGGCCTGGGTCGAGGAGGAGATGGACGTCCTGCGCGACCCCGCGACCTACCGGACCGAGCCGCGCGAGGCGTGGCGGCGGCTGCGGACGCGCAACCCCTCGCCGCGCCTGCTCGCGATCGCGCGCGAGCTGGCCGCGTTCCGCGAGACCTACGCGCAGGCGAACGACGTGCCGCGCACGCGGGTCTACAAGGACGACGCGCTGCTCGAGCTCGCGGCGCTCAAGCCGTCGAACGCCGAGGAGCTGGGGCGGGCGCGGCTCCTGCTGCGCGAGGCGCGGCGCGGGGCGATCGCCGACGGCATCCTCGCCGCCGTCGCAGCGGGCCTCGCCGTGCCCAAGGAGGAGATGCCCGCGGTCCCCGCCGCGCGGGCGCGCGATCAGGCCAACGGCGCGCTCGCGGACCTGCTGCGCGTGCTTCTGAAGGCCAAGGCCGAGGGGGCGGGCGTGGCCTCGAAGCTGCTGGCGACCGCGTCGGACCTCGACGACATCGCGTCGGGCGACCGCGACGGGCCGTGGGCGCAGGGCTGGCGGCGCGAGGTGTTCGGGGAGGACGCGCTGCGGCTCTGCGAGGGGCGCATCGCGCTCGGCTGCCGGGGCCGCGACGTGCGGATCGTGCCGATCGACGACTAGCGCGTGACGTAGTCGCCGTGGACCCAGCCCTCGGTGCCCGTGGCGTGGCGCACGCGCAGCCAGTCGCCCTCGCGCCCGAGCGGCAGCAGCCGGTCGCCCGGGTAGACGCGCCGGATCACCGCGTGCCCGGTCCCCGCGCCCACGCGCATGTTGAGGTAGCCCGCCCCCGTGCGCGCGACGAAGAGCACGCCATCCGTGGCCGCCGCGCGCTCGAGGTAGTCGAGCGAGACCCAGCCGCGCTCGCCCGACGGCAGCCGCACCCGCGCCCACTTGCCCATCGTCTCCAGCACCGAGACGCGGTCGCCGGGGGCGAGGCGTCGCGCGACGTCGTGGATCGTGCCGGGACCCGCGCGCAGGTTCAGGTAGCCTTCCTCGGACGGGCGGACGGTCATGTCCTGCGCGGCGGCGGCGAGCGGCGCGAGGAGGAAGGCGGCGAGGAGGACGGGGCGCATGGCGGTCTCCGGCAGGCTGGCCCCGGAGATTCGCCCGCCCGCCCGGTGGCCGCAACCCCGCCCGCGCGTCAGCGCGAACAGCGTCACCGCGCCGGGCGACCAGGCGAGGCGCGCGCGCGTCCCGATCTCGAGCACCGGGCGGCCGAACACGTTGCGCATCGAGACGCGCACCGGCTCGGCCGCGCCGTCGAGGCGGACGTCGTAATAGGTCATGTCGCCGTAGTAGACGACCTCGGTGACCTCGCCCTCCGCCACCCGGTCGGTCGCCTCCTGCCCGTCGAACAGAAGCGTCGCGGTCTCGGGGCGGAAGCCCGCCATCGGCGCGCCGTCGGTCGTGGCCTCCGACTGGAGCGCGGCGCGGTCCATCGCGCCCAGGCCCGCGACCTCCACCGAGGTGCCCGAGACGCTCGCGGGCAGGAAGTTCATCACCCCGATGAACTCGGCCACCCGGCGCGAGACGGGGCGGCGGTAGAGCGCCTCGGCCTCGGCGATCTGCGCGACCTCGCCCTCGAACATGACCGCGATGCGGTCGGACATGACGAGCGCCTCCTCCTGGTCGTGGGTGACGAGGATGAAGGTGATGCCGACCTGCCGCTGGAGGCGCATCAGCTCCTCCTGCATCTGCCCGCGCATCTTGCGTGTCGAGCGCGCTCAGCGGCTCGTCGAGCAGCAGCACCTTCGGCCGCAGGATCAGCGCGCGCGCGAGCGCCACGCGCTGCCGCTGCCCGCCCGAGAGCGCGTGCGCGGCGCGGTCGCCGTAGCCGTCGAGGCCCACCATGTCGAGCGCGTCGGACCACGGCGGCGGCCTTCGCCGCGCATCCATGTCCGACGCGCTTGCGCAGCCCGAAGCCCACGTTCTGCGCGACCGTGAGGTGGGGGAAGATCGCGTAGGACTGGAACACCATGTTCGTCGGCCGCCGGTTGGCCGACACGCCGCGCACGTCGCGCCCGTCGAGCATCACCACGCCCTCGGAGACGTCCTCGAACCCCGCGATCACGCGCAGGAGCGTGGTCTTGCCGCAGCCCGACGGACCCAGCAGCGAGAAGAACTCGCCCGCGCGGATGTCGAGGTCGATGCCGCGCAGCGCGTGGTACTCGCCGTAGTATTTCTGGATGCCGGCCAGATGGATCAGCGCCTCGGTCACAGGAACCCTCCGGTATCGCGCACGCCCGCCCGCGCGAGGCCCCGCCGCCGGTTCCACTCCGCCAGCGTCAGGATCGCGATCGAGACGACCACGAGGATCGTGCCGAGCGCCATGATCACCGGCAGCTCGCGCGGGAAGCGCAGCAGCGACCAGATGTAGACCGGCAGCGTCGGATCGGTGCCGGTGAGGAAGAACGCGATGATGAACTCGTCGAGCGAGATCGTGAACGTGATGAGGAGCGCCGCGACGATGCCGGGCATCACGAGCGGCAGCGTGATGAGGCGGAACGTCGAGGCGCGCGTCTCGCCCAGGTCGATGGCGGCCTCCTCCATCGCCGGATCGAGCGCCTGGAAGCTCGCGTTCAGGATCGCGATCGCGAACGGCGTGCAGATCAGCACGTGCGCGGCCACCACCGTCCAGAGCGAGAGCGGCAGGCCGAGGAGCTTGACGAGGACCACGAGGAGCGAGACCGCGACGATGATCTCCGGCAGCACGAGCGGCAGCATGATGAGCCCCATCGCGGCGGCCTTGGCCGGGAAGCGGTAGCGGACGTTGGCGCGCGCCGCGGCGAGGCCCAGCAGCACCGACGTCACCGCGGCGGCGACCGCGACGAGGAGCGAGTTGACGAGCGCCGCGTGCAGCTCGCCCTTGGTCCAGAGCGCGGCGAACCACCGGCCGGTGAACCCGTCGAGCGGGAAGGCGATCACCGTGCCGTCGTTGAACGCGAAGACCGGCAGCAGCGCGATCGGCGCGTAGAGGAAGGCCAGGAACAGGTAGACGTAGGCGCGCAGCATCACCGCCCTCCCGCGAGGCGCTTGGCCGCCCAGACCGTCGCGAGCGCGATCACCGTCACGAGCGCCATCGCGATCACCGCGAGCGTGGCCCCCATCGGCGCGTTGTTGAGGCCGAGGAACTGAGTCTGGATCATGTTCGCGATCATCTGCCCGC
This sequence comes from uncultured Alphaproteobacteria bacterium, assembly GCA_963729425.1. Classification (GTDB taxonomy): domain Bacteria; phylum Pseudomonadota; class Alphaproteobacteria; order Rhodobacterales; family Rhodobacteraceae; genus Jannaschia. The sequence goes on along the minus strand of CAVSOF010000027.1, from coordinate 87,633 downwards.
CGGGCCCGCCGACGAGGGCGGGGGTCACGTAGTCGCCGACGGTGGGGATGAACACGATCAGGAGTGCGGCGACCACGCCGGGGGCAGCCAGCGGTAGCGTCACGCGCAGGAACGTCATCACCGCGTTCTCGCCGAGGTCGCGCGCGGCCTCGAGCAGCGAGCGGTCGATCTTCTCGAGCGCCACGAAGATCGGCAGGATCGCGAACGGCGCGAAGGCGTGGCTCAGCGTGATGACGACGGCGTTGGCGTTGTAGAGGATCGCGGTCAGCGGCTCGTCGATCAGCCCGACCTGCATCAGCGCCGAGTTCAGGACGCCGTTGTAGCCCAGGATCACCTTCCACAGGAAGATCCGCAGCAGGTAGCTCGTCCAGAACGGGATGGTGATCAGGAACAGCCAGAGCGACTTGCGGTCGGGCCGGACGTGGAAGCTGACGTAGTAGGCGACCGGGAAGGCAAGCACGACCGTGACGAGCGTGACCGCCCCCGAGATCGCGAGCGAGCGCGCCATGATCACGCGGTAGATCGCGTCGGTGAACGCCTCGCGGTAGTTCGCGAGCGTGAACGTCCGGTCGAGGGTGAGGTAGTCCTGCGTCCAGAAGCTGAACACGACGATCGCCAGCACCGGGACCGCGAGCAGCGCCAGCGCGTAGGCCAGCGGCGGGGCGATCAGCGTCAGCCCGCGTTTCGTGTCCTGGTCCAAGCGCGCCCCCGTGCCGATGCCCGACCGTGGCGTCGGCGGGGGCGGGGGGCAAGGCGGAACTGCCGGGGCCGGCATCGGCCGGCCCCGGCAGCCGGTTCAGGCGACGGCGGCCTTGCGGCGGCGCATCGCGACGAGGGCGCCGAGGCCGGTCAGGATCAGCAGGCCGCCCGCGGGCAGCGGGACCGGCGCGATCTGGCCACGGATCTCGCCGCCGCCGAAATCCTCGGTGTGGACGTTGACGTAGTAGCCACCCGCGTCGAGCGCGGCCACGAAGGCGTCGAAGTCCACCGGGGCGCCGGCGATGCCGGTCGCCGTCTCGAACGCGTAATCCGCCCGGTCGAGGACGAAGCCGATATCGGTCGCGGCGTAGCTGCCGTCGAACACGAAGGGGATCACGATCGGGCCGTTCTCGCCCCGGTCCCCGTCGTGGATGTGGATCGGCCCGAGCGCGCCGTTCATGCCGCCCGGCTTGAAGATTGCGGCGAGCTGCTCGAGCGTGATGCCCTCCACGTCGAGGCGGAAGTCGAGCGTGCGCGCCACGTCGTCCACGGCGAGCGTCGCGGTCCCGGTGGCGGCGGACCCGGTTCCGTCGCCCCTGGCGGCCTGTTCGCCGTTCACGACGGCGGTGTAGTTCAGGACCGCGGCTGGCGCGGCCCCGGCGAGCGCGGCGGTCGCGCATGCCGCAAGCAGGATCTTCTTCATTTGGTTCGTCTCCCGTCGAACTGTGGCCCACGCCACGGCACGAACTGGGACGGCGTTAACCATCGGCAAGCTTCCGTGACGTCAGCGAAGCGCGCATGGCGCGACGCGGAAGGGCCGCCCCGAGGGACGGCCCTTCGCCAAGTCGTGCCGGCGCGATCAGCGCTTAGAGAACTGGAAGCTCTTGCGGGCCTTCGCCTTGCCGTACTTCTTGCGCTCCACCACGCGGCTGTCGCGGGTCAGGAACCCGGCCGCCTTGAGCGCGCCGCGCAGGCCCGGCTCGTAGAGTTGCAGCGCCTTCGAGATGCCGTGCTTCACCGCGCCCGCCTGGCCCGAGAGCCCGCCGCCCTTGACGGTGGCCATCACGTCGAACTGGCCTTCGCGGTCGGTGATCTGGAACGGCTGGCGCAGGATCATCTGCAGCACCGGGCGGGCGAAGTACTTCTCGTAGTCGATGAACTCGCCCTTGTTGTCGCGGATCAGGAACTTGCCGGTGCCCGGCTTGATCCAGACGCGCGCGACCGCGTCCTTGCGCTTGCCCGTGGCGTAGGAGCGGCCCAGCTCGTCGCGCACCGGCTCGCGGGGCTCGGAGGTGGACAGCAGCACGGTGCCGTCCTCGGAGGTCGCGCCCGACGTGTCGACCGCGCCGCGGAGCTCTTCGAGGGAATTGATCTGCTCGGCCATGCTCACGCGCTCCGGGTGTTCTTGGGGTTCATCGAACGGACGTCCAGCACCTCGGGCGACTGCGCCTCGTGCGGGTGGTCCGCGCTCGCGTAGACCCGCAGGTTCGTCATGATCTGCCGCGAGAGCTTGTTGCCCGGCAGCATCCGCTTGACGGCCTGCGTCACGACGCGCTCGGGGAACTTGCCGTCGAGGATCTGCTGCGTGGTGCGCGACTTGATCCCGCCCGGATGCCCGGTGTGCCAGTAGTTCGGCTCGTGGCGCTTGTTGCCGGTGATCTGCACCTTGTCGGCGTTCACGACGATCACGTTGTCGCCCATGTCGACCGAGGGCGTGAACGTCGGCTTGTGCTTGCCGCGCAGCCGCATCGCCACGATCGAGGCGAGCCGGCCGAGGACGATGCCCTCGGCGTCGATCACGATCCAGCGCTTGTCGATCAGATCGGGTGTCATGTGGAACGTCTTCATCGCGGCGGTCCTGCCCCTTGGGTGGCGGGGCGGACCCCGGATGCGGCTCTATGACGGCGTGGGCAGGGGGTGTCAACGACGCGGTTCCGGTCCGAACCGTTCATATAACAATGACTTACCGATTGTGGTCTTATTTTACCCCATGCCCGTGCGCCCTCGGCCCCTGCAACGGATCCCCCCTCCCGCGCGTTCCACGACCACCCAACCCCGGAGCCCGCCATGTCCCGCCTCGCCGCCCTCCTCCTCCTGCCGCTCCTCGCCGCTCCCGCCGCCGCGCAGGACGCGGACGCGCCCGACATGACCGGCGCCGTCGACGTCGTGCCGCTCGAATGCGTGATCGCGGGCGAGGGGGTCGCCTGCACCGTCGAGACCGACGGGCCGGCGACGTTCTGCATGGCCGTCGACGCGGACGGCGAGCCGCTCGCCAACAGCACCGGGGCCACGGATGCGGGCGAGATCCTGTTCCAGGACGTCGACGCCGAGCGGATCGCCGCGCTGCGCTGCCGTCCGGTCTAGGCGCGCGGGCGCCGGGCGCGCGGGCGGGATCGAGTAGGTCATCGTCGCGCGCGCCACCGGCGCCTCCATCCCCGCCGACCGCAGCAGGCAGTCGCCGACCGCGAGCACGCGCCCGAGCTTCAGGAGCCGCGTCTCGCAGGACAGGTCCGCGCCCGCGACGGGCTTGCGCATGAAGTCGATCGAGCACGACGTCGTCACCGCGAGCGCGACCGGCCCGAGCCGCGACAGGATCGCGAGGTACACCGCCACGTCCGCGAGCGCGAACATCGCGGGCCCCGACACCGTCCCGCCCGGCCGCAGGTGGACGTCGCGCACGCGCAGCCGCACCACCAGCCGGTCCGCCTCCACCGCGTCGATCGCGAAATCGTCGGCCACCTGCGCGAAGTCGCGCGCGAGGAAGGCCGTCAGCGCGGCGGCGTCCATCTCGAGCATTGCGTTCCTCCCGGGCCGTCCGCACCGTTCTGGGGACCGGGCGGGAGGAACGCAAATGGACGACGTGCTGCGACGCGAGGAGGCGGACGGCATCGTCACGCTGACGATGGACGACCCGAAGCGGCTCAACGCCCTGTCGGACGCGATGCTGGCCGCGTTGCGCGACGCGCTGGCCGAGATCGGCCCGGGCGACGCGCGCTGCGTGGTGCTGCGCGCCGAGGGGCGGGCGTTCTGCGCGGGCCACGACCTGCGCGAGATGCAGGCGATGCGGCAGGCCGAGGATGGCGGGCGGGCGCGGCTCGCCGACCTGTTCGACCGCTGCGCCGCCGTGATGGCGCGGATCCGCGCGCTCCCGCAGCCGGTGATCGCGCAGGTGCATGGGCTCGCCACCGCGGCGGGGTGCCAGCTCGTCGCGACCTGCGACCTCGCGGTGGCGTCCGAGGCGGCGCGGTTCGGCGTGAACGGCGTCGACATCGGGCTGTTCTGCTCGACGCCCATGGTCGCGCTGAGCCGCAACGTCGGCGCCAAGCGCGCGATGGAGATGCTGGTGACGGGCGGCTTCCTGTCAGCGGCCGAGGCGCGCGAGGCCGGGCTCGTGAACCGCGTCGTGCCCGCCGACCGCTTGCACGAGGAGACGGCAGCGCTGGCCGCCACCGTCGCGGGCAAGCTCGGCGCCGCGGTGCGGATCGGCAAGGGCGTGTTCCACGCGCAGGCCGAGCGCCCGGTCGAGGAGGCCTACGCGCTGACCCGCGACGCGATGGTCGAGAACCTCGCGCTCGAGGCCACGGGCGAGGGGATCGACGCGTTCCTGCAAAAGCGCCCGCCCCGCTGGACGCAGTGAGGACCGCGCCATAAGGGGAGGCAAACGGAGATCCCCCATGCGCATCCTCATCACGAACGACGACGGCATCGGCGCGCGCGGGCTCGAGGTGCTGACCGCGATCGCCGGGGAGGTCGCGGGCGAGGACGGCGAGGTCTGGTGCGTCGCGCCCGCCTTCGAGCAGTCCGGCGTGGGCCACGCGATCAACTACGTCCGACCCTCGCTCCTGACGCAGCTGGGGCCGCGGCGCTTCGCGGTCGAGGGATCGCCCGCCGATTGCGTGCTGGCCGGGCTCTGCGACCTCGTGGACGGGCCGGTGGACCTCGTGCTGTCGGGCGTGAACCGCGGCAACAACTCGGGCGAGAACACGGTCTATTCCGGCACGATCGGCGCCGCGATGGAAGCCGCCTTGCAGGGCATCCCGGGCATCGCGCTGTCGCAGTTCTACGGTCCGGGCAACGTCGAGCTCGACGATCCGTTCGAGGCGGCGGCTGCGCACGGCGCCGCGGTGGTCCGGCGCCTGCTCGACGGCGCGCCGTGGGGCGGCGAGACCTACAAGCTCTTCTACAACGTCAACTTCCCGGCCTACGAGGCCGCCAAGGTCCGCGGTGTCGCCGCCGTCGCGCAGGGCTACCGCGGCGACGCGCGGATGGGAGTGCACCCCGACGTCTCGCCTTCGGGCCGCAAGTACCTGTGGATCCGCGGCTCCGCGCAGGCCGAGCCGACCGCGCCCGGCACCGACGTGCACGCGAACGCCGACGGCTGGATCTCGGTGACGCCGATGCGCTGCGACCTGACCGACCGCGACGCGCTCGCGGCCCTCGGCCCCGTCCTCGACGACATGGCCGCCGGCTGAGGGCGCGCCCGTGACGCCCGAGGACAAGGGGCGGCTGCTGGTCGCGCTGCGCGCCCACGGCGTGACCGACCCGCGCGTGCTGACGGCGATGGAGCGCGTGGACCGGGCGCGCTTCGTGACCGCGACCTTCGCCGCGCGCGCCTACGAGGACGTGCCGCTGCCGATCGCGGGCGGGCAGACCGTGAGCCAGCCCTCGGTCGTCGCCGCGATGGCGCAGGCGGCGGGGATCGGGCCGCGCGACACCGTGCTCGAGGTCGGGACCGGCACCGGCTACCAGGCGGCGGTGCTGAGCCAGCTCGGGCGCCGCCTCTACACCGTCGAGCGCGACCGCGCGCTGGCGCGGACGGCGCGCGCGAACCACGAGGCGCTCGGCCTGTCGAACGTCACGCAGATCGTGGGCGACGGCAGCCGCGGCCTGCCGGAGCAGGCGCCGTTCGACCGCATCCTCGTCGCCGCCGCCGCCGAGGACCCGCCCGGCCCGCTGTTGGCACAGCTTCGCGTAGGCGGTAGCATGGTGGTGCCGGTCGGCGTGTCGGACGCGGTGCAGACGCTCGTGCGGGTGACGCGCGGGCCGCACGGCTACGACTACGACGATCTCGGGCCGGTGCGCTTCGTGCCGCTGCTCGAGGGGGTGGCGCAGGAATGAGGGCGCGGGCGACCGCGGGCGGGAAGGGATCAGCCGTGAGTGTTATGGGGAGGACGGCCCGGCGGGCGGGCATCGTCGTGGGCGCGGGGCTGCTCGCGGCCTGCACGCAGGGCGCCGTGGGCGATCTCGACTTCGACCTGCGCGACCGCGCGGGCATCGGCGACACCTCGTCGGGCGCGCAGGCCCCCGCGAACCGGCCGCGCCCCGACGCCAACGGGCTCATCAGCTACCCGACCTACCAGGTCGCCGTCGCGCGGCCGGGCGACACCGTCGCGGCCGTGGCGGGACGGGTCGGCATCCCCGCGGCCGAGCTCGCGCGCCACAACGGGCTGCGCACGGACGAGGCGCTCAACGACGGCGCGGTGCTCGCCATGCCGCGGCGCGTGGGCGGCGGGGGCACCGACATCGCCTCCATCGCGGGGGCCGCGATCGACCGGGCCGGCGGCGCGCCCGCGACCGTCCAGGGCGGGCAGGAGCCGGTCCGCCACCAGGTCGCGCGCGGCGAGACGGCGTTCTCCATCGCGCGGCTCTACGGCGTGAGCCCGGCGAGCCTCGCGGAGTGGAACGGGCTCGGCTCGGACCTGTCGGTGCGCGAGGGCCAGTTCCTGCTGATCCCGCTGGTGATCGCCGGGGACGGCACGCGCGCGATCGCCACGCCGGTCTCGAACCTCGACCGTCCGGTTCCGCCCTCGGCCTCCTCCGCGCTCCCCGAGACGGTCCAGTCGCAGACGCTACCGCCGAGCCCCCAGCTCGACCGGCTCCGCACCGAGGCGAGCGCCGCGCCGGCCCCCGTGGCCACCCCCGCGCCCGCCGCCCCCGCGCCCGCCGCCGCGCCGACGGGGCTGCGCAGCCCGGTGGCGGGCGAGATCATCCGCCCGTTCTCGGGCTCCAACGAGGGCGTGGACATCCGCGCCGCCGAGGGCACCGCCGTGGGCGCCGCCGCGTCGGGCACGGTGGCCGCGATCACGCGCGACACCGACCAGGTGCCGATCCTCGTGCTGCGCCACCCCGACGGGCTGCTGACGGTCTACGCCAACATCCGCGACATCACGGTCGCCAAGGGCGACGCTGTCTCGGCCGGGCAGCGGGTGGCGAGCGTGGGCGGCGGCAACCCGTCGTTCCTGCATTTCGAGGTCCGGCGCGGCTTCGAGGCGGTGGACCCCGAGCCGCTGATCCGCTGATGGCGGCAATCTGCGCCCGGGCGCTTCCAAGTCGCCCGGCGGGTGAATAGGTAACGGGTCGCGACCTCCGCCCGCAGGCCCGACCGGGCCGGGCGACCCATCAGGGAGACCATCATGCTCAACAACATCGGACTGCCCGGCCTGCTGCTCATCGCGGTCGTGGTCCTCGTGCTCTTCGGACGGGGCAAGATCTCCTCGCTCATGGGCGAGGTCGGCAAGGGCATCACCGCGTTCAAGCGCGGCGTGAGCGACGGCTCGAAGGACGACGCGCCCGAGCACGACGCGGCGCTGGCCGACGGCACCGCCGCGCGCGACGTGACGCCCGAGGCCGCGCGCGATCGCACCGTCGAGCCGGTCGCGGCCGACCGCGCCGCCAAGGACCGGGTCTGACGGCTCCGGCACGGGCCGCGGGAGGCTGATGCGATGTTCGACATCGGCTGGAGCGAGCTTCTGGTGATCGGGGTGGTCGCGCTGATCGTGGTGGGGCCCAAGGACCTGCCGCGCATGTTCCGCACGCTGGGCGAGTTCACCGGCCGCGCGCGCAAGATGGCGCGCGAGTTCCAGACCGCGATGAACCAGGCCGCCGACGAGAGTGGCGTGGGCGACATCGCGGGCGACCTGCGCAAGATCGCCAACCCCAAGAAGTTCGGCACCGACGCGTTCAAGGACGCGACCGCCGACCTGCGCGCCTGGCGCCCCGACGACGCGGACGGCTCGCCGAAGCTCGCCCGCGAGCGCGCGGCGGCGAAGGCGGCGGCCTCGCCCGACGCGGCCCCCGACGCGGCCGAGGCCTCCGCCGAGCCCGACCTCCTGCCCGACCCCGCCGCCGCCGCGCCCAAGGCCCCGCCCGCGGAGCCCGCGGCGAAGGCGGATGCCTCGGTGCCCGCCACCACGACGGGAAAGGCGACCGCCACCACGCCGAAGGCTGCCGCCGCGAAGAAGCCCGCCACGCCGAAGACGACTGCCGCGCGGAAGCCCGCCACGCCGAAGAAGGCCGCCCCCGAAGACCCGGTCCGCCGGCTCCTCCGTCCGCAAGCCCGGCGCCGCCGCGCCCGCGCGGGGGCCGAAGGCGTGAGCGCCGCGGAGGAGGAGGTCGACGACTCGGCCGCGCCGCTGATCGAGCATCTGGCCGAGCTGCGTACCCGGCTCATCCGCTCGGTCGCGGCGTTCCTGATCGCGATGGTGGTCTGCTTCGTCGTGGCCGAGCCGATCCTCAAGTTCCTCCTGCTGCCGATCGAGGACACGATGCGGCGGCTCGGGAACCCGAACCCGGTGATGCAGTACACCGCGCCGCAGGAATACTTCTTCACCCTGATCCGCGTGTCGGTCGTCGCCGCGCTGATCGTGGCGTTCCCGGTCATCGCGCACCAGCTCTGGCGCTTCGTCGCGCCGGGCCTCTACCGCAAGGAGAAGGCGGCGTTCCTGCCGTTCCTCGTGGCTTCGCCCGTGCTGTTCCTGACGGGTGCCGCCTTCGCGCATTACGTCGTCGTGCCGCTGGCGATGCAGTTCTTCCTCGGTTTCGCGGACGCGGCCTCGATCCTTGCCGCGCTGGTGCAGGAGGGCGTCGACGGGGTCGGCGACACCGGCATCGACATCGTGTTCCAGGGCAAGGTCAACGAGTCGCTCGACATCACGCTCAAGATGATCGTGGCGTTCGGCCTGTGCTTCCAGCTTCCGGTCCTCCTGACGCTGATGGGGCAGGCGGGGCTGGTGTCGTCGGAGGGGCTTGCGGGGGTCCGCAAGTACGCGGTGGTCGCGATCCTGCTCGTCGCGGCGCTGGTGACGCCGCCGGACGTCATCACGCAGCTCATCCTCTTCGTCGTCGTCTACGGCCTCTACGAGATCTCGATCTGGCTGGTGCGGATGGTCGAGCGCAAGCGCGACGCGAGTCTGCGCGCCGAGGGGCTGCTCGACGAGGACGAGGGGGCGTGAGCGACCCGCTCGAGCGGATCGCCGCGGCGCTCGAGCGGCTCGCGCCCGCGCCGCTCTCCCCGCCCGACTGGACCGCGCCCGCCTATGTCTGGGACACCGCGCCCGACCGGCTCGTGGCGGTGGCCCGGCCCAACCGCATCCCGCTCGCGCTGCTGCTCGGGATCGACCGGCAGCGCGACACGCTGATGGAGAACACCGCGCGCTTCGCGGACGGGCTGCCCGCGAACAACGCGCTTCTCTGGGGCGCGCGGGGAACGGGTAAAGTCGAGCCTCGTCAAGGCGGTGCACGGCGAGCTTCAGGCGACCGGGCTGGTCCTCGTCGAGCTTCAGCGCGAGGACATCGAGAGCGTCGGGCGCCTGCTCGCGATCCTGCGCGACGCGCCCCGGCGCTTCGTCCTCTACTGCGACGACCTGAGCTTCGACCACGACGACGCGGCCTACAAGTCGCTCAAGGCGGTGCTCGACGGCGGGATCGAGGGGCGGCCCGGCAACGTGATCCTCTACGCCACGTCCAACCGCCGCCACCTGATGCCGCGCGACATGATCGAGAACGAGCGGGGCTCGGCGATCAACCCGGCCGAAGCGGTCGAGGAGAAGGTCTCGCTGTCGGACCGCTTCGGCCTCTGGCTGGGGTTCCACGCCTGCGACCAGGACGCCTATCTCGGCATGATCCGGGGCTACTGCGAAGCCTGGGGCGTGGCGGTCGAGCCCGACGCGCTGCGCGCGCAGGCGCTCGAATGGCAGGCGACGCGCGGGGCGCGGTCGGGGCGGGTGGCGTGGCAGTTCTTCGTCGACCTCGCCGGTCGGCACGGCGTCCGGCTCTGAGGGGCGGGCCTTCCCAACATGGCGGCCGTTGCTCTAGTATGCGGGATGGCAAGGCCCCGCCAAGGGGCCACCGACAGGGAGACCACCATGAAGAGACTGCTACTCGCCTCCGCCGCCACGATCCTCGCGACCGGCGCCATGGCGCAGGAGAACGTCAAGCTCGGCGTCGTCGTCGGCTTCACCGGCCCGCTCGAGAGCCTCGCGCCCGAGATGGCCGCGGGCGCCGAGATGGCGATGACCGAGGTGTCCGAGAGCGGGCTGCTGCTCGGCGGCACGACGGTCGAGCCGGTGCGCGGCGACGACACCTGCATCGACGCCGCCGCTGCGACCGCCGTGGGCGAGCGCCTCGTGACCTCGGACGGCGTGTCGGGCATCATGGGCGCGATGTGCTCGGGCGTGACCGGCGCGCTGCTGGCGAACGTGGCCGTGCCGAACGGGATCGTCATGATCTCGCCGTCGGCCACCTCGCCCGGCCTCTCGACCGCCGAGGATGACGGGCTGTTCTTCCGCACCGCGCCGTCGGACGCGCGCCAGGGCGACATCATCACCGCGATCCTGCAGGACAACGACGTCCAGACCGTCGCGCTGACCTACACCAACAACGACTACGGCAAGGGCCTCGCCGACGCGTTCCAGACCGCGTTCGAGGAGGCGGGCGGCACGGTCACGATCTCGGCCGCGCACGAGGACGGCAAGGCGGACTACTCGGCGGAGGTCGGCGCGCTCGCGGCGGCGGGCGGCGAGGTGCTCGTCGTGGCGGGCTACGTCGACCAGGGCGGCTCGGGCATCGTGCGCGCCTCGCTCGACACCGGCGCCTTCGACACGTTCTACTTCCCCGACGGGATGGTGAGCGACGTGCTCGAGACCAACTTCGGCTCCGAGATCGACGGCTCCTACGGCGCCAATCCCGGCACCGACAGCCCGGGCGCCGCGACCTTCCAGTCGATGGCGGAGGAGGGCGGCTTCGACGGCACCTCGGCCTTCGCGGCGGAATCCTACGACGCGGCGGCGCTGATCATGCTGGCGATGCAGGCGGCGGGGTCGACCGACTCGGCGGCCTACAAGGACGCGGTGATGGACGTGGCGAACGCGCCGGGCGAGGAGATCTTCCCGGGCGAGCTCGCGAAGGCCCTGCAGATCCTCGCGGATGGCGGCGACGTGGACTACGTCGGCGCGACCGCGGTCGAGCTGATCGGCGCGGGCGAGAGCGCGGGCAACTACCGCGAGGTGACGTTCACGGACGGCGCGCTCGAGGTGGTCGGCTTCCGCTGATCCACGCCTGACGACGGACGGCCCCGGCATGCGCCGGGGCCGGACCACACGAGGCCCGCCAAGGGTCCGGCTGCGGGGGACGACGATGATCGAGGTCCACGACCTTCATCGCCATTTCGGCGGGTTCCGCGCCGTGGACGGGGCGAGCCTGCGTATCGAGCAGGGCTCGATCACCGGGCTGATCGGGCCGAACGGGGCGGGCAAGACGACGCTCTTCAACGTGATCGCGGGCGTGCTCGCGCCGACCTCGGGCCGCGTGACGATGGGCGGGGACGACATCACCGGCCTGCCGCCGCACGAGCTGTTCCACCTGGGCCTGCTGCGGACGTTCCAGATCGCGCACGAGTTCGCCTCGATGACGGTGCGCGAGAACCTGATGATGGTGCCGGGCGGGCAGCAGGGCGAGACGCTCTGGAACGCGTGGTTCCGGCGCGGCGCGATCCGCGACGACGAGGCGCGCCTGCGCGAGCGCGCCGACGAGGTGCTCGACTTCCTGACCGTGAGCCATCTGGCCGAGGAGCGCGCGGGCAATCTCTCGGGCGGGCAGAAGAAGCTCCTGGAGCTCGGCCGCACGATGATGGTCGATGCTCGGATCGTGTTCCTCGACGAGGTCGGCGCGGGCGTGAACCGCACGCTCCTGAACACGATCGGCGACGCGATCCTGCGGCTCAACCGCGAGCGCGGCTACACGTTCGTGGTGATCGAGCACGACATGGATTTCATCGGCCGCATCTGCGACCCCGTGATCGTCATGGCCGAGGGGCGCGTGCTGGCCGAGGGGACGCTGGCGGAGATCAAGGCCGACGAGCGCGTGATCGAGGCGTATCTGGGCACCGGGCTCAAGAACAAGGACCAGCTCGCCGAGGCGTCCGCATGACCGACGGCGACGGCTACGGCGACCGCGGCAACCAGGACGCGTCGATCACGAAGCCCGGGCCGCGCTCCACGATGGGCGAGGGCGCCGCGCCGTCCGCGGATGCCCGCCCGGACACGACCGACGCGTTCCTCGTGGGCGAGGGCATGACCGGGGGCTACGGCAGCGGCGCGGACATCCTGCACGACTGCACGATCGCGGTGAACCGCGGCGAGATCGCGGTGATCGTCGGCCCGAACGGCGCGGGCAAGTCGACCGGCATGAAGGCCGTCTTCGGGATGCTGAACCTGCGCCACGGCGCGGTCCGGCTCGACGGCGAGGACATCACCGACCTCACGCCCCAGGACCGCGTCGCGCGCGGCATGGGCTTCGTGCCGCAGACGTCCAACATCTTCGCCTCGCTCACCGTCGAGGAGAACCTCGAGATGGGCGCCTTCATCCGCCGCGACGACATCCGCGGCACGATGGAGCAGGTCTACGAGCTGTTCCCGATCCTGCGCGACAAGCGCCGCCAGCCCGCGGGCGAGCTCTCGGGCGGGCAGCGCCAGCAGGTCGCCGTCGGCCGCGCGCTGATGACGAAGCCCAAGGTGCTGATGCTCGACGAGCCGACGGCGGGCGTCTCGCCCATCGTGATGGACGAGCTCTTCGACCGCATCATCGGCATCGCGCGCACCGGCATCCCGATCCTCATGGTCGAGCAGAACGCCCGCCAGGCCCTCGAGATCGCGGACCGCGGCTACGTGCTGGTGCAGGGCGCGAACGCGCATACCGGCACGGGCAAGGCGCTGCTGGCGGACGACGAGGTCCGCCGGAGCTTCCTGGGGGATGATGAATTTTACGTCCCTCGCGCGTGTCGTCGCCTGGTTATGCCTCGGTGCGGGCGCGTTGTCCCTCGCGACGGGGTATTGGATCTCGATGGACCCGGAGGGAGCGGCGCGATTATTCCCGGCGAACGTCTCGATGGCCTCCCAGAGCCGGGTTCTGTCGGCCGACGGGTTTCGGCTGATCGGCTGGGGCCTGGCCCTGGGGGTGCTGACGGATATAAGCTTGGCGCTCCGGCGACCCGGGACCGACGAATGACGACGATGCGCGCGCCCGGTCCGATCCTCCTCGCCGTCGCGCTCGAGGCCCCCGCCCACGCGCAGGGCGCCGCGCAGGCCATCGCGTGCACCGCGACCGTCACCTGCGACGCGGGAGGCGCGTGCGTGCCCGGCGGGGAGGGGACCGCGTTCCGGCTCGAGCCGGTCGAGGTCAACGCGTTCGGCGCGGGCGCCTACCGCCTGACGCGTGGCGATGTGGTGGCCGAGGCCGTCATGCGCCCCGACATGAGCCTGATCTGGTCGGAGGCGGCGGGCGACGTGCAGATGCTCACGCTGCTCGACGCCTCCGCCGCGATCTGGGTCCGCCGCGCGGTGCGCGGCACCGATGGCGAACCCGCGCGCGTCACCTTCGTCACCTGCGGGGAGGGGTCCTGATGGAGCCGCTGAACGCCTTCGTCACGCTCGCCAACTTCGTGCTGATCCCCGCCACCGCCTACGGCGCGCAGCTCAGCCTGGGCGCGCTCGGGGTGACGCTGATCTACGGCATCCTGCGGTTCTCGAACTTCGCGCATGGCGACACGATGGCGTTCGGGACGATGGCCACGATCCTGTTCACCTGGGCGCTGCAGGCCGCGGGCGTCACCTTCGGTCCGCTCCCGACGGCGCTGCTGGCGCTGCCCGCGGGCATCGCCGTCACCGCGCTCCTGCTTCTCGGCACCGACCGGCTCGTCTACCGCTTCTATCGCGCCAAGAAGGCCGCGCCGGTGATCTTCGTGATCGCCTCGCTCGGCGTGATGTTCGTGATGAACGGCATCGTGCGCTTCGTGATCGGCACCGATGACGAGCGGTTCGACGACGGCGCGCGGTTCCTCGTCTCGGTCCGCGGCTTCCGCGAGGCGACGGGGCTCGAGGAGGGGCTGGCGATCCGCTCGACGCAGGCGATCACCGTGGTCGTCGCCGTGATCGTGGTGGCGATCCTGTTCTGGTTCCTGGGCCGCACGCGCACCGGCAAGTCGATGCGCGCCTACTCGGACAACGAGGACCTCGCGCTCCTGTCGGGCATCAACCCCGAGCGCGTCGTGACCTATACCTGGCTCATCGTGGCCGGGCTCGCGACCATCGCGGGCACGCTCTACGGGCTCGACAAGTCGTTCAAGGCGTTCACCTACTTCCAGCTGCTGCTGCCGATCTTCGCCGCCGCCATCGTCGGCGGGCTCGGCTCGCCGCTCGGCGCGATCGCGGGCGGCTTCGTGATCGCCTTCGCCGAGGTCACGATCACCTACCCGCTCAAGAAGGTGCTGGGCTACCTGCTGCCGCAGTCGCTGGAGCCGGACGGGTTGGTGCAGCTGCTGTCGACCGACTACAAGTTCGCGGTGAGCTTCGTGATCCTGCTGATCGTGCTCCTGTTCCGGCCCACGGGCCTCTTCGCGGGGAAGTCGGTATGATGGGGCGCGTCGACGGCCGCGCGATCGCGCTCTTCGGGCTCGTCGCGATGCTCTTCCTCGGCACCGGGTTCGTGCAGTCGTGGAACGTGGCGCTGACGATCTTCAACATGGGTCTCGTCAGCGCGATCATGGCGCTCGGCGTGAACATGCAGTGGGGCTATGCGGGGCTCTTCAACGTCGGCGTGATGGGGTTCGTGGCGCTCGGGGGGCTGGGAGCGGTGCTGGTCTCGCTGCCGCCCGACCCCGAGGCGGTCGCCGCCGGCGGCGCGCGGATCGCCGCCGGGCTCGCCTTCGGCGCGGCGACCATCGTGGCGGCGATCGCGGCGTGGCGGCGGCTGCCGCGCTTCGCGGGGCTCGCGACGGTGGCGATCCTGCTCGCGGGCTTCTTCGCCTACCGCGCGATCATGGATCCGGGCGTGGACGCGGTGGAGGCGATCAACCCGGCCTCGGCGGGCAACCTCGGCGGGCTCGGCCTGCCGGTGCTGCTGGCCTGGCCGGTGGGCGGGCTGCTGGCGGCGGGGGCCGCGTGGATCATCGGCAAGACCGCGCTCGGGCTGCGCTCGGACTACCTCGCCATCGCCACGCTCGGGATCGCCGAGATCATCATCGCCACGATGAAGAACGAGGACTGGATGGCGCGCGGCGTGAAGAACGTCATCGGCCTGCCGCGCCCAGTGCCCTACGAGATCGACCTCCAGGCCTCCGAGCGGTTCCGCGACGTCGCGGGCACGTTCGGCGCCGACCCCGTCACCGCCTCGACCATCGCGGTCAAGCTCGCCTATGCCGGCCTCTTCGCGGTCGTGCTGCTGGTGCTGATCTGGCTCGCGCAGGCCGCGCTCGCCTCGCCCTGGGGCCGGATGATGCGCGCGATCCGCGACAACGAGGTCGCGGCCGAGGCCATGGGCAAGGACGTCACCCGCCGCCACCTGCAGATCTTCGTGCTGGGCTCGGCGGTCGTGGGTCTCGCGGGCGCGATGATGACCACGCTCGACGGGCAGCTCACGCCGTCGAGCTACCAGCCGCTGCGCTACACGTTCCTGATCTGGGTGATGGTGATCGTCGGCGGGTCGGGCAACAACTGGGGCTCTGTGCTGGGCGGCTTCCTCGTCTGGTGGCTGTGGGTCCAGGTCGAGCCGCTGGGCGCGCTCCTGATGGACGCCGTGACGGCGGGCATGGCGGACGGCGCCTGGCTCAAGGTTCACCTCCTCGAGTCGGTCGCGCACATGCGCCTGCTGACGATGGGGGTGATCCTGCTCCTGGTGCTCCGGTTCTCGCCCGAGGGGCTGCTGCCGGAGAAGTGACGTGAGCATCTTCAAAGCAAGAGGCGTTCCGATCGAGGTCATCACAACCGAGGTGACGGAACTTGATGTGGCGCTCTACGCGGTCTCGGAGGCGAGGCTCGAGCAGATCGGACGAAGCCTGAAGGCAGCGCCCTTACTTCGTAGCGACACGGACCTCGGGGGCGGACGCCTCCGACGTTTCGGAGATTTCGACGTCGCATTCGTCGTCACGGCCGAGGATCAAAGGTTTCTTGTGACGATCGCTAACGTTCAGCCGAAGGGGGTCGAACCAGACCTCGAAGTCTTGTTGAGAAAAGTTGGCCTCGTCGCTATGTTGAGAGGTGCAACCGGAGTTAGAGGTATGATGAGTTTGCAGGAATACAGGTCGCTTTCGAGAGAAGAGCAGGTACGCTTGGGTGCGGAAGCTATGGCTGTTGCTGCTGCTGTGCATGGTCGGCTACTGGTCCGCACTGCAAGGCCTGCGTCTGGTTCGTTAAGTGAGAAGAGGTCTCGACACTACGCCTTTCACAAGCTCGTCAAGGCACAGGGCGGTTTCTGGAATCGAAAAGCCCATAGTAGAAAACTTTCAAAAGCCGATATCACTGAAGAAACCCTCAGTTCGAGGTCAAATCCACGAAAAACCGCATAGGCTCACTCCGCCGCCGCCACCTCGGGCTCCGCCGCCGCCGCCTCGATCGCCGCCGCGCGGGCCTCGACCTGCTCCACGATCTCCTCGACCATCGCCTCGTTGCCGAGCTTGTGGCTCTGCTTGCCCGCGAGATAGACCATCCCGGATCCGTTCCCGCCGCCGGTGAAGCCCACGTCGGTCATCAGCGCCTCGCCCGGCCCGTTGACCACGCAGCCGATGATGAGAGCGACATCGGCGTGCGGATGTGCTCGAGCCGCTTCTCCAGCGTCGCCACCGTCTCGATCACGTCGAAGCCCTGCCGCGCGCAGGACGGGCAGGAGATGATGTTGACGCCCCGGTGGCGCAGGCCGAGCGACTTCAGGATCTCGAAACCGACCTTCACCTCCTCGACGGGATCCGCGGACAGCGACACGCGGATCGTGTCCCCGATGCCCATCCACAGAAGGTTGCCGAGCCCGATCGCCGACTTGATCGTGCCCGAGACCAGCCCGCCGGCCTCGGTGATCCCGAGATGGATCGGCGCGTCGGTCGCCTCGGCCAGCCCCTGATAGGCGGCGGCGGCCATGAAGACGTCGGACGCCTTGCAGGAGATCTTGAACTCGTGGAAGTCGAGGTCCTGCAGGATGCGGATATGGTCCAGCCCGGACTCGATCATCGCGGCGGGGCAGGGCTCCCCGTACTTCTCGAGGAGGTGCCGCTCCAGCGAGCCGGCGTTCACCCCGATGCGGATCGAGCAGCCGTGGTCGCGCGCGGCGTCGACCACCTCGCGCACGCGGGCCGCGCTGCCGATGTTGCCGGGGTTGATCCGCAGGCAGGCCGCGCCCGCCTCCGCGGCCTCGATGCCCCGGCGGTAGTGGAAGTGGATGTCGGCCACGATCGGCACCGGGCTCTCGGCCACGATCTGCCGCAGGGCGCGGCTCGATCCCTCGTCGGGGACCGAGACGCGCACGATGTCGGCGCCCGCATCCGCCGCCGCCTGCACCTGCGCGACCGTGGCGGCGACGTCGGTGGTCAGGGTGTTGGTCATCGTCTGGACGGTGATCGGCGCGTCGCCGCCCACCGGCACGTCGCCGACCATGATCCGGCGCGAGACGCGACGGTCGATCTGCCGCCAGGGGCGGATGGCGTGGAGCGACTGGGACATCGGCGGGTCTCCGGGCACGGCGTCGGGGGACAGGTAGCCCCGCGGAGGTCGCCTCGCAACCGGGTCCGGGGCGCTACTCGGTCGCGTCGTCCAGCAGCACCGGCTCGGCCTGCAGCTCGGCCACGACGCGCGCGAGGTCGGCATCGCCTTCGAGATCGGCCACCGCATAGTCGCCGCGCACCGCGTCGGCCGCGAGCGCCACGCCCGAGACGACCTGCGCGCCCGGCGCCACGGGCCCGTAGGTCTGCCCGGCCACGGACATGTAGAGCGCGCCCGAATTGCCCGTGCGCAGCGTGGCGGGGGCGTCGGCCACCGGTACCTCCCAGGTCTCGCCGGGCTCGAGGATCTTCTCGAAGAGCGTGTCGCCCTCCGCCGAGCGCACGCGGACCCAGGCGGGGCGGACCGCGACCAGCACGACCGCCTCGGGCGCCTGCGCGAGCACGCGCGGCGTCTCCGGCGCCGGGCCCGCGGGCGCGGCCTCCTCGGCCATCGCCTCGCTCAGGGCCGCGTCGATCGACGCGAGGATCCCCCCGGCCTCCGGCCCCGCGAGCCGGGACGGCTCCGCGGAGGCCAGCGCGCCCAGCGTGCCGGGCGGGATCGTCGCGATCGGCGCGTCGCGCGCGGTCAGGATCGGCGCGTCGAGCGCGCGCGGCCGGTAGAGGCGGGCGAGCGCGTCCTGCGACGGCGCGGCGATGCCCTCGACCTCGGGCGAGGCGGGGCCGGACGCGGCGGGCGTCAGCGGGTCGAGCTCGGCCAGGAGTGCGGGCGCCTCCTCGACCGGGGCGACCTGCACGCGCTGGATCTCCTTGACCACGCTCCAGCCGCCGTAGCCCAGGCCTCCCGCGAGCAGCGCGAGCACGGCGAGCGAGCCGAGCGCGCCCGGCTCGAAGCCCGCGAAGACCGGCGTGGCCTTGTTGGCGAACGGGCCGCCGGCGCCGAGCACGGGATCGACCGCCTTGGCCTTCGAAGGCTTGCGGGCGATCGTGGCCTCGCGCCGCTCGACCTCCGATTCCATCGGCTTGAGCGCGGAGTAGCCGCCGAACCCGCTCTCCTCGCGGAACCGGGCGAAGACCGCCTCGGGGTCCATGTCGAGATAGCGCGCGTAGCTGCGGACGTAGCCCGCGACGAAGCTGAGCGAATCGAAGGCCGTTAGGTCGGCGTTCTCGATCGCCGCGACGTAGCTCGCGCGGATCCGCAGCTCGCGCTGGACGTCCATGAGCGACTTGCCCATCGTCGCCCGCTCGCCGCGCATCTCGTCGCCGAGCCGCATCTCGTGAACGTCGCCAGGTCGCGCATCCCGCGCGGGCGACAGGGAATTCGCCGTTCGGCCGAACATGGTGGGCCTGCCCCGCTTCTTTGTGGACGCGCCTCGTTGTCGGGCGCGTTTCCGCCTCGCATCGCCGTCGACTGCCCATCGACGCCACACTGCTACCCCTAGGGTAGCAGCTTTCCCCGCGCAACGCGAACGAAGATCAGGCGACCGCGGACTGGCGATTGAGCGCGCAATGCGACCAGAGCGCGTCCATCGCGTGCACCAGCGCGTCGATCATGGGCGGCGCGTGGACGGGCGAAGGCGTGAAACGAAGGCGTTCGGTGCCTCTCGGGACGGTGGGGTAGTTGATCGGCTGGACGTAGATGCCATGGTCCGCCAGCAGGCGGTCGGAAAGCATCTTGCATTTGACCGGATTGCCGACGTGGACCGGGACGATGTGGCTGCCGTGGTCGATGATCGGCAGGCCGAGCCCGCGCAGCCGCAGCTTGAGCGCGGCGGCGCGCGACTGGTGCAGCCCGCGCAGCGCCCCGCAGCCCTTGAGATGCGCGATCGAGGCCGCGGCGCCGGCGGCGATGGCGGGAGCGAGCGACGTGGTGAAGATGAAGCCCGGCGCGTAGGAGCGGATCGCGTCGCACATCCTCGCCGACGCCGCGATGTAGCCGCCCATCACGCCGTAGGCCTTGCCCAGCGTGCCGTTGACGATGTCGATCGCGCCCGCGAGCCCGTCGCGCTCGGCGACCCCGCCGCCGCGCGCGCCGTAGAGCCCGACCGCGTGGACCTCGTCGAGATAGGTGAGCGCGCCGAACTCGCGCGCGAGCGCCACGATCTCCGCCATGGGCGCGAAGTCGCCATCCATGGAATACAGGCTCTCGAACGCGATCAGCTTGGGCGCGGCGGGGTCGTCGGCGGCCAGGAGCTCGCGCAGGTGGTCGACGTCGTTGTGGCGGAAGATGCGCTTGGCCCCGCCGTTGCGGCGGACCCCCTCGATCATCGAGGCGTGGTTGAGCGCGTCGGAGTAGATGATCAGGCCGGGGAACAGCTTCGGCAGCGTCGAGAGCGTCGCGTCGTTGGCGATGTAGGCGGAGGTGAAGACGAGCGCCGCCTCCTGGCCGTGCAGGTCCGCGATCTCCGCCTCCAGCCGCCGGTGGTGGACCGTCGTGCCCGAGATGTTGCGCGTGCCGCCCGAACCCGCGCCGGTCGCGTCGAGCGCGTCGTGCATCGCGGCGAGCACGTCCGGGTGCTGCCCCATGCCGAGGTAGTCGTTGCCGCACCAGACCGTGATCTCGCGCGTCGTGCCGTCGGGCCGGGTCCAGGTCGCGTGCGGGAACTGCCCGCGGCGGCGCTCGATGTCGATGAAGGTGCGATAGCGGCCCTCGTCGTGGAGCGCCTGCAACGCTCGATCGAGCCCGGCCGCGTAGTCCGTCATCCGTCCCGTCTCCCCCGTCCCGTCCGCCGGGAGGTAGCCCGTCCGGTCCGACTTAGAAAGATTACAGTTTGTCGCGCGACGCGCTCACCGCGTCACCGCGACCACGCAGGCGCCGCCGCCCGCCTGCGCACAGGCCCCGAGCGCCGCCGCGTCGCCCTGGCCCAGGCCCCAGGCGCCGGTCGAGGGGTCGATCGCCATCGTCCCGCCGCCGCGCCCGAGCGAGCGGCCCTCCACGGCGCGCGAGGCGTCCTGGTTGAGCGTGAACGCGCGACCGTCGGCATAGTCGCGGGGCCGGATCTCGGCCACGATCGCGCAGCCCGCGCCGCAGCCCGACAGCGCGGCGGCGCGCGCGGCCTCGGGGGAGTGGAAGTTGAACGCGCCGCGCGCGCGGTCGCCCTGCAGCCCCTGCGCGGGATCGACGGCGAGCGCGCCGTAGTAGTTGAGCTGCGCCGCCTCGGGCAGCGCCTGCAGCGTGGCGATGTCGGCCTCCGACAGGAACGGCTGGCGCACGATGGCGACCTGCGTGCGCCGCGTGTCGAAGAGCTGCGCGCGGGCCTGCGCCTGCGTCGCGGCGGCCTGCGCCGAGGCCGGCGAGGGCGCGGCCGCGGGCAGGGCGGCGACGAGGAGGGCGGGGAGGATGCGGCGCATGGCGGGGTCTCCGATGGGTCGGCCGGACCTAGCAAGCGGCGCGCGGCCGGGCAAACCGAAAGCGGGCGGGCGCGGGGCGGGGACGCGCATCGACGTCTGGTCGCTCCGATCGTCGACCAAACCGGATCTCCGCCCGCAGGAGGGCGACCCGCCATGCGAAACCGTCCTGCCCACGGCCGCCGCCGCCGCGCTGCTCGCCGCGCCCGCCCTCGCCGCGACCGTGACGCGGACCGTCGCGCTCGACGGGCAGGGGCGGTCCGCCACCGCGACGTTCCAGCCGTTCGACGCGTCGCTCGGCACCCTGACCGTCGCGACGGTCGCGCTCGACGTGGCCGCGGCGACGACGGGGACGTCCACCCAACCCGGTTCTTCCTTGATGACGACCCGGACGGCGACGGCCAGAGCGACTCCGGGGGCTTGGGATACCTGACGGCGCCCGACGTCTTCGCATCGCCGGACCCGCTCGATCCCCGCCCCGCTCTCGGCCGTGGCGACGGATGGCGGGTTCCGGAGCGGCTCCGTCGGCCCCTCGTCGTCGGACGCGGGCCGTGTCGACGCGACCGCCCGCTTCGGCAGGACGCCGGACCTGCCGAGCCTCTTCGATCCCTCCGCCTACGCCGCAGGCACGCCGTTCGCGTTCGGCGCCGTCGCCTCCTCCGAGAAGAACGGGGGCGATGCCGTCCTCGACGTGTCGCTCGCGCTCTCGGGCACCATCGCCGTGACCTACGACTACGACGCCGGGCCCGCCGTCGTCCCGCTCCCCGCCGGGCTGCCGCCCCTGCTCGGCGGGCTGGCCGCGCTGGCCGGGATGGCGCGTCCGCCGACGGGCCTGATCGACGGCGCGCACGTCGGCCTTGCCCGCGCGCGCGGGCCGGGCCAGACCGGCACGGCCCGACAGGAGCCGCGCCGATGTCCCTCCCCGCCGATCCGCTTCCCGCGATCCTCTCGCGCATCGATGCCGGGCTCGAACAATCGCTCGAGCGGCTGATGGAGCTGCTGCGCATCCCGTCGATCTCCACCGACCCCGATCACGCCGACGATTGCGCGACCGCCGCCGACTGGCTGGTGGCGGAGCTCGCGCATCTGGGCTTCGACGCCTCGCGCCGCGCGACGGCGGGCCTGCCGATGGTGGTGGCGCATGGCGGCCCGGCGGACGCCGCGCGCCACGTCCTGTTCTACGGCCATTACGACGTGCAGCCGGTCGACCCGCGCGGCCTGTGGAACCGCGACCCGTTCGACCCCGCCATCGAGCAGACGCCCGGCGGCCCGGTCATCCGCGCGCGCGGCGCCTCCGACGACAAGGGGCAGCTGATGACCTTCGTGGAGGCCTGCCGCGCCTGGGAGGCCGAGACCGGCGGCCTGCCGCTGCGGATCACGGTGCTGCTCGAGGGGGAGGAGGAGTCGGGCTCGCCCTCGCTGATCCCGTTCCTGCGCGAGAACGCGGGCGAGCTTCGCGCCGAGGTCGCGCTGATCTGCGACACCGGGCTGCACGACGACCGCGTGCCCGCCATCGTCACCTCGCTGCGCGGCCTGCTCGGCGAGGAGATCGCGATCGAGGGGCCCGACCGCGACCTCCATTCGGGGATGTACGGCGGCCCCGCGATGAACCCCGCGCGCGTCCTGACCGCGATCCTGGGCGACCTGCACGACGCCGACGGCCGGGTGAGCGTGCCCGGCTTCTACGACGGCGTGGCCGAGCCCGACCCGGCGGTGCTCGCGGGCTGGGAGGCCTTGGGCTTCTCGACCGAGGCGTTCCTGGGCGAGGTCGGCCTGAGCCGTCCGGCCGGCGAGGCGGGGCGCAGCGGGCTCGAGATGCTGTGGTCGCGCCCGACGGCGGAGATCAACGGAATCTGGTCGGGCTACACGGGCCGGGGCTTCAAGACGGTCCTCCCGGCGCAGGCCCACGCCAAGGTCAGCTTCCGCCTCGTCGCGGGCCAGGATCCGGACCGGCTGCGCGAGGCGTTCCGCGCCTGGGTCCGCGAGCGCGTGCCCGCCGACTGCCGGGTCCGGTTCGAGGGGCACGGCGCCTCGCCCGCCTCGGCGATGGAGACCGGGCACCCGGCCTTCGCCGCCACGCGCGAGGCGCTGAGCGAGGAATGGGGCGTCGAGGCCGCGTTCGTCGGCGCGGGCGGGTCGATCCCGATCGCGGGCTCGTTCCAGGACGAGCTGGGGATGCAGTCGGTGCTCGCGGGCTTCGCGCGCGGCGACGACGCGATCCACTCGCCCAACGAGAAGTACGACGTCGAGTGCTTCCATAAGGGCATGCGGAGCTGGGCGCGGGTGCTGGCCAAGCTGGCCTGAGGCGCGCGACGCCCGCGTCGGCCCGCCGTCGCGCGCCGTCCGCGCGGCTCGCGGCGCGTCCCGGCCGTCGCGTTCAGGGACCGCGATGCCGGGTCCGGGCTGAGAGACGAACGCGCAATCGGCGCGCGCGGCTCAGGCGTCCGGCGCCACCAGCCCCAGCCCGCGAAGGTAGACGCCGATCCCGGTCTCGAGCAGGTCCTCGGGCGCATACGGCGCGTTGCCGCCCGTCTGGCCGCGCGCGAACAGCTCCACCACCCCGTGCGACATCGCCCAGACGTGGTTCGACACCATCGAGGCCGGGGGCCTCCGCGCCTCGGGGATGTGCCGCGTCAGCGCCGCCGCCGCCGTCTCGAGCACCCCCCGCGACCGGCCCACCGCGCGCGACAGCGCGGGCGTCGCGTCGCGCGGCACGCCGCTCTCGAACATCGCGGTGTAGTGGCCGGGATGGCGGCGCGCGAAGGCGAGGTAGGCGCGGCCCGTCGCCTCGAACGCGGCGAGCGCGGAGGTCTGCCCGGTCGCGGCCGCGTGCTCCATCAGGTCGCCGAAGATCGCGTGCCCCTGCAGCGCGCATTCCGCGATCAGCGCCTCGCGCCCGTCGAAGTGCCGGTAGACGGCCGCCGGCGTCACCCCCGCGCGCTTGGCCGCCTCCGAGAGCGTGAACCCGGTCGGGCCCTTCGCCTCGATCAGCGCGAGCGCCGCGTCGACGAGCGCCTGGCGCAGGTTGCCGTGGTGGTAGCCCTGCTTGCCCATGCCCGCGTCAGGCGCCCTCGAGCCAGAGCTCCGGCCCGCCCGCGATCGCCTCGTCGATCCTGAGCGCGATCGGGTCGCGCCCCTCGTAGGGCACCCGCGCGAGCACCGAGCGGATGCCGTTGAGCCGCGCCCGCTTCTTGTCGTCCGAGCGCACCACCGTCCACGGCGCGGCCTTCGTGTGCGAGCGCTCGAACATGGTGCTGGATGGCCGCCGTGTACTCGTCCCAGAGCGCGAGCCCCTTCACGTCGACGGGCGAGAGCTTCCACTGCTTGAGCGGATCGCCCTCGCGCTTGAGGAAGCGGCGGAGCTGCTCGGCGCGCCCGACGTTGAGCCAGAGCTTCACGAGGATGATCCCGTCCTCGATCAGCATCGTCTCGAACTGCGGCAGGTGGTCGTAGAACGCCTCGGTCTCGGCGGGCGAGCAGAAGCCGAAGACCGGCTCGACCACCGCGCGGTTGTACCACGACCGGTCGAAGAGCGCGATCCGCCCCGCGGACGGCAGGTGCGCGACGTAGCGCTGGAAGTACCACTGCCCGGCCTCCACGTCCGACGGCTTCGAGAGCGCGACGGTCGCGGCGACGCGCGGGTTGAGGTTCTCGCGGAACCGCTCGATCGTGCCGCCCTTGCCGGCCGCGTCGCGCCCCTCGTAGACGACCGCCACGCGCGCGCCGGTCTCCTCGACCCAGGACTGGCACTTCATCAGCTCGATCTGGAGCGCGTCCATCTGCTCGTCGTATTCCTTGCCCGACATGAGCTTGTCGTAGGGGAAGGGCTCGGTGAGGATGTCCTTCTTCCCGGCGCCGGCGATGGCCTCGCGGATCGCCTCGGGGGCGTCGTTCTCGTAGAACCGGGTGATCGCGGCGTCGAACGGCTTGGGCATGGCGGGGCTCCTCCTGCGTCCACACCTAGCGCCGCGCCCGCGGGCGCGCACCTACTTCGACGGCGGCACGCCGGGGCAGGTCGGCGCGGTGGCCACGCCCGCGGCGCAGAGCGCGGTGCGGCGGGGATAGTGCATGTCCTCGGGCGAGGCGGCGCGCATCCAGCGCATCTGCGGCGCGACCTCCACGCCCATCCGCACGAAGAACGCGACGTAGGCGAGCTGGCCCGGCGAGTAGGCCGGGACCGCGCGCCCGTCGAGATAGGCGGGCTGGTGGTAGCCCATCCGGTAGGCGCCGGGCATCGTGCGGGTTCGGCCGCCGAGGAAGGCCAGCGTGCAGGCCGAGGTGCAGTTGCCCGACAGCGACGTGTCGAGCCCGCGCGCGCGGATCGCGTCCGCCGCTTCCATCGCCTCGCCGGTGAGCCCGCCGGGGCCGCCGAGCGCCACCTCGCGCACGCCGGGCGCGGCATCGAGCGCGTCCGCGAGATCGCGCGCGAAGCCGTCGCCGATCTCGCCCGTCACGATCATCCGGTCGCCCACGATGCGGGTGCGCGCGACGCCCTCCTCGGTCGCGGCCCAGGTCGCGCCGACCGACGGCAGGACGCCGTCGCAATCGTAGGCCCAGACCGAGGCCCGCTCCGCCTCCACCGCCCCCGCGAGGCTCCGCCGCGCCGCCGGGATCGCGCGGCGCACCGGCGCGGGCGCCACGACCTTGGCCTCGGGCGCGTACTCGGCCGCGAGCACCGCGCAGCGCGCCTTGGCGATCGGGCCGGCGCCGAGCGCGGCGGCGGGGGAGGCGGCGAGGACGCCGAGCGCGGCGAGGGTCGCGACGCGCATCCTAGCCCTCCGAGCGCGCGGCGGCCCGGTCGATCGCGGCGACGATGCGGTCGGGATGCGTCTGGTGGATCATGTGGCCCGCGCCGGGGATCGTCTCGAGCGCGGCATCGGGCCAGCGCTCGGCCAGCGGGATCGAGTGCACGCGCGCGGGCACGATCCCGTCCGCGAGCCCGTGCACGAGCTCGATGGGCAGCGTCAGCTCGCCGTAGCGCGCCGACATCGCGACGACGTGGCGCTTGAGCGCCTGCACCTGCCGCGCGTTGGTCCGCAGGCTGTCGCGCCGCAGCGTCAGCGCGTTGCCGACATGCGCGAAGTAGCCCTCGGGCACCGCCTCGGGCGCGAACACGCCCTCCGCCATCCCGCGCATCCGGTCGAGTCCGATCGTCGCCGTCACGACCGGGATCACCAGCCCGCCGCCGAGCGCCGAGCCCGCGAGCGCGGTGATCCAGCCGAGATCGCCCGGCCATTCGAGCGAGGGCGCCGCGAGCGGCACGAGCGCGCGGGCGGGGTGGTCGAGACCCCAGGCCAGCGCGGTCGCCCCGCCGTAGCTGTGCCCCGCGACGATGGGCAGGCCCCGGCCGACCTGCGCGTGCGCGCGCGCGAGATGCGCCGCCTGCTCGGCGGGCGAGGCGGAGGCCGAGGCGAACGCGCGGCCATGCGCCGGGCGCAGGTGGCCGCTATGGCCCAGCCCCGGCCGGTCGAACGCGATGCAGCGGTAGCGCGGCGAGAGCGCGGCCATCAGGCGGAACGTCCATTCGCGCGCGCTGGCCGAGGCGCCGTGGATCAGCACGAGGTCCGGCCCCTCGCCCGCGATCACCGCGTGCGTCGCCACGCCGTCCACGTCGAGCACGGTCCCCTCGGGCGGGTAGGCCCCGACCCAGCCCGCCTCGCGCGCCGCGGCCCGCGAGGCGACGCCGACCCCCCCAGCCACCAGCGTCAGGGCCGCCGCGCCGCTAAGCGCCGATCTGCGCGTCATCATAGGGCACCGTCTCGTAGATCTGCGATATCCAGTTCCCGTAGAGCAGGTGGGCGTGGCTGCGCCAGCGGTTGGGCGGGGCCCGCGTCGGATCGTCGCCGGGAAAGTAGTCGCGCGGCAGCGCCGTCGGCACCCCCGCCGCCACGTCGCGCGCCCATTCCGCGCCGAGCGTCCCGGTGTCGTACTCGAAGTGGTTGAAGATGTGCAGCGCCCGGTGCGCGGCGTCCTCCACGAGGCAAGGCCCGGTCTCCTCGGAGCCCAGCAGCACGCGCATCCCCGCCGCCTCCACGGCCTCGCGCCTGCAGCTCCGTCCAGCGGCTGACCGGGATCACGCAATCGTCCGAGAAGCCGCGCAGGTAGGGCGAGGCGGGAGCCTCGACGCCCACGCGGTAGAGGCCGAAATGCTTGGCCGGCAGGACGTGCTTCTCGACCCCGTGGAAGTGCCACGCCATCGCCATCGCGCCCCAGCACACGCCGAAGGTCGAGTGCACATGGTCCTGCGTCCAGTCGAGGATCGCGCGAAGCTCGTCCCAGTAGGTCACGCCCTCGAACGGCAGGTGCTCGATGGGCGAGCCGGTGATCACGAGCCCGTCGAACTTGCGGTCGCGGATCGCCTCGAAGGGGCGGTAGAACGCTTCCATGTGCGCGGGGGCGGTGTGGCGCGAGCGATGCTCGGTCAGCCGCACCAGGGTGAACTCGATCTGCAGCGGCGTCGCGCCGATCAGCCGGGCGAACTGCGTCTCGGTGGCGATCTTGAGCGGCATCAGGTTGAGGAGCGCGATGCGCAGCGGGCGGATGTCCTGCCGCGTCGCCTCGTCCTCGCCCATGACCATGACGCCCTCGCCGGCGAGCACGTCGCGCGCGGGCAGGTCGCGGGGCAGGATGATCGGCACGGCCGCTCAGCCCCCGCGCCGGCCGATGGCGTCCGCCACCAGCGCCGCCACGTCGCCCGCGTCGCGCACCCGCGCCACGTCGGCGGCCGCCACGGTCACGCCCCAGCGCGCGGCCATCGCGGCGTAGCGTGGATGGCGCGCGGCGATCGCGTCGCGGTAGGTCGCGGTGGCGAAGCCGGCCGGGTCCACGTCCGGCCCGCCATGCGCGGCCCATTTCGCGGCGAGGAAGTCGGGCCGGTAGCACATCGGCTTCGGATCGGCGGCGAAGCGCGCCACCAGCGTGTCGACGTGCTCGGGCGTGCCCTCGATCCAGACGGGCAGCGTATGCGCGGCGAGCGTCGTCATCACCGGATCGTCCGCGTCGTCGGGGTCCACGACCTCGCAGATCGAGCCGCCGGTGTCGCAGACGAACTGCGAATAGCCGTAGATCGCGCGCGCCCGCTCGATGAAGTGCGGCGCGTCCAGCAGCGCGTTGACCTCGGCGCGGTGATGGAGCGCCTGCCGCCGCGCGTATTCGTCGTAATCGAGCCCGCCGCGCGCCGGGTCGCCCGGCTGCCCGAGCCAGGCCGAGAGCGGGGCGAGGTTGCCGAAGGTGATGTTGGAGCCGACGTAGATCGAGTCCGACCGCAGCAGAGCCGCGAGATAGGGCTCGCGCATCGCGTGGCGCTTGAGCTCGTCGTTGACGTGCTCGCCCAGGTAGGCGGTGCCGATGCGGTAGTCGATCGAGTAGTGGAACCACGCCCCAGAGTCGCGCAGGATCGTCGCGAGATGCGTCTTGCCCAGCCCCGACATGCCGAAGAACGTCACCCGCCGGTCGGTTGCCTCCAGCCAGTCGCGCGGGGTGTCGTAGATCATGGCCGCGGGGTAGCCGCCCGCCGCCGCCATCGCAACGCCCGCCCGTCGACGATCACGAGACCCGCCGCGAGGAGCGCGAAGCCCAGCCAGACGTCGGGCCCCAGCACCTCGCCACGCACCGACGCGCCGAGCCCGATCGCCACGGGCGCGACGAGGAGCGTGCAGAGCATCGTGTTGCCCGACCCCGCCATCGCGAGGACGCGGAAGTAGAGCAGGTAGGCCAGCGCGGTGGCCACGACGGAGAAGTAGGCGATCCCGGCCCAGCTCGCGGCCTGCCTGGGGAGCACGAGCCCGTCGTGCCAGAGCGCCGCGGGCACGAGGACCGCCGAGGAGCAGGCGAGCATCCCCGCGGCGGCGACCTGCGGCGGGAGCGCGAGCCGCGTGCGCGCCCAGACGCCCGCGAGCGCGTAGCTGACGGTGCCCGCGACCACCGCGAGCTGCGCCAGCGAGCGCGGGTCGAACGCGGCGAGCGCGCCCCAGCCGATCGCGGTCGCCACCCCCGCGAAGCCGGTCGCCACGCCCACCGCGCGTCGCGCCGTCAGCCGCTCGTCGGGCAGGAGGAGCGCGGCGGCGAGGACGCCGAACACCGCCGTTCCCGCGTTCAGGATCGCCGTCAGCCCGGTCTCGATATGGAGCTGCCCCCAGGCCATGAGCGTGAACGGGACCGCGTTGTTCAGCACGCCCATCACCGCGAGCGCGGCCCAGACGCGCGGGTCGCGCGGCACCGGCAGGCCGCGGAGCGCGACCCAGGCCCAGAGCACGGACGCGGCGATCGAGACCCGGAGCGCGACGACGGTGAGGACGGGCACCTCGTCGAGCGCGGTGCGGATCGCGAGGAAGCTGCCGCCCCAGATCAGGGCGAGCAGGGCCAGCTCGGCCCAGGCGCGGTTCGGCATGTCGCGGGTGCTCATGGCCGGGGGCTAGCCCCGCGCCGCCGCCGTCGCCACCCGGATCCTGCGCGATCGACCCCTGCGGCGCCGCACCGTGGGGGAGGTGGCGGTGGGCGACCGCGGTGCGATGCGGCGGGAGGGCTCGCGGTCGCCCAGAGAGGATGCGCCACGGGGGCTGGCCGGCGCTCGCCCGGCTGCGCCGCGGCCGGGGCGGAGGCCACCGTAGACGGGTGCGGCGGAGGCAGGGCGACCGGCTTCGGCGAGACGGCGCTCCCGGTCGGAAGAGAGCCGATGCCGGAATGCAGGACGCTGGGCGGTCGGCGTCCGCAAGCCGTCGTCGCGGGGGACGCGCGAGCTACGCTGCGCCGCGGCTGGGGCGGAGGCCACCCTGGACGGATGCGGCGAAGGCGCGGCGGCCGCCTTCGGCCGGGCGACGTCACGGATTGGGCGAGAGCCAATGCCGTAATGCAGGACGCTGGGCGGTCGGCGTCCGCAAGCCGTCGTCGCAGGGGACGCCAGAGCCACGGTCGGCGAACGGAGCGACGGGAGAGAGTTGGCGACCGGGTGGCGACGCTGCGAGAGGGGCGAGAGCCACCGCCGGAGACGATGGCGCCCGATCGTCGCTCGCCCTGCGACGCCGTCGGTCAGCCGTGAGCCGCCACCAGAGAACGCGGCCGAGGTGCCCATCGGCGCTCGCCCTGCGACGCGTCGGATGAGGCGAGGGCGGCACCGATGCACGCGGAACGCCATGTCGGTCCGCATCGCCGCCGCAACGGGTCCGCCCGGTCCCGGGCCTCGACGACGGCGTCGGGGGACGGCGGGGACGAGGCCCACGATCCCGACCGCGCCCGCACTGCCCGTTTCCGCCCCGGAGCCGCTCCGACCCCGGGAGGCCACCGGTCCCGTTCGGGCACGTCGTGGCCGCTCCCGGATCCGCGCGAGCGTTCGGGCGGGGCCCGCGTTCGTAGTCACCCCCACGCGGACATCATCCGACGGGCCGGCGGTTTCGCCAGTATCACCCAATGTGCGCGCGGGCCTTACGCGTCGAGCCGGGCCGAACCAATCGCCGACCGGGCGCCCGGAGCGAGCCGCGCCGCCCGACCGGCGACGCGGGCGAGGCTCAGTAGCGGTAAGCGACGCGCAGGCCGACGCCGATCAGGTCGTTGTCCTCGAACCGGGTGACGGGGTTGCCGCCCGGCGCGGCGGTCGCGTCGCCGAGCCGGGAGTAGTTGATCCCACCCGAAATGCGCACCGCCTCGTTGACGTTGTAGACGCCCGACAGCGTGATCCCGTAGCGCCCGTCGGTGGGGGCGAGCGGCGAGACGATGTCGTCGGGGCCGCCGTCGGAGTAGTTGAACGACACCGCGCCCGAGAGCTGGTCGGAGAACTGCCGGCCGACGCCGATCGTGAAGTCGCGCGCGGGGTCGATGTCGGTCAGGCTCGCGCCGCCGAGCAGCGTCGGACGCACGCGCGTCACGCCGTAATCGGCGTAGCGGAACGAGGCGAAGGCCAGCGTGCCCGGCGCGATGCCCGACTGCAGGCTCACGTTGATCGCCTGCGGGGTCGTGACCTCGGTGTTGGTCACGAGCGGGAAGGCCCCGGCGGGCGTGCTCTGCCGCGTCTCGAGGTCGTGGTCGATCTCCGAGAAGTAGGTCGCGGCGAGCCGGAACGCGATCGCGGGGATCTCGTAGGCGGCGCCGACCTGGTAGCCGTAGGCCACGTCGCCCTCGAAGTTCGCGGTGTAGCCCGGGCCCGAGCCCAGCGCGCCGTAGCCCGCGCCGCGCAGCGTGACGTCCGCGTCGAGCGTCTGCGCGCGCAGGCCGCCGTGGACGCTGACGCGCTCGTTGAACTTGTAGCGCAGCATCCCCGTGTAGGCGACCGTCTCGACCGTCGCGGAGGTGCCGCCGAGCAGGACGCTGCCGCCCGAGGCGGTGGTGTCGTAGGCGATGTCGGCGCCGTAGGGCTGGTCGACGATGAGCGCGAAGGACAGCTCGGGCGTGATGTCCTGCTTGAGCGAGACCGCGCCCTGGAAGAAGTTCTCGGCGACGTCGCGCGTGTCGCGGTTGCCCGCGAGGTTGTCGCGGCCCGACGCGTCGGGGGCGACGTAGCCCAGGCTGAACTCGACGATGTTGCCCGGCTCGAACAGGATGTCGACGTTCTGGTTGGAACGGTCGAGCCCGCCGGCGAGGGCGGTGCCGGTCGCGGCGACGGATGCGGCGGCGGCCAGGACGATGCGGTTCATGGTGTCACTCCCTCTCGGCGTCGCCGCCAGTCTCTCGCGCGGGCCGGACCCGTTCCGGCGCGCCCTCCCTGTCCCCGGCCATGGGCATGGCCGCGGCCCCCGTCAAATCCGACCTAGCGTCACGGGATTGACACATCGTCAACGGCCCCGAGCGTTGCCCGCGCGCCACGCCTCAGGCCGATCGACGGGCCATCCGCAGGTTCGCCCAGGCCGCGCCGAGGATCACCGCCCCGCCCAGCAGCACGAACGGATCGAGCGCCTCGCCGTAGAACGCCGCGCCGATGAGCGCGATCAGCGGCAGGCGCACGAAGTCGACCGGCATGATCGTGGAGGCCGGCGCGAGCCGCAGCGCGTTCGTCAGGCAGACATGCGCCACCAGCCCCGCGAGCCCGATCAGCACGAGCCACGGCGCGGTCGCGGCGTCGGGCAGCGCCACGTCGCCGTCGATCCCCGCGCAGACGAGGCCCATGACGAGCTGCATCGCGGTGAGCCAGACCATGATCCCGGTCACGCTCTCGTCGCGCGTCAGCCCGCGCGTGAGCAGGTTCGTCAGCGCGAAGGCGATCGCCGCCAGCCCGGCCCAGAGCAGCCCCGGCGACATCGCGCCGCCGAGCGGCCGGGCCACGATCAGCACGCCCGCGAAGCCGATCGCGGCGACGGCGACCTGCGCGCGGGTCACGCGCTCGCCCAGCACCAGCGGCGCGAGCAGCAGCACCCAGAGCGGCGAGGTGAACTCGAGCGCGAAGACCTGCGCGAGGGGGGCGGTGGCGATGGCGAGGAACCACAGGTTCTGCCCGGTGAAATGGGCCAGGTTGCGCGTCGCGTGCCGGCGCAGGTTGCGCGTCGTGACCTCGCCCAGCCGCCCCATCGCGCCCGCCACCGCCAGCACGACGACGATGCCCACGGCGGAGCGGAACAGCATGATCTCGAACGTGTCGAGCGTGGACGACACCGCGCGGCCCGCGACCGCCATCGCGGTGAAGCTCGCGATCGAGCCGGTCATCCAGAGCGCCGCGCGCGCGACGTCGGCGGGCGGGGCGGGGGCGTCCGTGGCGGGCGCGCTCACGTGCCGGGGGCCTGGTAGACTCCCTGCTCCTTGAGCGCGTCGATCACCTCCTTGGGCATGTAGGTCTCGTCGTGGCGCGCGAGGATCTCGGTCGCCTCGAAACGTTCCTCGGCGAAGCGCCCGGTGGCCACCATGCCCTCGCCCTCGCCGAAGAGGTCGGGCAGCACGCCGGTATAGGCGACCGGCACGGAGGCGCCGCCATCGGTCACCCGGAACGTCACCTGCGTGCCCTCGCCGCGCACGAGGCTGCCGGCCTCCACCAGCCCGCCGATGCGGATCACCTGCCCCGGCGGGGGCGGGGCGGCGGCGAGCTCGGTGGGCGACAGGAAGAACTGGATGCCCGAGCGGAAGCCGTAGCCCATCAGCGCGGTGGACCCAGCGAGCGCCACCGCGGCGAGCGCGAGCACCTGGATCCGGCGGGTCTTGCGGAGCGAGCGCATCAGGCGGCCTCGAACGCGATGGGGCGGCGCAGGAGCTGCGTCGCGCGCGACGACACGCGGGCCGGGTCGCCCGTGGTCAGCATCCGACGCGCGCCGGTCGCGGCCATCGCGGGGCGCCGCTCGAGATAGTGCGCGAGGCTGTCGGCGACGATCTCGGCCTGTCCGAACACCGCGACGTCGGGGCCGAGCGCGTCGCGGAACGCGTCCTCCACCAGCGGGTAGTGCGTGCAGCCCAGGATCGCGGCCTGCGGGCGGGGCATCTTGCGGCGCAGCGCGTCGACATGCGCGCGCACCAGCGTCTCGGCCAGGATCGCGTCGCCCTCCTCGATCGCGTCGACGAGCCCGCCGCAGGCCTGCGCCTCGACGTCGACGCCGATCGCGCGGAACGCCAGCTCGCGCTGGAACGCGCGGGAGGCGACGGTGGCGGGCGTGGCGAAGAGCGCGACCTCGCGCACGGCGACCTCGCGCGGCGGCGAGTTGTCGCCCCAGCCGCGTTCCGTCAGCGCCTCGATCAGCGGCACGAACACGCCGAGGACGCGCTTGCCCTCGGGCACGCCCGCCTCCTGCATCCGGCGCAAAGCGGCGGCCGACGCGGTGTTGCACGCGAGCACGACGAGGTCGCAGCCGTCCGACCAGAGCGTGCGCACCGCGGCCTCGGTCAGCGCGTGGACGTCGTCGGCGGTGCGCGTGCCGTAGGGGGCGTTGGCGTTGTCGCCGTAATACGTCACCGCGAGGTCGGGCAGGCGGCGCGTCACCGCCTCCCACACCGTGAGGCCGCCCAGGCCGCTGTCGAAGATGCCGACGCTCATGGCCGCCTATCTAGCGCCGGGCAGGGCGCGGCGCCATGCGACGGATAGGGGGCGCCCCGGCAGGACGCCCCACGATCCGTCCAAGCCGCCCGGATGGGCTCAGGAATTGGCCTTGATGAAGGTCACGGCGTCGCCGAAGGTCTGGATCGACTCCGCGGCGTCGTCGGGGATCTCGATCCCGAACTCCTCCTCGAAGGCCATCACCAGCTCGACCGTGTCGAGCGAATCCGCGCCGAGGTCGTCGATGAACGAGGCGTTCTCCGTGACCTTGTCCTCCTCGACGCCCAGATGCTCGACGACTTTCTTGCGGACCCGGTCCTCGATGTCGCTCATGCCTTCACCTCATGTCGTGGCCCCGGGGGGCGTATTCGGATCGTCCGCGGCCCCGTGCGGGAGGCGTCGGGACGCTTCGTCGGAAGGGGCGCGAACGGCCCTCCCGGTCGATCCCGCGGCCTATATCACGGGCGCGTGGGTTGGCAAATCGTTTGTCCCGCAAGGCCGCGCGGGCCTTCAGAGCATGGCCATCCCGCCGTTGACGTGCAGCGTCGCGCCGGTGACGTAGGCCGCCTCGGCGCTCGCCAGATAGATCACGGCGGCGGCGATCTCGTCGGCCTCGCCCATGCGCCCGGCGGGGATGCGCGCGTCGATGGCGGCGCGCTGATCGTCGGTAAGCTTGTCGGTCATCGGGGTCGCGATGAAGCCCGGCGCGACGGTGTTCACCGTGACCCCCCGCGAGGCGACCTCGGCGGCGAGCGACTTCGACATCGCCACCAGCCCGGCCTTCGCGGCGGCGTAGTTCGCCTGCCCGGGATTGCCGGTCGCGCCGACGATGGAGCCCACGTTCACGATCCGGCCCCAGCGCGCCTTCATCATGCCCCGCAGCACCCCCTTCGTCAGCCGGAACGCGGAGGCGAGGTCGACCTCGAGCACCGAGTCCCACTCGTCGTCGGACATGCGCATGAACAGGTTGTCGCGCGTGATCCCCGCGTTGTTCACGAGGATGTCGACCGCGCCCATCGCCTCGGCGGCGCGCTTCGGGAGCGCGGCGACGGCCTCGCGGTCCGACAGGTCGCAGGGCAGGACGTGCGCGCGCGGGCCCAGCTCCGCGGCCAGCGCGGCGAGCGGATCCTCGCGGGTGCCCGACAGCGCGACGGCGGCTCCTTGCGCGTGCAGCGCCCGCGCGACGGCACCGCCGATGCCGCCCGACGCGCCGGTGACGAGCGCGGACTTCCCCGTGAGATCAAACATCTGCGGACCTTCCTTCGAGCGATGCATGAGCTTCCTTCACCTCCGCTGGGCCAGCGACGGTGCGGGTGGCGAGGCTCTTGTCGATGCGCCGGACCATGCCCGAGAGCGCCTTGCCGGCGCCGATCTCCCAGACCTCGGCCACGCCGTCGGACGCCATCCGCTCGACGCTCTCGCGCCAGCGCACCGCGCCGGTGACCTGCCGGACCAGCAGGTCGCGGATCGCGTCGGCCGACGTCGCGGGCTCGGCCGTCACGTTGGCGATCACCGGGACGGCGGGGTCGCGGATCGCCACGCCCGCGAGCGCCTCGGCCATCGCGTCGGCGGCGGGCGCCATCAGCGCGCAGTGGAACGGCGCGGAGACCGGCAGCAGCATCGCGCGCTTCGCCCCGTGCGCGCGGGCGATTTCGAGCGCGCGCTCGACGGCGGCGCGGTGGCCCGAGACGACGACCTGGCCGGGATCGTTGTCGTTGGCCGCCTCGCAGACCTCGCCCTGCGCGGCCTCCTCGGCCACGGCGCGCGCCGCCTCGAGCCCGAGCCCGAGGAGCGCCGCCATCGCGCCCTCGCCCACGGGGACGGCGGCCTGCATCGCCTCGCCGCGCGTCCGCAGCAGCCGCGCCGCGTCGGCGAGGTCGAGCGAGCCCGCGGCGACGAGCGCGCTGTACTCGCCCAGCGAGTGCCCCGCGACGCAGGCCGCGTCGCGCGCGACGTCCACGCCCTCCGCCTCGAGCGCGCGCAGCGTGGCGATCGAGGTGGCCATCAGCGCGGGCTGCGCGTTGCGGGTGAGCGTCAGCGCGTCGGCCTCGCCCTGCCAGATCAGCGTCGAGAGCGCCTCGCCCAGCGCCTCGTCGACCGCCTCGAACACATGCAGCGCAGAGGGGTAGGCGAGCGCCAGGTCGCGGCCCATGCCGATCGCCTGCGCGCCCTGACCCGGAAAGACGAAGGCTCGGCCCATGGTGATCTCCCCCCGCGCCGGGGTCTAGCGGCGGGGCGGGAGGGTGTGAACCCTGCACGGGCGGTGTGCGGTCGTGGCGGGGTTAACCCGTCCGTCATGCATGGTAGCTAGGGATCGCATCATCCCGGAGACGCGCCATGCCCGCGAACCGCGCCGCGACCAACACGACGACGAGCTACGGCTGGGTGGAGCGGGCGTTCCACTGGGCGATCGCGGGACTGATCGCGCTCAACCTCGCGCTCGGCGTGGTGGCGGAGGAATGGGCCTACGACACGGGGGCGGCGCTCGCGACGAAGGCCACGCTGTTCTCGCTGCACAAGACCGTGGGCGTGACGATCCTGTTCGTGGCGCTCGCGCGGATCGCCTGGGCGCTGTCGCAGCCGCGCCCCGCGCCCCTCCACGCCGGCTGGGAGGCGCGGCTCGCGGGCGCGGTGCACTGGTCGCTCTACGCCTCGCTCGTGGCCGTCCCGCTGCTGGGCTGGGCGCAGCATTCCGCCGAGACCGGCTTCGCGCCGATCCTTTGGCCGCTCGGCCAGTCGCTGCCGTTCGTGCCGAAGGACGCCGCGCTGGCGTCGACGCTTGCGACGCTGCACGTGACCTTCGTGATCGTGCTCGCGGCCTCGCTCGCGCTGCACGTCGCGGGCGCGATCAAGCACGCGGTCGTCGACCGCGACGCGACGCTCGCGCGGATGCTGCGCGGCGCGGAGCCGGGCGCCGTGGCGGCGGGCGGCGGGCGCGCGCTGCCGATCGTCGCGGCGGCGGCGGTCTGGGGCGCGGCGCTCGCGGTCGGGATCGCGGTCGCGCCGGGCCGCGAGGCGGCGGCGACGGTGGCCGTGGCGCCGGTTCAGGCGGAGGAGCCGGTGGCGGGCGCGTTCCCCGGCTGGAGCGTCGAGGCGGGGACGCTGTCGATCACCGTGCGCCAGATGGGCGCGGACGTGACCGGCAGCTTCGCCGACTGGTCCGCGCGGATCGGCTTCGACGAGGCGACCGGGACCGGCGACGTGACGGTGGAGGTCGCGACCGGCTCGCTCGCGCTCGGCTCCGTCAGCGCGCAGGCCGCCGCGCCCGAGTTCCTGTCGTCCGAGGCGTTCCCGACCGCGACCTACGAGGCCGCGATCCGCCCCGAGGGCGACGGATACGTCGCGGACGGCACGCTGTCGCTGCGGGGCGTGACGATCGACCTCCCGCTCGCCTTCGCGCTCGACCTCGAGGACGGCGTGGCGACGATGGAGGGGCGCGCGATGCTCGACCGCCGCGACTTCGGCATGGGCGAGGCCTATCCCGACGAGGCGAGCGTCGGGTTCGCGGTGACGCTGGACGTCGCGCTCACGGCTCGGCGCGACGCGGGGTCCTGATCGGGCGGCGGGGGTCGCGCGCGCGCCGCGTCGGCTTCCGGTCGCTCCAGCCTCGGCTCGGACGGTCCGAGCGCGACAAGGCCCGACGACCCCGTTGTCCAGATCGGGGGACCGGGGTAGGCGTTCCGCAGCGTGCCGGCTGCGGTCCGTTCCGCCATCGCCCGCTCGATGCCGGACGAGCGCGGGATCGGTCGCCGGTCGGCCCCGGAGGGATGCGGGGTTCGGCCGTCCGGCGCGACTCGCGGCATGGCCCCGACATCCGCGCCTCTCCGCCGTGTGACGCACGATCGAACGCTCCGCCGATGCGTCCGCCAATTCGGATCGCAAGGAGGGATCGGCGCCTCCCTTGGCGTCCGGGCGATCGAGGGAGGGTCGTCGCCCGCGAGGGCGGCTTCGTGGACGACCCGGACGATCCGGGCGGCGCGACGATCGACGCGACGCGCGGCCGTCGGCGATCGGCGATCGACGGGGACGGCGACAGCCGAGGCCGGCCGCGCGTCGAGGCGGTGAACGTCCGCCTTGGGCGCTACCCCCGGCGGGTCGGCATCGAGCGCCGGCCCGGGCCGATCGCGCGCCTCGGTCTTCGACAGCCGAGTGAACGCGCGACGTCGATGCCGCCCGCATCCTGTGGCGGCCGCTCGCGCGCACGGGACGGGCCCGCGCGGTGGAGTGCGCCCGATCCGGCCGACAGCGGCGGCGGCGAAGGCGGCCCGAGAGGCGGCGCCGGGCCACCCGATCAGGACGTCTACGGGATCGCGCGGCGCGACGGGTACGGCGCGCTGGCCGACGGGCGGGCGTCGGCGTGCAGGACGTCCGGCGGCGCGACGGCCACGTCGGGAGGGCGGCCGGATCGTGCGGGCCGAGGCGTTCGTGGCCCGTGCGCCATCCGATCGATGCGCGGCACCGCGCGCGCGGGTGTCGCGATGGGACCTGATCGCGATCCAGTCGCGGGCCGCGCGGCGCCGGGCGCGTCGGGATCGGTCGTGCCGGACGCGATCGACGTCCAGCGGCCGAGCCACGGGGGGGCGGGCGGCGTTCGGGCCATGCGCCGAGCTTGCGGGCGATCGTCAGGGGCGGCTCGACCGCGCCGTCGACGGGCTTCGACGGATGCCGGCGATGGGGATTACGAAGCCGCTCGTCGACGCGATGCCGTGCGGGGGCTTCGCCGCGCGGATGGAGGGGCTGCGACCGGGTCCCGGTCCCGCCGCGATGGCGCTACGGCGCGATCGTGGGGCCCTCCTCGGGCGGGGGCGCGTCGCATGATTCGCGCGACCCCGCCGACTCCGGCCCGTCGTCGTGCCCCGAGGTGCGGATGTCGGCCCCCGCATGTCGGGGTGGAGGATGGCGACCGGAGGGGATGGCCGTCGGGACGGTCTCGTATGGCGACGACCCGGCGCGGGAGGCGTGGCGGAAGGATCGGCGCCGGCGGGCAGGGAGCCTCACGCAGCGCGTCGCCTCGGGCGCGCGCCGTTCGCGTGGGGTGTGGGAGCGCCGACCGAAGCGCCCGGCGGCGCCGACGAGCGCAGGGCCACGCCTCCGGGCGCCTGCAGGCACGTCGTCTCCAGCATGGAAGGCTCCCGACCGACGAGTTTCGAGCGCGCGCAGGGCCGCGAACCCCGCGCGATCATCGAAGGGCGCGAGGGAAGGCGCGTGGTCGGAACCCGCCGGGCGCGGTGTCGACGAGGAGGGGCGGACGGCCTCCGGGCCCGTCATCGCCCCGGCCCGTCATCGCCCCGCCCGGCCCGGCGAGGCGGGCGTCGGGCCGGGCTTCGATCGACCGGGTCCGCCGACCGTATGCCATGCGCGGATCGCCGCAGGACGCCTCGCGCGAGGCCCGGCAGACGGCGCGTCGATCGGCCGCCCGGCGCTTTCCTTCTCCGACGACCGACCGCCCACCGCATCGGACACCGCGGACGCGATCGGGGCGGGAGCGCGTTTCGCCGTGGATGAGCCGACGGCTGCGGGCGATGGTGCGCTCGCCCCGCCCGCGGCGCCGGACGTCGTATCGCTCGACCGTGGTCGCGCGGCGGCGGACCGGGTCGGATCGCTGCCGCCTCTCGGGGCAGCTCTTGGTTAAGCGTCGTTTCCGGCACCGGCCAAGGCTTCGCTCGACCGAGGTGACGCGGTGGCGGATCGGGTCGGATCGCCCCCGCCTCTCGGGGCAGCTTCGGGCCAAGCGTCGCTTCCGGCATCGGCCAGGGTTTCGCTCGACCGTGGTGGCACGAGGGCGGATCGGGTCGGACCGCTGCCGCCTCTCGAGGCAATCTCGGGCCAGGCGCTGCTTCCGCCAACGCGCAGGGCTTCGCTCGACCGAGGTGACGCGGCGGCGGATCGGGTCGGATCGCTGCCGCCTCCCGGGGACAGCTTCGGGTAAGCGTCGTGTCCGGCACCGCGTCCCGTCGTGGGCGGCCTGCACCCCTCCCGCACCCCGCGACGCCCCGTCGCCCCCCATTGGCGCGGGGGCGGGGAGGGCATACACCACAGCCATGATCTCGGAGCTCGGGCATTTCGCGCTGATCGTCGCCCTCTCGGTCGCGATCGTGCAGACCATCGTGCCGCTCGTGGGCGCGCATCGCGGCTGGCCGGGCTGGATGGCGGTCGCCGGGCCCGCGGCGACGGCGCAGGTGGCGCTGATCGCGTTCGCCTTCGCGGCGCTGACCCACGCCTTCGTGACGTCGGACTTCTCGCTCAGGCTCGTCGTCGACAACTCGCACACCGCCAAGCCGATGCTCTACAAGGTGACGGGCGTGTGGGGAAACCACGAGGGATCGCTCCTCCTGTGGGTGCTGATCCTCGCGCTCTTCGGCGCCGCCGCCGCCTGGTTCGGCGGCCGCCTGCCCGAGACGCTGCGCGCGCGGGTGCTGGGCGTGCAGGCGAGCATCGGCGTGGCGTTCCTCGCCTTCATCCTGTTCACCTCGAACCCGTTCGTGCGCATGGATCCCGCGCCGTTCGACGGGGCCGACCTGAACCCGCTGCTGCAGGATCCGGGCCTCGCGTTCCACCCGCCGTTCCTCTACCTGGGCTATGTCGGCCTGAGCATGGCGTTCAGCTTCGCGGTCGCCGCACTCCTCGAGGGCCGCGTCGACGCGGCCTGGGGACGGTGGGTGCGGCCCTGGGCGCTCGCGGCGTGGACGTTCCTGACCATCGGCATCGCGCTGGGCTCGTGGTGGGCCTACTACGAGCTCGGCTGGGGCGGGTTCTGGTTCTGGGACCCGGTCGAGAACGCGTCGTTCATGCCCTGGCTGATCGCGGGCGCGCTCCTGCACTCCGCGATCGTGGTCGAGAAGCGCGAGGCTCTGAAGGCGTGGACGATCCTGCTCGCGATCCTGGCCTTCGGGTTCAGCCTCGTGGGGACGTTCATCGTGCGCTCGGGCGTGCTCACGAGCGTGCACGCCTTCGCCAACGACCCCGACCGGGGCGTGTTCATCCTGGCCATCCTCGGCGCATTCACCGGCGGCGCGCTGGCGCTCTTCGCGTGGCGCGCGCCCGCGATGCAGGCGCGCGGCGTGTTCGGCACGGTCAGCCGGGAATCGGCGCTCGTGGCCAACAACCTGCTGCTCGCGGTCAGCGCCTTCGTCGTGTTCGTCGGCACGATCTGGCCGCTGGTGGCCGAGCTCGCCTTCGACCGCGTCCTGTCGGTCGGGCCGCCGTTCTTCGACGCCGCGTTCACGCCCTTCGCGATCGCCGTCGCGGTGCTGATCCCGCTGGGCTCGGCGATGGCGTGGAAGCGGGGCCGCGCGCGCGCGCTGCGACCGCTCCTGCCGGTGGCGCTCCTGGGGCTCGCGGTGGTCGGGCTCGCCTGGGCGATGCAGACCGGGCGCTCGCTCGGCGGGCCGCTGGGTGCGGGGCTGGGCGCTTGGCTCGTGGCGGGCGCGGTGGTCGACCTCGCCACGCGGACCGGGCGCGGGTCGTGGCGCGAGCGGCTGGGGCGGGCGACGCGGCTGCCGGGCGCGGACTGGGGCAAGGCGCTCGCCCATGCGGGCGTGGGCATCACGATCTTCGGCGTGGCCGCGCTGACGGCGTGGCAGCAGGAGGGGATCGCGGTGCTGGACGAGGGCGACGCGATGACGGTCGGCGGCTACGAGGTCACGCTTCTGGGCGTCGAGCGGCTACGCGGGCCGAACTACGTCGCCAC
The DNA here is from genome assembly GCA_963729425.1 of uncultured Alphaproteobacteria bacterium. Lineage (GTDB taxonomy): Bacteria > Pseudomonadota > Alphaproteobacteria > Rhodobacterales > Rhodobacteraceae > Jannaschia. The sequence continues at coordinate 46,200 of CAVSOF010000027.1, read as the reverse complement.
CCGCGCGACGCTGGACGTAACGCGGGACGGGGCCTGCCGTGGCGCGTGCTCGAGCCCGAGAAGCGGGTCTATCCGGTCGCGCGGATGCCGACGACGGAGGCCGCGATCGACGGCGGGTTCACGCGCGACGTCTACGCCGTGATCGGCGACCCGCAGGTCGGCGGCGGCTGGGCGGTGCGGATCTACGTCAAGCCGTTCGCCAACTGGATCTGGGGCGGCGCGATCGTGATGGCGCTCGGCGGATTCGTGTCGCTGGGCGATCGGCGCTACCGGATCGGCGCGGCGGCGCGGTCGGGCGCGCGGGCGCGGGCGGTGCCGGCGGAATGAGGGCGCTCGCGCTCGCCGCGGCGCTGCTGGCCATGCCGGCGGGCGCGGTGGAGCCGGGCGAGCGGCTCGCGGACCCCGCGCTCGAGGCGCGCGCGCGGGCGCTCTCGCAAGGGCTGCGCTGCGTCGTCTGCCGCAACGAGAGCATCGACGAGAGTGGCGCGGAGATGGCCGCCGAGATGCGCGTCGCGCTGCGCGAGCGGATCGAGGCGGGCGACGACGACGCGGAGGCGGTGGCCTGGCTCGTGGACCGCTACGGCGAGTACGTGCTGCTGCGCCCGACGCTCGATGGGGCGAACTGGGTGCTCTGGGGCGCGCCGCTGGCGCTGCTGCTGGCCGGTGGCGGGCTGGCGGCGTGGCGGATCACGCGGCAGGGGCCCGTCGTGGCGGAGGGGCTCGACGCGGCCGAGGAGGCGCGGGTGGCGGCGCTGATGGGCCGCGACGGGCCGCTTCCGCCGGAGGGCGGACGCCGCTAGGGTCGCGCGGCAGGCCTCGGGGGACGCGCGATGGACTACGAGACGATCCGGCTGGGCGAGCGCGACGGCGTCGCCATCCTCACGCTCGCGCGGCCCGACAAGATGAACGCGCTCAACACGCAGATGCGCGCCGAGATCACGCATGCCGTCCGCGCCGCCGAGGGCACCGCGCGGGTGCTGGTGATGACGGGGCGGGGGCGGGCGTTCTGCTCGGGGCAGGACCTGGGCGACCGGGCCAACGTGAACGACCTGAACCTCGAGCGGACGCTGCGCGACGAGTACGAGCCGATGCTGCGCGCGATCTTCGACTGCGCGATCCCGACCATCGCGGCGGTCAACGGCCCGGCGGCGGGGGCGGGGGCGAACCTCGCGCTGGCCTGCGACGTGGTGATCGCGACGGAATCGGCGGTGTTCCTGCAGGCGTTCACGCGGATCGGGCTGATCCCGGACGCGGGCGGCACGTACTGGCTGCCGCGGCAGATGGGGGTCGCGAAGGCGATGGGCGCGGCGCTCTTCGCGGAGCCGGTGAGCGCGCGGCAGGCCTCGGACTGGGGCATGATCTGGGAAGCGGTGCCCGACGAGACCTTCGCCGAGCACTGGGCGGAACGGGCGCGGCACCTCGCGACCGGGCCGGGGCTGGCCTACCGGAACGTGAAGCGCGCGATCCGGGGCAGCTTCGACAACGGGCTCGACGAGCAGCTCGCGCTCGAGGCGCGGCTGCAGGGCGAGGCGGGGCATTCGCGCGACTTCAAGGAAGGGGTGCTGGCCTTCCTTGAGAAGCGGCCGGCGCGGTTCGAGGGGCGGTAGCATAGTCAGTGGGTTGCACGGTGACGTTCGCGTGACGCATGAAGTGTCCTCGGCCGCGGCGGGCCGGTCGCCGCCGCCCGGCTTGCGGTGACGCTGGGGCTCGGCGTATCGGTCGCGCGAAATCGGGGGGGACGCGCGATGGAAATGCGCCGGGTGGTCGTGACGGGCATGGGCATGGTGACGCCGCTCGGCTGCGGGGTCGAGGCGACCTGGTCCCGGCTGATCGCGGGCGCGTCCGGCGCGGGACCGATCACCAGGTTCGACGCGACCGGGCTCGCGACGACCTATGCCTGCGAGGTGCCGCGGGGCGACGGCTCGGACGGGACGTTCGCGCCCGACGACTGGATGGAGCCCAAGGAGCAGCGCAAGGTCGACGAGTTCATCCTCTACGCGATGGCCGCGGCCGCGCAGGCCGTCGAGGCGAGCGGGTGGGCGCCGGACGAGGCGGGCAGGCTCAGGACCGGCGTGATGATCGGGTCGGGGATCGGCGGGCTGACCTCGATCGCGGAGACGGCGGTGACGCTGCACGAGCGCGGGCCGCGGCGGGTCTCGCCGTTCTTCATCCCGTCCTCGCTCATCAACCTCGCCTCGGGGCAGGTCTCGATCCGCTATGGCTTCAGGGGACCGAACCATTCGGTCGTGACCGCCTGCGCGACGGGGACGCACGCGATCGGCGACGCCGCGCGGCTGATCGCGCTGGGCGATGCCGACGTGATGGTCGCGGGCGGGGCGGAGAGCCCGATCAGCCGCATCGGGATCGCGGGGTTCAACGCCTGCAAGGCGCTGAGCACCAAGTGGGCCGACGATCCGGCGCGCGCCTCGCGGCCCTGGGACGCCGACCGCGACGGGTTCGTGATGGGCGAGGGCGCGGGCGTGGTGGTGCTCGAGGAATACGGGCACGCGGTCGCGCGGGGCGCCCCGATCCTGGCCGAGGTCGCGGGCTACGGGATGTCGGGCGACGCCTACCACATCACCGCGCCCAGCGAGTCGGGCGAGGGCGCGGAGCGGGCGATGCGCGCGGCGCTCGACCGCGCGGGGATGACGGGGGCGGACGTGGACTACGTCAACGCGCACGGGACGTCCACGATGGCCGACACGATCGAGCTGGCGGCGGTCGAGCGGGTGCTGGGCGAGGCGGCGGGCGGGGCGACGATGTCGTCCACGAAGTCGGCGATCGGGCACCTGCTCGGCGCGGCGGGCGCGGTGGAGGCGATCTTCTCGATCCTCGCGATGCGCGACGGGGTGGCGCCGCCGACGCTCAACCTCGACGCGCCGGCGGTGGAGCCGGTGATGTCGCTCGCGGCGAACGCGGCCGAGCGGCGGCGGATCGACGTCGTGCTGTCGAACTCGTTCGGCTTCGGGGGCACGAACGCCTCGCTGGTGATGAAGCGGGTGGCGGGCTAGGCGATGTGGAAGCACCTCGCCGCGAACGTCCTGACGCTCCTGGTGGTGGCGGCGGTCTGCGTGGCCGGCGCCATCGGCTGGGGCCGGTCGCTCTGGACCGAGCGGGGGCCGCTTGAGGCGCCGACCTTCTTCGAGGTGGCGCGCGGCGCGTCGATGTCGGGCGTGGCCGACGAGCTGGCGGAGGCCGGGATCGTTTCCTCGGCGGCGGTGTTCCGGATCGGCGCGGACCGCGGCGGGCGCGACGGCGACCTCAAGTTCGGCACCTACGAGATCCCGGCCGGGGCGACGATGCCCGAGGTGCTCGAGATCGTGACCGCGGGCGGCGCCTCGGTCAGCCCGTACTCGGTGACCTACCTGATCCGCCAGCAGGGGCCGGAGGTGCGCGTGCGCGAGCGGATCGCGGGGCAGGACGGGACGGTCGAGATCGCGACCTGGGAGCCGGGCGAGCCCGTGCCGGAGGAATTCGACGCGCTGCTCGAACGGGGCGTGCCGGTGACGTGGCGGGTGTCGGTGGCGCCGGGGCTGACGTCGTGGGAGGTGCTCGACGCGCTGGCGGCGGTCGATTTCCTCGAGGGCGAGGCGGGGCCGCTGCCGGGCGAGGGCACGCTCGCGCCGGACACCTACGACGTCGCGCGGGGGTCGGACCGGGCCGAGCTGGTGGCGCGGATGGCGTCGGCGCAGGAGCGCATCCTCGCGGATGCCTGGGCCGGGCGCGCGCCCGGGATCGAGGTCGAGACGCCGGAGGAGGCGCTGATCCTGGCCTCGATCGTCGAGAAGGAGACAGGCGTGGCCGAGGAGCGGCGGCGCGTGGCGGGCGTGTTCGACAACCGGCTGGAGCAGGGGATGCGGCTGCAGACGGACCCGACGGTGGTCTACGGCGTGACCGGGGGGCGGGGGCCGCTGGGGCGGGGGCTGCGGCGCAGCGAGCTCGACGAGGCGACGCCCTACAACACCTACCGGATCGACGGGCTGCCGCCGACGCCGATCGCCAATCCCGGCCCCGAGGCGATCCGGGCGGCGGTGGACCCGCTCGAAACCGACGAGCTGTTCTTCGTGGCCGACGGGACGGGGGGGCACGTCTTCGCGGTCACGCTGGCCGAGCACAACCGCAACGTCGCCGAGTGGCGCGCGATCGAGGCGGCGCGGCAGGCGACGGACGGGAACTGAGCGCGCGCAACGGGTATTCGTCGTTTTCATAGAGTGACTTGAGAGAAAGTTCGGTCGCCGGGCGAGAAAACGGATTGACCGGGCGGGCGCTCGAAAACATCTTTGGTGCAAGCTGGAAGAAGTGGGCGAGGCGGCGCGGGGCAACCCGGGTCGCCTTTCTCGTTTCCGACGTCGTGCGGACCGCATTTCCTTAGCACGGAGCTTATTTCGATATGACCGATACGATTACGATGACCGCCGAAGGCGGCGCCGAGGGACAGATCGCAGGCCGCATGGCGGCCGCCCTGACGGGGATGGAGGCGCTTCGCGCAGCCATCGAACGCCGGGTGCAGGAACTGAATACGATGAGCGGCGAGGAGCTGAAGGCGGCCGGATTGGGCCAGCTTCAGCACGACCTCGCGAAGGCCGTGACGGTGGCGCTCGTCGAGGAAGGGAAGGTGGCCGATGCGCTACGACGGGAACGCGGCGGGGACGGGGTCTGCCTCGAAACCGCGAGGGCTAAGATCGGGAGCGCGCTTGCTCGCATCGCTGCCGACGCAGGCGCGGACTGAGTTCCTCGAGGGCCTGGAGGAGAACGAGCTGGCGGCGTTGCCGTTCCTGTTCGAGTTCTGGGCCCTCGACCACCAGCTGCCGCCCGAAGGCGACTGGCGGACCTGGGTGATCATGGGCGGTCGCGGCGCGGGCAAGACCCGCGCCGGGGCCGAGTGGGTGCGTAGCCAGGTCGAGGGCTCGCGGTCGCTGCAGGCGGGGGTGGCGCGGCGCGTCGCCCTCGTCGGCGAGACCTACGAGCAGGTCCGCGACGTGATGATCGAGGGCGACAGCGGCATCCTCGCCTGCTCGCCGCCCGATCGGCGCCCGCAGTGGAAGGCGGGGCAGCGCAAGCTGGTCTGGCCCAACGGCGCGGAGGCGCAGGCCTTCTCGGCGCACGATTTCGAGGCGCTCCGGGGCCCGCAGTTCGACGCGGCCTGGGTCGACGAGCTGGCGAAGTGGAAGAAGGCGGAGGAGGCCTGGGACATGCTCCAGTTCTGCCTCCGGCTAGGCGACAACCCGCAGGCGGTGGTGACGACGACGCCCAAGAACGTGGGCGTCCTCAAGGACATCCTCGGGCGGTCGAGCACGGTGCGGACGCATGCCCCGACCGAGGCCAACCGGGTCAACCTCGCGAGGGGTTTCCTGACCGAGGTGATGGAGCGCTACGGCGGCACGCGGCTCGGGCGGCAGGAGCTCGAGGGGCTGCTGCTGGAGGACATCGAGGGGTCGTTCTGGACGACGGCGCAGCTCGACGCGACGCGGGTCGCCGAGGCGCCGAAGCTCGACCGGGTGCTGATCGGGGTCGATCCGGCGGTGTCGTCGGGCGGAGCCTCGGACGAGACCGGGATCGTGGTCGTCGGCGTGTCGATGCGGGGGCCGCTCAAGGACTGGCGGGCCTACGTGCTCGAGGACGCGACGGTGGCGGCGGCGAGCCCGACGCAATGGGCGCAGGCGGTGGCCGACGCCTACGAGCGCTGGGGCGCGGACCGGGTCGTGGCCGAGGGCAACCAGGGCGGCGAGATGATCGAGGCGGTGCTCCGCCAGGTCGCGCCGCTGGTGAGCTACCGGAAGGTGATGGCACGGCAGGCGAAGGCGGCGCGGGCCGAGCCGGTGGCCGCGCTCTACGAGCAGGGCAAGGTCCGGCACCTGCGGGGGCTCGGCGCGCTCGAGGACCAGATGTGCCGGATGGCGATGGGCGGCTACCGGGGATCGGGGTCGCCCGACCGGGTCGACGCGCTGGTCTGGGCGCTCTGGGCGGCGCTGCTCGACCCGGACCTCAACCGGTCGGGGCCGCGCATCCGCCAGCTCTGAGTGGAACGGACGGGGCCCTTGCGGGCCCCTCTTCATTTGCGATGACGGAAGGACGCGCGATGTTCGGATTTGGACGCAAGGACGTGGCCGCGCCGGAGGCGAAGGCCTCGCTGACGGGACGGGTCGCGGCGATGGCGTCGGTCGGGCGCGCGGTCTGGTCGCCGCGCGACGTGGGCACGCTCACCAAGATGGGCTTCTCGAGCAACCCGATCGGGTTCCGGGCGGTGAAGCTGATCGCGGAGGCCGCCGCGGCGGTCCCGCTCGCGCTGTCGGACGCGACGGGCCGGATCGACGAGCATCCGGTCGTGTCGCTCCTGTCGCGGCCCAACGGGGCGCAGGGGCGGGCGGAGTTCATGGAGGCGCTGTTCGGGCAGTACCTGCTGTCGGGCAACGCCTACGTGGAGGCGGTGGGGCCGGGCGGGCTGCCGCTGGAGCTGCATGTGCTGCGGTCGGACCGGATGTCGGTCGTGCCGGGGCCGGACGGCTGGCCGGAGGCCTACGACTACACGGTGGCGGCGCGCAAGCACCGCTTCGCGGTGGGCGAGGTCTCGCCGGTGCTGCACCTGCGGGCGTTCCATCCGCAGGACGACCATTACGGCCTGTCGCCGCTGCAGGCGGCCGCGAGCGCCATCGACGTGCACAACTCGGCGTCGCGCTGGTCGAAGGGGCTGCTCGACAACGCGGCGCGGCCGTCGGGGGCGATCGTGAACGGCGGCGAGGGGCTGACGCAGGACCAGTTCGACCGGCTCGCCGTAGAGCTCGAGACGCAGCACCAGGGCGCGCGGAACGCGGGGCGGCCGATGCTGCTCGACGGCGGGCTCGACTGGAAGCCGATGGGGTTCTCGCCCTCGGACATGGAGTTCCACCGCACCAAGGAGGCGGCGGCGCGCGAGATCGCGACGGCCTTCGGGGTCCCGCCGATGATGCTCGGCATCCCGGGCGATGCGACCTACGCCAACTACGTCGAGGCCAATCGTGCGTTCTACCGGCTGACGGTGCTGCCGCTGGTGTCGAAGGTCAGCGAGGGCATGGCGCACTGGCTGGGCGAGCATGGCGGCGAGGCCGTGTCGCTGGCGCCGGATCGGGACCGGGTGCCCGCGCTGCAGTCCGAGCGCGACGCGGAATGGGGACGGATCGCCGCGGCGGAGTTCCTGACGGCTGACGAGAAGCGGCGGATGCTGGGCCTGCCGCCGCTCGACGAGTGAACGCGGTCCGCGGGGGCGGCTCGCGGTTCCTCTACGCCCCGTTCCAGGACACCGAGGCCGCGTTCCAGCGGACCGAAGAGCGGCTGGCCTACATCGAGGCGGCCTCGGTGCGGCTGGAGACGGAGCGGGCCGTGAACGCGGAGAAGCAGAAGCGGCTCGACGGGCGGTTCAATCACATCGACCTCCGGCTCGACCGCATCGACGCCCTGATCTCGAGGCTCGTCTGGCTGATCGTCGCGGCGATCGTCGGAGGGCTGATGTCCTTCCTCGTCGAGGGACGCTTCCTCGTCCCCTGAACCGACAGGGCACCCGGACACGACCGGACGAAACCGACGCCGTCCCCAGGCCGGGGGCGGGGCATTCGGCACGAGGAGGCGACGGAAATGCAGATCGAAACGACCATCGAACGCAAGTTCGCGACCGGCGACACCGCCGTCACGCTGGGCGACGGCAGCGAGGTCAGCGGCTACGCATCGTGGTTCGGCGTCGAGGACGGCGGTCGCGACGTCGTCGAGCCGGGCGCCTATTGCGACAGCCTCGCGCGGATGGCCGCCGAGGGCCGGCGGCCCAAGATGCTGTGGCAGCACGATCCGGCGCAGGTGATCGGCATCTGGGACGAAGTCCTCGAGGACGCCCGGGGGCTGTGTGTCAAGGGTCGGCTTCTTGACGGCGTCGGCCGGGCGCGGGAGGCGGCGGTGCTGATCGAGGCCGGCGCGCTCGACGGGCTTAGCATCGGCTACACGGTCCGACGGGCCGTCAAAGACGATCGGGGGCGCAGGCTCCTGAAGGAACTGGAGCTCTGGGAGGTGTCGCTCGTCACCTTCCCGATGCTGCCCAGTGCGCGGGTCGGGGCCAAGGCGGACCCGATGCGCGAAATGGCGCGGGCGATCCGCGCCGCGCGCGAGGAACTGGCGCGCGACTGACGCGGCCGCAACCCATCGAAGGAGAACCCGATGAGCCATGACGGCGTCGGGGAAGTCACCGAAGCGCTGACGGGTCTGGTCAGCGACTTCAAAGGCTTCCGTCCGGAATTCACCCAGAAGCTGAAACAGCAGGAAGAGCGACTGCCACCATGTCCTACAAGAGCCAGCGACCCAGCTCGCGGCCGCCGACGCCGGCGCCGCTCCCCATCAGAAGGCGATGGATGCCTATCTGCGATCGGGCGACGACGACGGCCTGCGGGCCCTGTCGCTCGACGGCAAGTCGATGAACACTGCCGTCAGCGCCGAGGGCGGCTATCTCGTCGATCCGCAGACGGCGGAAACAGTGAAGTCCGTCCTGACCTCGTCCGCGTCGATCCGGTCGATCGCGCAGGTCGTCAACGTCGAGGCCACGTCGTTCGACGTCCTCGTCGATCGCAACGATACCGGGGCGGGCTGGGCTACCGAGACGGCGGCCGGTCGCGGAGACGGCGAGCCCCTCTCTTCGATCGCATCTCGATCCCGCTGCACGAGCTTTCGGCGATGCCCAAGGCTTCGCAGAGACTGCTCGACGATGCCGCTTTCGACATCGAGGCATGGCTCGCCGGTCGCATCGCCGACAAGTTCGCGACGGCCGAGGCGGCAGCCTTCATCGGTGGCGACGGGATCGACAAGCCGAGAGGCTTCCTGACCTATCCGGCGGTGGACGAGCAGACCTGGACGTGGGGATCGCTCGGATACGTCGCTACCGGTGCCTCGGGAGACTTCGACGTCAACCGGCCGGCAGACTCGATCGTCGACCTCGTCTATGCGCTGGGCGCGAAGTACCGGGCCAACGCGACCTTCGTCATGAACTCGAAGACGGCGGGAGCGGTCCGCAAGATGAAGGATGCGGACGGTCGCTTCCTCTGGACCGACAGCCTCGCCGCAGGTCAACCCGCACAGCTCATGGGCTACTCGGTGCTCATCGCGGAGAACATGCCGGACATCGGCGCCGACGCGACCGCCATCGCGTTCGGAGATTTCGGTGCGGGCTACACGGTGGCAGAGCGACCGGACCTGCGGGTGCTGCGCGATCCCTTCAGCGCCAAGCCCCACGTCCTCTTCTATGCCACCAAGCGCGTCGGAGGCGATGTGACCGATTTCGCCGCCATCAAGCTGCTGAAGTTCACGATCGTCTGATCCGACCAAGGTCGTCCGCGCGATCCGCGCGGGGCGACGTCCGTCCCTGGCCGAACGGGTGGCGAGGGGCAGGGCGGGGTCGGCGGCTTCCGGCCTGGTCCGCACGCATGGCGTGTCGACCCCGCCCAGCAACATCGACATGTGCGGAGTGACCGATGACGATAACGGTAATCGATACCGAACGATCGCGGACGCGGCGCTTCCGGTCGGACAGCTCGCAGCCAGATGCGTCTGGCGGATGGGGTCTCGGCGACCCCGATCAGAGCGAACGTCTTCGTCTTCGGTTGCGCGCCGCGATCGACGCCGTCGAGCGCGGTACAGGTCGCATCCTGCTCGTCAGGAGCTTCACCCTAGGAGGTCGGGTTACGACCGGGCAGCGGCGGATCCAGTTGCCGAACGCGCCCGTCTCGGCGGTGAGGGCGATGTCCCGCATCGCGGCGGTGACGTGGCGCACACCCTGCCGCTATCGAGGCGGCCGCCGATCGTCCCGTTGCGATCTGGCGCAACCGATCCGCGGGAGGAGTACGTCGTGATGACCTCTTCGCGGGGTCGAGGATTGGCATCGGTTCCCGACGGCTTTGGCGCAAGCGGTCCTGTTGTTTGCGGAGGCCCTCGACGTCGGCGATCGCGATCCTGACCCCGATGGTGCGGTCGCTCCCGCCCCTTCGAGCGGATGCGTATCGGAGGTGCGGCGCGATGAGCCGCGTCTTCACGCGACGCCTCGTCCTGTTCGCGGCGAAGGAGGTCGCCGATGGCTCCGGCGGCGTGTCCGGGACTGGATCGAACGCGGCGCGATGTGGGGCGAAGTGCGCCTGCGCTCGGGCACGCTTCGCCATTCCGATTTCGGGCGGACGCCGAAGATGCAGGTCCGGATCACGACCCATGATTTGCCGGACGGACATCCGATGCGACCCGCCGCAGGCGACAGGCTCCGCGACGGCGCGAAGCTGTTCGAGGTGCAAGCGGTCCATTCAGGCGACCGGCGCGTCCTCATCGTCCTCGCGAGCGAAGTCTCCGCGGAGCGGAGGAATGACCTACGCGATGAGCGGGAGCCTTCAGACGGCGGTCTACGAGCGACTCGGGGCGGACACGGGTCTCGCGAACGAACTCGGCGCTGCGATCTACGACGCAGTGCCGGATTCGGCGCCCGATCTCTTCGTCGCGATCGGAGCGGAACGGCAATCGCGGCGTCCGATGGCTCGGGCTCGGGCGCCCTCCACCAATTCATATCAGCATCGTGACCCGGCGGGGCGGTTATGCCTCCGCGAAGGCCGCTGGTGCCCGGGTGTGCGACGCGCTCGACGGACGTACCATATCGTTTGCGCGCGGCAAACTGGTGTCGCTTCGGTTCCTGCGCGCGCGCGCCCGTCGCGACGAAGGGGAGGCGACGCGGCGCATCGATATGCTGTTTCGCGCGCGGCTCGACGAGCGGGCCAATCAATAAATCGAGGAGAGACGAAATGGGTGTACAGGCAGGAAAGGACCTTCTCCTGAAGGTCGATGACGATGGCGGCGGAGACTTCCCACCTTGGCGGGTCTGCGGGCGACGCGACTGACCTTCAACGCCGGCTCGATCGACGTGACCTCGATGGGCAGTGACGGGAACTGGCGGGAACTGCTCGCCGGAGGCGGCGTGAAGTCGGCACAGGTCTCCGGGTCCGGCATATTCCGCGACGAGCGAGCGACCGATCGCCCGTGCAATCTTCTTCGACGGAGAGCTCCGGCCGTTCCAAGTGATCATTCCAGATTTCGGCATCGTCGAAGGCACCTTCCAGATCACGTCGCTCGAGTACGGCGGCACGCATGACGGAGAGGCGACCTACGAGCTTTCGCTCGCTTCCGCCGGCGAGATATCGTTCCAGGCGCTGTGATGGACGGGAACCCCTTCGCCGGCGAGGCTGTCCTATCGAGACGGGGAGAGGCACCGGCTGCGGCTGACGCTCGGGGCGCTCGCTGAACTGGAAGCGACCCTGCGGGCGGACAGCCTCGTGTCCCTCGTGGCGCGGTTCGAGAACGGCGCCTTCGCGACGCGGGACGTCGCGCGATTGCTGCTTGCGGGATTGCGGGGTGGCGGCTGGCGCGGAGGCGCAGACGTCCTGATGAATGCCGACATCGATGGAGGGCCCGCCGAGGCGTTGAGGGTCGCCGCCTCCCTCCTCGGTCGTGCCTTCGCGCTGCCGTCTCCATGAGCGCGCGGTTCGACTGGATTGCACTTATGACCGCCGGTGTCCGGGGACTGGGTCTTCGCCCGGCGGACTTCTGGGCGCTTACGCCAGCGGAGCTCGCCTTCATGATGGGCGAGCAGGAAGGACGGCATCCAATGACGCGTTCGACCCTCGACGCGCTCGTGGCCCAATTCCCAGATATGAGGAATGGCTAAATGTTCGAACGAGACAGTGACGGCATTGACGGACAACTCGATGCGCTCGAAGCTAGGCTCGGCAGTTCGGAGACCGTCGTTGCACGGTTCACGGCACAAATCGGCGCGTTCGAAGGGCAGATGACCCAAGCGCAACGGGGGGTCGAGGGTCTATCGCGGTCGTTCGGCGGGTCGCTCAAGCGCGCGTTCGACGGCGTCGTCTTCGACGGCCCGAAGCTCTCCGGTGCCTTGGCAGGGCTCGCGAAATCGATGCTCAATGCGACCTACAACGCGGCCATGAAGCCGATCGGGCAGGCGGCGGGCGGACTGCTGGCTGGCGGGATCGACAAGCTTGTTCCGTTCGCGGAAGGCGGTGCGTTCACCCAAGGCCGGGTGATGCCTTTCGCGAAGGGCGGCATCGTCGCCGGCCCGACGACGTTTCCGATGCGGGGGGCGACCGGGCTGATGGGCGAAGCCGGCCCGGAAGCGATCATGCCCCTGACGCGCGGCGCCGACGGCCGCCTCGGCGTCCAGATGAGCGGCGGATCGGGAGGCAATGTTTCCGTTACGATGAACATCTCGACGCCCGACGTCGACGGGTTCCGCCAGTCGCGGAGCCAGGTTGCCGCCGAAATGACGCGGGCGCTTTCCCGTGGTTCGCGCAATCGCTGAGGAGGGTGACATGGCATTCCACGAGACCCGCTTTCCCGTCGACCTCTCGTTCGGATCGACCGGCGGGCCGGAACGCCTCACCGAGATCGTGACGCTCGCGTCCGGCCATGAGGAGCGCAACACCCCCTGGAGCCACTCGCGCCGCCGATACGATGCGGGGATCGGCATGCGGTCCCTTGACGACGTGGCCGAAGTCGTCGCGTTCTTCGAGGCACGCATGGGCCGGCTGCATGGCTTCCGCTGGAAGGACTGGTCGGACTTTAAATCCTGCCTGCCGTCGGGGCGCCCGGCGCCGACAGACCAAGTGATCGGCACCGGCGACGGCGAGCGCACGGATTTCCAGCTGGTGAAGTCCTACGGAACGAATTCCGAACGCTACGTGCGTCCGATCACGAAACCCGTCCGCGGCTCGGTGTTTATCGCCCTCGATGGAGAGATGCGGCCCGAGGACATGGAATGGACGATCAATGAAGAGCGCGGGATCGTTACTTGGCTCGTCGCTCCGGCAGAGGGGCGGGTCGTGAGCGCAGGGTACGAGTTCGACGTTCCGGTGCGGTTCGACGCCGACGCAATCATGACGTCGGCGGCGACGTTCGAGGCAGGCGAGATTCCTGATATCCCACTGATCGAGGTACGGACGTGACCGCCCTCCGCGATCATCTGGCCACCGGCGGCACGACGATCTGTCGTGCATGGATCGTGCGCCGCCGGGATGGATTGGTGCTGGGGTTCACGGATCACGACGGCACCATCGAAATCGACGGAACTCTATGTCGGGCGTCCTCGGGTATGACCGGAGGGACGTTGGCGACGTCCACCGGGCTATCCGTCGATAACGCAGAAGCCTCCGGCGCGCTGTCAAGCGATGCGATCTCGGAGGAGGATATACGTAGTGGGCGTTGGGACGACGCGTCGATCGTCGCCTACCGGGTGAATTGGTCCGACCCCTCACAACATGACGTTACGTTCCGCGGGTCGCTGGGTGAGATCGCATGGGCGGACGGCGCTTTCGTCGCCGAGCTGCGCGGTGTGTCCGAGGCGCTGAACCGGCCGCGGGGTCGAGTGTATCAAGGGCGATGCGATGCGGTCCTAGGGGATCGGCGCTGCGGTAAGACGCTCGATCAGCTCTACCGCGTCGAGTGCCGGGTCATCGAACATCTCGGCGCGGAACGCATCGCCTTAGAGGTGCCCGGTGTATTCGCGCAGGGTTGGTTCGCCCAGGGATCCCTCGTCGTCCGCTCGGGGGCCAGCGAGGGCCTCGGAGCGAGGATCAAGACAGATCGGTTGGTCGAAGGACGACGCGAGGTGGGGCTTTGGACTTCATTCGCTCGTCCGGTGGTCGGGGGAGATCGCGTCGAGCTGATCGCAGGATGCGACAAGCGGGTCGCGACGTGCCGGGACAAATTCAAGAACTTGCTCAACTTTCGCGGTTTCCCCCACATCCCTGGGGAAGAATGGCTGATGGCGTATCCCGTGCGCGATGGTTCGAACGACGGGGGTCGGCTATGAACGCGATCGTCGCCGCCGCTCGGGGCTGGATCGGCACGCCGTATCTCCATCAAGCATCGGTCCGGGGCGTCGGCACCGATTGCCTCGGGCTCGTCCGTGGCATCTGGCGCGAGGTATACGGCGCGGAGCCGGAGGCCGTCCCCGCTTACACGCAGGACTGGGCGGAGCCTGAGCAGATTGAAGTCCTCGCGATGGTGGCGGATCGACACCTGCTGCCGAGAGAAGAAGCGTCCACGCCGCGGCCGGGCGAGCTTCTACTCTTTCGCATGCGCGAGGGCGCGGTGGCGAAACACCTCGGCATCGTGGCGACGGATGGCGAGGCCCCAACCTTCATCCACGCCTATTCGGGTCATGGCGTGGTGGAGAATTCTCTTTCGATACCATGGTTCCGGCGCGTCGTTTCCCGGTACGAATTTCCGACGCCCCCAAACGTGACGGAGGGCTGATATGGCGACCCTTGTTCTCGGCGCGGTCGGCGCGTCTCTCGGGGGCTCGCTCGGCGGCTCCGTACTCGGTTTAAGCGGCGCGGTGATCGGCCGTGCCGTCGGCGCGACGGTCGGTCGGGTCATTGATCAGGCGATCCTGGGGCAGGGGGCCGATGCCGTCGAACATGGGCGGATGGAGCGACTGCGCCTGACGGGAGCCGCCGAAGGCGCGGCGATCCCGCGCATATACGGGCGCGTGCGGCTCGGCGGGCAGGTCATCTGGGCGACGCGTTTCCGAGAAACCGTGACGACCAGCGGCGGCGGAGGGAAGGGCGCCCCGAAGACGCCGAAACAGACGAGCTACAGCTACTCGATCTCCCTCGCCTTGTCGCTCTGCGCCGGGGAGATCTCGCGCGTGAGCCGGGTCTGGGCCGACGGTAAGGAGATGGCGCTTTCGTCGATCGACATGCGCGTGCATCGCGGGCGTGACGATCAGCTTCCCGATGCGTTGATCGAGGCGGTCGAGGGAAAAAACAAGGCGCCGGCATATCGCGGCACGGCCTATGTCGTCATCGAGGACCTTGACCTGACCCCGTTCGGGAACCGCGTCCCTCAGTTGACCTTTGAGATCGGGCGGGTGGTCCGCGAGGCGGGGGAGCCCGCCGGCCCTAGCGATCTCATACGGGGCGTCGCGCTCGTCCCCGGCTCGGGCGAGTATGCGCTCGCGACAACGCCGGTCCACTACGCCTTCGGTGGCGGCGCCAAAGATTCGGCCAACGTCAATACGCATCAGAACGGGACCGATTTCCGCATTGCGATCCGCGACCTCCGGGAGGAGCTGCCGAACCTGCGATCGGCTTCTCTCGTCGTCTCCTGGTTCGGGAGCGATCTTCGCTGCGGGCATTGCAGGATCCATCCCAAGGTCGAGCAGCGAGCGTTCGACGGGGAGCCGCAACGCTGGTCCGTCTCGGGCGTCGCGCGGGGGGCTGCAGCCGAGGTGCCAAAGCTCAGCGGACGTCCGCTCTACGGCGGGACGCCAAGCGACGCTTCGGTGATCGAGGCCATCCGACATCTGCGGCGCAGCGGCGTCGCGGTCACCTTCTATCCGTTCATCCTGATGGATCAGATGACCGGAAACGGACTTCCGGACCCTTGGTCGGACGGGGAGCAGTCCGCTCTCCCGTGGCGCGGCAGGATCACCACGTCGAAGGCTGCCGGCCTGACGGGCTCCGACGACGGGACGGCCGGGGCGGCCGCCGACGTCGCGACGTTCTTCGGTCGTACGGATAGCAGTGCGTTCCAGGCTCACCCGGGGGGGGTCACGGGTCCTGCTGGCGATTGGTCCTATCGCCGATTTATCCTACACTGCGCGCATCTCTGCGCGGCGGCGGGGGGTGTCGAGGCCTTCTGCATCGGATCGGAGATGCGATCCCTCACCTCGATCAGGGGCCCGAACGGCTCCTTCCCCGCGGTCGAGGCGATGCGAACCCTCGCTCGCGACGTCCGCGCGATCCTGCCGGACGCCAAGATTGGATACGCCGCGGACTGGTCGGAATATTTCGGCCATCGGCCGGCTGGATCGGATGACGTGTACTTCCATCTCGATCCTCTCTGGGGAGACCCGGCGATCGATTTCGTCGGCATCGACAACTACATGCCTCTGTCGGACTGGCGAGATGGCCGCGATCACGAGGATGCCGGGCATCCGTCGACCTACGACCTCGCCTACCTTCGGCAGAACGTCGAAGGGGGTGAGGGGTACGATTGGTACTACGCGACGCATCCGGACCGTGTGGCGCAACGCCGGACGCCGATTGCCGACGGGGCGCATGACGAGCCGTGGGTCTTTCGCTACAAGGACGTTCGCAACTGGTGGGCGAACGCGCATCACAACCGTGTCGGCGGCGTACGGTCGGCCGAGCCGACGGCTTGGCAGCCGGCGTCGAAGCCAATACGGTTCATCGAGTACGGCTGTGCGGCGATCGACAAGGGCGCGAACCAGCCCAACAAGTTCATCGATGAGAAGTCGTCCGAGTCGAGCCTGCCGTACCACTCCAACGGCCATCGCGACGATACCATCCAGATGCAGTACCTCCGCGCGATCCTGACCTACTGGTCCGATCCGGCGCATAACCCGGTCGGCCCCGATGGTCGCCGGATGCTCGATCTCGACCACAGCTTCGCATGGGCCTGGGACACCCGACCCTGGCCGTTCTTTCCGCAAATGTCGGACTATTGGACCGATGGCGCGAACCACGCCCGCGGGCACTGGCTGACCGGTCGCATCGCCAACCAGCCGCTGGCGACTGTCATCCGGGAGATCTGCCGCACCGCCGGGCTGACGGACATCGATACGACCCGGGTCCACGGTGTGGTCCGAGGCTACTCGATCGCCGGCGTGCAGTCCGCGCGCGCCGACCTCCAGCCGCTGCTGATGGCCTACGGCGTGGAGGCGGTCGAGCAGGCCGGGCGGGTCGTCTTCTCTATGCGGGTGGATGCGCCCGTGTCGGACATCGAGGCCGCGTCGATGGTCAGGGAGGGCGAGGCGGTGCTGAAGCGTCAGCGGGCCCCGGCGGTCGAGGCGCCCGGCCGCACGATGATCCATCACTTCGATAGCGAGGGCGACTTCGCGCCGATGGTCTCGGACGCCGTGTCGTCAGACGGCGCGGGGCTGCCGCTGTCGGAGACCGAGCTCCCCCTCGCGCTGACGCGCGGCGAAGGGCGCTCGCTCGCGGAGCGGTTCCTGACGGAGGCGCAGGTCGTCCGCGACACGGTGGAGTTCCGACTCCCGCCGTCGCGCGACGACCTCGCCGCCGGCGATCTAATCGCGCTCGACGGGAGTGACGATCTCTGGCGTATCGACCGCCTCGACGAGGGGGCTAGTCGTCATGTGCGCGCCGTCCGCACCGACCGTGCGATGTACGAGCCGAGCGACGACGCGGAGGGCGGAACCGTTCTATCTCGTCCGGTCGCCGCCCTGCCGGTGGACGCGACTTTCCTTGAGCTGCCTCTTCTGCGTGGGGACGAGAACCCTTATGCACCTTATGTAGCCCTTTCGGGTCGACCATGGCCGGGGACAGTGGCCGTTCATTCAGCCGTGGACGATCACGACTACCGTTTGAACGCGCTGTTCGACGATCCGGCGCGGGTCGGGGACACCCTGAACGATCTTCCCGCCGCGGCACCGTCGCTTTGGGACCGAGGACCGGAGTTGCTCGTCCGTTTCGGCAAGGCCGAGCTCGCTTCGGTGTCGATGACTGCTCTGCTGTCCGGCGCGAACGCGGCGGCGATCGGCGATGGCGCGTTGACGGGGTGGGAGATTTTCCAGTTTCGGGACGCACGGCCCGTCGACAACGGTGTGTGGGCGCTCTCGACCCGGCTCAGGGGGCAGCGCGGCACCGAGTGGACGGTACCGGCGCGCTGGCCCGCCGGGAGCCGGGTCGTGCTGCTCGACGCGGCGATCGGTCAGATCGACGCGAGCCCGGCGATGCTCGGGCTCGATCGCCACTACCGTGTTGGACCGGCGCGGCTGCCGCTTTCGGATGGAAGCTATCGGCACGAGGTCTTTGCGACGACGGGCGAGGCGCTGATGCCGTATGCACCCGTCCACCTCGCGCTGACGCGGACGGACGGCATCCTGCGGCTTGACTGGATCCGTCGTTCGCGTGTGGCGCAGGCCGACTGGGGTGTCGCGGATGTGCCTCTGGGCGAGGCACGGGAGAGCTACTTGGTCCGGGTGATCGGGACGGATGGCGGCATCATCGCCGAGATGTCCACGGAAGCGCCCACGATAGCCTTCGAGGCAGCAACCCTCGTCGGCGCGTTCCGCATCGCGGTCGCGCAGGTGTCCGACGAGGTCGGGCCGGGGCACTGGGCGAGGGTCGCGCTGACCTGACCCCTTATCGACGCCTCCCGCCCGCACTAGGTTCTCTCCCCGAGGGGAGAGCCGACATGCCCGTGAGCGAGATCCGACCGAGCGAGTTCGACCCCGTCTGGGACCGGATCTCCGACGAGGCAAAGTGCGTCGTCACCGACGAACCCACGATGGGCGGTTTCGTTCACGACGCGATCCTGCAGCACGAGACGCTCGAACGAGCCCTCGCGCACCGCTTCGCGAGGCGCCTCGCGTCGGGGCAACTGGGCGAGCAGGGGCTTCGCGAGACTGCCGACGACGCCTACGCCGCCGATCCCGACCTCGGCCGCGCGGCCCGCGCCGACATAGTCGCGACGTTCGAGCGCGACGCGGCCTGTGGCCGGTTCCTCCAGCCGTTGCTTTACTTCAAGGGGTTCCAGGCGATTCAGGCCTACCGCATCGCGCATGCGCTTTGGGTCGACGGGCGTCGCGATCTCGCTTCATACGTTCAGATGCGGGTAAGCGAGCTCTACGGCGTCGACATCCATCCCGGCGCGCGCGTGGGGAAGGGGATCATGGTCGATCACGCGCATTCGGTCGTCATCGGCGAGACGGCCGTGGTCGGCGACAACGTCTCCATGCTGCATTCCGTCACGCTCGGCGGCACCGGCAAGGAGGACGACGACCGGCACCCGAAGATCGGCGACGGCGTCCTGATCGGCGCGGGCGCGAAGGTCCTCGGCAACATCACCATCGGGCATTGCTCGCGCATCGCGGCCGGCTCGGTCGTGCTCGCATCCGTGCCGCCGATGAAGACCGTCGCGGGCGTGCCCGCGCGGATCGTGGGCGAGGCGGGCTGCGCGCAGCCCTCGGTCACGATGAACCAGCTCCTCGGCTCCCGGTCGGCGGAGGCTTGAGCCTCAGGCAAGCATGGCCATCGGGTTCTCGAGGTTCTCCGCGATCGCCTTCAGCAGATCCGCCCCGAGCGCGCCGTCGATCACGCGGTGGTCCACGCTGAGCGTGACCGACATGACCGTCGCGACCGCGATCTCACCGTCCTTCCCCACCACCGGTTTCCGTACGCCCGCGCCGACGGCGAGGATGGCGCCGTGGGGTGGATTGATGACGGCGTCGAAGTTGTCGATGCCGAACATGCCCAGGTTCGAGATCGCGAAGCTCCCCCCCTGATACTCGCCGGGCGCGAGCTTGCGGTCCCGCGCGCGGGCCGCGAGATCCTTCATCTCCGCCGACAGGGTCGACA
Source organism: uncultured Alphaproteobacteria bacterium (assembly GCA_963729425.1). Classification (GTDB taxonomy): domain Bacteria; phylum Pseudomonadota; class Alphaproteobacteria; order Rhodobacterales; family Rhodobacteraceae; genus Jannaschia. Next base: position 26,794 of record CAVSOF010000027.1, on the reverse strand, counting down.
GGGACTTCTCGTGCGCGTCCTTCAGGACGGGCGTGAAGAGGCCGCCGTCGATCGCCACGGCGACGGCCACGTCCGACGGCTCGAGCTTGAGGATGCGGTCGCCCGCCCAGACGGCGTTCGCGTCGGGGACGGCCTGCAGGGCGGCGGCGCAGGCCTTTATGACGAAGTCGTTCACCGACAGCTTGACCCCGCGCGGCGCGAGCTGCTCGTTGATCTGCGCGCGGAACGCCATCAGCGCGTCGAGCCGGATGTCGCGGCGCAGGTAGAAATGCGGTATGGTCTGCTTCGCCTCGGTGAGGCGCGCGGCGATCGTGCGGCGCATCCCGTCGAGCTTGACCTCCTCGTAGGCCCGTCCCTCGTAGATCTTCGCGACCTGCTCGGCGGTCATCCCCGTGGGCATCGCGCCCTTCGCCGCCGGCGCGGTGTCCAGGGAGGCTCGGGCTTGCGCCTCGTCGGGCTTCGCCATCAGCGGTTGGCCGGACCCGGCAGCCTCGACGTCGGCCTTCACGATCCGCCCGCGCGGGCCGGTTCCCTTCACGCCGGACAGATCGATCCCGCGGTCGCGCGCGATCCGCCGTGCCACCGGCGTGGCGAAGACGCGATCGCCCGAGGCGGGCGCAGCGGGGGCGGGGGTCGCGACGCTCTCCTTCGCCGACAGGTCCGCGCCCCCGGGCTCCGCGCCATAGCCCTTCTGCGGCTCGGTCATCTCGGCGGAGGCCTCGGTCGGCCCCTCCGCGGCCGGCGGGGCCTTCGCGGAGGGCGCCGCGTCCGCGTCCTCGCCCTCCTCCAGCAGCGTGGCGATCGGCGCATTGACCTTCACGCCCTCCGTGCCGGCGGCGACGAGCAGCTTGCCGATCGTGCCCTCGTCGACGGCCTCGAACTCCATCGTCGCCTTGTCGGTCTCGATCTCCGCCAGCAGATCTCCGGCCGCGACGGTGTCGCCCTCGGCCACGAGCCACTTGGCGAGCGTCCCCTCCTCCATCGTCGGCGACAGGGCGGGCATCAGGATCTCGGTCGCCATGTGCGGCCCCTCAGCGGTAGGTGACGGAGCGGACGGCCTCGAGCACCTCGCCGGTGGTCACGAGGGCGAGCTTCTCGAGATTGGCCGCGTACGGCATTGGCACGTCCTTGCCCGTGCAGGTCACGACCGGCGCGTCGAGGTGGTCGAACGCGCGCTGCATGATCGTCGAGGCGAGGTGGTCGGAGAAGGACGCGACCGGGAAGCCCTCCTCCACGATCACGCAGCGGTTGGTCTTCTCGACCGAGGCGAGCACCGCGTCGTAGTCGACGGGGCGCAACGTCCTGAGGTCGATAACCTCCGCCTCGATCCCGTCCTCCGCGAGCTTGGCCGCGGCGTCGAGCGCGTAGGTCATGCCGATCCCCCAGGACACGATCGTCACGTCCGAGCCTTCGCGCCAGATCTTCGCGCGGCCGAAGGGGACGGTGAAGTCGTCGAGCTTCGGCACCTCGAACGACTTCCCGTAGAGGATCTCGTTCTCCAGGAAGATGACCGGGTTGGCGTCGCGGATCGCGGTCTTCATCAGCCCCTTCGCGTCCGCCGCCGAGTAGGGCATCACCACCTTGAGTCCCGGGATCGACGCGTACCACGCCGCGTAGTCCTGGCTGTGCTGCGCGGCCACGCGCGCCGCGGCACCGTTGGGGCCGCGGAACACCATCGGCGCGCCCATCTGACCGCCCGACATGTAGAGCGTCTTGGCCGCCGAGTTGATGATCTGGTCGATCGCCTGCATCGCGAAGTTGAACGTCATGAACTCGACGATGGGCCGCAGCCCGCCGAAGGCCGCGCCGACCGCGATGCCGGTGAAGCCGTGCTCGGTGATCGGCGTGTCGATCACCCGCTCGGCGCCGAACTCCGCCAGCATCCCCTGGCTGACCTTGTAGGCGCCCTCGTACTCCGCCACCTCCTCGCCCATCAGGAACACCGCATCGTCGCGGCGCATCTCCTCGGACATCGCCGCGCGGATCGCCTCGCGGACGGTCATCGTCTCCATCTCGGTGCCCTCGGGCCAGTCGGGCGTCGCGGCGGGACTGGCCTTCACCTCGACGGGTGCGGCGGTGGCCTTGGGCGAGGGCGCGGCGCGGCCCTCCTCGCCACCGAGCGGCTCGGGGATCGGCACGGACTTCGCCTCGGGCTTTTGGGTCGCGTCGTCCGCGCTCTCGCCCTCGGCCAGCAGAACGGCGATCGGCGCGTTGACCTTCACGCCCTCGGTCCCCTCGGCGACGATCAGCTTGCCGATCGTGCCCTCGTCGACGGCCTCGAACTCCATCGTGGCCTTGTCGGTCTCGATCTCCGCCAGGATGTCGCCCGACGCGACCGCGTCGCCCTCCTTCACGAGCCACTTGGCGAGCGTGCCCTCCTCCATCGTGGGGGAGAGGGCGGGCATGAGGATCTCGGTGGGCATCAGTTCTCTTCCCGCAGTTCGAGGCGGTGTTCGACACGGTCCACCCGGGACGTCAACTCGGCGATCCGGCCATCCTGGACCGCCCCCTCGGAGACCAGTGCGCCGAGCAGCGACTTGTGGACGCGCAGTTCGGTCAGGATATCCGCCTGCCCGGTCTCCAGGCGACCAAGCCGCTCCTGCATCCGCTTGAGCGTCTCGTAGATCAGCTCGTTCGTGACCCGCTCCTCCGCCATCACGCCATCTCCTGCGGCGCGTCCTCGGCCCAGATATCGGTCCACAGCTCGGACACGTCGGGCTCCGGGCTCTCCTTGGCGAACTCGGCGGCCTCGTTGACGATCGCCTTGATCTCCTTGTCCACCGCCTTGAGGTCCTCCTCGGAGGCGTGGCTCCCGGTCAGCAGCATCTGCCGCACCATTTCGATCGCGTCGCGCTTCTCTCGCATCTCCTGCACCTCGTCGCGCGTGCGGTACTTGGCGGGGTCCGACATCGAGTGCCCGCGGTAGCGGTAGGTCTTGATCTCGAGGATGTAGGGGCCCTTGCCCGACCGGCAGTAGGCCACCGCCCGCTCGCCCGCGTCCTTGACCGCGAGCACGTCCATCCCGTCCACCGCCTCGCCCTCGATCCCGTAGGCCGCGCCGCGCTCCCAGTAGGAGTTCGACTTCGTCGCGCGCTTGGTCGAGGTGCCCATGGCGTACTGGTTGTTCTCGATCACGAACACCACCGGCAGGTCCCACAGCTCGGCCATGTTGTAGGTCTCGTAGACCTGCCCCTGGTTCGCCGCGCCGTCGCCGAAATAGGTGAACGTTACGTTGTCGGTCCCCCGGTACTTGTCGGCGAAGGCGAGGCCCGCGCCGATCGGCACCTGCGCCGCGACGATGCCGTGCCCGCCGTAGAAGTCCTTCTCCTTCGAGAACATGTGCATGCTCCCGCCCTTGCCCTTGGAGTACCCGCCCTCGCGCCCCGTCAGCTCGGCCATCACGCCCTTGGGGTCCATCCCGCAGGCCAGCATGTGCCCGTGGTCGCGGTACGACGTCACGCGCTTGTCGCCGTCCTTCGCCGCCGCCTCGAGCCCCACGACGACCGCCTCCTGCCCGATATAGAGGTGGCAGAACCCGCCGATCAGCCCCATCCCGTAGAGTTGCCCCGCCTTCTCCTCGAACCGGCGGATCAGCAGCATGTCGCGGTAGAAGCCCATCAGCTCGTCCTTCGACACGTTCGACGCGGCGGGCGCCTCTTCGGTCGTCTCGGCGGGCTTGCGTGCGGCCATGGGCGCGGTCCTCGGATCGGATGGTCGGGCGTCGGACGGATGCCTAGCGCGGGGGCGGAGGGGAGGACAAGGCGTGGCGGGGCGGGGTGGCCGGCTGCGGATCGTCGCCCCGTCCCGTTTCCGCGACGCCCCCTCCGCAGGGCGAGCGACGCGACGGGTCGTCGCGGGGGAGGGCGTGCGGACGAGGGACGGAGCCGGATGCTCCCGACCCGGCGACCCCGGCCCTCAATCCACCACCACCTCGTCCGCCCGCACCAGCCCCAGCACCGACCGCGCGCGCTCGTCCAGCAGGTCGAGGTCCACGAACCCGTCCGAGAGCCGCCGCGTCCGGTCGCGCATCCGCGCCGCCTCCGCGTCGAGCAACGCCAACTCGCCCGCGAGGTCGTCGCGCTGCGCCGCGAGCTCCACCTGCCGGAACACGCCGTATTCGCCCTGCACCGCCGAATAGGCGAAGTAGCCCGCCGCCCCGATCAGCGCGACCGGCAGGGCCACGGCGTAGCCCGCCTGCCGTCGATGCGCGGCCCGGCGCGCGCGGATGTTGCGTTGGCTGCTCACGTCACGCCTCGATCCCGGCCCTCTGGCGGAGCCGTCCGGGGACGATGGCACGCCGGGGCGCGGGTGTGAATCCCCTCAGCCCGCCACCGAGGCCGCGTGGATCGCCTCGACGTTCGCCGCGAGCGCCGCCTCGAAGGCCGCGTCGTCCTGCCCGTCCGACAGCCCCTCGGTCAGCGCGCGGCTGAAGCTCGCCACCACGCCGGGGTTGCGCGACAGCCGGTCGGTCGCCTCCGCCAGCGAGTAGCCCCCCGACAGCGCCACGACGCGCAGCACGCGCGGATGGTCCACCAGCGGGCCGTAGAAGCCCGGCTCCTCGGGCAACGTCAGCTTGAGCATCACCTCGCGCCCCTCCGGCAGCCGGTCGAGCCGCCGCACGAGGTCGTCGCGCAAAGCCGCCTCGATCAGCGGCTTGTCGGGCGCGGTGATCGTGATCTCCGGCTCGAGGATCGGCACCAGCCCGTGGTCGAGCACCTGCGCCGCGACCTCGAACTGCTGGGCCACCACCGCGTCGATCCCCTCCTCCTCGGCCGCGCCGATCACCGAGCGCGCCTTGGTCCCGAACACGCCGAGCCCCCGCGCGCGGTCCAGCAGATCGCCCAGCCCCGGCATCGGCTTCATCGCCTGCGCCCCGTGCGCCACGTCCTCGAGCCCCCGGTCGATCTTGAGGAACGGCACCACGCGGCGCTCCTCCCACAGGTATGTCGGCGCGGGCACACCGTCGAACGTCCGGTCCATCGTCCGCTCGAACAGGATCGCCCCGATCACCCGGTCCCCCGTGAAGGCCGGCGCGCGCACGATCCGCTCGCGCATCGCGTGGATCAGGTCGAACATCGCCTCCTCGCCGTCGTAGCGGTCCTCTGATACGCCGTAGGCCGCGAGCGCCTTGGGCGTGGACCCCCCCGACTGGTCGAGCGCCGCGATGAAGCCCTGTCCGGTGCGGATGCGCTCCGCCATCTGTCGGTCGCCCATGATCTCTCTCCGTGATCCGATATCGCCGCCGGTCTAGCCGGAAGCGGCTCGGCGGAGCAACGAGGCGCGGCTCATCGGCCCGAGAACATCGCCTCCTTGTCGTCGTCGAGGATGCCGCGATCCTGGAGCGAGGCGACGATCTCCGTCAGCAGCGGGGACGCGTCCGAATAGTCCTTGAGAAAGGCGATCGTCCGGTCACGAACGCGACCGGAATAGCCATCGGGAAACCCGCGCCAGCTTTCGTCGACGAACCTTTCCATCTCTGTCACGAAGAGCGCGGTATCGCGTTCGTTCAGTTTCGCGACTGCATCGAGAAGCCGGCCGATGGACCCGTCGACCGGATCCTCCATGTGGAGCCGGACGAGGTCGAAGGCGAGCGCGAGCTCGGGATAGGCCATCGCTTCGGCGTTCAGGATCGCATCGTAGTAGAGCGGAAACGCATCGGCGTAGATGCCGTCGCCGCGCATCCACTCGTTCGCGCCCCCCGGGGCGCCGAGCATGTCGCGCCCCAGGCCCCGCGTGGAATTCTGGACATCGACGCCGGCGAAGGTCGTCACCTCGTCGAAGGTGGAGACGAGCAGCGCGACGTCGCCCGGGAGCCCGAACGTGGCGGTCCTGTCGAACAGGTCGGTGATCGAGCCGTTGAGGCGTGCGCTCATTTCGCGGCTCCGTCGCATCGAATCGGCGCCGCCCTTCGAGATATGCTCTGCCCTGAGGCCGCCGATCAAGCCGGCGATCTCCTCCATTTCCCCGCGCGCCGCCGGCCTTCCGACGGAGACCGCGCCGATCATCGCGCTCAGTGTCTCCACGTCCCGCAGGAACCGCATGTCGCCGAGCTGTTCGGTCTGCAGCTCGCTGAACCGGTCGTCCACCTGCGTCTGGATATACCACGGGATCAGCCCACCGGCGGCGGCGACGAAGAGCGTGAGGACGGTGATCAGGATGTTTCGCGTCCGCGTCGTGCGGTCCGAGAGATCCTGGGCGGCGTCGAAACGGATCGCCTTCGACATCGTGTCATAGCCGGGGAAGCCGCGGGGATCGATAGAGTCGACGTCGGCCATGGGACGCTCCTGGAAGAAACCTTACCAAAGGTAAGATGACCGGACCATTACCATGCGTCAATAATATTCGCTAACGGTCCAGCGCAGCCACCCCCGGCAATTCCCGCCCCTCCATCCACTCGAGGAACGCGCCCCCCGCGGTCGAGACGTAGGTGAAGTCGTCCGCCACCCCGGCCCGGTTGAGCGCCGCGACCGTGTCGCCGCCGCCCGCGACCGAGATCAGGTGCCCCGCCCGCGTCCGCTCCGCCGCGTGCCGCGCGACCGCGACCGTTGCCGCGTCGAAGGGCGGCGTCTCGAACGCGCCGAGCGGGCCGTTCCACACCAGCGTCGCGCAGCCGTCGATCACCGTCTTCGCGTGCATCGCCGAATCCGGCCCCGCGTCGAGGATCGACCAGTCCGGGGGCACGTCCTCCACCCGCACCACCCGCGTCTCCACGCCGGGCGCGAGCCGCTCGGCCACCACCACGTCGCGCGGCAGCAGGATCGTGCAGCCCGCCTCGGCGGCGCGCGCCACGATGCCCCGCGCCGTCTCCGCGAGGTCGTGCTCGCACAGGCTGGCGGCCACGTCGAAGCCCTGCGCGGCGAGGAACGTGTTCGCCATCCCGCCGCCGATGATCAGGTGCTGCACCCGGCCGACGAGGTTGCCCAGCAGGTCGAGCTTGGTCGACACCTTCGCCCCGCCCACGACCGCCGCGACGGGCGGGGCGGGGTCGCCGAGCGCGGCATCCAGCGCGCGCAGCTCCGCCTCCATAGACCGGCCCGCGAACGAGGGCAGCATCCGCGCCAGCGCGTGCGTCGTCGCGTGCGCGCGGTGCGCCGCCGAGAACGCGTCGTTGCAGTAGAGGTCCCCCACCCCGGCGAGACGGCGCGCGAAGCCCTCGTCGTCGGCCTCCTCGCCGGGGTTGAACCGCACGTTCTCGAACAGCAGCACGTCGCCCGCGGCCATCGCGCCGACCGCCGCGCCGTAGCCCCCGTCCGCGAAGCCCACCTCGACCCCGAGGACGTCCGACAGCGCAGGGAGCACCGGCCGCAGCGACATCTCCGGCACCACGCGCCCCTTCGGCCGCCCGAAATGCGCGAGCAGCACCACCTTCGCCCCCCGCTCGCGGAGGTCGCGCACGGTCGGCACGATCCGCTCGATCCGGGTCGCGTCGGTCACGCGCCCGTCCTCGACCGGCACGTTGAGGTCCACGCGCGTCAGCACGACGCGCCCGGCCACGTCCACGTCGTCGAGCGTTCGGAAGGCCATCGGAAACTTACCCCAGATATGTGAAGAACCGCGTCTCCGGTTCGTACGAAACGTGAAGGACGCCCCGTCAGAGCAGCTTGCCCATCGCCACGGCCGTGTCCGCCATCCGGTTCGAGAAGCCCCACTCGTTGTCGTACCAGGTCAGGATCCGGCACATCTTGCCGCCCTCCATCACCTTGGTCTGGTCCATCGCGAAGGTGGACGAGGCCGGGTCGTGGTTGAAGTCGCACGACACCAGCTTCTCGTCGGTATAGGCCAGTATCCCCTTGAGCTTCCCGTCCGCCGCCGCGCGGATCGCGTCGTTGATCTCCTCCACGGAGGTGTCGCGCGAGGCGGTGAACGTCAGGTCCACGACCGACACGTTCGGCGTCGGCACCCGGATCGCCACCCCGTCGAGCTTCCCGTTCAGCCCCGGCAGCACCAGCCCCACCGCCTTCGCCGCCCCCGTCGAGGTCGGGATCATGCTCAGCGCCGCGGCGCGCGCCCGGTAGAGGTCCTTGTGCATCGTGTCGAGCGTCGGCTGGTCGCCGGTATAGCTGTGGATCGTGGTCATGAACCCGCGCTCGATCCCGATCGCCTCGTCGAGCACGTGCGCCACCGGGGCGAGGCAGTTCGTCGTGCACGACGCGTTCGACACGATCACGTCCTCGGCCGTCAGCGTGTCGTGGTTGACGCCGTAGACGATCGTCTTCTCCGCGCCCGTGGCCTCGCTCAGCGGTGCCGAGATCAGCACGCGCGATGCCCCGTTCTCGAGATGCGCGCGGGCCTTGGCGGGCGAGGTGAAGATGCCGGTGCATTCGAGCACGATGTCGACGCCGCCCCAGGGCAGGTCCGCCGGGTCGCGCTCGGCGGAGACCTCGATCGGCCCGCGGCCCACGTCGATGCTCGAGCCCGACACGCGCACCTCCGCCGGGAAGCGTCCGTGGACGCTGTCGTAGCGCAGCAGGTGGGCGTTGGTCTCGACCGGGCCGAGGTCGTTGATCGCCACCACCTCGACGTCGGTGCGCCCGGACTCGATCACCGCGCGCAGCACGTTGCGCCCGATGCGGCCGAAACCGTTGATTGCGACCTTGACCATGGCGTCCCCCTGCGGCTGTCCGGCGGGCCCGGCCCGCGACGCCCGCGCTATCATGCGCCGGGAGCGCCGCGCAACACGGCCACCGGGGCGAATTGACCGCGGGGGCGGGGTGCGGGATCGTGGCCGCGCATCAAGGGAATCACGAGCGCATGAGCGGACTTCTGGCACTTCTCGACGACGTGGCCGCCATCGCCAAGGTGGCGGCGGCGAGCGTGGACGACATCGCGGGGCAGGCCGTCAAGGCCGGCTCCAAGGCCGCCGGCGCGATCATCGACGACGCCGCGGTCTCGCCCAAATACGTCCACGGCTTCCAGGCCGCCCGCGAGCTGCCGATCGTGTGGAAGATCGCGCGCGCGAGCATCTTCAACAAGATCGTGATCCTGCTGCCGATCGCGCTGCTGCTGTCGACCTTCGCACCCTGGGCGATCCCGCCGCTCCTGCTGCTCGGCGGGCTCTACCTCTGCTACGAGGGCGCCGAGAAGGTCTGGCACGCGCTCTTCGCCCACGAGACCCTGTCGAAGATCGATCCCGAGGAGGCATCCGTCGATCTCGTGGCGCTCGAGGAGGAGCGCGTGCGCGGCGCGATCAAGACCGACTTCATCCTGTCGGCCGAGATCATGACCATCGTTCTCGCCAACGTGGACGAGGGCCTGCCGCTCTGGCTCGAGGCCGCGGTGCTGGGCTTCGCGGGGCTCCTGATCACGGTCGCGGTCTACGGCGCGGTGGCGCTGATCGTGAAGGCCGACGACGCGGGCCTCGCGATGGCCGAGCGCGGCGGCTCGCAGGCGATCCGCTCGGTCGGGCGCGGTATCGTGAACGGGATGCCGACCTTCCTGAAGGTCCTGACGGTGGTGGGGACGGCGGCGATGATCTGGGTCGGCGGCAACATCGTCGTGCACGCCCTGGGCGAGATCGTCTGGCACGGCCCCTACGACTTCATCCACGGCGTCGCGGTCGCCACCGCCGACGCGGTGCGCGTCGCCCACGGCCTGGTCGAGTGGATCGTGACGGCGGCGCTCGACGGGGTGGTGGGGCTCGCGATCGGGTTCGCGCTGGTGCCGCTGGTTGGGCTGTTCCACCGGGGCGGGGAGGAGGCGCACTAGGGGCGGGCGAACGCCTCGGGCCGGAACCGGACGCGCGCGTCCTTCGACGGCGGATCGACGTCGAACAGATCGGCCCGACGCTCGAGGTAGGTGCGCCATCGTCGGTCCGACGTCGCGCCGATGGCGAACGCGTGCCGGGTGCTCATCAGCCCGTCGAGCTCGACCAGCCTGATGCCGAGTCCCTTTTGGCTGCGCTCGGCGATGATCGTCCTGATCTGCCGGTCGGCAACGGAGGGCACGGCCACCCCCGCCTCGGCAACGGGCGAGCCCAACGTCTCGAACGACGTGCACGCCTCGCGGAACGTCTCGGACGCATGCGCGAGACCGACGCCGACGACCGCGACCCCGCGATCGCGGAGCCGCTGCGCGAGCGAGACGAAATCACCGTCGCCGCTCGCGATCACCACCGTCGGGTAGCCGCCGCCGAGCGCCAGCTCTATCGCGTCGATGCACAGGAGCATGTCGGCGGCGTTCCGGCCGGCGCACGAATGCATCGGGCGGTAGCCGGGCGCCGCGCACCAGCCGGGCAGGCGGGTCAGGTCGCCGTAGACCCGCCGCGTGTCCGCGATGCCGTGTCGGCGAGCGACGGCGCCGATCGCGTCGGCATGGCGCGCGCTCAGGTTCTCCCCGTCCACGAGGACAGCGACCCGTCGCGCGGGCCCGATGGCGGCGAAGGCGTTCATCCGCGCGCGATGCCCCGCCGCGGTGGCGGAAATGCGGCGCGGGCACGGCCTAGAGCAAGTCGCGCGCCGCCTTCGCCACCGCCTTCGCCGTGATCCCGAAATGCGCGTAGAGATCCTCGGCCGGGGCGGAGGCGCCGAAGCCCTCCATGCCGACGAACGCCGCCTTGCCGCGCGGCGCGCGCTCGCCGCAGAGCCAGCGGTCCCAGCCGAGCCGCGCGCCCGCCTCGACCGCGACGCGCGCCGGGCCCGCGGGCAGCACCTTGCGGCGGTAGGTCTCGTCCTGCGCCTCGAACAGCTCCCAGCACGGCATCGAGACGACGCGCGCGCCGATCCCGTCGCGCTGCAGCAGGTCGCGCGCCTCCATCGCGATCTCCACCTCCGAGCCGGTCGCCATCAGGATCACCATCCGTCGCCCCTCGGCGTCCGCCAGCACGTAGGCGCCCCGCGCGACGAGGTTGCGCGACGAGTAGCTCGTGCGCATCGGCGCCATCTCCTGCCGCGTGAGCGCGAGCACACGAGGGCGTGTCTTTCGCGGTCAGCGCGAGCTCCCACGCCTCCGCGGTCTCGGTGGTGTCGCAGGGGCGGAACACGTTGAGGTTCGGCGTCGCCCGGCACATGGCGAGATGCTCGACCGGCTGGTGCGTCGGCCCGTCCTCGCCCAGCCCGATCGAGTCGTGCGTCATCACGTAGGTCACCGGCAGCCCCATCAGCGCCGAGAGCCGGATCGCCGGGCGCGCGTAGTCGGCGAAGCAGAAGAACGTGCCCGCGTAGGGCCGCACCCCCCCGTGCAGCGCGAGCCCGTTGAGGCACGCGGCCATGCCGTGCTCGCGGATGCCGTAGTGGATGTAGCGCCCGGACCGGTTCGCGGCGTCGAACACGCCCAGCCCCTCGGTCAGCGTGTTGTTGGAGCCGGTGAGGTCGGCCGACCCGCCCACGGTCTCGGCCATGATCGGGTTGACCACCTCGAGCACGCGCTCGGACGACTTGCGCGTCGCCGCCTTGCGCGGCCCCTCGGCGATCTGTCGCTTGAGCGCGCGGATCGTGGGGCCGAGCTTGCGCGGCGCCTCGCCGGCGAGCGCGCGCTCGAACTCGGCGCGCTCGGCCCCCGCCCATCTTCTCGACCCGTCCCTGCCATGCCTCGCGCGCCTGCGCGCCGCGCGCGCCGATCGCCTCCCATTCGTCCTTCAGGTCGATCGGGATCTCGAACGGCGCGCCCTCCCAGCCATAGGCCCGCTTGGCCGCCGCGACGACGTCCGGGTCGGTGAGCGCGCCGTGGCCCTTGGCGGTGTCCTGCGCCGAGGAGCCGAGCGCGATATGCGTCCGGCAGGCGACCATCACCGGCTTGCCGTGCCCCGCCGTGGCCTCGGTCAGCGCGGCGTCGATGGCCGCGGCGTCGTGGCCGTCGACCTCGATCACATGCCAGCCGGACGCCTCGAACCGCGCGCGCTGATCCGTCGAGTCCGACAGCGCCACGCGCCCGTCGATGGTGATGCGGTTGTCGTCCCAGAGCACGACCAGCTTCGACAGCTCCAGATGCCCGGCGAGCGCGATCGCCTCCTGGCTCACCCCCTCCATCAGGCACCCGTCGCCCGCGATCACCCAGGTCCGGTGGTCGACGATCCGCGCACCGTAGCGGGCGCGCTGGATCTCCTCGGCGATGGCGAAGCCCACCGACGACGCGAGGCCCTGGCCGAGCGGCCCGGTCGTCATCTCGATGCCCGGCGCGTGGCGGTACTCGGGATGCCCGGCGGTGATCGCGCGGAGCTGGCGGAAATCGCGGATCTGCTGCTGCGTCATCTTCGGCGTGCCGGTGAGGTACAGGAGCGCGTAGAGCAGCATCGAGCCATGCCCCGCCGACAGCACGAAGCGGTCGCGGTCGGGCCAGTCCGGCGTCGTCGCGTCGAACTTCAGGTGCTTCTCCCAGAGGACGGTGGCGACGTCGGCCATCCCCATCGGCATCCCGGAATGCCCGGACTTCGCCTGCGCCACCGCGTCGAGGGTGAGGGCCCGGATCGCGCTCGCGCGGCGCCAATGGCCGGGATCGGCGGCGCGCAGCGCGTCGAGGTCGACGGGCGCGTCGGTCGGATCGGGCGCAGGGGCGCGGCTCTGGTCGTCCATGTCGGTCCTCGCGTCGTCGGGCCGGGCCGTCCTAGCAGGCGCGCGGTCGCTTGCAAGCCGCGCGGCCCGCCGCCCGGGGCCTTTGACACCGGCGCGCGGATGCCGCCCTATGCGCGCCGACCGGGAACGACAGGAGAGGGCACGGCATGGCCGACGGGGCGGAGCTCGACGACCGCATCGCGCGCATGGAAGCGGCGCTCGAGGCGGCGGAGGCGGCGATGCGCGCGCCGCGCCCCGACCCGAAGATGCAGGCCGCGCTCGAGGAGGCGGAGGCGGGGCTGGCCGAGGCGCGCGAGCGGATCGTGGCGCTCGAAGCGTCGCTGGCGGAGGCCCGGGCGCTCCGTTCCGCCCCGGCGTCCGGGGGTGGCGGGGACGACGCCGACGCGCTGCGCGCCGAGCTGGCCGAGATCCGCGCCGCGCGCGAGCAGGACCTCGCCGAGATGAAGTCGCTCCTCGCGGAGCTGGAGCCGATGCTGGAGGTCGCCGATGCCTGACGTCACCGTGGAGGTCGGCGGCCGCAGCTTCGCCGTGTCCTGCCAGGACGGCGAGGAGGGCTACCTGACCGCCGCCGCCGAGCTTCTGGACCGCGAGGCGCAGGTGCTGGTCGCGCAGGGCTCGAAGCTGACGCCCGACCGGATGCTGCTGATGGCCGGGCTGATGCTCGCCGACAAGTCGATCTCCGCCGAGGAGGAGCTGCGTACCCTCGACCGCCGGCTCGCGCAGCAGACCCGGCTGCTCGACGAGATGCAGGAGCGGCCCGCGCCCGAGCCGGAGGTCCGCGAGGTCGTCCCCGACGCGGCGATCGAGCGGCTCGACGCGCTGGTGGCGCGGGTCGAGGCGCTCGCGAAGGCTGGCTAGAGCCCGATCGACGACAGCAGCCGCTCGGCCTCCGCCTCGGGGGAGGCCAGCGGCGCGCGGTCCTCGCCGGGATGGAACCGCGCGCGCGTCGCCGTTGGCATCGGCCGCGGCGTCACGAGGTCGATCTGGGGCGCGCCCCCGCCCGCGGCCTCCGCCCGCCAGGCGCCGACGAGCGTGCGGGCGGCGGCCTTCGTCGCGGCATAGGCCGAGGCCAGCGCCGCCGGGCGGTCGTCGTCGAAGAACACCGCCCGTCCGCCGCCCGCCGCGCGCAGGAGCGGCGCCACGAACCCGATCAGCCGCTGGAGCGCCACGACGTTCACCGTCCAGGCGCGCGCGAAGTCCCGCTCGTCGGCCAGATGCGCGGGCGCGAGCGGCGGCGCGCTCACCGCCGCGTGGACCCAGAGCGGCAGCGCGCCCCAGCGGTCGTGGATGGAGCGGCAGAGATGGCGCATCGCATCCGCATCGGTCACGTCCATCGGCGCGAGCGTCGCCGCGCCCCCCGCCGCCGCGATCCGGTCGTCGAGCGCCTCGAGCGCGCCCTGCGTCCGGGCGACGGCGATCACGTGGTGGCCGCGCCCGGCGAGGCGCAGGGCCACCGCCGCGCCGAGGCCGCGGGAGGCGCCGGTCACGAGCGCGGGCGGGGGAGAGGGCGTCCATCGCGGCGGCGGTGCCACGGCCCGGCCCCGCGATCAAGCGGGCGCGCGTTGACAACCGGCCGGGCGGCGGCGGAGAAGACGCCCGACCGCATACCGCATCGGAGCCCGACATGACCCTCACCGCGATGGCCCTCGGCCGCCTCAGCCTGCCCGGGCAGGTCGCGCTCGTCCTCGCCGGGACGGCCGTGCTCGCCATCGCGAGCCAGATCGCGGTGCCGTTCTACCCGGTGCCGATGACGATGCAGACCGCGGCTGTCCTCGCCATCGGGCTGACCTTCGGCGCGCGGCTCGGCGCGATCACGGTGCTGGCCTGGCTGGCGCAGGGCGCGATGGGCCTGCCGGTCTTCACCGGGTTCGGCGCGACCGCGTCGCTTGCGGGGCCGACCGCCGGGTTCCTCGCCGGGTTCGTCGGCATGGCCTGGCTGGCCGGTCTCGCGACGGATCGCGGCCTGCGCGGGCCGGTGGCGCTGGGCTGCGTGGCGCTCGCCGCCTCGGCTCTCCTCTACGTGCCCGGGCTGGCCTGGCCGCTCGGGCTGGCCTCGCTCGCGGGGATCGACGCGGGCTGGGCCGGGCTCGACTTCGGGCCCGCGCTCGGCGCGTTCATGACGCCCTACCTGCTCGGCGACGCGGTCAAGGCGATCGCGGTGGCGCTGGCGGTGTCGGCGGGGATATCCGCGCTGGCCCGCCGGCGTTGAGCGCCGCCAGCGCGCGCTTGCAGAGGTCCGCCGGCAGCATCGGACAGCCCCGGCACAGCGCGTCGAGGTCGCCCGGCCGCACCCGCGCGCGCGCCCTCTCGCGCAGGTCGCGCCAGCGCAAGGTCTCCCCGGGGGCGATGGCGAGCGCCCCGGCATGCGCGGCGTCGATCCGCGTCGCCCGTTCGATCATCCTGCAGTCGGCCCCGTCGCGGTAGCCGCAGGACACGCAGACCACGTCCGCGCCCGCGACGATGCGGACCCGCCGCGCCCCGCCCTCGGGGCCCTCGAGCTGCTCGCGCACCATGCGGGTGAGGTTGACCGCCATCGACGGCCCGTAATGCATCGGCACCGCGTCCTCCGCCCCGCGCAGGCCGATCGCGCACAGGACGTGGCGCGGGCGGAGCGGGATCGGCGCGGGCTCGCGGTCGGGCATCGGATCGCTCCCGGTCGGACGGACGTTCACTCGGCCGCAACCGGCCGGAACCCCCGTTCCATCTGGTCGGACGGCGCCACCGGATACTCGCCGGAGAAGCAGGCGTCGCAGTGGCTCGGGCTAGCACGATCCCGCCCGCCCGTCTCCCCCACCGCGCGATACAAACCGTCCAGCGAAATGAAACGGAGCGAATCGACGCCCAGATGCACGCGCATCTCGTCGGCGGACATCGTCGCGGCCAGCAGGTCCGAGCGCTGCGGGGTGTCGACGCCGTAGAAGCACGGCCACGCCGTCGGCGGCGAGGCGATGCGGAAATGCACCTCGGCCGCGCCCGCCTCGAGGACCATCTCCTTGATCTTGCGCGAGGTCGTCCCGCGCACGACCGAATCGTCCACGAGCACGATCCGCTTGCCGCGCACCAGCGCCCGGTTCACGTTCAGCTTCAGCCGGACGCCCATGTTGCGGATGGATTCCGACGGCTCGATGAAGGTCCGCCCGACATACTGGTTGCGCACGATCCCCATCGCGAACGGGATCCCCGAGGCGCGCGCGAAGCCGATCGCCGCCGGCGTCCCGCTGTCGGGGACGGGGCAGACGAGGTCGGCCTTGGCCGGGGCCTCGGCGGCGAGCTCCGCGCCGATGGCCTCGCGCGTCTCGTAGACCGACCGCCCGCCCATGATCGAATCGGGACGGCTGAAATAGACGTGCTCGAAGATGCACGGCCGGGGGCGGCGCGCCTCGAACGGGCGGTGCGAGACGACGCCGTCCGCGGTGATCACCACCATCTCGCCGGGCTCCACGTCGCGCAGGTAGGTCGCGCCGATGATGTCGAGCGCGCAGGTCTCGGATGCCAGCACCCAGCCGTCGCCGACCTGGCCCAGCACGAGCGGGCGCACGCCCAGCGGGTCGCGCACGCCGATCAGCTTGGTGCGCGTCATCGCCACGATCGAGAACGCGCCCTCCACCCGGCGCAGCGCGTCCTTCATCCGCTCGGGGATGTTGCGCTGCAGCGACTTCGCCATCAGGTGGATGATGCATTCGCTGTCCGACGAGGACTGGAAGATCGAGCCCGACTGGATCAGCTCGCGGCGCAGCGCCTCGGCGTTGGTGACGTTGCCGTTATGCGCGATCGCCGCGCCGCCCATCGCGAACTCGCCGAAGAACGGCTGCACGTCGCGGATCGCGGTGTTCCCCTTGGAGCCGGAGGTCGAGTAGCGCACGTGCCCGATGCCGATGGGGCCCGGCAGCATCTCCATCACGTCGGCGCGGGTGAAGGTGTCGCGGACGTAGCCGAAGCGTCGCACCGAGTTGAAGCCCTGCTCGGGGTCGTGGACGACGATCCCGCCCGCCTCCTGGCCCCGGTGCTGCAGCGCGTGCAGGCCCAGCGCGGCGAAGTTCGCGGCCGAGGATACGCCGATCGCGCCGAACACGCCGCATTCCTCGTGCAGGCGGTCGTCGTCGAACGGGTGGGACGGCCAGTCGGTCATCGCGGGCGAATCCTCGGCATCGCGCATGGTCCGTGCGGGCGTCTAGGCCGCGCGGCCCGCGATGTCACCTCCCCGTCACGCGACCGTGCCTCAGCCCGCGGGCACGGCCGGTGCGACGGGCGTGGCGGGCGCGCCGCAATCGCCCACGAGCCCCTCGTAGCGCGCGAGGATCCAGCCCGGCGCGTCGTCGGGAATCTCCGCCTCGATGCCGCCGCGCGCCCGGCCGAAGACCGCCGCCGACCGGCTCTGCTCGACCGCCGCGACGCCGCCCGCGACGGTGACGCGGTCGTAGACCACGAAGGCCACCGCCACGAGGAGCGCGCCGCGCGCCACCCCGAAGAGGAAGCCCATGATCCGGTCGGCCGGGCCCAGGACCGAGTCGCGCACCGCGCCCGACAGGAGCGGCGTGAACACGCTCACGATCAGCAGCGCCACGACGAAGACGATGGCGAAGGACGCGATCAGCGACAGCTCGCAGCTTCTCGGCCACCGTCGGCCCGACCGACGGGATCAGGCGCACGCCCTCGCGCACGATCCCCTCGGCGGGCCCGGCCAGCGTGAACGCGGCGAAGGCGGCCAGCACCCAGCCCAGGATCGCCATGACCTCGCGCACGAGCCCGCGCGAATAGGCGAGGATGGCGGAGACGACGACGATCGCGCCGACCGCGCCGTCCACCCAGGTGAAGCCGTCCATGAATGCCCCCGGTCCTCGGGCTCACCCCGCGCCGAACACCTCGCCCACCAGCGTGGCCAGGTCCGGCAGCAGGCGCAGGGACATCTCCCCCGGCTCCCCGATCTTGCAGCCCCGCGGGGCCATGGCGGCGGTGAAACCAAGTTTGGCCGCCTCCTTCAAGCGGTTTTCGGCCTGCGCCACCGGCCGCAGCGCCCCCGACAGCGACAGCTCGCCGAACACCACCGTCTCGGGCGGGATCGCGGCGTCCTCGCGCGCGGAAAGCAGCGCGCAGGCCACCGCGAGGTCGGCGGCGGGCTCGGTCACGCGGATGCCGCCCGCGACGTTGAGGTAGACGTCGAGCCCCGCGAAGGTGATCCCGGTCCGCGCCTCGAGCACGGCGAGCACCATCGAGAGCCGCCCGCCGTCCCAGCCCACGACGGCGCGGCGCGGCTGCGAGAGCTGGCTCGGCGCGACCAGCGCCTGGATCTCGACGAGCACCGGCCGCGTGCCCTCGATCCCCGCGAACACGACCGAGCCGGGCGCGGGCGCGTCGCGGTCGCCCAGGAACAGCGCCGAGGGGTTCGCGACCTCCGCGAGCCCCATGCCCGTCATCTCGAACACGCCGATCTCGTCGGCGGGGCCGAAGCGGTTCTTGACCGCGCGCAGGATGCGGAACTGGTGGCCGCGCTCGCCCTCGAAGTAGAGCACGGTGTCGACCATGTGCTCGACCACGCGCGGGCCCGCGATCTGGCCTTCCTTGGTGACGTGGCCCACGAGGATCACGGCCGTGCCGAAGCGCTTGGCGAAGCTCACGAGCTCCTGGCTCGACGCGCGGACCTGCGCCACCGAGCCGGGCGCGCTGTCGACGGTGTCGGCCCACATCGTCTGGATCGAGTTGATCACGCAGAGGTCGGGCCGGACCGCCTCGAGCGTCGTCAGCACGTCGCGCAGGTTGGTCTCGGCGGCGAGCTTCACGGCCGCGTCCGCGAGCCCGAGCCGCTGCGCGCGCATCCGCACCTGCGCCGTCGCCTCCTCGCCCGAGACGTAGACGACGGAACGTCCCGCGCGCGCGAAGGCGGCGGCGGCCTGCAGCAGGAGCGTCGACTTGCCGATGCCGGGATCGCCGCCCACCAGCGTGGCCGAGGCCGGGACCAGCCCGCCGCCCAGCACCCGGTCGAGCTCGCCCATCCCCGACATCACGCGCGGCGGCGGCGCCTCCTCGGTCGCGAGGTCCGTCAGCGCCATCCGGCGGCCCTTCGCGGTCCCGAGCGACTTGCCCGACGGCCCCTGGCTCAGCGGGACCTCCTCCTGGATCGTGTTCCACGCCCCGCACCCGTCGCAGCGCCCGGTCCACTTCTTGTGGACCGCGCCGCAGGCGGTGCAGGCGAACTGGGTGACGGGCTTGGCCATGGGGGGGATGTAGGGGCGGGGCGGGCGAGGAGCCACCGGATTGTCGCTGGGCCCCCCGACGGCGGACGGGTCGTTCTTCCGCCGGACGGTGTTTCCGACAGGCGTCGGGCGGGATACGGTTCGGCGGCGCAGCCGCGCGGGGAGCAGGGCCATGTGGATGAAGCGGATCATCCTTGTCGGCGCGGCGTTCTCGCTCGGCGGGGCGGTGGAGGCGCAGACGGTCATGCGCAGCGGAGACGTCTCGCTGCCGGAGACACAGGCGAGGGGGACCTTCATCTCCGGGCAACCGTCCCGCGCGCTCGACGTGCACGACTTCGTCTTGGCCGACGAGGCGACGCTCGCGTTCCGTCTCGACGCCGCCGCCTATCGCCGACCCGACGGCTCCGGTTTCTCCCTGACGCAGGTGCTTATCGTCGACGGCGCGCGACCGCTGCCGACGATCATCCGCTCCTCCGACGTCCTGGCGACGACGTTCGTCGGCGTCGGGACGACGCGATCCTTCGCGTCGGCGTCCGCTCTCGTCCGGGACGGACGCTATCGCGTCGTCGTGACGCCCGCGTTCTCTCCCGCGTCGGGGACCTACGGATTCACCCTGTTCGGCGTGGAACCGGACCCGGCTCCGGTGGAGGAGGCCGACGGCATGGAGGTCGTCGTGATCCTCGTCCCGCTCCCCGACACCGATCGCGCGATCGCCACCCTGTCCGTCGCGCACCGTCGCGCTCTCCCGTCGCGCCGTCGTCTCCGCCACCGCCCTCTCGGCCAGCAACGCTCGCGCGAGCTTCGCCGTCCGCGACGTGGACCCGCTTCGTCCGGACGACCTGGTCCGCGTCTCCAGCCGGGGCGAGGGCGCCCGGCACCGGTCTCGTCGGCCCCGTCCACGGATGGGTCGAGCTGACCGGCTTCGCGGCGAACGGCGACGACGACCTGGCGCGTACCGCGGGACAGGGTTCCAGATCGGCGCGGACGTGGCCGTCGGGCCGCGACGTCGTCGCGGGGCTCTCGCTCGGCGTCGACGACCTGCGCTCGAGCGACGTCGCCACCAGCCAGGACGGCACGCTGCGCTACCCTGCAGCCCTACGTCGCCATCCGCCGCGGCGCGACCTTCGGCGAGGGGTCGCTGATCGTCGGCGACGGCGCCTTCGATCAGGTCTCCATCGTCGGCACCGGCTCGGCGGATACGCGCCTGCTGGCGGTCACGCTGTCGGGCGGACACGACCTGCCGCTCGCGGCGGGCCGCGTGCTGACGCCCGAGGTCGCGCTCGCCTACGGCTCGGAGGCGGTCGACGGGCCGGTCCGGCACGCTCGCGGGCGGGTCGGGCCTGTCGCATTTCGCCGCCGCCTCGGCCGGCGCGCGGATCGCGATGCCGATGGCCGGCGGGACGATCTCGGCAGGCGCGTTCCTCGACTACGACTGATGCCTCCGCGCCGCCGGTCACGGTCCCGGAGCCGCACCGACGGGACCGGCTTCTCGGGGCGCGTGGAGGTCGGCGCGGAGGTCGCGGTCGCGCGCGGCCTCACGCTGCGCGGCACGGCCCCGCTGGGGGGGCTCGGCTCGGACGTGACCGACCTTCGCGGCGCGCTCGAGCCTGACCTACCGGTTCTGAGCGGCCCGCGCGGGGCTCAGGCGCCGCGCCAGACCCGGCGGTAGCGCGCCCCGAGCGAGGTCAGAACCTCGTAGCCGATCGTGCCCGCCGCGTCCGCCAGTTTGTCGACGCCGCGCCGGTCGTCGAGGATCGCGACCGTGTCGGGGTCGGCGTCGAGATGGCCGATATCCACCGCGAGCAGGTCCATGGACACGCGCCCGATCACCGGGCAGGGGACGCGGCCCGCCATCACCTCCGCGCCCGACCCCGACAGCGACCGCATCAGCCCGTCGGCATAGCCGCCCGCCACCGTGGCGACGCGCGTGTCGGCAGGCGCGGTCCAGGTGCCGCCGTAGCCCACGCGCTCGCCCGCCGCCACGTCGAGGCAGGCGACGACGGGGAGCTCGAGCGTCGCCACCGGGGTCGCCTCGGCATAGGGCAGCCCGCCGTAGAGGCCGATGCCGGGCCGCGTCAGGTCGAAGTGCCAGTCGGGGCCGAGCAGCACGCCGCCGGTCGCGGCGAGGCTTCGCGGCACGTCGATCCCGTCGGTCATCGCGTGGAAGCGCTCGAGTTGCGCCGCATTCTCCGGGCGCGTCCGGCGCGTCGGCGCAGGCCAGGTGCGACATCACAAGCACGGGGCGCGCGCGCAGCGCGAGGGCGGCCACCGCCTCCCACTCCGCCATCTTGAGCCCGAGCCGGTTCATCCCGGTGTCGAGCTGCACGCCGAACGGCCGCCGCGGCGACGCCTCGAGATGGCGCGTGAGCTGCGCTATCGAGCAGAGCATCGGCACGAGGTCGGCCCCGTCGAGCGTCCCCGCATCGCCCGCCATGTGCCCGTAGAGGACGTGGATCCGCGGCTCCGGCCCGAGCGCCGCGCGAAGGTCCGCGCCCTCCGCCGCGGTCGCCACGAAGAACGTCCCGCAGCCCGTGGCGGCGAGTCGCCGCGCGACCTCCGCCGCGCCGAGCCCGTAGCCGTCCGCCTTGACGACGGCGGCGGTCTCGCAGCCCGGCGACGACATCGCGTCGAGCGCGCGCCAGTTGGACGCGACCGCCTCGAGGTCGATCCGGAGCGTGCCCGTGCTCATCGCGCGCCCCGCCGGGGGGCGCTCATCCGGCGCCGCCCTGCCACGGTTTCGCGAGGTTGCCGAACCGCGTGAACCGCCCCTCGAAGCTGAGCTCGACCGTCCCGATCGGCCCGTGCCGCTGCTTGCCGATGATGCATTCGGCGCGGCCGTGGACGGCCTCCATCGCGGCCTGCCACTCGGCCATCTTGTCGAGCTGATGGTCGCCCGGCTTCTCGCGCTCCTTGTAGTACTCCTCGCGGTACACGAACATCACCACGTCCGCGTCCTGCTCGATCGAGCCGCTCTCGCGCAGGTCCGAGAGCATCGGGCGCTTGTCCTCGCGGCTCTCGACCTGCCGCGAAAGCTGGCTGAGCGCGATGACGGGGATGTCGAGCTCCTTGGCGATCGCCTTCAGGCCCTGCGTGATCTCGGAGACCTCGTTGACGCGGTTGTCGGACTTCCCCGACCCGCGCACGAGCTGCAGGTAGTCCACGATGAGCAGATCGAGACCGTGGGTGCGCTTCTGCCGGCGCGCGCGCGCCGAGAGCTGCGCGATCGGCAGTGCGGGCGTGTCGTCGATGTAGAGCGGGCAGGATTCGAGGGCCTTGGCCGCCTCCACGAAGCGGCGGAACTCGGCCTCGGTCATGTCGCCGCGCCGGATCTGCTCGGAGGGCACCTCGGAGGCTTCCGACAGCACGCGCGCGGCGAGCTGCTCGGCGGACATCTCGAGCGAGTAGAACCCGACCACGCCGCCCTCCACCGCGCCGTCGCGGCCGTCGTGGGTCTTTCCCGCGCGGTAGGCCTTGGCGACGTTGAACGCGATGTTGGTGGCGAGCGACGTCTTGCCCATCGACGGGCGCCCCGCGACGATCAGCAGGTCCGAGCGGTGCAGCCCGCCGAGCTTCTTGTCGAGGTCCACGAGCCCGGTCGCGACGCCCGCGAGCCCGCCCTCGCGGCGATAGGCGGCGTCGGCCATGTCGACGGCCTGCTTGACGGCGGACAGGAAGGACTGGAACCCCGTCTGCACCCGCCCGTCCTCCGCGAGCCCGTAGAGCGCGGCCTCGGCGGCGACGATCTGCTCGTCGGGCGGCACGTCGGCGGTCATGTCGGAGGCGAGCGCGGTCACGTCGCGGCCGAGCGCCATCAGCTGCCGGCGTACCGCGAGCTCCTGGAGCGTCCGGGCGTAGTCGCGCACGGCGTAGCCCGCGACGGCGGAGGCGGCGAGCGTGACGAGGTAGGCCGGGCCGCCGAGCGCGCGCAGCCCCTCGTCCTCCTCGAGGATGGTCTTGAGCGTGACCGGCGAGGCGAGCGCGTTCTTCTGGATGCGCGTCGCGCAGAGCTCGAAGATGCGCGCGTGGCAGGGGTCGTAGAAATGCTCCGTCCGCAGGATCGTCGAGACGCGGTGGTAGAGGTCGTTGTCGGTCAGGATCGCGCCCAGGAGCTGCTGCTCCGCCTCGACGTTGTGGGGGGTCACGGCGTCCGCGGGGACGGTGCCGGACGGGTCGATCTGCGTGACGCTGTTCATGCCCGTGCCCCCGACCGTGCCCCATCCGCGCCTAACAAGCGCGGCGCGCGGTCACAACGGGGAGCAAGCTGTGGAGGGGCTGTGGATCATGCGGCCGGGCATGAACGTCGCGGTGCAACCCTTTGTCGGCGCGTGCCTCTAACGGCGACCGCGCGCCGCGGCTACCGAGCGGCGCAGGTCGTCGGCCCAGCCGCAGGCGAGGCCGTCGCCGTCCTCGTCGAGCCGATGGCGGTCGTTGCGCGGCCCGCCCGACGCGAGCAGCAGCGCCTGCGCGGCGGCGCCGGTGAGGAAGTCGTCGCAATCGGCCCCGTCGAGCGCGGGATCGTCCTGCGACGGGCGGCGGAAGCGCGACCGGCCCGCCCCCGCGATCGTGCGCCGCCCGAGATAGGCCCGGCCGGACCGGAACTCGTCGCGCGAGCCGAGCTCGGCCTCGACCTGCGCGAGCTCGAGCGGATCGTTCGTGCGGTCCTGCACCCGCCAGAGCGACGCGCTGTCGAGCGCGTTGATCCGCCGCGCCTCGTCGCGCGCGTCCTCGGGCGAGACGCGGCCTGCGCCGCAGGCGGCAAGGAACGGCAGGATGAGCAGGGCACGGAACATGACCGGCAGCAGGCGCCGATCGCGCGTGGCGGTCAAGCGTCCGCGTCGCCGCGCGCCGCCTGCCAGCCGCGGGGGTCGGCGAGAAACGCCTCCACCCCCGCGAGCGTCTCGGCGTCGAACGCGCCTTGCGCGCGCGCCTCCGCGAGCACGTCGTGCCAGGTGCAAAGCGCGTGCAGGCGAACGCCGTGGGCCGCGAGCGTCGGCCCGGTCTCGGGGAAGATGCCGTAGCTGAACACCACGGCGGTATGCGCGCAGGTCGCGCCGGTCTCGCGGATCGCGTCCACGAAGGAGAGCTTCGAGCCTCCGTCGGTGGTCAGGTCCTCGACCAGCAGCACGCGGTCGCCCTCGGCCATCACGCCCTCGATCCGCGCGTTGCGGCCGTAGCCCTTGGGCTTCTTGCGCACGTAGCTCATCGGCAGCGCCAGCCGCTCGGCGATCAGCGCGGCGAAGGGGATGCCCGCGGTCTCGCCGCCGGCCACGTTGTCGAACGCCTCGAACCCCGCGTCGCGCAGGACGGTGGCGGCGAGGAAGTCCATCAGCGTCGAACGGATGCGCGGGAACCCGATCAGTCGGCGGCAGTCGATGTAGGTCGGGCCGCGCGCGCCCGAGGCGTAGGTGAACGGCGTGCGCGCGTCGAACCGCACCGCGTCGACCTCGAGGAGCGCGCGCGCGGTCAGCCGCGCAATCTCGGCGGCGGGCGGGGCGGCGGGGATCATGCCGCGGCCCGGGCGTGCCAGCGGACGGGCCGGCCGGGGTCGAACGGCACGACGCGCAGGCCGTGGCCCTCGAGCGCGTCGGGCGGCGGCTGCGGATCGCCGCGCCGGAGCGTGACGCGGTCCTCGTTCGGGGCCAGGCCGTAATGCGCCGGGCCGTGCAGCGACGCGAAGCCCTCGAGCCGGTCGAGCGCGCCCTCCTCCTCGAAGACCTGCGCGTAGCAGGCGAGCGCGTGGGGCGCGGTGAAGCAGCCCGCGGCGCAGCAGGTGGCCTCCTTGGCGTGGAGCGGATGCGGCGCGCTGTCGGTGCCGAGGAAGAACGAGGCGTCCCCCGAAGTCGCGGCCTCGCGCAGCGCCGCCTGGTGCGTGTCGCGCTTGAGGATCGGCAGGCAGTAGAGATGGGGGCGCATCCCGTGCGACAGCATCGTCGTGCGGTTCGCCATCAGGTGCTGGACGGTGATGGTCGCGCCCACGCGGTCGTGCGCGCGCACGAAGGCCACCGCCTCGGCCGTGGTGACGTGCTCGAGCGTGATCCGCAGCGCGGGATGCGCGGCGACGAGCGGGCCCAGAGCCCGGTCGAGGAACGCGGCTTCCCGGTCGAACACGTCGCCGTCGACCGTCTCGCCGTGGATGCACAGCGGCACGCCCGCCGCCTCCATCGCGGCGAGCACCGGGCGCACGGCGCGCCAGTCGCGCACGCCCGCCTCCGAGTTGGTGGTGGCGCCGGCGGGGTAGAGCTTGACCGCGTGGACCGTCCCGTCGGCATGCGCCGCGACGACGTCCGCGGGGTCGGTCGCCTCGGTCAGGTAGAGCGTCATCAGCGGGCGGGCGATACCGGCTGCGCGGATCCGGTCGCGGTAGGCCGCCGCGTCGGCGCGGGTCACGACGGGCGGGACGAGGTTCGGCATCGCCAGCACGCGCCCGAAGCCGCGGGAGGCGTCGGCCACCAGCCGCAGCATGTCCCCGTCGCGCAGGTGCAGGTGCCAGTCGTCGGGGCGGCGGATCGTGAGCGTGTCCATCCGGCGCGGGCGTAGCGGCCTTGCCCGCGCTTGACTAGGTGGCCATCGTCCGCGGATGGCGACCGCCCTCCCAGCGATGCAGCGGATGCGCGGCTCGGCCACCGTCACGGTCGGGCGCGCGGGGCTGCGCGACCTCGCGCAGTCGGGCTCGGCCAAGGCGATGCTGCCGCGCACCGACGCCGACTGGCCCGAGGTGGTGTTCCTGAACACCGCGGGCGGCGTGACCTCGGGCGACCGGCTCGACTACGCGCTCGAGGTGGGCGCGGGCGCGCGCGTCACCGCCGCCATGCAGACCGCCGAGCGCGCGTACCGCGCCCCCGACGGGCCGGGGCGGGTCGACGTCCGGCTGCGCGTGGGCGCGGGGGGGCGGCTCGACTGGCTGCCGCAGGAGACGATCGCGTTCGAGGGCTCGGACCTCGCGCGCAGCACCCAGGTCGATCTTGCACCCGACGCCGCGTTCCTCGGGGTCGAGACGCTGGTGCTCGGCCGCGCGGCGCATGGCGAGACGGTGGCGCGCGCCCGGCTCGACGACCGGCGCGTCATCCGGCGCGGCGGCGCGCTCCTGCACGACGACCACGTCGCCATCGGGCCGGACGCGCTGGCCGATCCGGCGGCGCTCGGCGGGATGCGCGCCTTCGCGACGCTGGTGCTCGCCGCGCCCGGCTGCGCCGACGCGCTCGGGCCGCTGCGCGACGCGCTGCCCGCGGGCGGCCCGGTCGTCGCGGCGGCCGGGGCGTGGGACGGTCGCCTCGTGGCGCGGCTGCACGCGCCCGACGGCGCCCCGTTGCGCCGCGCGCTCGTCCGCGCCATCGTGGTTCTGCGCGGCGCGCCGATGCCGCGCGTCTGGCAGTGCGAGACCTGAGGCCGCGATGAACCTGACGCCCCGCGAGAAGGACAAGCTGCTGGTCTCGGTCGCCGCGATGGTGGCGCGCGGCCGGCTGGCGCGCGGCGTCAAGCTCAACCACCCCGAGGCCATCGCGCTCATCTGCGACTTCGTGGTCGAGGGCGCGCGCGACGGGCGCTCGGTGGCCGAGCTGATGCGCGCGGGCGCGCATGTCGTCACCGAGGAGCAGTGCATGGAGGGCATTCCCGCGATGATCCACGACGTCCAGGTCGAGGCGACCTTCCCCGACGGGACCAAGCTCGTCACCGTCCACCATCCGATCCGCGCGGCGGAGGAAGCGGCGTGATTCCGGGCGAGGTGGCCTGCGCGCCCGGCGAGATCGTGCTGAACGCGGGCGCCGCCGCGCTCGTGATCGACGTGGCGAATACCGGCGACCGGCCGGTGCAGGTCGGCAGCCACTACCACTTCGCGGAGACGAACCCCGCGCTCGACTTCGACCGCGCCGCCGCGCGCGGGATGCGCCTCGACGTCGCCGCGGGGACCGCGATCCGGTTCGAGCCGGGGCAGTCGCGGCGGGTGCCGCTGGTCCCGCTTGGGGGCGACCGGGTGGTGGTCGGGTTCCGCGGCGACGTGATGGGGCCGCTGTGAGACGCGCGCTCGCCCTCGCCGGCGCGCTGCTGCTCGCCGTGCCCGCCGCCGCGCAGGTCGCCCCGCAGGCGCCGCAGGTGGAT
>CAVSOF010000026.1:0-641275 GCA_963729425.1 uncultured Alphaproteobacteria bacterium | reverse complement strand
CTCAAGGCCGCCCACGCGCGGTGGCACGGAACAGGCGGAGCCGGCTCGCGATCCCGTCCGCGGGCGGCGTTCGCGCTGGCGCGTGGCGGAACGCGGCCAGCTCCGCATCGACGTTCCAGAGAGCGAGGAACACGGGCGCCGCGCCGGGCGATGGGCGCGCCTGCCGGAACCGGGCCATCGCCGCGAGCCCCTCCACGGCCAACGCCGCGACTTCCTGCGCCGCATCGCCGGGAGGCAATCCATCTCGCCCGCGCGCGGCGAGCTCGGGCGCGGCGCGTAGCCATGCGGCGATGCCCTGCGCGAGGCCGCCATCTCGCGCGGCGGCCTCGTCGGTGAAGCCCGCCAGCCGAGACGCGGTCCAGAGCAGCGTCCCCGCGGTCGCGTCGAGGTAGCGCAGCAGGTCCGCGCGCTCCCGGATGCGCGGTCCGTCGATGTCGCCCCGCCTCGCCTCCACGAGCTCGTCGAGGTCCGACGCCGCGCGCGCGTCGAGCGCGGCCGCGAGCGGCGTGACGATCTCGTGGCGCCGCACCGCGCCGCCCGCCCCGATCTCGGCCAGCGCGTCGCGCCACCAGCGCAGGCGCATCTCGGCGATCAGCGGCTCCCGGGTCAGCCAGGGCGCGCGGGCGACCTCGACGTTGAATGCGTAGAGCGGCAGGAGGATGCGCCGCAGAGCCACCGGCGCGGCCATCGTCGCGCGGAACCGCGACGGATCGCCCCGCGAGAGCAGGCCCGCGCAGGCGGAGAGGTCGTCCGCCTCGCTCACCTCACGCGCGGCCGAGGCCGCCGGTGACACCGGCCGGGTCGCGGCGGAGCTTCCAGCGCACCGCCTCCACCAGCGCCTCGAAGCTCGCGTCGACGATGTTTGGCGACACGCCGACGGTTGACCAGCGGCGGCCCTCGCGGTCCTCGTGATCGATGATCACCCGCGTCACCGCCTCGGTCCCGCCTTGCATGATGCGCACGCGAAAATCGACGAGGATCATGTCCGCAATCCGGGCCTGGAGGGATCCGAGATCCTTGGCCAGCGCCTGCGACAGCGCGTTGACCGGCCCCCGGTCGGAGCCCTCGGCATCTCGACTCTCGCTTACCGACAGCCGCGTTTCACCGTCGACCCGAAGTACGACCACCGCCTCCGACAGGACCGTTCCGCCCCGCCGCTCGACCGTGACCCGGTAGCGCTCGACGTCGAAGAGCGGGGGCATCGCTTCGAGCGCGTCGCGGGCCAGCATCTCGAAGCTCGCGGGCGCCATGTCGTAGGCGTAGCCCTCCTCCTCGCGCGCCTTGACCCGCTCGAGCAGGCCGCGCAGCTGATCCTCGGTGCCGTCGAGATCGAGTTCGCGCAACCGGCGGCGGAGGTTCGCGAGCCCCGCCTGGTTGCTCATCGGCACGACGCGCGCGTTGCCCACGGCCTCGGGCGGGACGTGCTCGTAGGTCGTTGGGTCCTTGACGACCGCGCTCGCGTGGAGCCCGGCCTTGTGCGCGAAGGCCGACGCGCCGACGTAGGGCGCCTCGCGCCGGGGTACGAAGTTGAGGATGTCGTCGAGCCTTCGCGACACCTGTACGAGCCGGGGAAGCGCCTCCGCCGGAACGCCGGTGACGTAGCGGTCACGGTAGGGCGCCTTAAGCAGCAGCGTCGGGATCAGCGTCGTGAGGTTCGCGTTCCCGCAGCGTTCCCCGAGCCCGTTCAGCGTCCCCTGCACGTGCCGCGCTCCGGCCTCGACGGCGGTCAGCGTGGCGGCGACCGCCTGCCCGGTATCGTCGTGGGCATGGATGCCGAGCCGGTCGCCCGGCACGCCTGACGCGACGACCTCTGAAACGACCGCGCCGATCCGCGCGGGCATCGCGCCGCCGTTCGTGTCGCACAGGACGACCCAGCGGGCGCCCGCGTCGAGCGCCGCGCGCAGGCAAGACAGCGCGTAGGCCGGGTCGTCCTCGTAGCCGTCGAAGAAGTGCTCGGCGTCGAACACGGCCTCGCGGCCCTGCGCCACGACGTGGCCGATGGAGGCGGCGATCGCGTCGCGATTCTCGTCGAGCGTCACGCCGAGCGCCGCGCGGACGTGGAACGGATGGGTCTTGCCCACGAGGCAGACCGAGGCGGTGCCCGCGTCGAGCACGGCGGCGAGCACGTCGTCGTTGGAGGCCGAGCGCCCGACTCGCTTGGTCATGCCAAAAGCCGTCAGCGTGGCGCGCAGCGCGGGCGGGGCGGCGAAGAACTCGCTGTCGGTCGGGTTCGCGCCGGGCCAGCCGCCCTCGATCGCGTCCACGCCGAGGGCGTCGAGCATGGTCGCGATCTCGGCCTTCTCGGCGGCGGAGAACTGCACGCCCTGCGTCTGCTGGCCGTCGCGGAGGGTGGTGTCGTAGAGGTGGAGGCGCGCGCGGCCCTCCGGCGCAGCGGCGTCCTTCATCCGGCAACGCCCTCGAGCTTGGCCGGATCGAAGCCCGGACCGGGCTCCCAGCCCCGGCCGAGCCCATCCGTGACGACCACACCCGCGCCCACGAGCGCGTCGCGCAGCGCATCGGCCCGCGCCCAGTCCTTCTCGGTCCGGGCGGCGAGACGGGCGGCGAGCACCGCCTCAACCGCGTCGTCGCCGCCGCGTGCGACCCAATCGCCCATGTCCTCGCCGATCAGGC
Organism: uncultured Alphaproteobacteria bacterium; assembly: GCA_963729425.1. Taxonomy (GTDB): domain Bacteria; phylum Pseudomonadota; class Alphaproteobacteria; order Rhodobacterales; family Rhodobacteraceae; genus Jannaschia. Next base: position 638,644 of record CAVSOF010000026.1, on the reverse strand, counting down.
CGAGCATCGCCGCCGATGCTGCCAGCGAAGCGCCATCGCCCTTCTTGGCGAGCGCGTGCAGCGAGGCAATGGCGCCGGGCGTGTTAAGGTCGTCCCGCAACGCCCTCAAGACGCTCGCGTCGACGGCGCCCCCCGGGGCGGCCATCGCGCGCCAGCGGCGAAGTGTGACCTCGGCCTCGCGCGCGCGCTCGTCGGTCCAGTCCATCGGCTTGGCATAATGCGTCGAGAGGAAGACGAGCCGGATCACCTCTCCCGGCACGCCCCGGTCGAGGAGGTCTCGGACGGTGAAGAAGTTGCCCAGCGACTTCGACATCTTGCGCCCGTCCACGAGCAGCATCTCGTTGTGCAGCCAGACCCGCGCGAACGGCTCGTCGGGATGCGCGCAGAGCGACTGCGCGCGCTCGTTCTCGTGGTGCGGGAAGATCAGGTCGACGCCGCCGCCGTGGATGTCGACGGTGCCACCGAGGATGTCGCGCGCCATCGCCGAGCACTCGATGTGCCAGCCCGGCCGCCCCCGGCCCCAGGGGCTGTCCCAGCCCGGCAGGTCGTCCGCGGACGGCTTCCAGAGCACGAAGTCCATCGGATCGCGCTTATAGGGCGCGACCTCGACGCGGGCCCCGGCGATCATGTCCTCGACCGCGCGCCCCGACAGCCCGCCGTAGTCGTCCCAGCTCGCCACGGAGAAGAGGACGTGGCCGCCTTCGGCATAGGCGTGACCGCGCTCGACCAGCGTGCCGATCATCGCGACCATGCGGTCGACGTATTCGGTCGCGCGCGGCTCGTGGTCGGGAAGGAGGTTCCCGAGCGCCGCCATGTCCTCGCGGAACCAGCCGAACGTCTCCTCGGTGATCGCGCGGATCGACCGCCCGGTCTCGGCGGCGCGCGCGTTGATCTTGTCGTCCACGTCGGTGACGTTGCGCACGTAGGTGACGGCGCCCGCGCCGTGGTCGTGGCGCAGAAGGCGGGCGAGCACGTCGAAGACGATCACGTTTCGCGCGTTGCCCAGATGCGCGCGATCGTAGACGGTCGGGCCGCATAGATAGAGGCGCACGTTCGACGGGTCGGCGGGCGCGAACGGCTCGACGGCGCCGGTCATCGAGTTGCGCAGGCGCATGGCCGGTGCGGTCATCGGTCTCTCCTCGTCGGTCGGGACGCGGGAGGCCGTCGACGCGCGCGGGCTCCCGGCCCGCCGATCCTCGTCAGCGGGCGGTCGGAATGGCGCGAATGCGGGGGCACGCGGTCATGCCGCCGAGCTAGCACGCGGCCCGGCCCGTGACAATCGGAGCGGTCAGGCGGCGGCCTCGCGGGCCAGCGCCTCGATCCGTGCCCAGTCGCCCTCCTCCACCGCGTTGCGCGGCGCGACCCAGGAGCCTCCCACGCAGACGACGTTGGTAAGCGCGAGATAGTCGTCCTTGTTGGCGGGCGTGACGCCGCCGGTCGGGCACCAGGCGATCTGCGGCACCGGGGCGCCGATCGCCTTCAGCGCGGCGGCGCCGCCCGCGGCCTCGGCGGGGAAGAACTTGAGCATCGTGTAGCCCCGCTCGAGCAGGGTTAGCGCCTCGGTGGCGGTCGCGGCGCCCGGCAGGAGCGGCAGGTCCTCGTCGATGCAAGCCTGGATCAGCGCGTCCGTCGCGCCGGGCGAGACGCCGAACCGCGCGCCCGCGGCCTTGGCGCGCGAGACGTCCTGCGGCTTGAGCAGCGTGCCCGCGCCGACGATGCCGCCCTCCACGTCGGCCATGCGGCGGATGCAGTCGAGCGCCGCGGGCGTGCGCAGCGTCACCTCGAGCGCGGGCAGCCCGCCCGCCACCAGCGCCTCGGCGAGAGGGCGGGCCTGCTCGGCGTCGTCGAGGACCAGGACGGGGATGACCGGGGCGCGATCGGCGATGTCGCGCGTCGCGCGCGACTGATCCTTGGGCGTCATCGGGGCGTCTCCTGCGGATTCTTCACGATCCGGGGTAAGCCGGTTCGGCGTTCTTCACAAACCGTACGAAACTCAGACGACCACGCCCGCCCCCTGGTCGGCGGTTCCGGCCGTCGCGCGGAACACGTCGAAGAGCTCGCGCCCGATCCCGTGGCCGTTCGCCGACAGGTCGGGGTGCCGGAGCGGCCGGTCCTCGACCCCCTCGGTCAACACCTCGAGCCGCCCCTCCCGCGCGTCGACGCGGATCACGTCGCCGTCCTCGATGCGGGCGAGCAGACCGCCCGCGAGCGCCTCGGGCGAGACATGGATCGCGGAGGGCACCTTGCCCGACGCGCCCGACATCCGCCCGTCGGTGACGAGCGCGACCCGGTGGCCGCGCTGGAGCAGCACCGACAGCAGCGGGGTGAGCGCATGCAGCTCGGGCATCCCGTTGGCGCGCGGGCCCTGGTAGCGCAGGACGACGATGCAGTCGCGGTCGAGCGCGCCCGCGCGGAACGCCTCCTTGACCGCATTCTGGCTCTCGAACACCGCCGCGGGGGCCTCGATGACGTGGTACTCCTCGGCCACGGCGGAGATCTTCATCACGCCGAGCCCGAGATTGCCGCGGACCTGCTTGAGGCCGCCATGCGTGTCGAACGGCTCGGCCGGGGTCTTCAGGATGCGACCGTTGAGGCTCTCCCGCGGACCCGCCACCCAGCCGATCCGGTCGCCGTCGAGGCGCGGTTCGGTCGCGTAGGCGCCGAGCCCCTGCCCCGCCACGGTCGACACGTCCTCGTGCAGGAGCCCCGCTTCGAGAAGGTGGCCGATCATGTAGGCGAGCCCGCCCGCGGCGTGGAAGTGGTTCACGTCCGCGAGCCCGTTGGGATAGACCCGCGCCATGAGCGGCGTCGCGTCCGAAACCGCGTCGAAGTCGCCGCAGGTCAGCACCACGCCCGAGGCGCGCGCCATCGCGATCAGGTGCAGGACGAGGTTCGTCGACCCGCCCGTCGCCATCAGCCCCACGAGCCCGTTCACGTAGGCGCGCTCGTCGAGGATGTCGCAGACGGGGGTGTAGGCGTTGCCGAGCGCGGTGATCTCGGTCGCGCGCGTCGTCGCCGCATCGGTGAGCGCGTCGCGGAGCGGCGTGCCGGGATTGACGAAGGAGGCGCCCGGCAGGTGCAGGCCCATGAACTCCATGAGCATCTGGTTGGAGTTGGCGGTGCCGTAGAAGGTGCAGGTGCCGGGGCCGTGATAGCTCGCCATCTCGGCACGCATCAGCTCGGCGCGGTCGATCTTTCCTTCCGCGTATTCGCGCCGCACGCGGGCCTTCTCCTCGTTCGGGAGGCCGGACGTCATCGGCCCGGCGGGCACGAAGATGCCGGGCAGGTAGCCGAAGGTGGCGGCGGCGATCACGAGGCCGGGCACGATCTTGTCGCAGATGCCCAGGTAGAGCGCGCTGTCGAAGGTGTTGTGCGAGAGCGCCACGCCCGCCGCGAGCGCGATCACGTCGCGCGAGAAGAGCGACAGCTCCATGCCGACCTGCCCCTGAGTGACGCCGTCGCACATGGCCGGCACGCCGCCCGCGACCTGCGCGGTCGCGCCCGCGGCGCGGGCGGCGGCCTTGATCCGGTCGGGGAAATGCTGGAACGGCTGATGCGCGCTCAGCATGTCGTTGTAGGCGGTGACGATGCCGATGTTGGGCACCCGGTCGGCCGCGAGGTCGTCCTTCTGGCCCTCCATCGCCGCATAGGCGTGGGCCTGGTTGCCGCAATCGAGATGGGCCCGGCGCGGCCCCTGCTGCGCCTGCGCGCGCATCCGCTCGAGATAGCGCTCGCGGGTCGGCCGGGAGCGCTCGCGGATCCGGTCGGTGATGGCGTCGATGCGGGCGTCGAGCGGCATGAGCGGGCTCCTCGCGGCTGGCGGCGGACGGTCGCCGGACCAATGCGTCGTTAGCGGTAACGGTTCAAGGGGGCGGGCCGGCATCGGCGGCCATCGGCGCCATCGTCTCGACCTCGCGGCCGTCGCGGATGGCGGTGTAGAAGCACGAGCGGCGCCCCGTATGGCAGGCCGGGCCGCTCTGCTCGACGCGCAGCAGGAGCGCATCGCGATCGCAGTCGAGCCGCATCTCGACCAGCCGCTGGACGTGCCCCGACGTCTCGCCCTTCGCCCAGAACGCCTGCCGCGAGCGCGACCAGTAGGTGACGTGCCCGGTCTCGATCGTGCGCGCGACCGAGGCCGCGTTCATCCAGGCCAGCATCAGCACCTCGCCCGTGCCCGCGTCCTGCGCCACGGCGGGGATCAGCCCGGCGGCGTCGTAACGCAAGGTGGCGGGGTCGAAGGCGGGGTCGGTCGGCATGCGGCTTTGCCTCGCGGGACGGCACGCCTACCTAACCGGGACGCAGCCGCGGAAGGAAGCGCCGATGCCCGATGCCGACCTCGTGAAGCTCTATTCCGGCCGGATCCTCGCGCTCGCCGCCGACATGCCCGCCACCGCGCCGATCGAGGGCGCGCAGGCGACCGTGCGCCGCCGCTCGCCGCTCTGCGGCTCGACGGTCACGGTCTCGCTCGATCTCGAGGACGGCCGGATCGCGCGCTACGCGCAGGACGTGAAGGCCTGCGCGCTGGGTCAGGCCTCGGCTTCCGTGACGGGGCGCGCGATGCTCGGGCGCACGCGTGCGGAGGTGGTCGCCGCGCGCGACGGGCTGCGCGCGATGCTCGGCGGCGGACCGGTGCCGGGCGCGCCCTGGGACGGGCTCGAGGTGCTGGTGCCCGCGCGCGACTTCCGCAACCGCCACGCCTCGATCCTGCTCGCGCTGGAGGCGACGGTGGAGGCGGTCGAGGCGGCGGAGGCGGCGCGATTAACGGTGGAGTAACGAAGACTTGCTAGGCCGTCCGGGCAGGACAGCGAGGATTCCCCATGCCCGCCACGGCCCGGACGACACCATCCCCGCCCGCGCGGCGAAGCCTGTCCGAGGACATCGCCCCGATCGGCTACATGGTCTCGGACCTCGCGGCCTTCGTCGACGGGATCGACGGCAACGCGCGCACCAACCTCGACCAGATCGGGTCGCTGCGGAACGTGACCGACGACCTCGCCTCGGCGATGACGCTGCTGCGCTCGGGGTTCGACGCGCTGGGCCAGTCGGCCAGCGAAACGCAGGCGACGGCTGCGACGCGCCTCGACGCGATCACCGAGAGCGGCGCGCGCTACGAGCGGCTCGCGGCGGCGGGCGCCGCGATCGGGCCGCGGGTCGAATCGCTCGAGGTGGTGCTCAAGCAGATCGTCGTCTCCAACACCGAGATCGTGCGCATCTCGCGGCAGGTGAACATCCTAGCGGTGAACGCCTCGATCGAGGCCGCGCGCGCGGGCGAGGCGGGGCGCGGCTTCGCCGTGGTCGCCGAGGCGATCAAGGAGCTGTCGCGCAAGACCACGGGCGCGGCGGCGGGGATCGAGGCCTCGGTGCGATCGCTGAGCGACTGGACGCGCACGATGCGCGAGGACGGCGCCAAGCTCGCGCCCGAATTCGCGCGCGGCATCCAGCTCTCGCGCGAGACGCGGGAGGCGGTCCACTCCATCGCGGCGGAAATGGAGACGTCGCGCGAGCGGATCGCGGCGATGGACGAAGCGGTGATGCGCCTTGCCGGGGCCGAGGACGACGTGGCCGCCGCCTGCGACGCGATCGAGACCGGCGCGCGGCACACCGCGACCGGCGTGGCCGAGACCCGCGAGCGGACGGCGCGGATGATGGACGGCTGCGAGGCGCTGCTGCAACGGGCGGCGGAGATCGAGGAGGACGGCCCCGACGCGCTGTTCGTCGCTCACGCCACGGCGGTGGCCGGGCAGCTTTCGCGCGCGTTCGAGACGGCGGTGGAGGACGGGCGGATCTCGATGGAGGCGCTCTTCGACGACCGCTATCAGGATCTGCCGGGCACCGATCCGCGGCAACGGCTCGCACGCCACGTGGCGCTGACCGACCACATCGTGCCGCCGATCATCGAACCGGCACTGGCGTTCGACGCGCGCATCCTGATGTGCGTCCCCTGCGACCGGAACGGCTACATCGGCACGCACAACAAGCGGTTCTCGCAGCCCCAGGGGGAGGATCCGCTCTGGAACGCCGCCCATTCGCGCAACCGGCGCCTCTTCGACGATCGAACCGGCCGACGCGCGGGCGCCAACCGCTCCCCGTTCCTGCTCCAGGTCTACCGCCGGGACATGGGCTCGGAAGGGATGGTGATGATGAAGGACCTCTCCGTCCCGATCACCGTTCACGGCCGGCACTGGGGCGGGCTGCGGATGGGCTACCGCGACGCGGGATGAGGGCTCGCGCACTTGAGGCGCCCGACGGGGACCTTTCGTCGCGATCGCCCGATCGGGAGCGGCCATCGGCTCGAAACGGGCGCATCCGGCCAAATCGACCTCGCGCACCGCGCCCGACATGCGCGCGCCAGCAACGCCATCCGGGACCGCAGGACAGCATGCCGTCACCTGCGATGCCCGCGGCTGGCCGTCACCGGCGGGAGGTCCGATCGGCGATACCAATCGCCCGCGAGTGAAACGGGACTGGCCCGCACCGGCCCGCATCCCGCCTCCATCCACCACACCGCAACCTTTCCGGACGCTTCGACAAGCGGGTGGACGCCGCTCGACGCCCCGCGTTCGCCAACGATCCCGAACGACGCCCGACGGGACACACCGACGGACCGAAACGACGCCATGCACGATGAAAAAGCCGCCGCGAGCCTTGAGGGGCGTCGCGGCGGCAGGTGGCGTCCCCCGAACCCTGGGGAGGGACCGAAGCCGTTCGGCCGAAAGGCGGAACGGTCGGGGGGGACGCGGGCAGGCGTGGCGGCGTGGCCGCGTCAGGACACGAGGGAGGGCAACTGCATCAAACCGAGCAAGAGCGCCGCGATCCATACGCCGCCGATGTAGTCGTCGAGCCCGGACTCTCGGATCCGGCCTCCAATGTCATGGTACCGCTTACGCATCGCATTCTCCCCAGCCCGTTCATCTTTTGTTCCACACGATGAACAAGGGGTAAAGAACTTTCCGAGAACACGCCGTCAGGAGGTGATCCGCGCCCTCTAAGGAGTCGAGCATAGCCGGCCGGAGTGACGCCGGTGCGATACGTCGGAACCTCGCCCGATACCTGTCAGCCGACAGACAGCATCCGTAGTCCGTCCTGCTGATCCAGGAGCCAGAGCAGCATGCGGAGCGCCTCGTCGATGCGACCGTCCGCGTCCGGCCCGTCGCCAATGCGGGCCCGGGCATCGGTCCCGGCGAGCGCCATCAGGTCCGCCTGCCGCTCGAGATCGGCGACGCGGAACCGCGGCAGGCCCGACTGCGCGGTCCCGATCACGTCGCCCGCCCCGCGCAGGCCCAGATCCGCCTCGGCGATCGCGAAGCCGTCCTCGGTCTCGCGCAGGATCCGAAGCCGCGCCGCGCCCGCCTCGCCGAGCGGCGGCCGGTAGAGGAGCAGGCAGGTCGAAGCCTCGGCCCCGCGCCCGACCCGGCCGCGGAGCTGATGGAGCTGCGAAAGGCCGAACGTCTCGGCCCGCTCGATGACCATGATCGAGGCCCGCGGCACGTCCACGCCGACCTCGATCACCGTGGTCGCCACGAGCACCGATGTCCGGCCCGCGACGAAGGCGGCCATCGCGGCGTCCTTCTCCGCGGGCGGCATCTGACCGTGGACGACGCCTACGGCATCGGCTCCGAGCGCCGCGCGGAGCGCGCGGCCGCGCTCCTCGACCGACGTCACGTCGACGGCGTCCGACTCCTCCACGAGCGGGCAGACCCAATAGGCCTGCCGGCCCTGCCCGATCGCGGCGCGGAGCTGCTCGACCACCGCGTCCATCCGCCCGACGGGCGCGGTCGCGGTCACGATCGGCGTGCGGCCGGGCGGCTTCTCGTCGAGCGTGCTCACGTCCATGTCGCCGTATCGCGTCAGCGCCAGCGACCGCGGGATCGGCGTCGCGGTCATCACCAGCACGTCGCAGCGCGCGTCCTTGTCGCCGAGCAACATCCGCTGACGAACGCCGAAGCGGTGTTGCTCGTCGGTCACCGCGAGCCGGAGCGCCGCGAACGCGACGTCGCGCTGGAAGACGGCATGCGTGCCCACGAGGATGGTTATGTCGCCCGCCGCTAGGGCCGCGAGCTTGGACGCCCGCTCGGGGCCCCGGTCGCGACCGGTGAGCAGCTCGAGCACGACCCCCGCCGCCTCAGCCAGCGGACGAAGGCCGATCGCGTGCTGTCGGGCGAGGATCTCGGTCGGCGCCATCAGCACCCCCTGCCCGCCCGCCTCCGCCGCCGTCAGGAGCGCGAGCAGCGCGACGAGCGTCTTGCCCGACCCCACGTCGCCCTGCAGCAGCCGGTTCATCCGGCGCGGCGCAGCCATGTCGGCGGCGATCTCCTCGCTCGCGCGCTGCTGTGCGCCGGTGAGCTCGAAGGGCAGCGTAGCAAGCACGCAACGGCGCAGGCGGCCGTCGCCCTCCGTCGCCATGCCGGGCCGGGCGCGGTCGGAGGCGCGCGCGATTGCGAGCGTCGCCTGGTGCGCGAGCAGTTCGTCATAGGCCAGCCGCTGCCGCGGGGGCGACGTCGCGGCGAGATCGGCGGCGCTTCCGGGAGCATGCGCCGCGCGCAGCGCTTCGCCGAAGGGGGGCCAACCCCGGGCGGCGACGAGCGACCGGTCGATCCACTCGTCCATCGGCGGCACCCGGGCGAGCGCCGCGGCCACGGCGCGGGCCATCGTGCGCGAGGTGACCCCGGCGGTGAGGGGATAGACGGGCTCGAACTCGGGCAGCGACGCGCCCGGCGCGAGGACGTGATCGGGATGCGGCATCTGCGCGACGCCGTCGTAGAGCTCCACCTTGCCCGACACGACGAGCCTCGCGCCGACCGGGAATGCGCGTTCGTGCACGGCGGCGGCGCCGCGGAAATAGACGACGTGGAAGCTCGTGGATGCATCCTCGACCTCGATGCGGTACGGGCGCCCCCGGCTCGCGGGCGGAAGATGCCGGGTGACGCGGATGCCCACGGTCGCGACGCCGGGCATGGGGACGTCGCGGATCGACGATACGAGACGACGATCGATCCCGCCCGTGGGCAGCGTCAGCAGGAGGTCGCGCGGGTTCGCGATCCGAAGCCCGGCCAACGCGCGCGCGGTCTTGGACCCGATGCCCGGCAACGTCTCGAGCGACGCGAAGAGCGGGAACAGGCGTTCGGGGCGGCCGCTCACGCGCCGTCGATCAGAGCGAGCCAGCCTGCCTCGTCGAGCGTCTCGATCCCGAGCTCGGCGGCGCGCGCGCCCTTGCTCCCCGCGCCGGGTCCCGCGACGACGAGGTCGGTGCGCGGCGAGACGGAGCCGGAGACCTTCGCCCCGAGTCGCTCGGCGCGGGCCTTCGCCTCGGCGCGGGTCATCCGCTCGAGCGTGCCGGTGAAGACGATGGTGCGCCCTGCCACGGGGCTCGCGACCGCCCGGGGACGCGGCTCCGCCGGATCGAGCTGCGCGAGGAGGGCGTCGATCGCCTTGCGTTCGGCGGGCGCGGCCATGGCGTCGCTCACGGCGAGGGCGAGCGTCGCGCCGACACCGTCTATGCCGACGAGTTCCTCCCAGGCCTCCCGCGCCGCGGCCGGGACGTGCGACCAGGCGAGGGCGCGGACGTCGGCGAGGCGCGCGCGCCGGCCCTCCTCCGCCGCCCGCGCTCGCTCAGCCGCGACCGCCCCCTCACCCGCGCGATAGGCTTCGGCGGCTGGGCGGGCCGCGTCGACGGCTTCGGCGAAGGTCGGCCATCGGACGTAGTGCGAGGCGAGATCGGCGGAGGCGACCTCGCCCAGGTGGCGGATCCCGAGGCCGAAGAGCACGCGGGCGAGGTCGCGCGTACGCGCGGCGTCGATGGCCTCGAAGAGCTTGCCGGCCGAGCGTTCGCCCCAACCGTCGAGCCCGGTCAGCGCGTCGCCGACCCGTTCGCGCAGCGTGAAGACGTCGGCGGGCGCTTCGAGCCAGCCCTCGGCGAGGAACCGGTCGATCTCGCGCTCACCCAGGCCATCGACGTCGAGCGCCCCCCGCGAGACGAGATGCTTCAGCCGCGCCGCGCGCTGCATGGGGCAGATCAGGCCTCCGGTGCAGCGGCGCACCGACCGGCCCGGCTCGCGCGGCGCGGGGCTGCCGCAATCGGGGCATTCGTGGGGGAACGCAAACGGCGTCGTGCCGGCGGGGCGGGCGTCGGGATCGACGTCGCGGACCTTCGGGATCACGTCGCCGGCCCGGTATATCTCGACGCGGTCGCCCACGCGCAGGTCGACGCCGCCCCGGATGGGCTCCCCTGCCCCGTCGCGGCCGGCGATGTAGTCCTCGTTGTGGAGCGTCGCGTTCGAGACGACGACGCCGCCGACGTTCACCGGAGCGAGGCGTGCGACCGGCGACAGCGCGCCGGTTCGGCCGACGCCGACGTCGATCGCGAGGAGCCGGGTCCAGGCGGTCTGCGCGGGGAACTTGTGCGCGATGGCCCAGCGGGGCGTGGTCGAGCGCAGGCCGAGGCGGTCCTGCAGTGCGAGGTCGTCGACCTTGTAGACGACGCCGTCGATGTCGTAGCCGAGCTCGCCCCGGCGCGCGGCGATGTCGGCGTGATGCGCGACCAGCGCGGCGGGGCCGTCGCAGCGACGCGTCTCGGGGTTCGTGGGCAGGCCCATCGCGCGCATGCGCGCCAGCGCGTCGAGCTGCGTGGCGGCGAGCGGCTCGGACGTCGCGCCCCACCCGTAGGCGAAGAAGGCGAGCGGACGCGACGCCGTCACGGCCGGGTCGAGCTGCCGCAGGCTGCCGGCGGCGGCGTTGCGCGGGTTCGCGAAGAGCTTGTCGCCGGCCTCGGCCTGCGCTTCGTTCATCGCGGCGAAGTCGGCGTGCGCCATGTAGATCTCCCCGCGCACCTCGAGGAATTCAGGCGCGTCGACGAGGCGGTCGGGGATCGCGGCGATCGCGCGCGCGTTGGCGGTGACGTCCTCGCCGACGACGCCGTCGCCGCGCGTGGCGGCCCGGACGAGCCGGCCCGCCTCGTAACGCAACGAGAGGCTCAGCCCGTCGATCTTCGCCTCCGCCGCGTAGGCGAGCGGCGCGTCGGACGAGAGCCCTACGAAACGCCGCACGCCGCGGTCGAACTCGGCCACGTCCGCCGCCTCGAAGGCGTTGGCGAGGCTCGTCATCCGGGGATCGTGGCGGACCTTCGCGAACCCGGCCGCCGGCGCCGAGCCGATCCGGTCGCGGCGCGACCGCGCCTCGGGCAGCTCGGGGAAGCGGGCGGCGATCGTGGCGTGCCGACGGCGCGCGGCGTCGTACCCGGCATCCTCGAGGATCGGATCGTCGTCGCCGTGATACGCCTCGTCGGCGGCATCCAGAAGGTCGCTCAAACGACGGAGCTCGCGCGCCGCGGCGCCGTCATCGAGGGCCGCCACGTCCGTGTCCCCCCGCTCCGGCATCGTGGCCCCTCCCGCCCGTCCTCGCCAAGGGTATTAGGACGGCGGGCGGGGCGGTTCCAGTCCGACACGTCGGACGTTCCGGCCGGAGGAGCGCGCGACGGATCGGTGAGCGCGCGAAGCGCGCCGTTCAAACGGGGGTCCCACGACCTCCGGCCCCACATTGCCGCGGGACGGCCGATCTTAGGATGCCACAAATCACACCATAAGTCCGTTCGGACTGGTGCAATGGCGATGGCGGCGGCCCCCGTTGGTTCGCCTTCCGGCCGTGCGGATCATGAGCGACCAGCAGGAAACCGGGGGCCCAGATCGCTTCGGTTCGCCGCCTCGACGCGATCAGATGACCCTCGTCGGGGATCGGAGGCTCGCGATCTGAGGAGGAGGTCTCCACGGAGCAAGAGGATGGGGGCGGGCACGACGTCGGCGTAGATCTACGGCAGATCCGATTGACGCGAGCCCGACGAAACCCTGCTAAGGGAAGGTCGAAACCTGATCCTCGCCAAAGCCCGATCGTCCCCGGCTCATGCGGAGACGAGCCGCTTGTCCTTCGTCTCCTCGGGATCGCGCAAGACGTATCCGCGTCCCCAGACCGTCTCGATGTGGTTGTCGCCGCCGGTCGCGGTGGAAAGCTTCTTGCGCAGCTTGCAGATGAAGACGTCGATGATCTTGAGCTCGGGCTCGTCCATGCCGCCGTAGAGATGGTTGAGGAACATCTCCTTGGTCAGCGTCGTCCCCTTCCGCAGGCTCAGAAGCTCCAGCATCTGGTATTCCTTGCCGGTCAGGTGGACGGGCTTGCCCTCCACCTCGACGGACTTCGCGTCCAGGTTCACGGCGACGGCGCCGGTGCGGATCACGGACTGCGAATGGCCCTTGGAGCGTCGCACGATCGCGTGGATGCGGGCGATCAGCTCGTCGCGGTGGAACGGCTTGGTCATGTAGTCGTCCGCCCCGAAGCCGAAGCCGCGGATCTTGTTCTCGGTATCGTCGGAGCCCGAGAGAATCAGGATCGGCGTCTCGATCCGGCTCATGCGGAGCTGCTTGAGGACCTCGTGCCCGTTGATGTCCGGCAGGGCCAGGTCGAGCAGGATCAGATCGTAGTCGTAGAGCTTCGCGAGATCGATGCCCTCCTCGCCCAGATCCGTCGAGTAGACGTTCAGGTTCGCGCTGCCGAGCATGAGCTCGATGCTCCGCGAGGTGGTCGGGTCGTCTTCGACGAGCAGGATGCGCATGGCTCTCTCCGGGGCGGTTCGTGAACGTTGTCCCGAACCTTGCCTCAAATGGTTAACGTACCGTTACCACGGTCGCGTCGCCGGCGCCATAAAGGTTAGGATTGTCGATACTGCTGAGTCAGCGTCGTCTTCAGCCCGTTCGTTCCGAAGGCGTCCATCGATTCCGACCAGCCGTCGAACTCCTCCTCCGAGAGCTCGTAAAGGTCGATCGCCTCCTCCCTCGCGATCAGGCCGGAGCGGACCCCGCGCACCACGGCCTCCTTTCGCCGCGCGACCCATCGCGTCGTGCCCCGCGGCGGCAGGTCCGCGCGGCTCATCTGGCTGCCGTCCGGGAGGGTGACCACCCGAGGCCCGGGCCCCTTCCTGAGATACATCCGCTCGCTCCTCCGATCACGCTCCCCTACTGGCGCGGCGGGAGTTAAGCGGCGGTGAAGCGGCGGGTTGTGAATAGTTCGGATTTTCCTGTATCGGGGCGCCGTCCCGTAACGCAGGAGCCCGGCCGTGCCGCGCGACGTCGCCGTCAACAGCCTCGGATTCGCCAAGCCCCCGGCCGAGACGCGCGTGGTCGTGGCGATGTCGGGCGGGGTCGACAGCTCGGTCGTCGCCGCCGAGCTCGCGGCCGGGGGCTACGACGTGGTGGGCGTCACGCTGCAGCTCTACGACCACGGCGCGGCGCTCGCCAGGAAAGGCGCCTGCTGCGCGGGGCGTGACATCCACGACGCGCGCCGCGTGGCCGAAACGATGGGGTTCCCGCATTACGTCCTCGACTACGAGAACGCCTTCCGCGAGGCGGTGATCGACGAGTTCGCCGACGCCTATCTCGGCGGCGCGACGCCCGTGCCCTGCATCCGCTGCAACGAGCGCGTGAAGTTCCGCGACCTGCTCGGGACGGCGCGCGACCTCGACGCGGACTGCATGGCGACCGGGCACTACATCCGCCGGGAGGTGGGCGCCGGAGGCCCGGAGCTGCACGTCGCGGCCGATCCGGTACGCGACCAGAGCTACTTCCTGTTCTCCATGACGCCCGAGCAACTGGCCTACCTGCGGTTCCCGCTCGGGCACCTGCACGACAAGGCGGCGACGCGCGCGCTGGCGGCGAGGCATGGCCTGCCGGTGGCCGACAAGCCGGACAGCCAGGACATCTGCTTCGTCCCGGACGGCGACTACGCCTCGGTGATCGAGCGGCTGCGGCCGGGCGCGGGCGAGCCGGGCGAGATCGTCGACATGGAGGGCCGCGCACTTGGCCGCCACGAGGGCGTGATCCGCTACACGATCGGCCAGCGTCGCGGGCTCGCGCTCGGCGGGCTGGCCGAACCGCTCTACGTCGTGCGGCTGGAGCCGGAGACGCGGCGCGTGGTGGTCGGCCCAAAGGCGGCGCTGGCCACCCGGCTGGTTCCGTTGCGCGAGATCAACTGGCTCGGCGACGCACCGCTCGCGTCGCGCCCCGAATGGCCGGTCGCGGTCAAGGTCCGCTCGCAGCGTCCGCCGACCGACGCGATCCTGCGTCCGCGCGGGGACGGGACGGCGGAGGTCGAGCTCCTGTCGCCCGAAGAGGGCGTGAGCCCGGGGCAGGCCTGCGTGTTCTACGCCCCCGAAAGCACGCGGGTGCTCGGCGGCGGCTGGATCTGGCGCGGTTACTGAGCGGGCCGGAGGCGGAACCGCCGTGCGTCGGGGCGCCAGTCGAGCGGGGGCAGGCCGGCGAGCCGGGCGAAGCGGCGGTCGAGCTGCCGCGCGTTGAGCCAGGGCAGCCACGTCCTGATCGGCACGAGCGTCTTGTCGCCGAACCCGTCGACGAGGACGAAGCGCGGCGAGGCGGCATCCCCGTCCAGAACGACGTTGGTGTCGTGCAGGTCGGGCGCCACGACGTTGAGCGCGTAGACATCCGCGACGAAGGCGTTGAGCCGCGCGAGCATCGCCGTATCGAACGCGCCGTCGCGGCAGATCGACCTCAGCGTCCGGGCGAGACCGCCGCGCCCGTCGCCGACGCGGTTCCAGACCTGCGCGAGCCCGGCCTCGGTCCGAAGGATCGGCCCGAACCCCGCGATCGGGACCGGCCGGTCCTGCCGTTCCGCCAGCGTCGCCACGCAGATATAAGTCCGATACTCGTCCACGAGGCCCTTGTTGCCCCCTTCGGGACGCCGCCCTCGGAACCGTCCCATGAGGGATCGGGCACCGTCCCCCGCGCGTGGCCGCTCCCGCTTGAGAAGGAGGCGCGCCTGCTCCGGATGCGCGAACACGTCGCGCCGCCGCCCGGCGGCGACGGGGGCGACGACGTCCAGCCGTAAGGGAGGCTCGGCGCATGTGACGGGCGTATCGAAGGTGTCGGCCATGATGAAGGTTTTATGACAAGCGTCACGGACTTTGGAAAGTCCGACGCGGGCGGGCCGTTCGGATCATGTGACGTGTCTTTACATTTTGACCGGCGGCCCCTTGCGAGGCAGCCGGCGGCACCCCATCTCGACTATGTGAAGCAAATAAACATTAAGTACGAGAGGATCGACGGATGACCCCTGCCCCTGCCTATACCGCCCCCGCCGACGCGACCTGGCTCACCCGGCCGAGAGACTGGCTCGACGCCCGCGGCAAGGGCGCGTGGATCGCGGCGATCGTCGTCGGCTGCCTCGCGTTCTGGCCCGTGGGCCTCGCCCTCCTCGCCTACGCCGTCTGGAGCGGGCGCCTGTTCGGCCGCGACGGGTCCTCGAAGGCTTTCGGCACCCGGATGGGTCGCGGGATGGCCACGTTCCGCTCGAGCGGCAACGCGGCCTTCGACAGCTACAAGGCCGACACGCTCAAACGGCTCGAGGACGAGCAGGGCGCGTTCGAGCAGTTCCTGCAGCGTCTGCGCGAGGCGCGTGACAAGGCCGAGTTCGACCAGTTCATGGCGGACCGCGCCGCCAAGTCCGACGAGCGCGCGGACGCCTGAACCCGACGCTCGCCGCATCCCGTGCCCGGGATGCGGCCCATCCATGCACCGGAGCCCACCAATGCACGCCCTCGCCACGTCCCGCCTGCCCGACCCCGCGCTCGAGCCCGCCTTCTACGACGGCGTGCTCCTGAAGCGGAGCCTCGCATGGGCCGTCGACGTCGCGATCGTCACCGTGCTGTCGCTGCTCGCGGGCGTGGTCACGCTGACGGTCGCTTGGTTCCTCTGGCCGATCACCTTCCTGGCGATCGGGTTCCTCTACCGCGTGGCGACGATCGCGCGCGGATCGGCGACCTGGGGCATGCGCCTGATGGGGATCGAGTTGCGCGGCCACGACGGCGCGCGCCTCGACCCCGTTCAGGGCGCGCTCCACGTGGGCGGCTACTACGCGTCCTGGGCGATGGTCGTCCCCGGCTTCGCGTCGCTCGCCGCGATGGTCGTGACGGGCCGACGCCAGGGGCTGACGGACCTGCTGCTCGGCTCGACGGCGATCAACCGCCCCGCCTGATCGTCCGCGGATGCGCCGCCGCATTGCGCGTTGACCTGCCGGAGCCGGGCGGTAGGGTTCGCACTCGTCGAGACAGCGAGCGGACCCGCCCCCGATGCGCCACAGCCTTCCCCTCACGCCGCAATTCTACGTGACGGCACCGCAGGCGTGCCCCTACATCGACGGGCGCCGCGAGCGGAAGCTGTTTACCGCGCTGCAGGGCTCGGGCGCGGGCGCGCTCAACGACAAGCTCTCGAAACAGGGGTTCCGCCGCAGCCAGAACGTGCTCTACCGGCCGTCCTGCGCGGAATGCACCGCCTGCATGTCCGCGCGCATCGCAGTCGACGCGTTCGCGCCCAGCCGGTCGCAGCGAAAGACCTACGCGAGGAACGCGCACCTGCGCCGCGAGATCACCTCGCCCTGGGCGACCGAGGCGCAGTACGCGCTGTTCCGCCGCTATCTCGAGGCCCGCCACGCGACCGGCGGCATGGCGGATATGGACATCTTCGAGTTCGCCGCGATGATCGAGGAGACGCCGGTCCGCACGCGGGTGATCGAGTACTGGGACGACCGCCCGCGCGCGACCGGCGAGGCCTCGGTTCTCAAGGCGGTCTGCCTGACCGACGTGCTCGATGACGGGCTGTCGATGGTCTACTCGTTCTACGACCCCGACCGGCCATGCGAGAGTTCTCGGGACGCAGATCATCCTCGACCACGTCGAGATCGCCCGCGACGCCGCCCTCCCCTACATATACCTCGGCTACTGGGTGCCCGGGTCAGCCAAGATGGGCTACAAGGCGCAGTTTTCCGCGCTCGAGATCTTCAAGAACCGCGAATGGCAGCCGATCGGCGAGCCCGCCCGGCACGCGCGCGAGATCGATCCGCTCGCGGTCGAGCCGATCGCCGAGCAGGTCGCGCATATTGAGCTGCCCGAGGTCTAGCGCCCGGCCAGGACCGCCGAGAGCGGGACGAGCGCCACCGTCCCGGCGCGGGCGCCGTCGAGCCAGAGCCGCAGACCTTCCAGCACCGTCGCCGTCGCGGGCGCCATGACGACCCCCGCGCCGCGGCGGCCCGCATCGAGCGCCGCGAGGTCGAGCTGGCGCGCCACCGCCGCCGCGTCCCGCCCGTCCACGCGGCGATCGGCCTGCACCCCCGGCACGCCCGCCGCGCGCGACCGCTCGACGGCCCCGCCAAGGCCGCCGGGCGCGGCGAGCAGGCCCATCCCCGCCTCCGCCAGCGGCGGCAGCATCGCGGACAGTCCGGCCGACGGAATCGCGCCGTCGAGGACCGCCACCGCGCGGGGCACGGCCCGGCGCGCTCCGGCCAGCGCGACCTCGACGTCCTGCGCCGTCGCTCCGGGCGGCAGCCAGCCGTCGGCGATCGCGACCTCGTGACCCTCGGCGTGGAGCGCCTCCGCGCGGCGCCGGGCATCCGGGAGGGCGACCGGGAGCGCGAGCGTCGAGGGCACCGACACGGCGGGCGGCAGCTCGGGGATCGGGCCCTCGACTATGAGGACGATCGCCAGATACGGCCGCCCGGCGGGATCGGCGAAGGGCTGCACGTCGTCGCGCAGCGCCCCGCCGGACGGCGGGCGCGCGTCGGCGTCGCGGTCCATCGTGATCCGTCGCGGCAGGGGAGCCGCCCTCGGCGCGGGCTCCGCCGCCGGTTCGGTCCGGGGCAGCGCGCGCGGCGCGTCGACGATCTCGCCCGGCGGGACGAGACGGATCGCCGGACCGGCCTGCGCCATCCGATCCTCCCTCCCGACCCGCATGGGCAGCGCGCGGAGCGCGTGCGATACCGCGCCAGTCGCGCGCGCGGGCCAGGCACCGACCGCGTCCTGCGCGCCGTGGGCGTCCGGCCCTCCCGGCGGCGGTCGCATCAACGACGCCGCCGCGAGCGCCAGCATGACCGATGCGGCCCCGACGGCCACGCCCGCCCAGACTGCACCCCGCATCGCGTTCCCCCGACCGCCCGGCGCACCCTTTCGCCGGACCCGCCGCGATGTATAACGCCCGGGTCCGGGGCTGCACAGGGCGGGCCGTGGGGGGACGATGCTGCTTCTGATCGACAACTACGACAGCTTCACCTGGAACCTCGTCCACGCCCTGACCGAGCGCGGCGCCGACGTGCGGGTGATCCGCAACGACGCGATGGACGCTGAGGCGGCGATGGGGCTCGGGCCCGACGGCGTCCTGCTCTCGCCCGGTCCCTGCGACCCCTCGCGCGCGGGTATCTGCCTCGACGTCGTGGCGGCCTGCGCGGCGACCGGCACGCCGCTGCTCGGCGTCTGCCTTGGCCATCAGGCGATCGGGCAGGCCTTCGGCGGCCGTGTCGTGCGCGCGAACGAGATCGTCCACGGCAAGCTCGGCCGGATGGAGAACGACGGCAGCGGCGTGTTCGCGGACCTGCCGGCCGCGTTCGACGCGACGCGCTACCACTCGCTGATCGTCGAGCGCGCGACGTTGCCCGCCGAACTCGTCGTCAACGCGGCGCTGGCGGACGGGACGATCATGGGCGTGCGGCATTGGAGGCTGCCGATCCACGGGGTACAGTTCCACCCCGAGAGCATCGCCTCCGAACACGGGCATGCGCTGCTGGGGAACTTCGTCGCGATGCTGCCAGGCGCGCGCAGCGACGCGGTGACGGCGGCGGCATGATCGACCTCAAGCGCCTGATCGACGCGGCCCCCGACCGCCCCCTCACCCGCGAGGAGGCCGATGGCGCTTTCGCGGCCTTCTTCGAGGGGGCGGCGACGCCGGTGCAGGTCGCTGGGCTCCTGATGGCGCTTCGCACGCGAGGCGAGACGGTCGACGAGATCGCCGCGGCGGCCGGGGCGATGCGCGCGCGGATGCACCGCGTCGCGGCACCCCCCGACGCCATCGACGTCGTCGGCACCGGCGGCGACGGGCGCGGCACGCTCAACATCTCCACCGCCGCGGCCTTCGTCGTCGCGGGCGCGGGCGTGCCGGTGGCCAAGCACGGCAACCGCAACCTGAGTTCGCGATCGGGCGCGGCGGACGTGCTGACGCAGATGGGGATCGACGTGAACGTCGCCCCGCAAGTGGCGGAAAAGGCTCTGGCCGAGGTCGGAATCTGCTTTATGATGGCGCCGATGCACCACCCCGCGACGCGCCACGTCATGCCGGTGCGGGGCGAGCTCGGGACGCGAACGGTGTTCAATATCCTCGGTCCGCTGACGAACCCGGCCGGCGTACGCCGCCAGCTCACCGGCACCTTCGCCGCCCATTTGCTGCGGCCGATGGCGGAGGTTCTCGCCGCGCTCGGCTCGGAGGCCGCCTGGCTCGTGCACGGCGCCGACGGGACCGACGAGGTCTCGATCGCCGGGCCGACGGCGGTGGCGGTCCTGGCGGACGGCGTGGTGACCGAGCGGACGATCGAGCCGGGCGATGCCGGACTGCCGACGCATCCCTTCGCGGCGATCGTCGGCGGCAGCCCGCGGGAGAACGCGGACGCGTTACGCGCATTGCTCGACGGGGCGACGGGCGCCTACCGCGACGCCGTGGTGCTCAACGCCGCCTGCGCGCTCGTGGTGGCCGGGCGCGCGGCGACGCTGCCCGAGGGCGCGGCGATGGCCGCCGCATCGCTCGACGAGGGCCGCGCGGCGGGCAAGCTCGACGCACTCGCCCGCATCACGCGGGAGGCCGCTGCATGAGCGTCCCGTCCGTCCTGGAGCGCATCGGCGCCTACAAGCGAGATGAGATCGCGTCACGCATGGCGTCGCGTGACCTCGCCCAGGTGGAGGAGGACGCGCGCGCGGCCCCGCCCGTGCGCCCGTTCACGGCGGCCTTGCGTCGTTCGGTGATCGAGGGCTACGGGCTCATCGCCGAGGTCAAGAAGGCCAGCCCGTCCAAGGGCCTGATCCGCGCCGAGTTCGATCCGCCCGCCATCGCGCGCGCCTATGCCGAGGGCGGGGCTACCTGCCTCTCGGTGCTCACCGACGGGCCGTCCTTCCAGGGCGAGGACGCGTTCCTCGTCGCCGCGCGCGCCGCCGTCGAGTTGCCGGTGCTGCGCAAGGACTTCCTCTACGACCCGTGGCAGGTGGCCGAGAGCCGCGCGCTCGGCGCCGATTGCGTGCTCCTCATCATGGCCGCGCTGTCGGACGCGCAAGCGCTCGATCTCGAGGCCGCGGCGATGGGCTGGGGCATGGACGTGCTGGTGGAGGTCCACGACCGGGAGGAGCTCGACCGAGCGCTGCGGCTCCGCTCCCCGCTCCTGGGGATCAACAACCGCAACCTCAATACGTTCGAGACCGATCTTCAGGTGACGCGCGACCTCGTCCGGCTCGCCCCGGAGGATCGGCTCCTCGTCTCCGAGAGCGGGCTGGCGGGGCCGGAGGACCTCGCTGGAATGGCCCGGCATGGGGTCCGCTGCTTCCTCGTGGGCGAGAGCCTGATGCGGCAGGACGACGTCGCCGTCGCCACGCGCGCGCTGCTGCGCGATCCGCTGCGGGCCGGGCGGTGAGCGGGCTCACGCATCTCGACGCGCAGGGCGCCGCGCACATGGTCGACGTGACCGCCAAGCCCGCGACCGCGCGCGTGGCCGTGGCCGAGGGGCACGTGACGATGACGCCGAGCCACGCTCGCCGCCGTGCTCGCGGGCGACGCGGCCAAGGGCGACGTGATCGGGACCGCGCGGCTCGCGGGGATCATGGGGGCCAAGCGCACGGCCGACCTGATCCCGCTCTGCCACCCGCTTCCGCTCGGCCGCGTCGCGGTCGAGATCGCCGCCGACGAGGCGCTGCCGGGCCTGCGCGTGACGGCGACGGTCGCCACCTCCGGGCCGACCGGGGTCGAGATGGAGGCGCTGACGGCGGTATCGGCGGCCTGCCTGACGATCTACGACATGGCGAAGGCGATCCAGAAGGACATGGGCGTCGGCGGCATCCGGCTCATGTCCAAGACCGGCGGCAAGTCCGGCGACTGGAAGGCGCCGGCCCGGTGATCTCGGTGGCGGAGGCGACGGCGCGACTGCTCGCGCTCGTCGAGCCGCTCGGGTCCGAACGCGTGCCGCTGCGGCGGGCGAACGGGCGCGTCACCGCCGCCCCGATCCTCGCCCGCCACGCGCAGCCGCCTTTCGACGCCTCCGCGATGGACGGCTATGCGATTGCGGGGGGCGAGCCGGAGCCGGGGACGCGGTTCACGGTCGTCGGCACCTCCGCCGCCGGGGATCCGTTCGCCGGCGCGATCGGGCCGGGAGAGGCGGCGCGCATCCTCACCGGCGCGGCGATACCCGACGGCGCCGGACGGGTGCTTATCCAGGAGGACGTGACGGTCGAGGGCGACGCGATCCGCGTCACCGCGGCACCGGATGCTGCCACGCATGTCCGGCCGGCCGGGGGCGACTTCGCACAGGGCTTCGCGCTATCCGGCGGGACGCGGCTCGGGACCCGATCGGTCGCGCTGCTGGCGGCGATGGGGCATGGCGAGGTCGAGGTCGTGCGGCGGCCCGAGGTCGCGATCATCATGACGGGCGACGAGCTCCGCGCGCCCGGCGAGGCGCTCGGGCCGGGCGAGGTCGTCGGCTCGAACGGCTACGGGCTCGCAGCGATGCTCGAGGATGCGGGCGCCTGCGCACGGCTCCTGCCGATCGCGCGCGACGACGCGGGCAGCCTTGCGCTGGCCTTCGACCTCGCGCGGGGCGCCGACCTCGTGGTGACGATCGGCGGCGCGTCGGTGGGCGACCGCGACGTGGTGGCCACCTCCGCCGCGCGCATCGGGCTCGAGACCGCGTTCCACCGCGTCGCGATGCGGCCGGGCAAACCGCTGATCGCGGGGTGCCTGGGCGACGCGGCGCTGGTCGGGCTGCCGGGCAATCCGGTCTCGGCGATGGTCTGCGGGGTCGTGTTCGTGCTGCCGATGGTCCGCCGGATGCTGGGGCTCGATCCGACGGTGCCGAGACGGCAGATGCCGATGGCGACCGCGCTGCCCGCAAACGACGGACCAAGGGCGCATTACATGCGCGCCGCCGTCGAGGATGGGCGCGTCCGGGTGGCGGAGCGGCAGGACAGCAGCCTGCTCTCGGTGCTCGCGTTGGCGGACGTGCTCGTCATGCGCGCGCCGGGAGCGGGGCCGGTCGCCGCGGGCGATGCGGTAGAGGTGGTCCCCCTGCCCCGGTGAGCCCCGGCGCGTTGACACGAAACGGGAACATCCGTAGAACGTCAGGCGATGGATGCCCGACCCGCGGGTGTCGCCGACAAGGAACTAGGCCCGATGCTGACCCGCAAGCAGCGCGACCTGCTGACCTTCATCCACCGCCGCGTCCAACGCGACGGCGTGCCGCCCTCGTTCGACGAGATGAAGGACGCGCTCGATCTGCGCTCGAAGTCCGGGATCCATCGCCTGATCACCGCGCTCGAGGAGCGGGGCTTCATCCGTCGGCTCGCGCATCGTGCCCGCGCGATCGAGATCGTCCGGCTTCCCGAGGACCTGTCGGACCGTGCGACCTTCGTGCCCCGCGTGATCGAGGGCGACGGCGGGCGGGGCGCGCCGCGGGCGATGCCGGTCGCGATCGACGCGACAGAGCTGCCGGTGATGGGCCGGATCGCGGCGGGTGTCCCGATCGAGGCGATCTCCGAGGTCTCCCACCACGTCGCGGTGCCGGGCCAGATGCTCGACCGCGGCGGCGAGCATTACGCGCTCGAGGTCAAGGGCGATTCGATGATCGACGTGGGGATCAACGACGGCGACGTCGTCGTGATCCGCGAGCAGGACGCAGCCGACAACGGCGACATCGTCGTGGCGCTCGTCGACGGGCACGAGGCGACGCTCAAGCGCTACCGGCGCACGAAGGGCATGATCGCGCTCGAGGCGGCGAACCCGGCCTACGAGACGCGTCTGCTGCGCGAAGACCAGGTCCGCGTGCAAGGTCGCCTGGTCGGACTGATCCGGAGCTACTGACCGCCGCGCCACGGCCGGTCGCCCTGCACGTCGCGCGCGGCCGTCAGCGTGACGTCGCCGTCCACGCCGACATCGAGGGCGAGCGCACCGGTGCGGCGCAGCATGTCCGGGCCGATCACGCGACATCCTTCGGGGACGGTCTCGGGCTCTTCCGGCACGATCAGCCAGCCGGTATCGGCCGCGCAGGCCGCCGTCGCCGCGGGCACCTCGCCCGGCGTGCGCGCGAGGTGCAGGACAAGCCCGAGCTCGTCGGCGTCGGGCCGGGGACGCGCGGCGGCGTCCTCCTGCCCCGCCATGTCGCCGTCGTTCTCGAGCCATGATTCCGCGACGAAGGACGCGCCTCGGTCGCGGCTCAGCCAACGGCCCTCGGGCGTGGCGATGCCGACGAGCCGCCCGTCGTCGGAGATCAGGACATCCGGCCGGGTCGAGGCGAACCAGAGCCCGCCCGCGACGGCGAGCAGCGTGGCTCCCGCGCCCCGCGACCACCACCCCCGCGCCGCGCCGATCACGCCCATGCCGAGCCCAAGGAGCGGCAGGACCTGCCAGCCGGGCGCATGGATGGCGGAGACCGAGCCCGGCAGCGCGGCGACGTGGAATGCGACACCGACGATCCAGTCGATGCCCCAGCCCGCGACGGCGAGGAACGGCGCGTCGAGGCCGAACGGCATCATCAGCAGGCCGATCAGCAAGAGCGGCATGACGGCGATGCCCATCACGGGCACGGCGAGCATGTTGGCCAGCACGCCGTACTGGCCGATGCGGTTGAAGTGCAGCGCGGCGAAGGGAGCGGTCGCGGCGCCTGCGACCACCGAGGACAGGAGAAGGCCCGTCCCGCCCCCGATCCAGCCGCGCGTCCAGCGCCCGTGGCGCGACCGCGCGATCGCGCCGAAGGCGAGCACGAGCGCCGCGGTCGCGGCGAAGGACATCTGGAACCCGGGACCGGTAAGGCTCTCGGGGCGCCAGAGCAGGATCACGATCGCGGCGAGGGCAACGGAGCGGATCGAGAGCGCGCGGCGGCCCAGCACGATCGCCCCGAGCATGACGGCGGCCATCACGAAGGCCCGCTGCGTCGCGACCGATCCGCCCGACAGGAACAGGTAGGCGAGCGCGAAGGGGAAGGCCGCGAGCGCCGCCCAGATCCGCGTCGGATGGCGCAGCGCCACGGAGGGGATCAGCGCGAGCCCGCCGCGGACGGCCCAGAACACGAAGCCCACCAGCAGACCCATGTGCAGCCCCGAGATCGCGAGCAGGTGGGCGAGGTTCGACGCGCGCAGCGCCTCGGTGACCTCGGGCGAGAGGCCCGACCGGTCGCCGGTGGTGATTGCGGCGGCGACCTGCCCCGTCTGCCCATCCATCCGCGCCCGGAGCGCGTCGCCGACGACGGCGCGGGCGCGCGCGACGGCGAGCGCGAAGCCCCCTTCCGCCGGGGCGGACCGCATCAGGGGGACGCGCGAGTAGCCGATGGCGCCCAGGCCCTCGAAGAAGGCGTGGCGCTGGAAGTCGAAGCCGCCGGGCTCGGTCGGCCCGGCCGGCGGCGAGAGGTGCCCCGTGGTCATCACGCGCAGCCCCGGGCTCGGCGCGATGCCGGTCTCGTCGTGCAGCGACACGCGGACGCGACGCGGCACGTCGGCGGGCGCCGTCCGATCGAGGCGCACGCGGTCGAGCGTGAGGCGCGGCGCGTCGGAGGCGGAGCGGTCGATCTCGACGATGCGCCCCTCGATCGCGCCGTAGTAGCGCCAGTCGAGCGCGGGCCCGGCCATGACGAGCGTGCGGGCCTGAGCTATGAGGATGCCGACAATCGCCACGGCGAGCATCGCGGCGAGGAACCCCGCGCCGGCGCGCGCGCGCCACGCGAGCGCCGCAAGCGCGAGCGCCACGCTGGCGAGAGCCGCGGCGGTGGAGGCGCCCGGCTCGGAGGGCAGCGCGAAATAGGTGCCGACCCCGGTCGCCAGCGCCACGGCGAGCCAAGGCAGCCGATGCCCGCGAAGCGACTGACAGGCGGCGGCGACGCGCAGCGCGAGGTCGCCGGACGGCGGCGCGACGTCGTCGTGGTCCACCGGATCGAGCGTTACGGCGGGCGCGGACTGCATCCTTGCCCTCCCCCCCGTGGCTGGTATCGTCTCGCCGATCATGGACCGTGGTCCGTTTACAATTCGTTAACCACCACTTCCCCAGACGCCGAGCCGGAGGGCCGACATATGACCGACGCCCCCGGCGCGGCGCCGCCCGTCGTGACCCGCTTCGCGCCGTCACCCACCGGCATGCTGCACATCGGATCGGCACGCACCGCGCTCTTCAACTGGCTCTACGCGCGCGGACGCGGCGGGCGCTTCCTGCTGCGCATCGAGGATACCGACCGCGCGCGCTCGACCGAGGCGGCGACGCGCGCGATCTTCGCCGGGCTCGAATGGCTCGGCCTCGACTGGGACGGCGATCCGGTGAGCCAGCACGAGCGCGCTCCGCGCCATGCCGAGGTGGCCGAGGCGATGCTCGCATCGGGCCACGCCTTTCGCTGCTTCGCCTCTCCGGAGGAGATCGAGGCCAGCCGGGAGGCGGCGCGCGCCGAGGGGCGCTCGACGCTGTACCGCTCGCCCTGGAGGGACGTGGAGACGAACGACCACCCCGAGGCGCCATCGGTGATCCGGCTGCGCGCGCCGCGCGACGGCGCGACCACGATCGAGGACGCGGTGCAGGGCCCGGTGACGGTGGCCAACGACACGCTCGACGACATGGTGCTGCTGCGCTCGGACGGGACGCCGACCTACATGCTGGCCGTGGTCGTGGACGACCGCGACATGGGTGTCACCCACGTGATCC
This sequence comes from uncultured Alphaproteobacteria bacterium, assembly GCA_963729425.1. Lineage (GTDB taxonomy): Bacteria > Pseudomonadota > Alphaproteobacteria > Rhodobacterales > Rhodobacteraceae > Jannaschia. The sequence goes on along the minus strand of CAVSOF010000026.1, from coordinate 612,902 downwards.
GCGGCGACGATCACCTGACGAACGCCGCCCGGCAGGCGCAGATCTACGACGCGATGGAGTGGGTGCGGCCCGTCTTCGCGCATATCCCGCTGATCCACGGCGAGGACGGCAAGAAGCTCTCGAAGCGCCATGGCGCGACGGGCGTCGAGGAGTATGCCGTCATGGGCTATCCCGCGCCTGCGCTGCGCAACTACCTGGCCCGCCTGGGCTGGAGCCACGGCGACGACGAATTCTTCACGGACGCGCAGGCACGCGAATGGTTCGGCCTCGACGGGATCGGGCGGTCGCCCGCGCGGCTCGACATGAAGAAGCTCGAGAACCTGTCGGGGCAGCATCTCAGCGCGATGCCCGACGAGGCGGTGACGGCTGCGGCGCTCGACTGGATCGCCCGGAGCGGCGGCGGCGCGGTGGAGGCAGGCGCGCTCGCGCGGGCGGTGCCGGTGGTGAAGGAGGCCTGCCGGACGCTGCCGCAGGTCGTCGAGCGCGCCCGGTTCGCTCTCGTCGGACGTCCCGTCGGGCGCGACGCGAAGGCCGACGGCGCGCTCGACGCGGAGGGCCGCGCGCGGATCGCCGAATTGACGCCGCACCTGCGAGAGGCTAGCTGGACGCGCGCCGCCCTCGAGGGCACCGTCGGCGCGTTCGCCGAGGCGCGGGGGCTCGGCCTGGGCAAGCTGGCCGCGCCGCTCCGCGCGGCCCTCGCGGGACGGATGGCCACGCCGAGCGTCTTCGACATGATGGTGGTGCTCGGACCGAAGGAGACGTTGGCGCGGATCGGCGACGCGGTCGCCTTCGGCGATGCGTAGGCAACGCGGCCGATGCGTCGGCAACAATGAAATCAACGGGCTGCGTGACGACGTTCGCACGGCCAAGACGAGAGGACGCCCATGGCCGAGACCAAGACCGCCACGCTGACCGTCGATGGCACGACGATCGACCTGCCCGTGCTCAAGCCGACGGCGGGGCCCGACGTCGTCGACATCCGCAAGCTCTACGGCCAGGCGGGCGTCTTCACCTACGACCCCGGTTTCACCTCGACGGCCGCCTGCGAGAGCGCGATCACGTTCATCGACGGCGAGGAGGGCGTCCTGCTGCACCGCGGCTATCCGATCGGGCAGCTCGCGGAGAAGTCGCACTATCTCGAGGTGTGCTACCTGCTGCTCTACGGCGAGCTTCCCGACGGCGACACGCTGCAGAAGTTCGAGAACACGGTGACCATGCACACCATGGTCCACGAGCAGATGCACAACTTCTTCCGCGGGTTCCGCCGCGACGCGCATCCGATGGCGACGCTGGTGGGCGTGGTCGGGGCGATGTCCGCGTTCTACCACGACAGCACCGACATCAACGATCCCTGGCAGCGCGAGGTCGCGGCGATCCGCCTGATCGCCAAGCTGCCGACGATCGCCGCGATGGCCTACAAGTACTCGATCGGGCAGCCGTTCGTGTATCCGCGCAACGACCTCGACTACGCGGCGAACTTCCTCAACATGTGCTTCTCGGTGCCCGCCCAGCCCTACGAGGCCGACCCGATCCTCGCGCGCGCGATGGACCGGATCCTGACGCTCCACGCCGACCACGAGCAGAACGCGTCGACCTCGACGGTCCGGCTCGCGTCGTCGTCGGGCGCCAACCCGTTCGCGTGCATCGCGGCCGGGATCGCGTGCCTCTGGGGCCCCGCGCATGGCGGCGCGAACCAGGCCTGCCTCGAGATGCTCAAGGAGATCGGGACGCCCGACCGCATCCCCGAGTTCATCGCCCGCGCGAAGGACAAGGACGACCCGTTCCGGCTCATGGGGTTCGGTCACCGGGTCTACAAGAATCACGACCCCCGCGCGACGGTGATGAAGCAGTCCGCCGACGAGGTGCTCGACCTGCTCGGGATCGAGGACAATCCGATCCTGCAGGTCGCCAAGGAGCTCGAGCGGCAGGCGCTCGAAGATCCGTACTTCGCCGAGAAGAAGCTGTTCCCGAACGTGGACTTCTACTCGGGGATCATCCTGGAGGCGATGGGGTTCCCGACCTCGATGTTCACGCCGATCTTCGCGGTCTCGCGGACCGTCGGGTGGATCTCGCAGTGGAAGGAGCAGCTCTCCGACCCGGCGCTCAAGATCGGCCGGCCGCGCCAGCGCTACACCGGCGAGACCGAGCGGGACTACGTCGAGGTGGAGGACCGCTGACGGCGCATGCCGCGCCGCCGTGAGGGCGGCGCGGTTGTTCCATGATCCTAGCGATGCAGGTCGTCGTAGTGTCCGGCCAGCCGCTGCAGCGCGATGCGCAGGACGATCTTGCCCGAACGCGCGGCCCAGCCCATGCGCTTCTCCGCCGCCTCGAGCCCCTCGAGGAAGCAGCAGACGCGCAGCACCACGTCCGCCAGTCCCGGCCCGAGCGCGCGCAGCGCCTCCGACACGCGGTCGCGGGCATCCTGGGGCCCGTTCGCGCCGCCGCCCGGGCTCATCGAGCCGCGATCGCCGGCGGTCAGGAAGCGCTCCCAGTTCTGGCCGACCCGCGGGCCCATCTGCGCACGTTCGAAATCCTCGCGCAGCCGTTCGCCGGCGACGACGAGCGCCATGCTCAGGAACGGCTTGCCGTCGCGGTCGCGCTTGCGGGCGAGACTTCCGAGCGGCGACTCGGCCAGATTGACGCGCAGCGTTTCGGATCCCGTGGGGCCCGGCACGACGCGCTCGCCCATCTCCATGTGCTGCGTGAGGAACGGGCTGGGCGACTCGGCCATGCCCCGCGCCTCGACCTTCGCGTCGAGCGAGGCGGTGAGCAGGCGCTTGAGCGCGGAGCGGCCGGCCTCGGTGATCCGGTAGCGGGTGATGCGGCCGACCCGGAAGCAGGTGATCCAGTCCTTCAGCACGAAGGCCTGCGCGACGGCCTTGGGCAGCGTCGCGGTCCGTGTCGGCGTCTCGCCCGTCTCGCGAAGCACGACCGCCTGCGGCATCCCCTCCCCGACCGCGAGGAACGCGTCCGTCTCGCAGAGCCGCCGCAGCACGCGTCGCGCTTCGCGCTCGAGGGTGGCGTCGTCGATGAGCGTCGATCGGTGCGGCAGTGCAGACATGAGGGTATCGTCCTTCGTGATGGGGATCGCGGCGGGCATCGAAATGGCCTCGGCAAGGCGTTCGATGATGTCATCCACGAGGGGGTCGTCCCGGCGAGCCTCGATCCGTCTGACCTGACGCAGGACCGTCGACGGTGCGCAGCCCTTCCGCTCCGCGACCGATCGTAGGGCGATGCCCTCGAACGTATGCGCCACGTAGGCTCGGGCGGCGTCGGGGATCCAAGCTGGCAGAGGTGCGGAGACGATAGTGTCGATGTTGGCAGACATCCTGATCTCCGGGAGAATCCTGTGGAAAACCTCTGAAGGAATCGTCCGCTTTGGTTACCACGAGGTTAATCGTGTCGAAGCGCGCCACGATTGTTTCCAATTCGTAAACACCAGGACCCGCTCGTTCCCTGGGTAGCGCTGACGCGCAACGCGCCCCGTGCCTCGGCGATATTCCTCCCTGTTCTCCTCAGCCACGGACCACGCGCAATGTGCCAGATCACCACCGCCCTCGCCGCCCTCCGTCGCCCCGGCCTGCTCGTGGAAGCGGCCAAGCACGGCACCGCGCGCTACGAACGTCGGCGTGATCTCCGCCGCATGCTCCGGGCGCGCATCCCGGCCTCACCCGTGGCCGCGCTCGAGACGCTCCTGCCGCTCGAGGCCGCGCTCGAACAGCGCCGTCGGGTGGCAGACAAGAATTATTCCATCGCGCGCCACGTCGACATCCTCGTGGCGTTGCTCGCCGAAGCGCGTTCGTTCCGCCAAGCGGTCTGAACCCGACATCAGCCGGCGACCGAGGCGATCCTAGACGCGGCGCGCAACGATGCGCCGCGTCCTTGTGCCATGTCAGGCGCCCGCGTATTCCGCCGCGAATGGACCAGTCCGATCACCAAAGGCTGCTCGTCGTCGACTTCGGCAGCCAGGTCACACAGCTCATCGCCCGCCGGTTGCGGGAGATCCACGTCTACTGCGAGATCCATCCCTACCAGAACGTGACCGATGGCTTCCTGCGGGACTTCGCCCCGCGGGCGGTGATCCTGTCGGGGGGCCCGGCCTCCGTTCCAGATGCCGGCTCGCCGCGCCCTCCCGTGTCCCTGTTCGCCCTCGGCGTGCCGGTCCTTGGGATCTGCTACGGGCAGCAGGCGATGGTCGAGATGCTCGGCGGCGCGGTCGAGCGAGGCGACGCGACCGCCGAGTTCGGACGGGCGCACATCCTGCCCGAAGCGCGGCTCGAGCTCCTGGAGGGCTGGTTCGACGGGCTCGAAGCGACGGGGCGCGAGCAGGTCTGGATGAGCCACGGCGATCACGTCGCGCGCATACCGGACGGCTTCGAGGTCTACGCGACCTCGCCCGGGGCGCCCTTCGCGGTGATCGCCGACCCCGCGCGACGGTTCTACGGTGTCCAGTTCCACCCCGAGGTCCACCATACCCCGAAGGGAGCGATCCTCTTCGAGAACTTCGCGCGGCTGGCGGGCTTCACCGGCGACTGGACGATGGCCGGGTTCCGCGAACAGGCCGTGGCGGCGATCCGCGAGCGGGTGGGCGACGGAAAGGTCGTCTGCGCGTTGTCCGGCGGCGTCGATTCGTCCGTCGCCGCGCTGCTGCTGCACGAGGCGATCGGCGAGCGGCTCACCTGCGTCTTCGTCGATCACGGCCTGCTGCGGTTGGGCGAGGGCGAGGAGGTCGTGCGGATGTTCCGGGATCACTACGACCTCCCGCTGATCCACGCGCGCGAGGAGGAACGGTTCCTGTCGAGGCTCGAGGGCGTCTCGGACCCGGAGACGAAGCGCAAGATCATCGGTGGTCTCTTCATCGACGTGTTCCAGGCGCAGGCCGAAGCGATCGAGGGCGTCGAATTCCTCGCGCAGGGCACGCTCTATCCGGACGTGATCGAGTCGGTCAGCGTCTCCGGCGGCCCGTCGGCGACGATCAAGTCGCATCACAACGTCGGCGGGCTGCCGGAGACGATGGGGCTGAAGCTCGTCGAGCCGCTGCGCGAGCTCTTCAAGGACGAGGTCCGCGCGCTCGGTCGCGAGCTCGGGCTTCCGCCGAGCTTCGTCGGTCGCCACCCGTTCCCCGGCCCGGGCCTCGCGATCCGATGCCCCGGCGAGATCACGCGCGAGAAGCTCGACATCCTGCGTCGCGCCGACGCCGTCTTCATCGATCAGATCCGGCGTCACGGGCTCTACGACGAGATCTGGCAGGCCTTCGCGACGATCCTACCGGTACGGACCGTGGGCGTGATGGGCGACGGGCGGACCTACGACTTCGCCTGCGCGCTGCGCGCCGTCACGTCCGTCGACGGGATGACCGCGGACGTCTACCCGTTCTCGCACGACTTCCTGGGCGAGACCGCGACGCGCATCGTCAACGAGGTGCGCGGGATCAATCGCGTAACCTACGACGTGACCTCCAAGCCACCGGGCACGATCGAGTGGGAGTGAGACTAGGCCGGCGCGTCGCGCAGGAACGCGACGAGCGCGGCGAGGAACGGGTCGGGATGCTCCTCCGCGAGGTAGTGCCCGCCCGGTAGCGCGGTGCCGGTCACGTCCTCCGCACGCTCCCGCCAGAGCGCGAGCGCGTCGAACAGCCGCTCGATCGCCCCCTCCCGCCCCCAGAGCGCCTGCACCGGCATCGGCAGACGACGACCGGCGGCGACGTCGAGGTCGTCGTGCTCGAGGTCGATCGTCTCGGCCGCGCGGTAATCCTCGCATGCGCAGCCGATCGCCTCGGGGGTCCAGGCGGCGAGGTACTCGGCTTGTGCCCGCGGGTCGAAGGCCCGCCCGCCAAGCGCGCCCACCTTCATCCGCCAGAACCATTCCGGGTCCGCGCCGATCATCCGCTCGGGCATCGGCGCGGGCTGCGTCAGCCAGAACCAGTGCCAGTAGGTCCGCGCGAAGGCGTGGCCCCCGTCGCGGTACATCTCGCGGGTCGGCGCGATGTCCACGACCGTCAGCGCGCGGACGCGGCCGGGATGGTCGGCGGCGAGCCGGTGGCCGACCCGCCCGCCCCGGTCGTGCCCGCAGACGAGGAACCGCTCGTGGCCGAGCGCGCGCATGACGCCGACCATGTCGCCCGCCATCGCGCGCTTGGACATCTGCGCGTGGTCGTCGCGGGGCGGCGGCTTGAAGCTCGCGCCGTAACCGCGGAGGTCGGGCGCTACGACCGCGAAGTCGCGGGCGAGCGCCGGCGCGGTCGCGTGCCACATCGCGGACGTCTGCGGATAGCCGTGCAGCAGCAGGAGCGGCGGACCGTGGCCGCCGGTGCGGGCGGCGATCTCGCCGTCCCCGACGGGGATGCGCCGCGTCTCGAACCCGTCGAACATCTCGATCACCGCCCCCGGAACAGGCCGCCGAGGACGCCCCGGACGAGGCCGCGCCCGGCCCGGGTGCCGAGCGAGCGAGCGAAGGACTTGGCGAACGCCTCCGTCACGGTATCCCCGCGACGGGATCGACGGGTCGGCATCGCCCCGTCATCGCATGAGTAGCGGCGTCCGTGCGAATGCTCGCGCGCGGGCGGGACGTGTTCCGCCGCCTCGGCCTCGGACGCGGCAGCCTCGGCCCGTCCGGCCAAAATCTCGAACGCGCTCTCCCGGTCGATCGCCACGTCGTAGCGGCCCGCGACCGGCGAGGCGGCCATGGTCTCGGCTCGCTCGGCCACCGTGATCGTGCCCAGGCGCGAGGCCGGCGGGCGGATCAGCGTGCGCTCCGCGACGCCCGGAACGCCCTTCGCCTCCAGGAGCGACGTCACCGCCTCGCCGACGCCTACCTCGCGGATCGCGTCCTCGACATCGAAGCGCGGATTCTCGCGGTAGTTCTGCGCCGCCTGCGCGAGTGCCCGGCGGTCCTTGGCGGTGAAGGCGCGCAGCGCGTGCTGCACCCGGTTGCCAAGCTGGCCAAGCACATCCTCGGGCACGTCCTCGGGGTTCTGCGTCACGAAGTAGACGCCCACCCCCTTCGAGCGGATCAGGCGCGCGACCTGTTCGACCTTGTCGACCAGAGCCTTGGGTGCGTCGTCGAACAGCAGGTGCGCCTCGTCGAAGAAGAATACGAGCACGGGCTTTTCGAGATCGCCCACTTCCGGCAGCCGCTCGAACAGCTCCGACAGGAGCCATAGAAGGAATGTCGCATAGAGGCGCGGCGACGCCATCAACCGCTCCGCCGCGAGCACGCTCACCACGCCGCGTCCGTCGGGCGCGCGGAGCATCAGGTCATCGAGCGCGAGGGCCGGCTCGCCGAAGAGTCGGTCCCCGCCCTGGTCCTCGAGCTGCAGGAGCCGCCGCTGGATCGCGCCGACGGAGGCGGACGCGACGTTGCCGTAACGCGCGCCGAGGGCCGCGCGGTTCTCCGCCACCCAGACGAGCAGAGCGCGGAGGTCCTTGAGGTCGAGGAGCGCGAGCCCCTCCTCGTCAGCGACGCGGAACGCGATCGCGAGCACGCCCTCCTGCGCCTCCGGTAGCTCCATGAGCCGCGCGAGCAGCAGCGGCCCCATCTCCGATACGGTGGTCCGGACCGGGTGGCCCGCCTCGCCCCAGAGGTCCCAGAACACGACCGGCGCGGCGGCGTAGTCGAGCGCGAGCCCGATCGTCGCCGCGCGCTCTCGGAACGGCCCGTCGAGCGGATGGTCCGTCCGCCCGGGCCGCGACAGCCCCGCGAGGTCGCCCTTCACGTCGGAGACGAAGACCGGCACGCCCGCGTCCGAGAAGCCCTGCGCCATGATCTGCAGCGTGACGGTCTTGCCGGTGCCGGTCGCCCCGGCGATCAGCCCGTGCCGGTTCGCGTAGTCGAGGCGCAGCCGTTGCGGGACCGCGTGGCCCGCCCCGCCGCCTCCGATCCGGATGCCGGCTGCTCCTGCGGCCATGGGGGCCTCCGATCCGTTCACGCGATGTTAACCTCTCCACGCCATAACAGGGGCGAGCCTCGGGTCGCAATCGCGCGAGACGGGGCTCGTTCTCCCCTGTCGACTGGCCGCGCGGCTCTCCCACCGCGCGGCCTTTTTCCGACCGCCCGATCATGCCCACGTTGACGGCTCGCCGGCAGGGCGCTAGTCTGCGCTCCAAGATTGGACGGCCAGTCCGACGGGGAGAAGAGACGACGGGAGGGGTTCGCTTGCGGGCCCCTTTTTCGTTCGTGTCATCCGTCGATCGATGCCGCCGCGGCGTGACCGGTTGGCGGCGCGTGCGGTCCGCGCGCCCCCTGCACACCCCGTCATCGCCATGCTAGACGCGCCCGGACGCAGATTGTTTGGGGGGAGCCCACGTGACCGACCTTATCATCAGACGCGCCGCGACGGCGCTCGCGCTCGCCGCCAGCCTTTCCCTGCCGGCCCTCGCGCAGGACGCGGAGGCTCCCGCGACCGACGCGCCCGCCGCCGATTCGGCGGAAACGGCGCCGGTCACCGGTGCGGCACCGACGGCGCCCGGCGGCGGCCTGTCGGTCGGACAGGCACTCGGCGGCGGGCCGGAGATCTACATCCGCGAGGAGCACGGCGACTGGCAGGTCCGCTGCCTCGAGGCGCCCGAGGGGCAGGAGGATCCCTGCCAGCTCTACCAGCGCCTCGCCGACCAGCAGGGCAACCCGACCGCGGACGTCAACGTCTTCACCCTGCCCGACGGCGGCGAGATCGTCGCGGGCGCGACCGTGCTGACGCCGCTCCAGACGCTGCTGACGGCGCAGGTGCGCATGTCGATCGACGGCGGCCAGCCGCGCGCCTACCCGTTCAGCTTCTGCGACGCGACGGGGTGCTTCAGCCGGATGGGCTTCACCGCGCAGGACGTCGCGGCGCTGAAGGCCGGCGCGGCCGCGACCCTGATCGTCGTGCCCGCGCTCGCCCCCGACCAGCAGGCGGAGCTCCGCATGTCGCTCACGGGGTTCACGGCCGGTCTCGACGCGGTGGAGCCGATCTCCCCGCAGTAGGACATGGGCCGTCCTCGCGCTCAGGCCGCCCGGAGCGCGAGGACGGCGTTCATCCCGCCGAACGCGAAGGCGTTCGAGAGGCACGCGTCTACCCGCGCTTCTCGCGCCTCGTTCGGGACGATGTCGAGCGCGCATTCCGGATCGGGTTCGCGCCAATTCGCCGTCGGCGCGATCACGCCCTCGCGCAGCGCCATCAGGCAGGCCAGCAGCTCGATCGCGCCGGTCGCGCCGATGCAGTGCCCGTGCATCGACTTGGTCGAGGAGATCGCGAGCCGGTCGGCATGCGAGCCGAAGACGTGCGCGACCGCGGCGCATTCGGTCTTGTCGTTGGCCGCCGTGCCGGTCCCGTGCGCGTTGATGTAGCCGATCGCCTCGCGGGCCAGCCCTGCGTCGCGGAGCGCACCGGCCATCGCGCGCTCGGCCCCCTGCCGCGACGGCATCACGATGTCGGAGGCGTCCGAGGTCATCGCCACGCCCGCGATCTCGGCCAGGATGTCCGCACCGCGGGCCATCGCCGCGTCGCGCGCCTCGAGAACGAAGACGCCCGCGCCCTCGCCCTGCACCATCCCGGACCGCGTCGCGCAGAACGGCCGGCAGGTATCGTTCGACATGACGCGTAGCCCCTCCCATGCCTTCACGCCGCCGAAGCAGAGCATCGCCTCCGCGCCGCCCGTGACCATCACGTCGGCGATGCCGGCGCGAACGAACTGGAACGCCTGCCCGATCGCGTGGTTGGAGCTCGCGCAGGCGGTGGCGACGGTGAAGGACGGGCCCTTGAGGTTGTGCTCCATCGAGACGTGGGCGGCGGCCGCGTTGTTCATCAGCTTCGGCACGACGAAGGGATGCACGCGGTTGCGCCCCTCCTCGTAGACCGCTCGGTAGTTCTCGTCCTGCGTGCCGAGCCCGCCGCCGGACGTGCCGAGGATCACTCCCGCCCGCGCCGCAGCTTCGCCCGAGAAGGTCAGCCCCGCTTGCCCGATCGCCTGCGCGGCGGCGATGAGCGCGAATTGGGTGTAGCGATCGCAGAGCGCGATCTGCTGGCGGTTGAAGCGCGCCGTCTCGTCGTAGTCGGCGACCTGCGCGCCGATCCGGATCGCCAGCCGGTCGGCGTCGCGCATCGCGAGCGGGCCGATGGCGCTTCGCCCCTCGCGCATCGCCGCGAGCGTCGACGGCACGTCCGCCCCGAGCGCGTTGATCGTGCCCGCGCCGGTTACGACCACCCGCCTCATCGCGCCCGGTCGGCGATCAGCGCGCGGACGCCCGAGACGATCGCGCCCACGGTGGACACGTCGAGTCCCGACGTGTCGGGCTCGTTGGCGTTGTAGGGCACGGAGACGTCGAACGCCTCCTCGATCGCGAAGATCGCCTCCACCAGCGCCATCGAGTCGATCCCGAGATCGACGAGCCGGTCGTCGTCGGCGACGTCCTCGGGGCCGATCATGGCCTGCTCGGCGAGGATGCGGTGGACCCGGTCGCGGACGTCATCCTCGGTCGTCATCGCCTGCATCCCCTCCCCGCTCCGCGATGGTCCGGCGAAGCGCCGCCAGCTGCTCGAGCGCCCGCGGCAGCCGCCGGAGCGCGCGGTACATCGCCATGTTGGTCTCCATCCTGACCGCCGGCGAGCCCAGCACGACCTCGCCCGCGCGAAGCCGCGTGTAGATGTTTGAGCCTCCGCCGGCCACCACGTCGTCGCCGATGGTGATGTTGTCGTTGACCCCGACCTTGCCCGCCAGCACGACCCGATCGCCGAGCGTCGTCCCGCCAGCGATGCCGACCTGGCTGCACAGGAGGCAGTCCTCGCCGATCCGCACGTTGTGGCCGACCATCACGAGGTTGTCGATCTTGGTCCCCCGACCGATGACGGTATCGGCGATCGTGCCGCGGTCGATCGTGGCGTTCGCGCCGATCTCCACGTCGTCGCCGATCGAGACGGCGCCGAGCGAATGGATACGGACGTAGCCCTGATCGACCGCCTCGCCCGCATCGCCCAAAGTCTTGCGGACCCTCTCGATCGCCGACTCGGCAGGGGTGACGAAGCTGAACCCGTCGCCCCCGATCACCGCACCCGGCTGCACGACCGTCCGGCTGCCGACCCGCACGCGGGCGCCGATCCGGACGCCGGCGTGGAGCACGACGTCCGCGCCGATCGTCGCGTCCGCCCCGACGCTCGCCTGCGGACCGATCCGCGTGTTCGCGCCGATCGCCGCCCGCGCGCCGACGACCGAGAGCGGGCCGATCGATGCAGTCGGGTCGATGCGCGCGCTCGGATCGACCACCGCGCTTGGATGGGTGCCCGGGGCGATGTCGGGACCGGCATCGAGTGCCTGCGTGATCCCCGCCATCGCCAGCCGCGCACGGGGAACGGCCACCGCGCCCTCGAGCCCGTAGGATCGCCAGTCCGCCCCCTCCCACACGATCGCCACCCGCGCGGCCCCGTCGCGGAGCGCATCGCCGTAGGCGGGCGACATCGCGAGCGCCAGGTCCTCGGGTCCGGCCGCGGCGGGCTCGGCGGCGCGGGCGAAGCGGATCGTGCCGTCGCCCTCCACGGGACGTCCGAGGGCGTCGGCGATCTGGGCCAAAGTGTGCATCCGGGCCTCCGACAGGACCGGCGCGCGGTCGCCGGGACGGGGCCGGTCTAGCTTCCGTCGATACGGGTCGCCACCCCGGCCTCGGCCAGCGCGCGCGAAACCGCGGCGTCGCGGCCGTAGGGATCGCCGCGCCAATGGGCGCGCCCGTCGGGCGAGGCCCAGACCGAGCGGTAGACGATGTGCACGCCGATCGGCTCCTCGAGGTCGATCCGCCGCTCCCGCCCGGCCGCGAGTATGCCGTCGAACGTCGCCCGCGCATCGCGATCCTGCGCCGCGAGGAGGTGGTAGGCGAGATCGCGCGGCCGCGCGACGCGGACGCAGCCATGACTGAAGGTCCGGACGTCGCGCGCGAACAGATCGCGGGACGGGGTGTCGTGGAGATAAATGTTCCAGGCGTTCGGGAACATGAACTTGACCCGGCCAAGGGCGTTGCTCGGCCCCGGCGGTTGCTTGAGGCTGTAGGGGAAGCTCGAGGCGTCGTAGCGCCCGAAGTCGATCCGCCGACGGTCGACCCGCCCCTGCCGGCCGTGGACCTCGAGATGCCGTGCCCCGCCGCGCCTGAGCTGCGGCAGGTACTCCCGCACCGCGATCGAGCGGGGAACGTGCCAGGTCGGGTTGACCACCAGGTGGGTCATCGTCTCGTCGAACTCGGGCGTGCGGCGGCGATCGGAATCCTCGCCCACGACGACGACCGTGTCGAAGGTGACGCGGCCATCGTCGATCACGTAGGCGCGCTGCTCGGCGAGGTTCACGAGCACGTGCCGGGGCTCGCGCGGCCGGTTCGACCAGCGCAGACGCTCGAGCCCGACGAGGACCTGATCGAGCCGCCTGCCGATCGAGACGTTGAGCGCGTCGATCGTGTCGGCCCCGGCCTCGCCGTCCGGCGCGAGCCCGTGATCCCGCTGGAACGCGCGGACGGCCGCCGCGAGCGGCTCGTCGAACCGCGCCGTCGCGCCCGCCGTCAGGTAGCCGCGCGCGACGAGACGGTCGCGCAACGCGATCACCGCCGGCCCGTCGTCGCCCTGGCGCAGCGTGCCGCCCGGTACCGGCTTCCCCCATCCGCCCGCGTCGAGGGCGGCCTCGAGCTCGAGCTTCAGTCGCACGAGACGGACGTAATCCGGCGCATCGGGCCAGATGGATCGGATGAACGCGTGTGGGTCGGGCCCCGCAATGGCGGCGAGGTCGCTAGCCGGGTCCCGGACCGGGGGCTCGGTGTGGATCGACGCGTCAACGTCGGACGGCACGAGGACGCCGCCGCTCGCCTCACGCATCAGGCGAACGAAGGCCCGCGTCGCCGCGGCCTCGGCCTCCCCGAGCGCGGTCGCGCCGGCCGCCGTCTCGAACGCTCGCCGAAGCGCGGCATGGTCGCCCCGGTCGGGAAGCCCGTGCGACGGGGCGGCGGCGAGGGCGGCCAGAAGGGCGGCGCGGCGCTCGTTCGAATCCTCTCCGATCCAGATCGGGGCATGGGCGCGTTCCCGGTAGAACGCGGCGATCCCGTCCTCCTCGGCCGCCACGGTCCCGATCGCGGACCGCATCGGGGTCAGGAGCGGCTCGGCGCCAAGCGGCTGGATGCTCAGGAGGAGAAGGACGAGAATACGAAACATGAGGATTCCCGCTAGCGCTCGGACCGCGCCACCTTACCGGACGGCAGCCACGAGTCCATCGCATGCGCAGGCGAATAGACCGTCGCGCCCTCGAAAGCCGGATGGCAAGCCTGCCCCAAATTCGCGGCTACCGGCAAACTTTCGCCACAATCGCGGCGCATTCGATCTTCTGTTCGAGAATCGAATGATCGATGACAAAGCATGGGCGTCACACGGGGACGAGACGCCTGAGGCCGCACGAGACGGTCCAAGACAGTGATCGGGGCAGACGTGATTGATGAGAACACCACCCGCCTGACGCGCCGCGGCGTCCTGGGCGCATTCGCCGCAACGGCCGTGATCGCGGCACCAACGTACTCGAAGGCCGCCGGGTTCCTTCGCGGCGGCGGCGACATCCGCCGCGTGAAGATGCACAACGCGCGGACCGGCGAGTCGATGAATACGATCTACTGGGTCGAGGGGGACTACGTCCGCGACGCCCTGGCGGAGATCAATTTCTTCTTCCGCGACTGGCGCCGCAACGAGGTGAAGGCGATCGACAACCGCGCGATCGACATCATCTCCGCGACGCATCGCCTGGTCGACGCGAGCGAGCCGTTCCTCCTGCTGTCGGGCTACCGTTCGCCGGCGACGAACGCGATGCTGCGCTCCCGCTCGTCGGGCGTGGCGCGCAACTCGCTCCACCTCCAGGGGCAGGCGGCCGACCTCCGTCTCTCGTCGCGATCGGTCAGCCAGGTCTCGCGCGCGGCTATCTCCTGCGCGGCCGGCGGCGTCGGACGCTACGGCGGGTCGAACTTCACCCATGTCGACTGCGGGACGGTCCGCAGCTGGGGTCGCTGACGGTCCGGTGATCCGCCTCGACCGTCGCTGCGTGGAAACCTCGATGGGGCGCGTCCGTCCATTTCGTTTCCGGCGGACGAACAATCGTTCCGAGTCAACGATTGGGAACGCGATGATGGGCTTAGGGGCGGCGTAGCCGGACCCGTGAGGGCTGTCGTGGAACGAGCCGCGTGAGAGCGGATGCCGGGCCGTACGGGCAAGATCAGGTTGACAGCGTCGACGACCCGTCGGGTGCCGGCGGATCACCGCGCGACGCCCTTGCCGCCTCCTAGCGGTCCCGCCGGTCGGCTGAGGGCCGGTGACCGCGGTGACATGGAGCCATGCGGCCTGGTCGTCCCGTCACCCCTACGTCGTCCCCCTCCCGATCGGCTCGCGCCTGAAGACGAAACATCGGTCACGGCGGATCGACAGCCACATGACGGTCCCGGGTTTCGGCAGGAACACCGCCGGCACGGTCGCGGTGACGCGGCTTCGGCCGTCCTCCATCGCGAACTCGACCAAGCTCTCCTTGCCCATGAACCGCGCGCGCACGACCGTGCCGCGCGCGGGCGCGCCCTCCGTCGCGGTCGGCGCCGGCCCGCGGCCCGAGCGGTCGAAGTCCAAGCGGACGTGCTGTGGGCGGAAGACGATGTCGACTTCCGCACCCTCCGCGTGGCCGGGCGCGAGAAACCGGCCGAACGGCGTGTCGGTCAGCGCGCCGCGCACGACGCCCTCGATCACGTTGACGTCGCTGAAGAACGCGGCGGCCGCCCGGTCGGCGGGTGCGTTGTAGAGGTTGTAGGGCGCGGCCTGCTGCACGATCCGGCCGTCGCGCATGAGCGCAATCTCGTCGGCCATGCGCATCGCCTCGTCGGGCTCGTGCGTGACGAGGAGCACGGCCGTCCCCTCGTCCTTGAGCACGCCGAGCGTCTCGTCGCGGATCCCGTCGCGCAAGCGGTTGTCGAGACCCGAGAACGGCTCGTCCATCAGCATGACCTTCGGCCGCGGCGCGAGCGCGCGGGCGAGCGCGACGCGCTGCTGCTCCCCGCCCGAGAGCTCGTGGGGATGCTTGTCCGCATAGCTCGCCAGGTCCACGCGCTCGAGGAGCTCGCGCACCCGCGCCTCGACCCCCGGCCCGCGGCGCAACCCGAAGGCCACGTTGCGCGCCACAGTGAGATGCGGGAACAGCGCGAAGTCCTGGAACATCAGGCCGACGCCCCGCGACTCCGGAGGGTCGTGGCGCGCGTCGTCGGACACGACGGTCCCGTCGAGCGTGACGCTGCCGGCGTCCTGGCGGTCCACGCCCGCGACGATGCGCAACGTCGTTGTCTTGCCGCAGCCCGACGGGCCGAGCAGGCAGGTCACTTGCCCCGCCGCAACCGACAGCGTGACCGCGTCCACGATCGCGCGCTCCCCGACCCGGCGGGTGAGGCCGTCGGTACGGAGGCGAGGCGTCATCGGCGGCGATACCTGAGCGTTACGGTCAGGGACCGCCTAGCAGCCGCGCCGGGGGCGGTCCAGCGGCGGTCAGAGGACCTCGCCCGCTTGCTTCTCCTGGCGCGCGTAGAGGTAGATCAGGAAGCTGAGCACCAGCGTCAGGCCGAGGACGAGCCACGGCATCGCGCCGCCACCCGTCAGCTCGATCAGGCCGGGCTCGGCGAAGGCAACCATCCAGACGTCGAGCACGACCATCGACAAGAACGCGAAGGCCAGCATCCACACCGCCGCGGGCACGTGCGCGAGCAGGCAGAGCGCGCCCACGAGCGCGATCAGCGCGTGGAAGCCGAACACCCCGTGGACCCAGCCCGGGAGCGTGCCGAGCCAGGCGAGCTGCTCGGGCGGATAGTAGTCGAGCCAGCCCGCGCGGATGCCGTAACTCACCATCACGTACTCGGCGCAGGCCAGGAGCCCGTAGACGAGCGCGATCAGGCCCATGACGTAGAAATGCAGCCGACCCATGACCCCTCCGCTACCCCCTGCCCGACGGCGCGACCCGGCGCCGGTACCCGTGGCCGGACTCGAACCGGCAAGCCTCGCGGCGGCGGATTTTGAATCCGCTGCGTCTACCATTCCGCCACACGGGCTCCGCGCCGGAGCGCCGCCCTGCTACCGCGTGCCCGCGCGCGCCGTCAATCAGAGGCTGCGCGCGGAGAACGTGTCGCAGGCCGGGATCGATCCGCTCTCGTAGCCGGTACGGAACCAGCGCGCGCGCTGCTCGGAGGTGCCATGGGTGAAGGTATGCGGCTGCGGCACGCGGCCCGCGCCGCGCTGGATCCGGTCGTCGCCGATCTGGCGGGCGGCGTTCACGGCCTCGTCGATGTCGCCGGGCTGCAAGACGCCGAAGCGCTCCTGCACCGCGCGCGCCCAGATGCCCGAGAAGCAATCCGCCTGCAGCTCGACGCGGACCGAGATCGCGTTGGACTGCTCGGGCGAAGCGGTGCGGCGCGCCGCGTTCGCCTGCCCGAGGATGCCGAGCTCGTCCTGCACGTGATGCGCGACCTCGTGCGCCACGACGTACGCCGCCGCGAAGTCGCCGCGCGCGCCCAGCCGCTGCTCAAGGGTCGTGAAGAAGTCGGTGTCGAGATACGCCTTGTTGTCGGCCGGGCAGTAGAACGGCCCCGTCGCCCCGCTCGCGTTCCCGCAGGGGCTCTGCGTCACCTGGCTGAAGAGCACCATCGTCGGCGGCCGGTAGGGCTGCCCGACCTGCCGCTCGAAGATGTCGCTCCAGACGACTTCGGTGCTGCCGAGGATCGCGGCGACGAACTCGCCCTCCTCGACCTCGGTCCGCGATACCGGCCGCTCCTGCGCCGGCGGGGATCCGAACGTCCCGCCGCCGTAGGTCTGCCCGCCGCCCGACAGGAGCGGCGTTAGGTCGACGCCGAGGAACCAGCCGATCACCACCACGGCGATGAGCCCGAGCCCGCCGATGCCGCCCGCCCGCTTGGCGCCGACGCGTCCCCCGCCCCGCCCGCGCCGGTCCTCGATGTTCGCGCTCCTGCGCAGCCCACGCCACTTCATACGCCCGTCCCGCATGCCGAACCCGTCGCGCTTGACCCTGCGCGGGTTCCGTGGGACCGGCAAGCCCATGATACGCAGGCTCTATGACTGGACGCTCGCCTGGGCCGCGCATCCCCGGGCGCTCTGGGTCCTCGCGTTGGTGGCCTTCGTGGAGAGTTCGGTGTTCCCGATCCCGCCCGACATCCTGCTGATCCCGATGGTGCTGGCCGCGCCCCGCCGCGCCTGGCTCCTCGCGGCGGTCTGCACGGCGGCGAGCGTGGCGGGCGGACTCCTGGGTTACGCGATCGGCTACTTCGCGTGGGAGGCGCTGGGCGAGCCGATCCTTACCGGTCTCGGCAAGGCGGGATCGTTCGACGGCTTCTTCGAGCGCTACAACGAATGGGGCGCCTGGGCCGTGCTGATCGCCGGGGTGACGCCGTTCCCCTACAAGGTGGTCACGATCCTGTCGGGGGCCACGGCGCTCTCTCTCCCGGTCTTCGTGGTGGCCTCGATCGCCGCGCGCGGGTTGCGCTTCTTCCTCGTCGCCGCGCTCCTGTGGAAGTTCGGCCCGCCGGTGCAGGCCTTCGTCGAGAAGCGGCTCGGCCTCGCCTTCACCGCCTTCGTCGTGCTCCTCGTCGGCTCGTTCGTGGCCTTGCGCTATGTCTAGGGCGGCGCCGGTCGCGGCCACGCTCGGCCATGTCGGCCTGCTCGGCGGGGCGTGGGCGTTCCAGCTCGCGGGCTACGCACCCTGCGCGATGTGCCTGTGGCAGCGTTGGCCACACATCGCCGCCATCGTGCTGGGCACCCTCGTCCTGACCGGCGTGATGCCGCGCGCGTCGAGCGCGCTGGCGGGGATCGCCGCGCTGACGACGGCGGGGATCGGCGCGTTCCACGCGGGCGTCGAGCAGGGCTGGTGGGACGGCCCGTCCGCGTGCAGCGGCGGGGGCAGCCTCGCCTCGCTGTCGGGGGCGGACCTGCTGTCGCTGGAGATCCCCGAGAGGATCGTGATGTGCGACGAGATCGCTTGGCAGCTCGGGCTCAGCATGGCGGGCTGGAACGCAGTGCTGTCGCTCGGGCTCGCCGCTGTCTGGTTCGCGATCGCATCCGGACGGCTCGGGCGCATCGATCCCCGTTGAGGCCAGATGCTGCGGCTGCTAGGTCTCGCGCCGACGACATCTAGCGTCCGACCGTGCCGGAGAACGCCATGACCGACGAGCCGCAGATCCCCGACGACGACGCCCCCGGCCCCGGCGCGATGGCGCATGACGGGCCGCGGATCGACATCGTGGCGGAGATGCGGACCTCGTTCCTCGACTACGCGATGTCGGTCATCATCTCCCGCGCGATCCCCGACCTGCGCGACGGATTGAAGCCGGTCCATCGCCGCATCCTCTACGCGATGCACGAGACCGGAAACACACAGGACAAGTCGTACCGCAAGTCCGCGCGGCCGGTCGGCGACGTGATGGGGAAGTACCACCCGCACGGCGACTCGGCGATCTACGAGGCGCTCGCGCGGATGGCGCAGGACTTCTCGATGTCGCTCCCGCTCCTCGACGGGCAGGGCAATTTCGGGTCCATGGACGGCGACAATCCGGCCGCGATGCGCTACACCGAGGTCCGCATGGACAAGCCGGCGGCCTACCTGCTGGCCGACATCGACCGCGACACCGTGGACTTCCAGCCGAACTACGACGGCAAGGACATGGAGCCGACCGTGCTCCCGGCGCGGTTCCCCAACATGCTCGTCAACGGCGCGGGCGGCATCGCGGTCGGCATGGCGACCAACATCCCGCCGCACAATCTGGGCGAGGTGATCGACGCCTGCCTCGCGCTGATCGACGAGCCGGACCTCGATTCCGAGGCGCTGCTGGGGATCGTGCCCGGCCCGGACTTCCCGACCGGCGCGGTGATCCTGGGGCGCGCTGGCATCCGCAAGGCCTATCTCGAGGGGCGCGGCTCGGTCGTGATGCGCGCCAAGACCCGCGTGGAGGAGATCCGCAAGGACCGCTACGCCATCGTGATCGACGAGGTGCCCTATCAGGTCAACAAGGCCACCATGATCGAGCGCATCGCGGAGGCCGCCAAGGACCGCCGGATCGAGGGCATCGCGCACGTGCAGGACGAGTCCGACCGCGTGGGCGTGCGCGTCGTGGTCGAGCTCAAGCGCGACGCGACGGCCGAGGTCGTGCTCAACCAGCTGTTCCGCTTCACGCCGATGCAGACGTCGTTCGCCTGCAACATGCTCGCGCTCAACGGCGGGCGCCCCGAGCAGCTGACGCTGCGCGGCTTCCTGACCGCGTTCCTGTCGTTCCGCGAGGAGGTGATCGCGCGGCGCACCGCGTTCGACCTGCGCGAGGCGCGCGACCGCAGCCACGTCCTGTGCGGCCTCGCGGTCGCGGTCAGCAACGTCGACGAGGTGGTGGCGACCATCCGCGCGTCGGCCGACGTGGCCGATGCGCGCGCCCGGCTGATGGAGCGGCGCTGGCCCGCGGGCGACATCCTGCCCTACCTGAAGCTCATCGACGACCCGACCCACGGGCCCAACGAGGACGGCACGTACAACCTCTCCGAGCGCCAGACGAAGGCGATCCTCGAGCTCCGGCTCCAGCGGCTCACGCAGCTCGGCGTCAAGGAGGTGACCGACGAGCTGCAGGCGCTGGCCGAGCGCATCCGCGACTATCTCGACATCCTGGGCTCGCGCGCGCGCATCCTCGAGATCATCGCGGACGAGCTCCGCGAGGTCCGCGCGCTCTTCGCCGTCCCCCGCCGCACCGAGATCGCGGACTGGTCGGGCGACATGGAGGACGAGGACCTCATCGAGCGCGAGGACGTCGTCGTCACCGTCACCGCGTCGGGCTACGCCAAGCGCACGCCGCTCGCGGAGTTCCGCAGCCAGAAGCGCGGCGGCAAGGGCACGGCGGGCATGGCCACCAAGGAGGAGGACGTCGTCACCACGCTCTTCGTGGCGAGCACGCACACGCCGCTGCTGTTCTTCACGACGGACGGGATGGTCTACAAGCTCAAGGCGTGGCGCCTGCCGCAGGGCGGGCGGACGGCGAAGGGCAAGGCGCTCGTCAACCTGCTGCCGATCGCCACCGGGACCGGGATCGCCGCGATCATGCCGGTGGACCGCGAGGAGGCGGACTGGGGCGACCTGCAGGTCGTGTTCGCCACCGACCGGGGCACGGTGCGTCGCAACGCGCTGTCGGACTTCGCCAACGTGATGCGCAACGGCAAGATCGCGATGCGCTTCGAGGGCGAGACCGCCGACTGGCGGCTAATCGACGCGCGGATCGCGAGCCACGACGACGACGTGATGCTGGTCACGCGCTCGGGACGTGCGATCCGGTTCCCGGCGACCGACGTGCGCGTGTTCAACTCCCGCGCGTCGACCGGCGTGCGCGGCATCCGGCTGGGCCGCGAAGACGCCGTGGTCTCGATGGCGGTGATCCGGCACTTCGACGCGACCGCCGAGGAGCGGGCCGCCTATCTCAAGATGCGCCGCGCGATGGCCGGCCTCGGCGACGACGAGGCGGGCGAAGAGGAGGAGGCGCCGGCCGACCCGAACTTCTCGAACGCACGCTACGTCGAGATGTCGGCGGCCGAGGACCTGATCGTCACGATCACCGAAGGCGGGGCGGGCAAGCTCTCGTCGTCGCACGACTACCCGGTCCGCGGGCGCGGCGGCATGGGCGTGGGCGCGCAGGACCGCGCCGCGCGCGGCGGCGCGATCGTCGCGGCCTTCCCCGTGGAGCTCGACGACCAGATCATGCTCGCCACCTCCACCGGCCAGTCGATCCGTTGCCCGGTCGACGGCATCTCGTTCCGCTCGCGCAGCGCGGGAGGCGTCCGCGTCTTCGATACGCGCCGAGGCGAGCGGGTGGTCTCGGTCGCTCGGGTGGCCGATGGCGGCGCGCCGATCGAGGGGGCCGAGGCCGAGGACTGACCCGGCGACCGCGCCCCTGTTGCGCGGGGGATGCTCGGCCATAGGGTCGCGCGCGGCGGCAAAGGGCTGGGCGCATGCATCTCGACAACTGGGACGACCTCCGTTTCGTGCTCGCCGTGGCACGGCACGGCACGATGTCGGCGGCGGCCCGGCATCTCAACACGAACGTCGCCACCGTGTCGCGGCGGCTCGACCGGCTGGGCCATGCGCTCGCCGTCCCACTTTTTGAGAAACGCGGCGGAGGACTGGTCGCGACCGGGGCGGCCACCGACCTCGCCCGGGTGGCAGAGACGCTCGAGCAGACGCTGCGGGCCCGCATCGCCGACATCCGCACCGGCACGCCGGAGGAGCCGCTGCCCTTCGAGCTCGCCGCGCCCCCGGCGGTCCATCGCCGCTTCGTCCTGCCCCGGGCGCAGGCCCTCGCCCGTCACCTGCCCCACGTCGCGCTGACGATGACCGACAAGATCGCGACGCAGGGTCTCGGGCAGGCCGACATCCAGATCCGCGTGGGCCGGCCGGATGCCGGGCGGCTGCGCGTCAGGCGGTTCCGCGACTACGCCCTGCGGGTCTACCTCCCGCGCGGGGCGCCGCTGGGTCCGGACTGGATCGGGCTCACGCGCCGCCATGCTGAGGCCGACACGCTGCGCGAGCTGCATTCCGACGCCGCTCCGCTGCCGCGGTGCCGGGTCGAGGACATGCCGATGGCGCTCGAGATGGCGATGGCGACGGGGCTGCCGACGCTGCTCCCCGATTTCCTCGTCGGCCCGAACACCACGATGGTCGCCGCCGACCTGCCCGGCCGCATTCCCGGCGAGCTCTGGATCGCCTGGCACGAGACGCGCCACGGCGACCCGACGCTGCGCGCGCTGGTGGATTGGCTCTGCCTGCCCACGGAACAAGGCCGCAACCTGTCAACGGCCGAATCGTGAAGGCGGCGTTGCAGGATTGCGGATACCGGCGCGCCGACGCGCGCGAATAGCTTGCGATCATTGCAGAACGGCCCGTACCGCTTGGCGGTGAACCACCGGGTCGGTCTACCGAAGACCGCCGGCCCCGCGTATTCCCGCGGTGGTCGGCACCCTTCGCTCCCCGCGCTTCCATAAGCGGCGCCGCGCGGCTATCCCCGCCCCATGACCGAGACGCTCCACATCGTCGGCGGCGGCATGGCCGGCTGCGAGGCCGCCTGGCAGGCCGCCGAACGGGGCGTGCCCGTGACGATCCACGAGATGCGGCCCGCCGTGGGCACGTTCGCGCACCGCTCGGGCGACCTGGCCGAGATGGTCTGCTCGAACTCGTTCCGCTCGGACGACGACGAGCAGAACGCGGTTGGGCTGCTGCACTGGGAGATGCGCGCGGCGGGCGGGCTCCTGATGGCGATGGCCGACCAGCACCGCCTGCCCGCGGGCGGCGCGCTGGCCGTCGACCGCGACGCCTTCGCCCGCGCCGTGACAGCGCGCATCCGGGCGCATCCGGGGATCGAGGTCGTGGACAGCGAGATCACCGTCCTGCCCCGCGACGGCCGCTGGATCGTTGCGACCGGCCCGCTCACCGGCGGCGCGCTCGCGGCCGACATCGCGCGCGTCGCAGGTCAGGACGCGCTGGCCTTCTTCGATGCCATCGCGCCAATCGTGTATGCCGATAGCATCGACATGGACGTCGCCTGGCGGCAGTCGCGCTACGACAAGGGCGAGACCGAGGCGGAGCGGACGGCCTACGTCAACTGTCCGCTCGACCGCGACGGCTACGAGGCCTTCGTCGACGCGCTGCTCGCCGCCGAGGTGGCCGAGTTCCACGACGGCGAGACCGCCGCCTATTTCGACGGCTGCCTGCCGATCGAGGTCATGGCCGAACGGGGCCGCGAGACGCTCCGCTGGGGGCCGATGAAGCCCGTCGGTTTGACGAACCCGCACGCGCCCGACGTCAAGCCGCACGCCGTCGTACAGCTGCGCCGCGACAACGCGCTCGGCACGCTCTACAACATCGTCGGCTTCCAGACGAAGATGAGGCATGGCGCGCAGGTCGAGGTGCTCCGCACGATTCCGGGGCTTCGCGACGCGACCTTCGCGCGGCTCGGCGGGATCCACCGCAACACCTTCGTCAATGCGCCGACGGTGCTCGATGCCGGAATGCGCCTGCGCGCGATGCCGCATGTCCGGCTCGCCGGGCAGATCACGGGTGTCGAGGGCTACGTCGAGTCGGCCGCGATGGGCCTCCTGGCCGGGCGCATGGCCGCGGCGGAGATCCTGGGCCATGCGCTGCCGGACGTGCCGCGCACCACCGCCATCGGCGCGCTCGTGCATCACATCACCGGCGGGGCGGAGGCGAAGACGTTCCAGCCTATGAACGTCAACTTCGGCCTGTTCCCGCCCGTCGATGCGCGCGGCGGAAGGCGGGGGAGGCCCGCGCGCTACAAACGCTACACCGACCGCGCGAAGGCCGACTGGCTCGACTGGCTGGGGGTCCGGCAGGCGGCGGAATGATCACCCGCTTCGCGCCGTCGCCCACCGGGCCGCTCCATCTGGGCCATGCCTGGGCGGCGATGGTGGCCGACGGGGCCGGCGACATGCTCCTGCGGATCGAGGATATCGACCGGGCGCGCGCCCGTCCCGAATGGGAGGCGGCGATCGTCGCGGACCTGCGCTGGCTCGGGTTCGACTGGCCGGAGCCCGTGATGCGGCAGTCGGATCGCGCGGGCGCGCACGACGCCGCGCTCGACGCCCTCTGGGGCTCGGGCCTGCTCTATCCCTGCGCGTGCACCCGCCGCGACGTGGCGGAGGCCGCCTCCGCGCCGCAGGAGGGCGCGCCCGCCACCGGGCCGGACGGCATCGTCTATCCGGGGGCGTGCCGGGGGGCGTCGCGCGACGGGCCGCGGCCGGAGGGCGCGACGCTGCGGCTCGATGCGGCGGCGGTCGGCGACCTCGCCTGGACCGAGCGGGGGCAGCCGCGGGCGATGGATGGCGCTACGTTCCGCGCGGCGATTGGCGACGTGGTCGTTGCGCGGCGCGACATCGGCGCCGCCTACCACCTCGCCGTCGTGGTCGACGACGCGGCGCAGGGGGTGGACCTGGTGACGCGCGGCGACGACCTTGAGGGCGCGACGCCGATCCACGTCGCGCTGCAACGGATGCTCGCTCTGCCCGTCCCCGCCTACCGCCACCACGACCTCGTGCGCGACGCCGATGGCCGCAGGCTCGCGAAACGCTGCGACGCGCGCTCGATCGCGAGCTACCGCGACGGCGGCTGGACCGCGCGGGCCCTGCGCGACCACCTCTGCGCAACCCGGATAGCGCCATGATCGACGACCCCTGCACCACGCCCGGCGGCGGGCTCGACCGGCTGCTGGCGGTGATGGCCCGGCTGCGCGACCCGGAGCGCGGCTGCGCCTGGGACGTGGAGCAGGACTTCGCGTCGATCGCGCCCTACACGATCGAGGAGGCCTACGAGGTCGCCGATGCGATCGCGCGCCTGCCGGACGAAGGCGCGTGGGACGAGCTCGAGGGCGAGCTTGGCGACCTGCTGCTGCAGGTCGTCTATCACGCGCGCATGGCGGAGGAGGCGGGGCGGTTCGACTTCCACGCGGTCGCCGAACGGGTCGCCGCGAAGATGGTCGCGCGCCATCCGCACGTCTGGGGTGCGGCCGATCCCGACCGCACCGCGACCGAGCAGGCGGGCGCCTGGGAGGCGGCGAAGGCGGCGGAGCGCGGCGGCCGGACGCTCGACGGCGTGGCCCTTGGCCTGCCCGCGCTGATGCGTGCGGCGAAGCTCCAGAAGCGCGCGGCGCGGGTCGGGTTCGACTGGCCGGAGCCGGCGCAGGTGCTCGACAAGCTGCGCGAGGAGGCCGCCGAGCTGGTGGAGGCGCGCGAGCGGCTGACGAAGGCCGAGGTGGCGGACGAGATGGGCGACCTGCTCTTCGTGATGGCGAACCTCGCCCGCCATCTGGGCGTCGATCCCGAGGAGGCCCTGCGCGGGACGAACGCCAAGTTCGTGCGGCGGTTCGAGGCGGTCGAGGACGCGCTCGCGCGCTCGGGGCGGACGCCGCAGGGCTCCGACCTCGCCGAGTTGGACGCGCTATGGACGGCCGCCAAACGCGCGGAGCGCAACGGTCGGGATTGACCCGAGCGTTTTCGTCAGGAATAGGGGGACGTCAACGCTGGAGATGCCCGTGACCCCTCGTGCCCTCGTCCTCGCCACCACCGCCGCGGCCATCGCCGCCCCCGCCCTCGCGGGCGAGGTGAACGTCTACTCCTACCGCCAGCCGGAGCTGATCCAGCCCTTGATCGACGGCTTCGAGGAGGCGACCGGCCACGTCGCCAACGTCGTCTACATCGACAAGGGCATCACCGAGCGGCTCGTCGCCGAGGGTGAGCGAAGCCCGGCGGACCTGCTCTTCACCGTCGACGTCTCGCGGCTCTCGGAGGCCAAGGAGGCCGGCGTGCTGCAGCCCGTCGAGAGCGCCGTGCTCGACGCCAACGTCCCCGAGGCGATGCGCGACGTCGACGGCCACTGGTTCGGCCTGACCACCCGCGCGCGCATCCTCTACGCCAGCCGCGACCGCGTGGCCGAGGGCGATGTCACGACCTACGAGGACCTCGCCGACCCGAAGTGGCGGGGCCGCATCTGCACCCGGTCGGGCACGCATGTCTACACGATCGGCCTGATCTCGGCGGTGATCGAGCATGACGGGCGCGAGGCCGCCAAGGAATGGCTCGAAGGGGTCAAGGCGAACCTCGCGATGGCGCCGTCGGGCAACGACCGCGCGCAGGTCAAGTCGATCTGGGCCGGGGAATGCGACGTCGCGCTCGGCAACACCTACTACATGGGCCAGATGCTCGAGGATCCCGAGCAGCAGGCCTGGGCGCAGTCCGTCCGCCTCGCGTTCCCGACCTTCGCCGACGGCTCGGGCACGCACGTCAACATCTCCGGCGTGGCGATGGTGAAGGGCGCGGCCAACGAGAAGACGGCGCTCGCGTTCATGGAGTACCTGTCCTCTCCCGAGGCGCAGACGATCTACGCGGACGTGGTCTACGAGTACCCCGTCGCGCCCGGCGCCGAGATCGCGCCGCTCGTCGCCGGCTGGGGCGAGCTGACGCCCGACGAGACCCCGCTGACCTCGATCGCCGCGCACCGTGCCGAGGCTCTCAAGATCGTGGAGGAGATCGACTTCGACGCGGGCCCCGGGAGCTGATCCCCGGACGCCGCGCCGGCGGGCCCCGCGCCCGCGGACGGGCGGCCGGGCGGCGCGCACTGGACAATCCGGTGCGCGCCGTCCTTCTGTCGCCGCCATGACGCGCATCATCATCGACACCGATCCCGGTCAGGACGACGCCGTCGCGATCCTGCTGGCGTTGGCCTCGCCCGAGCTCGAGGTACTCGGCATCACCGCCGTGGCGGGTAACGTCCCGCTCGACCTGACGGCGCGCAACGCGCGCGTCGTCTGCGAGCTGGCCGGGCGGACGGACGTGCCGGTCTATGCCGGCTGCGACCGGCCGATGGCCCGCGACCTGGTGACCGCCGAGCACGTCCACGGCGTCACGGGGCTGGACGGGGCGGACCTGCCCGATCCGACAATGCCGCTTCAGGACGCCCACGCGGTAGACTTCATCGTCGATACGCTGCGCGCCGAGCCGCCGGGCAGCGTCACGCTCTGCCCCCTCGGCCCGCTGACGAACGTCGCCGCCGCGCTGGAGCGCGCGCCCGACATCGCCCCGCGCATCGAGCGCATCGTGCTGATGGGCGGCGCCTATTTCGAGGTCGGCAACATCACGCCCGCCGCGGAGTTCAACATCTACGTCGACCCGGAGGCCGCGCGCACGGTGCTGTCCTGCGGCGCGCCGGTGACGATCGTCCCGCTCGACTGCACGCACCGGGCCCTGACGACGCGCGCCCGCAACGACGCGTTCCGCGCTGCGGGTCGCGTGGGCGAGGCGGTGGCGGGCTGGACCGGCTTTTTTGAGCGCTTCGACAAGGCGAAGTACGGCTCGGAGGGCGCGCCGCTGCACGACCCATGCGTGATCGCGTGGCTGCTGCGCCCGGACCTGTTCACCGGCCGCGACGTCAACGTCGAGATCGAGGTCGACAGCCCGCTGACCCGCGGCATGACCGTCGCCGACTGGTGGGGCGTCACCGACCGGCCGCGCAACGCGACCTTCCTCGGGGGCGTGGACGCGGACGGCTTCTTCGCGCTCCTGACCGAGCGTCTCGCGCGGCTGGCATGAGCGATCCCGGCCTCGCGTTCGACAACAGCTACGCGCGCCTGCCCGAGCGCCTCTTCACGCGGATGGCGCCCACCCCGGTCCGCGCGCCGGGCTGGCTCGCGCTCAACGAGGGGCTGGCGCGCGAGATGGGCCTCGACCCGGACGCGTTGCGCGGCGCGCTCGACGTCTTCGCGGGCAACCGGGTGCCCGACGGCGCGGAGCCGCTCGCGCAGCTCTATGCCGGCCACCAGTTCGGCGGCTGGTCGCCCCAGCTCGGCGACGGGCGCGCGATCCTCTTGGGCGAGCACGTCCATGACGGGCGCCGCTCGGACGTGGCACTCAAAGGGTCGGGGCGGACGCCCTATTCGCGGATGGGCGACGGGCGGGCGGCGCTCGGGCCGGTGATCCGCGAATACCTCGTCTGCGAGGCGATGCACGCGCTCGGCGTGCCGACGACGCGCGCGCTCGCCGCCGTCACGACGGGCGAGACGGTACTGCGCGAGGAAGGCCCCCTGCCCGGCGCGATCCTGACGCGCGTGGCCGCGAGCCACATCCGCGTCGGCACGTTCCAGGCGCTCGCGTCACGCGACGACGTGGCGGGGCTCGAGGCGCTTCTCGACCACGCCCTCGCGCGTCACGCGCCGGGGGCGGAGGGACCGATGGGCCTTCTGGAGCGCGTCATGACGGCGCAGGCGTCGCTGGTGGCGCGCTGGATGGGCCTCGGCTTCGTCCATGGCGTGATGAACACCGATAACATGACGATCTCCGGCGAGACGATCGACTACGGCCCCTGCGCCTTCGTCGAGGAATACCGGCCCGACGCCGTCTTCTCGGCGATCGACGCCCACGGGCGATACGCGTGGCAGAACCAGCCCGACATCGCGCTGTGGAACCTCGCGCAGCTCGCGACCGCGCTCCTGCCGCTGATGGGCGAGCGCGCGGGGGCGGTCGCGCGGGCGACGGAGGTGCTTGACGGGTTCCGCGACCTCTACGCCTCGGCCTGGCGCGCGGTCATGGCGGGCAAGATCGGGCTCGACGACATCGAGCTCGCGATGGAGCTCCTCGAGGTCATGGCCGAGGGCGGCGCCGACTTCACGGCCACGTTCCGCGCGCTGGCGACCGACCCCGACGCGGCCCCCGCGCTCGCGACCGAGCCGGACAAGCTGCGCGACTGGATCGACCGCTGGCTGCCGAACGATCCCGACCTCGCGGCGATGCGGCGGGCGAACCCGGCGGTGATCCCGCGCAACCATCGGGTTCAGGAATCGATCGTGGCGGCGGGCGCGGGCGACCTCGCACCGTTCCGCGCGCTGTCGGCGGTGCTGGCCGACCCCTGGCGGGAGACCGAGGTGAACGCGCCCTACCGCGCGCCCGCCGCCCCGCACGAGCGCGTGACGCGGACGTTCTGCGGCACCTGATTGCCCCGCGCCGGCGCCGTCGCTAGGGGGTCGCGCATGGACCCGACCACGATCATCGCGCGGTGCGAGGCGAGCGGCCTGCGCCTGACCGGGCAGCGGCGGACGGTGGCGATCGTCCTCGCGGCGTCCGACGACCATCCCGACGTGGAGACGATCCACGCCCGCGCCGCCGAACGCGATCCGAACCTCTCGGTGGCGACGGTCTACAGGACGGTCAAGCTCTTCGAGGAGGCCGGCATCCTCGAGCGGCGCGAGTTCGGCGACGGGCGCGCGCGCTACGAGGACGCCGAGCGCGAGCATCACGACCACCTCATCGACCTGCAGACGGGCGAGGTGATCGAGTTCGTCGATCCCGAGATCGAGGCGCTGCAGGAGCGCATCGCGGCCCGGCTGGGCTACGATCTCAAGGGGCACCGGCTCGAACTGTTCGCGGTGCGGCGGCGGTGAGCGCGCTTAACGCGTCGGTAAGTGGCACGGGGCTAGGGTCGTGCCGAATCGCGAAGGAGGCGCTCCATGTTCTATCGACCGAGACGGCGCCCGTCGCATCTCAAGGCGTCGATCCGTGCCCGCGGCAAGGATACCGTGGTGGACATCGTGGATGTCTCCGAGGGCGGCGTGAAAGTCTGCGCGCGTGGCGTGTTCGCGGTCGGCGACTTGGTTTCGCTCGTGACCCCGCGGCTCGACGTGCCCGGCCGCGTCCAGTGGGCGGACGACGGGATGCTCGGCGTCCATTTCGATCGGAAGCTGTCGCCCAAGGAGCAGTACGAAGTGGCGGGCATGGCCTAGGCCTCGGCGCGACCCGACCGGGCCTCGACGGCATCGCCGGGGGCCTTCCGTCGACGATCCGTGGAAGCACGACGACCGACCGCCGTTCAAGGCAATCGCGGCGTCATGCGACATCTTCGCGGACCCCGGCGGGGTGGGGCAGTCGCCGTCGTCCCGAACGCCGACTTGCGGCGGTCGGATCGCCAACGCGACCTCGAGCGCGGCTTCGTCCAGCGCGATGGTTCGGTAGGTCGGGCCAGCGCGCCGAGACCGATGCAGCACGAGCCCGGCAAGCATCGGTGGCGGCGACGATGGTCGCCACGGCGGACACTTTGGCGATAAAAGCGGCGGTGACGCAGGCTGCGGCGGCACAGGCGAACGCTGGGGCCGGTTCATGCTAGCGCCGAGCCGTCCGCGATGACCGACACAGTCCGCGGGGCGGCGCTGATGGTCGCCGCGATGGCCTGTTTCGCGCTGGAGGACGGCCTGATCAAGGCGCTGTCCGGCGCGATCCCACCGGCGCAGATCATCTGGATGCTCGGGCTCGCGGGCGCGACGGCCTTCTCCGCTTTCCTCGCAATCGGGCGCCGCCCGGTCTGGTCGGACGACTACACGCGCCCGAAGGTCCTCGCGCGGTCGGGCTTCGAGGTCGTCGGCTCGTGCTTCTTCGTCTCCGCCCTCGCGTTGATCCCGCTCTCCCTCGCCTCGGCGGTGATCCAGGCGACGCCGCTCGTCGTCGCGCTCGGCGCGACCTTGTTCCTGGGCGCGCGGGTGGGTTGGCGGCGCTGGACGGCGATCGCCGCGGGTTTCGCGGGCGTGCTCGTGATCGTGCGCCCGGGCGCGGCCGCGTTCGACCCGGCGGTGCTGCTCGCGGTCGGGGGCATGTTCGGCCTCGCCGCGCGCGACCTCGTCACGCGGACCATGCCGGGCACGGTCTCCGGCCCGCGCCTGTCGCTTCACGCCTTCGCCTGCCTGGTCCCGGCAGGGCTCGGGTTGCAGCTCGCGATCGGCGCGCCCTTCGTCCGCCCCGACGCCGAGCAAGTCGTCGTCCTCGCCGCCTGCACGGGTGTCGGCATGGTCGCGTATCTCGCCATCGTGGCGGCGACCCGCATCGGCGACATCGCGGTCGTGTCCTCGTTCCGCTACAGCCGGATGCTCTTCGCGCTCGTCGTCGGCATGGTGGCGTTCGGCGAGCGGCCGGACGCCGCGACCGTCGCGGGCGTGGCGATCGTGATCGCCTCCGGGCTCTACGCCCTGCTGCGCGAGAGGCGCTCCCGCGCGCCTTCCCATGCCTAGGCGCGGCGGGTAAGGGACCGCGACCGACGCCCGGGAGGCCGCCCATGTTCACGATCGCCGACATCCACGCCCGCGAGATCCTCGACAGCCGCGGCAATCCGACCGTCGAGGTCGACGTCATGCTGGAGGACGGGACGCTCGGCCGCGCCGCCGTCCCCTCGGGGGCGTCGACCGGCGCGCACGAGGCGGTGGAGCGGCGCGACGGCGACGAGTCGCGCTACGGCGGCAAGGGGGTGCGTGACGCCGTGGCCGCGGTGAACGGCGAGATCCTGCAGGCGCTCGCGGGCTTCGACGCCACCGAGCAGGAGGCGATCGACGGCGCGCTGGTGGAGCTCGACGGCACACCCAACAAGTCCCGGCTGGGGGCGAACGCGATCCTCGGCGTGTCGCTCGCGGTCGCCAAGGCCGCCGCCGAGGCGAGCGGGCTGCCGCTCTTCCGCTACGTCGGCGGCACCTCGGCGCGCGTCCTTCCGGTGCCGATGATGAACATCATCAACGGCGGCGAGCATGCCGACAACCCGATCGACATCCAGGAATTCATGGTGATGCCGGTCTCGGCCCCCACCATCGCCGAGGCGGTGCAGATGGGCGCGGAGATCTTCCACAAGCTCAAGACCGAGCTCTCCCTCGCGGGGCTGTCGACGGGGATCGGCGACGAGGGCGGTTTCGCGCCGAACCTGTCGTCGACCCGCGATGCGCTCGACATCATCCTCGTCTCGATCGAGAAATGCGGCTTCCGGCCCGGCGAGGACGTGATGCTCGCACTCGATTGCGCGGCGACCGAGTACTACCGTGACGGCGCCTACCGCTATGAGGGCGAAGGTCGGACGCTCACGTCGGACGAGAACGTCGACTACCTGTCGGCCCTGGTGCGCGACTACCCGATCCTGTCGATCGAGGACGGGATGGCGGAGGACGACTGGGACGGCTGGGTCGCGCTGACGCAAGCGCTCGGCGACCGGGTGCAGCTCGTCGGCGACGACCTCTTCGTCACCAACCCCGAGCGGCTCGCCGACGGGATCGGGCGCGGCGCCGCGAACGCGCTGCTGGTTAAGGTCAACCAGATCGGCACGCTGTCGGAGACGCTCGAGGCCGTGGCGCTCGCCCATCGCAGCCGCATGGCTTGCGTGCTGTCGCACCGCTCCGGCGAGACCGAGGACACGACGATCGCCGACCTCGCCGTGGCGACGAATTGCGGGCAGATCAAGACGGGATCGCTCTCCCGGTCGGACCGTCTGGCGAAGTACAACCAGTTGATCCGTATCGAGGAGATGCTTGGCGAGACAGCACGTTACGCCGGCCGGGGCATCCTGCGGGGCTAGATCGGCGCGGTCGGCGACGTGGCGCCGATGGCACGATCGGGGCTTGATTATCGGCCGGGGAGCATCATTGACTGGTCAGCCACGCTTTGACAGCATGTTATGGATGCCGATCGGGGTCCATATGTTCATCGGCGAATCAAGCGAGGCGCGAAACTTCCGGCGGCGCGTTGGGGACTTCCTCGCGATCGAGACGGAGCAGGCATCCGACCGCCCCGTCTACCTCTCCCTCATCGCCGCCGGGATGGCGCTGCTCTACGTACTCGGCGGCCCGGCCTGGACGTTCGCGATCCTGCCGTTCTACGCCGTGGCCGAACTGTCCTACGGCCGCCACGCCCGCCTCGTCGCCGCGACGACGGAACCGACGCGGCGGCAGTATCACGGGCTTCGCATCCACCATGGCCTCTGCGTCGCCTGCTACGTGACGCTGATTCTGACGATCGCGTTCACCCCGGGCACGACCTCCGCCTGGGCTGCCGGGATGCTGGTCTTCGGGCAGGCCCTCAACTGCATCGGTCACGAGACGCGGTCGATCGACGCCACGCGCTTCGGCATCGCGACCGTCGGGCTGACCGCGCTCGCGGCCGCGTTCGGCGTCTCCACCGCCGGCGGGTTCGAGCCCGCCGCGCAGATCTTCGCGGTGCTCGCCGCCGGGCTGCTGGCGATCTATTTCGCCAAGGTCGCGATGCGGATGGCGCGGACGCGGGCCAGCCTGACCGACCGGACCGATGCGCTCCGCCACGCGCAGAAGGGCGAGGCGGTCGGTCGCCTGACCAGCGGGATCGCGCACGACTTCAACAATCTGCTGACCGTGATGCGCGGCAATATCGACCTGCTCTCCGAAGTCCCCGAGGCCGAGCGTGGTCCGCTCCTGGCCGAGATCGGCAACGCGACGGATCGCGGCGGGCGGCTCGTCGGTCAGCTCCTCGCCTCGTCGCGCCGCAACGAACGCCGCGAGGAGGTCGTCAAGGTCGGCGAGTTCCTCGCGACCTTCTCGGCCTTCGCCCGGCGTGTCCTGCCGTCGAACGTCGACCTGACTTGCCATGCCGAAGGGAAGCTGACCGTGCGCTGCGACGTCTCGCTCCTCGATTCGGCGCTCTTGAATCT
This sequence comes from uncultured Alphaproteobacteria bacterium, assembly GCA_963729425.1. Taxonomy (GTDB): domain Bacteria; phylum Pseudomonadota; class Alphaproteobacteria; order Rhodobacterales; family Rhodobacteraceae; genus Jannaschia. The sequence continues at coordinate 579,885 of CAVSOF010000026.1, read as the reverse complement.
CGTCGTGAATGCCCGCGACGCGATGCCCGACGGCGGCACGATCGCGATCCGCGCGGAGCCCTGCGACAAGCCCGCCTCCGCGCCCAGGGCCGCGGCGAAGGAGGGCTGGACGGTCCTTTCGGTCGTCGACGACGGGCCCGGAATGCCGCCCGACGTGCTGGCACGGGCGACCGAGCCGTTCATGACCACCAAACCCGCGGGTCTCGGCACCGGGCTCGGCCTCGCGATGGTCCGCGAGTTCGCGGATCGCGGCGGCGGAAGCTTCGTCCTCGAAAGCGCGGTCGGCAAAGGCACCACCGCGCGTCTGCGCCTGCCGTCCTGACCGACCGCCGGGACATTCCGCCAGGCCTGACCGATCCGGTCACGGCGGAGACGATGATCGCCGCGCTCCGGCTCGAGCCGCACCCCGAGGGCGGCTGGTTCCGCGAGATCTGGGCCGCCCCCACATCGCCCGGCGCCCGCCCGGCCTGGACGGTGATCCATTTCCTGCTGCGCGCGGGCCAGCCAAGCCATTGGCACCGGATCGACGCGGAGGAGAGCTGGCTCTACCTCGCCGGCGCGGCGCTGACGTTGCGCCGCTCGTCGGACGCGGCCGGACCGGCGACCGCCACCGCCCTGGGCCACGGCATCGGCGAGGCGCGGCAGGCATGCGTGCCCGCGCACCATTGGCAGGCCGCCGCCACGCGCGGCGCCTGGTCCCTCGTCGCCTGCACCGTCGCTCCCGGCTTCCGCTACGAGGGCTTCGAGCTCGCGCCGCCGGGCTTCGACATCCCCGGCGCATCGGATTAGGGGCACCGGGATGGACCTGCTACAGATCACTTCCCTCCTGATCGTGCTCGCGGGCGTATTCGGCGCGATCAACCACCTGACGCTTCGCCTGCCCTCGGCCATCGGCATCCTGATCGTCGCCCTCGTGGCGAGCGTCGCTCTGCTCGCGGTCGACGCGCTCGCGCCGGGCATCGGCATGGCCGACGAGGCGCGGCGCGTGGTGCGCGGCATCGATTTCTCCGACGCGCTGCTCGAGGGGATGCTGGGCCTCCTCCTCTTCGCCGGCGCGCTCCACGTGAAGGTCGCCGACCTGAAGCGCGAATGGCTCCTGGTGCTTCTGATGGCGACGCTCGGGGTCGCGATCTCGACGGCCATTGCGGGCGTGGGCTTCAGTTGGATCACGGGCGCGCCGATCCTGATCGCGCTCGTCTTCGGCGCGCTGATCTCGCCCACCGATCCCGTCGCCGTGCTGGGCGTCCTGCGCGCCGCGTCGCTGCCCAAGACGCTCGAGACCAAGATCGCGGGCGAGTCGCTCTTCAACGACGGCGTGGGCTACGTCGTGTTCCTCGTCCTCGTGGGCATCGCCTTCCCGACCGGCGACGCGCACGGATCGGGCCTGTCGGGCGCCGCGCTCCTCTTCGCGCAGGAGGCGTTCGGCGGCGCGGCGCTTGGCGGGCTCCTGGGCTTCGTCGCGTTCCGCCTGATGCGGCGCATCGACGACCCGCCGCTCGAAGTGCTGATCACGCTCGCGCTCGCGTTCGGCGGCTACCAGCTCGCGGTCTGGCTCCATGTCTCCGCACCGATCATGGCCGTCGTCGCGGGGCTGCTAATCGGCGACGTGGGCACGCGCTACGGCATGTCCGCGGACACGCGCGCGCATGTCGACACCTTCTGGACGCTGATCGACGAGATCCTGAACGCCGTTCTGTTCCTCCTCATCGGCGTGGAGGTCTTCGCCGTCGCGTTCGACGCCGGCACGATCGCCGCCGGCCTCGCCGCCATCGCGCTCCACCTCGTCGCGCGCTTCGCCGCCGTCGCCGTGCCGATCCACCTCCTCAAGCCGTTCTCGGAGCGGATGGAGGACGGGGTCACGCGGATCATGACCTGGGGCGGCCTCAAGGGCGGCATATCGGTCGCGCTGGTGCTGTCGCTGCCGGAGACGGAGTGGAAGCCGCTGATGCTGACCTGCACCTACTTCGTCGTGCTGTTCTCGATCATCGTCCAAGGCCTCACCGTCGGGCGGCTCGCGACCCGGCTCGGAGCAGGGTCGTGACGGGCTCGCCTCAGGCCTCCAGCTCGGCGTCCCAGTAGAGGTAGTCCATCCAGCTCTCGTGCAGATGGTTCGGCGGGAACTTGCGGCCGAGGTTCATAAGCTGCCCCGCCTCCGGCCGCCGCGGCGCGCGCCGCAGCGTGAAGCCCACCTGCCTAAGCGACCGCGACCCCTTCTTGAGGTTGCAGCGCCCGCAGGCCGCGACGACGTTCTCCCACGACGTGACGCCGCCTCGCGAGCGCGGAACGACATGGTCGAATGTCAGGTCGCTCTGCGCCCCGCAATACTGGCACCGGAACGCGTCTCGCAGGAACAGGTTGAACCGCGTGAACGCCACCGTCTTCTGCGGCGCGACGTAGTCCTTGAGCACCACCACCGAAGGAATGCGGATCGTGGTCGACGGCGAGCGGACGACCTCCTCGTACTCGCTCACGATCGTCACGCGGTCGAGGAACACGGCCTTCACCGCGTCCTGCCACGGCCAGAGCGAGAGCGGGTAGTAGCTCAGCGGACGGTAATCGGCGTTGAGCACGAGCGCGGGGAACTGGCGCAGCCCGGCGGGATCGCGGGTGAACTCGGACCGGAAGTCCGCCGCGCCCTCGTCCGTCGTCTCCACCAGGGCGGACATCGCGCGGCACTCCCCATCCCGGCGCCCGACCGACCGGCTCCCACCGTGCCGCCGGGCGCGTCGCGGGCGACTATATCTGGGCGTCGAACGCTTACAAGCGTCTAGATGGGGGCAGGATGGCGCATCCGGGTGACGGTTTCGCGAAGCCCGGAGGCCGCCGTTACTCGATGCCGAACACGTCGCGCAGGAAAGCGAGCGCGACCTGCAGCCCGTCGGGCGCGATCCCGTGCCCGGTCCCCTCCATGACGTGCGCGAAGACGCGCTCGAACCCGGCCGCCTCCAGCGCCTCCGCCGCGGCCGGGAGCGAGGCCACGGGCACCACCTCGTCCGCGTCGCCATGCACCAGCAGCACCGGCGGCCGCGTCCGCGCCTCCTCGGCCAGCGTCTCGGGCGAGAGCAGGCGCCCGGAGAACGCGACCACGCCGGCCAGCGCGTCGTCGCGGCGCGGCGCCACGTGCAGCGCCATCATCGTGCCCTGACTGAACCCCAAGAGCGCGACCTGCCCGGCCGCCACGCCCTCGCGCGCCATCGTCGCGTCGAGCCAATCCGACAGGTCGCCGATCGCGCGCTCCATGCCCGCCATCGAGTCTTCTTCCGAGGAGCCGTCGATCCACGGGATCGGGAACCACTGGAATCCCATCGGCGCGCCCGCGCAGGCCTCGGGCGCATCGGGCGCCACGAAGGCCGTGCCAGGCAGATGCGGCATCAGCGGGTCGGCGAGCCCGATCAGGTCGGCCGCGTTCGCGCCGTAGCCGTGCAGCAGCACGACCAGCCGCTCGGGGGCGTCGGGCCCGCGTCGCGTAGACTTGAGCGTCATGCCGTGCCCTCCCTGCCCTTGGCGTGCGCGTAGTATTCCCACAGCAGCAGCGCGGCAACCGACCGCCACGGCGCCCAGGCCGCCGCGATCTCGCGCATCGCCCGCTCCTTGGGCCGCTCCGGCAGGTCGAGCGCGAGCCGCGTGCCCTCCTGCAGCGCGAGGTCGTTTGCGGGGAACACGTCGGCATGGCCGAGCGAGAACATCGCGTAGATTTCGGCGGTCCAGCGTCCCACGCCGGGCACCGCGGTCAGCACGGCCACGACCTCCTCCGTCGTGGCCCGCCGCAGCGCGCCGTAGTCGATCCCGGCCACGGCGAGCGCACGCAGGTAGCGGATCTTCTGCCGCGACAGCCCGCAGGCGCGCATCGCCTCGTCGTCCGCCAGCGCGGCCACCGCCGGATCGCCCAGCCCCGCCACCTCGCAGCGCGCGAGGATCGCGCGGGCCGAGGCGACGCTGACCTGCTGCCCGACGATCGCGCCCATCACCGCGGCGTAGCCGTCCTCCCGGCGGCGCAGCGGCGGCCGGCCGATGACCGTCGAGCGCGGCGGCGAGGCGCGGATCGGCGCGGGCGAGGTGGTCCGCTCCCCTCGCCACCGCGTCATCGTCCGCGAGGATGGGGGCGGGAATGGGCGCGGACGAAGGCCGCGGCGCGGTCGAGGTCATGGGTCTCCTCCCCCGGGCCGGGCGGCGGCCGGTCGATGACGTGGACGGCTATCGCGAGCATCGCCGCCGCGTCCAGCTTTGCCCGCGACCCGCCGCTGTCCTTGGTGACGAGATGGGTGATCCCCCGATCGCGCATCGTCGCCGCCTCCTTTCCCGCGTCGTCGGAGGGCCGCCCGACGATCCACTCGACCCCGTCCCGCGCGGGCGGCCGCTCGATCGCGCGGCACCAGAGCGTCGACAACTGACCGAGGAACGGATCCACTCCGCCCGGCCCGACGGTCAGCAGGACGCGCGCGCCCGCGGGCAGCGACGCCGCGCAGGCCTCCGCGTCCGCGTGCCGGGTCCAGGACGGATCGGCGCCGAAGCCCGGCCGCGCCAGCCGCAGATACGGGATGGCCCGCTCGACGCAGATCGCCGCCGCGCGCGCGCCGACCCGCGCCGCGAACGGATGCGTCGCGTCGAGCACCGCCGCGACCCCTTGCAAGGCCGCGCGGAACCCCTCGTCCCCGCCGAACCCGCCCATCCGCACCGGCACGGGCAGCGCGGCGCCGGTGGTCCGCCCGGCGAGCGAAGCGAGAACGTCGCGGTCCGCGCAGGCCTCGCAGACCCGTCGCGCCTCCACCGTCCCCGCGAGGATCAGCACGCGTCCCCTAGCGGGCATGCCCGAGCACCCGCCCCGCCCGGTCGATCACCACGACGTCGACCTCCGCCGGGACGATGCCCATCACGACCTCGCGCGCCGCCTCCGCGACCCGCGGCGCGAGATGCGGCGCGCGCGTCACCGCCTCGAGCGCGGTGTTGCACGCGGTCAGGTCCTCGCCGGCCCAGTCCGACAGCCGGGCCAGATCGACCTGCGAACGGCCCGAATGCAGGTCCATCGCACCCTGCGCGAGCTTCGCGATCTTGCCGATCCCGCCGCCCACCGTCACGCGCCGGACCGGATGGCGGCGCAGGTACTTGAGCATTCCGCCCGCGAAGTCGCCCATGTCCAGCATCGCGTGGTCGGGCAACCCGTGCAGCGCCTGCACCACGCGCTCCGAGGTAGCCCCGGTGCAGCCCGCGACGTGGTCGAGCCCGCCCGCGACCGCCACGTCCACGCCGCGATGGATCGACGCGATCCACGCCGCGCAGGAAAACGGCCGCACGATGCCGGTCGTGCCCGAGGATCGACAGGCCGCCCTCGATGCCGAGCCGCGGGTTCCACGTCCGCGCCGCCAGCGCCGCGCCGCCGGGCACCGAGACGGTGATCTCCACGTCGGGCGCGCGGTCGTGGGCCACCGCAAGCTCGGCCACGACCTCGTCCATCATCGAGCGCGGCACCGGGTTGATCGCGGGTTGCCCCACCCCGATCGGCAGGCCGGGCCGGGTGACGGTGCCGACGCCCTCTCCGGCGCGGAACGTGACGCCGCCGGGTGACGCGCGCACTCGGACGCGGATCTGCGCGCCATGCGTGACGTCCGGGTCGTCGCCCGCATCCTTGACCACGCCCGCCTCGACCCAGCCCGGCCCGCGCGCGACGTGCGCGATCTCGAACTCGGGCGTCTCCCCGCGCGGCAGCGTCACGCTCACGCGGTCGGGCACGGTCCCGCCCCACGCGCCCGTCAGCGCGGCGCGCAGCGCGGCGGTCGCGCAGGCGCCGGTGGTCCAGCCTCGGCGGAGCGGCGCGGGCGCGGTCATGCGCCGTTCTCGCATGACGCCGGGCGACCGCCAATGGTCGCGTCGCGGCTTTCGCCCCGGCCGGGCGCGGGCCATAAGGGCGCGATGGAGCCCCTGCCCCGACACGACTGGCCCGCGCTTGAGCCCGGCTGGGTCTGGCTCTGCGGCGCGGGGCCGGGCGATCCGGGGCTGGTCACGCTGCACGCGCTCAACGCGCTGCGGCAGGCCGACGTGGTCGTCTACGATGCGCTCGTCAACGAGGGCATCCTCGACTGGGCGCCCGGCGCCGAGCGGATCTACGCGGGCAAGCGCGGCGGGAAACCCTCGCATCTCCAAAGAGATATCTCGCTGCGGCTGGTGGAGCTCGCGCGGGCGGGCCGCCGCGTCCTTCGGCTTAAGGGCGGCGATCCGTTCGTCTTCGGGCGGGGCGGTGAGGAGGCGCAGACGTTGGTGCGGCACGGGGTGCCGATCCGGATCGTGCCGGGGGTGACGGCGGGGATCGCGGGGCTGGCCTATGCGGGGATCCCGGTGACGCATCGCGACGTGAACCAGTCGGTCACCTTCGTCACCGGGCACGACCATACCGGCGAGGCGCCCGCGGCGCTCGACTGGGAGGCGATCGCACGGGGGTCGCAGGTGATCGTGATCTACATGGGGATCAAGCACTTGGCGGCCATCGCTCAGACGCTGATGGCCGGGGGACGCTCGCCCGACGAGCCGGTCGCGATCACCACCACCGCGACGCTCGAGGGGCAGCGCACCATCGAGACCTGCCTGAAAGACGCCGCGCAAGCCGTTGACGAAGCAGGGCTGGAGCCGCCCGCGATCGTCTGCGTCGGGCGCGCGGTCCTGCTGCGGCGCGTGCTCGACTGGCGGGCGCAGGCGGAGGGCGCGGCGCCCCGCGACCTCGACCCGCTCGGCGTGCGGGACGCGGCCGAGGCGGGGTGAGCCCCCCGTTCTTCACATTTCGGGGTAACTCGAGAAGCCGTTTTTCACATTCCGTACGAAATTCGCGGCGCCCGTGGGCGGCCTGATCCTCGCCGCGCCGTCCTCGGGGGCGGGCAAGACGGTGGTGACGCTCGGCCTGCTGCGCGCGTTCCGCGACCGGGGGGTCGCGGTGCGCGGGGCGAAGTCGGGACCGGACTACGTCGACCCGGCGTTCCACGCGGCGGCCTGCGGTCTGGCCTGCTGCAATCTCGACGCATGGGCGATGGTGCCCGCGACGATCGCGGGGCTCGCCGCGGGGCCGGGGCTCCTGCTTGTCGAGGGAGCGATGGGGCTCTTCGACGGCGCGCCGCCGGACGGGCGGGGATCGGTCGCGGACCTCGCGCGGATGCTCGACCTGCCGGTGGTCCTCGTCGTGGACGCGGCGCGCATGGCGCAGTCGGTCGGGCCGCTCGTGGCCGGGTTCGCGGCGCATGACGGCCGCGTCCGCGTGGCGGGCGTGGTGCTCAACCGCGTGGGCTCCGCGCGCCACGAGGCGATGCTGCGCGCGGCCTGCCCCCTGCCGGTGCTGGGGGCGGTGCCGCGCGAGGCGGGCCTCGCCACGCCCTCGCGGCATCTCGGCCTCGTGCCCGCTTGGGAACGCGACGATCTCGAGGCGTTCCTCGCGCATGCGGGCGCGACCATGGCCGCGCGGATCGACCTCGACGCACTGGCCGCGCTCGCCGCGCCGCTGCCTGACGCCACGCGCATGCCCGTCCGCCCGCCCGCGCAGCGGATCGCGGTGGCGCGCGACGCGGCCTTCGCCTTCGCCTATCCGCACCTCCTCGATGGCTGGCGCGCGGCGGGCGCGGAGGTGGCGACGTTCTCGCCGCTCGCCGGCGAGGCCGTGCCGGAGGCCGATCTGATCTACCTGCCCGGCGGCTACCCGGAGCTCCATGCCGGGCGGCTCGCGGCGTCGCCCACGCTTGCCTCGCTGAACGGCCGCGCGGTGTTCGGCGAGTGCGGCGGCTACATGGTGATGGGCGACGGGATGGTGGACGCAAACGGCACCCGGCACGCGATGGCGGGCCTCGTGCGGCTCGAGACGTCGTTCGCGGCCCGGCGGCTGCACCTCGGCTACCGGACGCTCGAGGCGGCGGCGGGCGCGTTCGCCGGGGCGTGGCGCGGCCACGAGTTCCACTACGCGACGGTGACGCGCGAGGCCGGGGCTCCACTCTTCGCGGCGCGCGACGCGGAGGGCGCGCCGTTGCCGCCGATGGGGCTGCGCGAGGGGCTCGCGGAAGGCTCGTTCGCGCATCTGATCGCGCCGGTGGAGGGCTAGGGCGGCCTGGCGGGCGACGGCGGCGCGGATTGCGCCGCTGACCGTCGGGGCCGGGACCGACCTCCTCCGGCCGGACCGCGAGCGAGCCGGTGCATCGACGTCCCGTCCATGTCCGATGGTGTCGTTCTCGGTGCGACGCGAGCGGAGGCGTCGGCGATCCAGGACGCAAGAGCGCGCCGCGTCGCGGATAGACACGAGATGGGCGCGGGATGGTGCGCGGCTTTCGGTCGGCGGATCGACGGGTCGTGCCACGACATGCGGGACGTGCCACGTCCACCGGCGGAGCGTGGCTCGGCGACCGAAAGGGCACCGGGTCGGACGTTCCGTGTGACCGACCGCCGAGTTCGATCCATCCGCGCGTGGACCATCTCGATGGAAGGGGATTCCCGGGAACGGTGTGCGCGGTAGCTGCGCGATACGACGGTGCGGCGGCTTCCCCTCCTGTCGGGACGGGCTGCCCCCGCCCCACCCGGAGGTTCGCCGTCGCGCGCGGGCCGAACGGAGGACAGGAGGGCCGGTAGCGAAGGCCCGATCCCTCCGCCGACCGCGCGCGACCGCGGGGGGCCACGCAGGAGCGGCCCGCCCTCGGGCACGCATCCCCGCACTCGCTCGCGCGGCACCCGCCGCGCTGGACCGCCCGCGCGGCGGGGCGTAGGCGGGGGCATGACCGCGACCGACGCCGCTTCCGCCTCCGCCCCGCCCGACGACGCGGCCGACGGCATGCCCGACGACGCGCGCGCGCGGCGCAACGTTGCGGTGCTGGTCGCCGCGCAGGCGGTGCTGGGCGCGCAGATGCCGATCCAGTTCGTCGTGGGCGGGCTCGCGGGGCTTTCGCTCGCGCCGACGCCTCTGCTCGCGACGCTGCCGATCTCGATGATCGTGTTCGGCTCGATGACCACCGCGCCGTGGCTCAGCCCGCTGATGCAGGCGCGGGGGCGGCGGTACGGCTTCGTGCTGGGCGCGCTGGCGGGGGCTGCGGGCGCGGCCGTCGCGGTGGCCGCGCTCCTATGGGCGAGCTTCGCGCTCCTGTGCGCGGGCGCGTACCTCACGGGCATCTACATGTCCTCGCTGGGCTTCTACCGCTTCGCCGCGACCGACACCGCGTCGGAGGCGTTCCGCCCCAAGGCGATCTCCTACGTGATGGCGGGCGGGCTCCTGTCGGCGGTGATCGGGCCGCAGCTCGTGCGCCTCACCGCCGACGCCTCCGTGATCCCGTTCGTGTGGACCTACGCCTCGGTGGTGGCGCTCAACCTCGCGGGCATGTGGCTCTTCGCGTTCCTCGACATCCCGCGCCCGGCGCCCGCGGACCCCGCCGCGCCGCACGGGCGGAGCCGGGGCGCGCTGCTGCGCTCGCCCACGATCGCGGTCGCGGTGATCTGCGCGATGGTTTCGTATGCGCTGATGAACCTCGTGATGACGTCGACGCCGCTCGCGGTCGTCGGCTGCGGATTCGGGACCGGGGACGCGGCCAGCATCGTGTCGGCGCACGTCGTGGCGATGTACGCGCCGAGCTTCGTGACCGGGCACCTGATTTCGCGGCTGGGCGCGTCGAAGGTGGTGGCGGCGGGGCTCGGGTTCCTCGCGCTCGCGGGGCTGGTCGGGTTGTCGGACGTGACGCTGCCGCACTTCTACCTCGCGCTGGTGCTGCTCGGGATCGGCTGGAACTTCGGCTTCATCGGCGCGACCACGATGCTGACGGCGGCGCACGCGCCTTCCGAGCGCGGCGTGGTGCAGGGGCTCAACGACACGCTGGTCTTCGGGCTGGTCACGGTCGGCTCGCTGTCCTCGGGCGGGCTGATGGGGTCGGCCGTGGACGCGGTGGCGGGCTGGCACGCGGTCAACCTCGCGATGGTGCCGTTCCTCGCGCTCGCGGGCGGCGCGCTCCTGTGGCGGCGGGTCGCGCGCCGGGGCGCTCCGGCGTGATCGCGGCGCTGGTGGCGGCCGTGGCGCTGGTGGCGGTACACTTCGCGACGCCGCGCCTGTCGTTCCTGTCGAACGCGCCGCGCTCGCGCTGGCTCTCGTTCGCGGGCGGGGCGTCGATCGCCTACGTGTTCCTGCACCTGCTGCCGGAGATGGCGCACGGGGCCGAGCTGATCGGCGAGGAGACCGCGCTCGGCTTCTCGATCTGGGGGGTGGGCCTCGCGGCGCTCGTGGGCTTCTACGGGATCGAGCGGCTGGTGCAGCGCGACGCGATGCGCCGCCGGGACACCGACGCGGACACCCATCCGGGGATCTTCCGCGTCCACCTCGCCTCGTTCGCGGTCTACAACCTCGTGACGGGCTACCTGCTGGTACAGCGCGAGGGGACGCTCGTGCTCTTCGCGATCGCGATGGGGCTGCATCTGGTGACGACCGACTTCGGGCTGATGGAATCGTTTCGCCGCGGGTACATGGCGCTGGGTCGCTGGGTGCTGTCGGGCGCGCTCCTCGGGGGCTGGGCGATCGGCGCGGCGACGGAGGTGCCCGAGACGGCGGTGATCGTGGTGACGGCGGTGCTGGGCGGCGGCGTGATCCTCAACGTCCTCAAGGAGGAGCTGCCGCCGCAGCGCGACAGCCGATTCGGCGCGCTGGTGCTCGGCGTGGTGGCGTTCGGCGCGCTGATCTGGGCCGAGGGGCGGCTCTAGGCCGCGCTTGATCTCGGCGCGCGCCGGGGGTCAGGATCGGCACGACCCCCGGCCCCGGAGCCCGCCATGGACGACCTCGCCCCCAACGACCTGTCGGCCATCGTCGAGGCCGACCGCGCGCATGTCTGGCACCACCTGCTGCCGCACAAGCCACTGGAGACGACCGATCCGCGCATCATCGTCGAGGGGCGCGGGATGCGGGTCTGGGACCAGCACGGGAAGGAACATCTCGACGGCGTTTCGGGCGGCGTCTGGACGGTGAACGTGGGCTACGGGCGGGTGGAGATCGCGGACGCGGTGCGCGACCAGCTCGTGAAGATGAACTACTTCGCGCAGTCGGCGGGCTCGATCCCCGGCTCGCGCTTCGCCGAGCGGCTGATCGCGAAGATGCCGGGGCTCGCCCGCGTCTACTACGCGAATTCGGGGTCGGAGGCGAACGAGAAGGCGTTCAAGATGGTGCGCCAGATCTCGCACCGCCATCACGGGGGGCGGAAGTCCAAGATCCTCTACCGCGACCGCGACTACCACGGCACCACCATCGCCAACCTCTCGGCGGGCGGGCAGCAGCAGCGCAACGCGCAGTACGGGCCCTTCGTGCCGGGTTTCGTGGAGGTGCCGCACTGCCTCGAGTACCGCCGCCACGCGCAAGGCCTCGGCGACGTGTCGGGCGAGGATTACGGACGCGCCGCGGCCGACGCGATCGAGGCCGTGATCCTGCGCGAGGGGCCCGACACGGTGGGCGCGCTCTGCCTCGAGCCGGTGACGGCGGGGGGCGGGGTGATCGTGCCGCCCCCGGGCTACTGGGCGCGGGTGCAGGAGATCGTGGACCGCTACGACCTGCTCTTGCACATCGACGAGGTGGTCTGCGGCGTGGGCCGGACGGGGACGTGGTTCGGCTACCAGCACTGGGGCGTGCGGCCCGACTTCGTGACGATGGCCAAGGGGGTGGCCTCGGGCTACGCGGCGATCTCGTGCTGCGTGACCTCCGAGCGTGTGTTCGAGATGTTCAAGGACGCGCCGGACGACCCGCTGCACTACTTCCGCGACATCTCCACCTTCGGCGGCTGCACGGCCGGCCCCGCGGCGGCGCTCGCGAACATGGCGATCATCGAGCGCGAGGGGTTGCTCGAGAACACGACCGCGATGGGGGACTACATGCTCGACCGGCTGCGCGAACTGGCCGACCGGCACGCGGTCATCGGCGAGGCGCGCGGGCTCGGCCTGTTCCTCGGTGCCGAGCTCGTGGCCGACCGCGACACCCGCGAGCCCGCCGAGGAGAAGCGCGTGCAGGCGGTCGTGGCCGACTGCATGGCGCAGGGCGTCATCATCGGCGCCACCAACCGCTCGGTGCCCGGGTTCAACAACACGCTGTGCTTCTCGCCCGCGCTGATCGCCACGAAGGACGACCTCGACGCGATCGTGGACGCGGTGGACGGCGCGCTGGGGCGGGTGTTCGGGTAGGCGACGGGCGACGCGCGCGCCCCGCACTCTCCGCCGGTCGGTCGAAGCCCCGCGCGCCGTCGCAGCGCCCCGTGCCGGAGGGGCGCATCGTCCGCCACCGGCTCGGGCGCGGAGGGGTCCCAGCCGATCGACCCGTCGGCCCGGGAGGCGGTCGCGCGACCGCGCCGGAGGGGCGTCGAGCCCCCCCGCCGGCCCTCGGCCTGCCATGCGCTCGCCCATGAAGCGCCAGTCGTCGAGTTCGTCGAGCACCGCGCGGACATGCTCGGCGCGGCGGTTCTCGTCGTCGAGGTAGTCGGCGTGCTCGCGCACGTCGACGCCCATGAGCGTCGCCCGTCCATCGGGCAGCGGGTTGCCCGCATCCTCCAGACCCCGCAGCGACAGCGCGTCGCCGTCGGCCACAGCGCAGGACCCAGCCGGTGCCGAACACGCCGCCCGCGGCGTCCACCATCGCCTCCTTCAGCCCGTCAGGCCCGCCGAAGTCGCGCTCGACGGCCTCCGCGAAGGCCCCCTCGGGCGCGACAGGGCCGCCCTCGAACCGGTTGCAGTCGACGACGTGGTTCCACGCCTGCGCGGCGTGCTGGAAGATCGTCCGGTCGTCGCTGCGGCCGGATTCGGCTACGACCTCCCCGAGTGTCATGTCGGCGTAGGCCGTGCCGGGAACGATGTCGCTGTCGAAACATGCGCGGTGATGCGTGCCGGAGTGCAATCCCACGGTGCGCCCCGAGATCACGGGGGCGAGCGCGTCCTCGGCACGGAGCAGCGGCGGCTGCTCGAACGGGGCCTCGGCGCGGGCGATGCCCGGCAGGCCGATCGCCCCGAGAGCGGCCGCTCCGCCGCCGATCGCCCGCATCGAGCGTCGGTCGATATCCATGATGCGTCTCCTCCTGTGGTGCCGGTCCGCGGGCGCGCCCGGCGGCCTTCGATGGCCCAAGGATGCGGATACGCAACCGAAAGGAGCGCCGCGCGGAGGGCGGCCCGGTTGGCGTGCGGGGCCGCCGCCCTTGACCGCGCCCCGCCCCCGCCCGACACCTCGGGGAGGGGAGGACGACGCCATGCGCATGACCACCGAGGAAGCCTTCGTCCGCACCCTCCAGCGGCATGGGATCCGCCACGCCTTCGGGATCATCGGATCGGCGATGATGCCGGTCTCGGACCTGTTCCCGGCGGCGGGGATCGCGTTCTGGGACGCGGCGCACGAGGGCTCGGCGGGAATGATGGCCGACGGCTACACGCGCGCCACCGGCGAGACCTGCATGATGATTGCGCAGAACGGGCCGGGCATCACCAACTTCGTCACGGCGGTCAAGACGGCCTACTGGAACCACACCCCGCTGCTCCTGGTGACGCCGCAGGCGGCCAACCGCACGATCGGGATGGGCGGGTTCCAGGAGGTCGAGCAGATGCGGCTCTTCGCCGACATGGTCGCCTATCAGGAGGAGGTGCGCGACCCGGCGCGGATCGCCGAGGTGCTGACCCGCGTGATCGGGCAGGCCCGGCGCCTGTCGGGGCCCGCGCAGATCAACGTGCCGCGCGATTTCTGGACGCTCGAGATCGACGTGGCGCTCCCCGAGCCGGTGGTCCACGAGGTCTCGCCCGGCGGCGCGCGCGGAATCGCGGCGGCGGCGGAGCTGCTGTCGCAGGCGGCCAGCCCGGTGATCGTGAACGGCGCGGGCGTGGTGCTGTCCGAGGGCGGGATCGACGCCTCTATCGCGCTGGCCGAACGGCTCGATGCGCCGGTCTGCGTGGGCTACCAGCACAACGACGCCTTCCCCGGCTCGCACCCGCTCTTCGCCGGGCCGCTGGGCTACAACGGCTCGCGCGCGGCGATGGAGCTGGTGGCCCAGGCCGACGTGGTGCTCGCGCTCGGCACCCGGCTGAACCCGTTCTCGACGCTGCCGGGCTACGGGATCGACTACTGGCCGAAGGACGCGCGCGTGATCCAGGTCGACCTGAACCCCGACCGGATCGGGCTGACCAAGCCGGTCGCGGTGGGCATCGTGGGCGACGCCGCGCTGGTGGCGCGCGGCATCCTCGAGCGGCTGTCGGACGACGCGGGCGACGCGGGCCGTGAGACGCGGCGGGGCCGGATCGCGCAGGCCAAGTCGGCCTGGGCGCAGGCGCTCACCTCGATGGACCACGAGGAGGACGATCCCGGCACGACCTGGAACGCGCGCGCGCGCGCGGCGCATCCCGACCGGCTCTCGCCCCGGCAGGCCTGGCGCGCGATCCAGGCGGCGCTGCCGCGCGAGGCGATCGTGTCGAGCGACATCGGCAACAACTGCGCGATCGGCAACGCCTACCCCGACTTCGACCACGGCCGCCGCTACCTCGCGCCGGGCCTGTTCGGCCCCTGCGGCTACGGGCTGCCCGCGATCGTGGGCGCCAAGATCGGGCGGCCGGACCTGCCGGTGGTGGGCTTCTCGGGCGACGGCGCGTTCGGGATCGCGGTGGGCGAGCTGACGGCGATCGGGCGCGACGAGTGGCCCGCGGTCACGCAGGTCGTGTTCCGCAACTACCAATGGGGCGCCGAGAAGCGGAACTCGACGCTCTGGTACGACGACAACTTCGTGGGCACCGAGCTCGACACCAAGGTGAGCTATGCCGGGATCGCGCAGGCCTGCGGGCTGATCGGCGTGCGCGCGACCACGATGGAGGAGGTCACCCACGCGCTCGCCGAGGCGATCCGCGCGCAGATGGAGCGCGGCGAGACCACCGTGATCGAGGTCGTGCTGAACCAGGAGCTGGGCGAGCCGTTCCGGCGCGACGCGATGAAGAAGCCGGTGCGGGTGGCGGGCGTGGCGGCGCCGGGTATGGGCGCGCAGACGGCCGCCGAGTGAGCGCTACGCTCGTCGTCAACGCCGGATCGTCGTCGCTCAAGCTGGCGGTGATCGGCGCGGATGGCGGGCGGCGGGCGCAGGCGCGGGCCGAGGGGGACGCGGTGGCGGCGCTGCCGGGACTGCTCGCGCGGCTCGGGGACCTGCCCGGCCGCGCGGCGCACCGGATCGTGCATGGCGGCGGGCGCGAGGCGGCGACGCGGCTCGACGCGGCGGCGATCGCGGAACTGGAGGCGGTGGCGTGGATGGCGCCGCTCCACGTCCCGCCCGCGCTCGCGATCGTGCGCGCGCTGGCCCGCGCCGCGCCCGGCATCGAACAGATCGCCGTCTTCGACACCGCGTTCCACGCCACGCTGCCGCCCGAGGAGCGCGACTATGCGCTGCCCGAGGCCGAGCGCGCGCGCGGGCTTCGGCGCTACGGATTCCACGGGATCAGCTACGCGGGGCTGGTCGAGGCGCTGCGGGCGCGGGGCGCCCTCCCCGACCGACTGGTCGCGCTGCATCTGGGCTCGGGCGCCTCGGTCTGCGCGATCCGGGACGGGCGCTCGGTCGCCACCAGCATGGGGTTCTCACCCACCTCCGGGCTGCCGATGGGGACGCGGGCGGGCGACGTGGACGCGATGGCGGTACTGGACCTCGCGCGCCGCCACGGCATCGACGGGGCGGCGGACCTGCTCAACCGCGCGTCGGGGATGCGGGGGCTCGGCGGCGCGGCGGACATGCGCCATGCGGGCGAGGCGGCGCGTGGCCACTTCGCGCACCACGCCGCGCGGCACGCGGGCGCGATGATCGCCTGCCTGGGCGGTTGCGACGCGCTGGCCTTCACCGGCGGCATCGGCCAGAACGACGGCGAGATGCGCCGCGCGATCCTCTCCCGCCTCGCCTTCGCCGGCCCGCGCCCCGACGGGACCGGCCCGGTCCCCGCGCATGTCGTGCCCGCCGACGAGGAAGCGACGATCGCCCGGCTTGCGGCGGCGGTCGCTTGAGCCTCGACGTCCCGCCCCCGACCGCGATCCGCAAGACGACCTGCTACATGTGCGCCTGCCGCTGCGGGATCGACGTGCACGTGCGGCGTCAGCCCGACGGGCGCGAGCGCGTGGCCTATATCGAGGGCAACCGCGACCATCCGGTGAACCGCGGCGTGCTCTGCGCCAAGGGCGCGGCCGGGATCATGCAGCACGAGAGCCCCGCGCGGCTGCGCGCGCCGATGCGGCGCACCGGCCCCCGCGGCTCCGGCGAGTTCGAGACGATCACCTGGGAAGAAGCCTACGCGCAGGCCGATGCCTGGCTGCGCCCGATCCGCGAGACCGACCCCAAGCGCCTCGCCTTCTTCACCGGGCGCGACCAGTCGCAGTCCTTCACCTCGTGGTGGGCGCAGGCGTTCGGGACGCCGAACTACGCCGCGCATGGCGGCTTCTGCTCGGTCAACATGGCGGCGGCGGGCATCTACACGCTGGGCGGCGCGTTCTGGGAGTTCGGGCAGCCTGACTGGGAGCGCACGAGGCTCTTCGTGATGTTCGGCGTGGCCGAGGACCACGACAGCAACCCGATCAAGATGGGGCTCGGCCGGCTCAAGGAGCGCGGCGCGCGGGTCGTGGGGATCAATCCGGTGCGCTCGGGCTACGCCGCGGTCGCCGACGACTGGTTCGGGATCACGCCGGGCACGGACGGGCTCCTGATCCTCGCGCTGGTGCACTGCCTCCTGCGAGCCGGGAAGATCGACCTCGCCTACCTGCGCGACTTCACCGACGCGCCGGTCCTGATCGACGGCGACCCCGCGAGCGACGCGCGCGGCCTCGCGCTGCGCGACGCGGACGGGCGCGCGCTGGTCTGGGACCGGAAGGCCAAGGCGCCCCGCCCCTTCGACGCCGCCGACGTCGAGCCCGACCTCGCGGGCGTCTGGGAGCGGGACGGCATCCGCCACCGCACCGTGTTCCAGCACCTCGCCGAGCGCTACCTCGACCCGTCGCACGCGCCCGAGGCGGTGGCGGAGCGCTGCGGCATCCCCGCGCCCCGCATCCGGGCGCTGGCCGCCGAGATCGCGCGCGCCGCGTTCGAGGAGCCGGTGGTGCTCGACCGCCCCTGGACCGACTTCCGCGGCCGCCGCCACGCGACGATGATCGGACGACCGGTCTCGTTCCACGCGATGCGCGGCATCAGCGCGCATGCCAACGGGTTCCAGACCTGCCGCGCGCTCCACGTCCTCCAGATCCTGCTCGGCAGCGTCGAGACGCCCGGCGGCTTCCGGTTCAAGCCGCCCTACCCCAAGCCCGCCACCGCGCATCCCCGCCCGCATTGCCGCGCGACCCCGGGCGCCCCGCTCGACGGCCCGCATCTGGGCTACCCGCAGGGGCCGGACGACCTCTGCCTCGACGACGAGGGCGCGCCCGCGCGGATCGACCGCGCGTTCTCCTGGGACGCGCCGCTCAGCGCGCACGGGATGATGCACATGGTCATCTCGAACGCGCATGCGGGCGACCCGTACGAGATCGACACCCTGTTCCTCTACATGGCCAACATGGCCTGGAACTCGTCGATGAACACCGGCGGGACGATGGCGATGCTTTCGGACACGCACCCCGACGGCTCCTACGTCATCCCGCACGTCATCTATTCGGACGCCTACTCGTCGGAGATGGTGGCCTATGCCGACCTGATCCTGCCGGACACGACGTATCTCGAGCGCCACGACTGCATCTCGCTGCTGGACCGCCCGATCTGCGAGGCGGACGCCGCGGCCGACGCGATCCGCTGGCCGGTGGTCGAGCCGGACCGCGACGTGCGGCCGTTCCAGTCCGTGCTGGTCGAGCTCGGGACGCGGCTCGGGCTGCCGGGGCTGGTGGCCGAGGACGGCTCGCGGCTCTACGCGGACTACGCCGACTACATGGTGCGCCACGAGCGCCGGCCGGGGATCGGGCCTCTGATGGGCTGGCGCGGCGACGGGACCGAGACCGGGCGCGGCGCGCCGAACCCCGACCAGCTGGAGCGCTACGTGGAGGCGGGCGGGTTCGCCGTGGCCCCCGTTCCCGAGGCGGCGGCGTTCATGAAGCCGTGGAACGCTGCCTATCAGGACTGGGCCGTGGGCATGGGCCTCTACGACCGCCCCCTGCCCTACCTGCTCAATCTGTGGTGCGAGCCCGTCCAGCGGTTCCGGCTCGCGGCCGAGGGGGTGGGCGGGCGGCAGCCGCCCGAGCACCTGCGCGCCCGGATGCGCGAGGCGTTCGACCCGCTGCCCTTCTGGTCGGACCCGTCGGAAGGCGCCGACGACGGCTACGACCTGCACGCGCTGACGCAGCGCCCGGCGGCGATGTACCATTCCTGGGGCGGGCAGAACGCCTGGCTCCGGCAGATACACGGGCGCAACCCAATGTACCTGCCGACCGCGGTGTGGGAGCGCGACGGGTTCGCGGACGGCGACTGGGCGCGCGTGACCTCGCCGCATGGCGCGATCGTCGTGCCCGTGGCGCACATGGCCGCGCTGAACCCGCGTACGATCTGGACCTGGAACGCGGTGGGCAAGCGGTCGGGCGCGTGGGGGCTGAAGGAGGGCGCGCCGGAGGCGAAGGCGGGCTTCCTTTTGAACCACCTGATCCACGAGCTGCTCCCGCCCCGCGCCGACGGGATGCGGTGGTCGAACTCCGATCCGATCACCGGTCAGGCCGCGTGGTTCGACCTGCGCGTGCGCGTGGAGAAGGTCACCGCGCCGGACGGCCTCGCCTCGCAGCCCGATACGGGGCGGCAGGCGAGCCCGGTCGGCACCGGCCCGGACCGGCTGGCCTGGACGGTCTCGTGAAGCTCCGCGGGGCTCCCGGGCGATGCGGGCCGCGCGGACCGGGCGAACGGGTCCGCTTGCCGGACCATGCGGGCGCGCTCGTTCGTCGACCGCCTCGTCCGATGGCCGGTGCCGCGGCCTCGGCTCGCAGGCCCCGCATCGATCCGCCCGCCCGGAAGTCCCTGCGGTCCACCGGCGCCGGGCCGCCGATATTCGAGTCTCCCATCCAACTCTCGTCGTCCGCCCGTTCCGGTGGCCGTCGAACGGACGCCGCGCGTTCCCCCGCCTCCCGTCGCGGCGCTCCCGCCCGCGACCCGCGCGACTTCGCTCGCGCGGGGTTCGCGGTCACCGCGCCCCTCACCCCCGAAGCGAGGCCGCCGATGACCGCCCTGCCCCCGGAGCCCGCGGTCAAGCTCGGCCTCGTGATCGACCTCGACACCTGCGTCGGCTGCCAGGCCTGCGTGACCGCCTGCAAGGCGTGGAACACGCAGTCCGAGCTCGGCGCGCCGCTCTCGGACCAGGACCCCTACGGCGAGGCGACCGGCACGTTCCTCAACCGCGTCCACTCCTACCAGTCGCAGCCCGAGCGGGGCGCCGCGCAGACGATCCACTTCCCGCGCTCGTGCCTGCATTGCGACGACGCGCCCTGCGTCACGGTCTGCCCCACCGGGGCCAGCTACAAGCGCGCCGAGGACGGGATCGTGCTCATGGACGAGGCCGCCTGCATGGGTTGCGGTCTGTGCGCCTGGGCCTGCCCCTACGGCGCGCGCGAGGTCGACGTGGCGGCGGGGGTGATGAAGAAGTGCACCCTCTGCGTCGACCGCATCCACGACGAGGCGCTGCCCGAGATCGACCGCGAGCCCGCCTGCGTGCGGACCTGCCCCACCGGCGCGCGGCATTTCGGCGACCTCGCCGACCCGGCCTCCGCCGTCTCTCGGCTGGTGGAGGCGCGCGGCGGCGTGGCGCTCATGCCCGAGCAGGGGACCCGGCCGGTCAATCGCTACCTCCCGCCCCGGCCGCGCGACGCGATGGGCGGCGCGGACGACGTCGACGTGCTGGCCCCGCTGCTCGCGCCCGTGGACGAAGCGCCGCAGGGGTTCCTCGGCTGGCTCGACCGCGCGCTGGACCGGCTCTGAGATGCATCCGGCGCCGTCGGTCATCGTGTTCTCGACGCTGTCCGGGGCGGGGTTCGGGCTGCTCGCGTTCCTCGGCCTCGGCCTGCCCGACGTGCGCGGCTGGGTCGCGTTCGTGTTCTACGCGATCGCCTACGCTCTGGCGGTCGGCGGGCTGGTGTCGGCCTTCTTCCACCTGCGCAACAAGAGGCAGGCGTGGCGCAGCTACAGCCAGTGGCGCACGTCGTGGCTCTCGCGGGAGGCCTGGGCGGCGGTGGCGGCGCTCCTGACGATGGCGGTGGTGGCGGCGGGACAGGTCTTCGCGGGCGTGCGGCTCGCGCCGCTGGGTTGGCTCGGCGCGGCGCTGTCGCTCGCCACCGTGGTGACGACGGCGATGATCTACGCGCAACTCCGCGCCGTGCCGCGCTGGAACCAGCCCGCGACGCCGGTGCTGTTCGTGACCGCCTCGCTCGCGGGCGGCGCGCTGCTCGCGGGGCAGGTCGACGCGGCGATGGCGCTCCTGGTGCTGCTGGGCGCGGTGACCGCGTTCCACTGGTGGCGCGGCGACCGGCGGTTCGCGGAGGCGGGCTCGGGCATGGGCAGCGCGACGGGGCTCGGCGGACGGCTCGCGCTCTGGGAGCGGGGGCACACGAACGAGACCTACGTGACGCGGGAGATGGTGTTCCGCGTCGCCCGCAAGCACGCGGTCAAGCTGCGCGTCATCGCGATGGCGCTCATGGTCGTGGTCCCCGTGGCCGCGCTCGCCATCGGCGGGCCGCACCACCTGCCCGCCGCGCTGGCGGTCGTGGCGCACCTGGCGGGGGTGGCGGTGCAGCGCTGGCTGTTCTTCGCGGAGGCCGAGCACGTCGTCGGGCTCTACTACGGCGCGGGGCCGAGCGCGGCTCAGGGGTAGAGGTCGGCGAACTTGGCCTCGAGATAGGCGAGCAGCGGCTCGGCCGAGGGCGCCGCGCCGGTCGCGTGCGCGATCGTGTCCTCGGGGGCGCGCAACGCGCCGTAGCGCTGAACCCGCTCGCGCATCCAGCCGGTGGCGGGCGACGGATCGCCCTGCGCCAGCGCGTCGTCGATCCCAGCCACGTCGCTCCGCGCCGCCGCCATCAGGCAGCCGGCGTAGAGGTTGCCCAGCGTGTAGGTCGGGAAGTAGCCCATCAGCCCCACGGGCCAGTGCACGTCCTGCAGGAAGCCGTTCGACGGCCGGTCCACGGCGACGCCGAAATCCGCCTCGAACCGCTCGTTCCACGCCGCCTCGAGATCGGCCACCTCCAGCGCGCCGCGCACCAGCGCGCGCTCGAGGTCGAAGCGCAGCAGGACGTGGAGGTTGTAGTGCAGCTCGTCGGCCTCGGTGCGGATGTAGCCCGACCGCACGCCGTTGACCGCGCGGTAGAAGTCGCGCTCCGACGCCACCCCCGTCTCGCCGAACGCGTCGCGCATCCGACCGTGGAGCCAGCCGCAGAACGGCTCCGACCGGCCCATCTGGTTCTCGTAGACGCGGGACTGGCTCTCGTGGACGCCCATGCTCGCGCCGTGGCCGATCGGCGTGAGCAGATGCTCGGACGCGACCCCCTGCTCGTAGGCGGCGTGGCCGACCTCGTGGATGGTCGAGTAGAGGCAGTTGAACGGGTCGGCCTCGTCCACGCGCGTGGTGATGCGCACGTCGAGGCCGGAGCCCGACGAGAACGGATGCACGGCGAGGTCGATGCGGCCCCGCGCCGTGTCGTAGCCGAAGCGCTCCGCGATCTCGGCGGCGAGCGCCATCTGCGCGTCGGCCGGATACGTCCCCGACAGGCGCGGCGCGGGCGAGGCGGCGAGCGCGCGCTCGCGCAGCGCGACCAGCCGGGGCCGGAGCGCGTCGAACATCGCGGCCATCGCGTCCGACGACCCGCCCGGCTCGTAGTCCTGCATCAGCGCGTCGTAGGGATCGCCGCCGCCCGCCAGCGCCGCCGCCTCCTCGCGCCGCAGCCGCACGACCTCGGCCAGCACGGGAAGGAACGAGGCCGCGTCGTCGGCCGCGCGCGCGCTCGCCCACTGGCCCTGCGCGAGCGAGGTCACGCGCGCGATCTCGGAGGCCAGCCGCGCGGGGACGCGGCGGGCGCGCTCGTAGCCGCGGCGCACCTCGCGCAGGTTCGCGTCGGCCACCGCGTCCGCGGGGATCGCCGCCTCGAGCCAGTCGCCCAGCCGCGGATCGGTGCGCCGCGCGTGCAGCACCTCCTCGAGCGCGGCCATCTCCTCGGCGCGCTGCGGGGCGGCGCCGCGCGGCATCACCGTCTCCTGGTCCCAGCCGGTGCGGCCCGCGACCTCGCCCAGGGCCCGCGTCGTGCGCTCGTGCGCCATCAGGTCGTCGTAGGCGGTCATGCGGCGCCCCTCACCGATTGCGGCAGCGGATACTTGGCGCGGTGGCGCGCCCGGACCGCGAGGCAGATCAGGACCACCGCGCCGAACTGGTGCGCGATGGCGAGGTGCCAGGGCGAGGAGTTCATCACGGTCACGATCCCGAGAAGCATCTGCACCACGGCCATCGCCAGCACGCCGCCGAACGCCACCGACGTCTTGAAGTTGGATGACCGCCGCGCGACCCACCACGCGGCGACGATCGCCGCGAAGAGCGCGTAGCCCCAGAGGCGGTGGAGGAACTGCACCGTCCCGTCATTCTCGAACAGGTTGCGCCACCACGGATCGAGCGCCCACATCCCCGGCGGCGTGAGCCCGCCCGCCATCAGCGGCCAGTCGACGTAGTTGCGCCCCGCGTCGATGCCCGCCACCAGCGCGCCCATCAGCACCTGCCCGAAGGTGAGCGCGATCAGCCCCGCGCCGAGCGCCATCAGCCGGGGATCGGCGAGCCTGCGCGCCTGCAGGAGCGCCGCGCCGGGCCGCGACATCGAGAGCATGAACCATGCTATGAGCGCGAGGATCGCGAAGGCGAGGCCCAGGTGGACCGCGAGCCGGTAGGAGGCGACGTCGAGCATCGTCCCGGTCAGCCCCGAGGACACCATCCACCAGCCGATCGCCCCCTGCAGCCCGCCGAGCGCGCCGAGCCCGAGGAGCCGGCCGGTCCAGCCGGGCGGGATGCGCTTCGTGAGCCAGAGCCAGAGGAAGCCCGCGGCCCAGACCAGCCCGATCACGCGGCCGAGCTGCCGGTGGCCCCATTCCCACCAGTAGATCGTCTGGAACTCGGCCATCGACATGCCGCGGTTCTGCAGCTGGTATTCGGGGATCGCGCGGTAGAGGTCGAACTCGGCCTGCCAGGCTTCCGCCGAGAGCGGGGGGATCGAGCCGGTGACGGGACGCCATTCGGTGATGGCGAGCCCGCTATCGGTGAGCCGCGTCAAGCCGCCGACGGCGATCATGACGACGACGAGCGCGAAGAGGATGCCGAGCCAGATCCGCACCGCGCGGCGCGACCCGCGGTGGCCCGCGTCGATGCCGCCCGCGCGCGCGGCGGGCCGGGCCTGCGCCGTCACGTCCTCGAAGATCGCGCGTCCCGCCATGTCCCCTGCCCTCCTGCGACGCGCCCGACCTAGGCGTTCAGCCGCGTTCTTTCCAGCGCACCATCTGCCGCATCATGCCGTGGAACGTCTGCACGTCCGCGCGGGTGAGCGGCATCCGCGACCAGAGGTTCCGCAGGTGCCGCTTCATCGCCGGCGCCTTGCCCTCGGGGTAGAAGAAGCCGGCCGCCTCGAGCCGCTGCTCGAAATGCGCGGCCAGCGCCTCGGTCTCGGCGTGCTCGGCCCAGACGGTGCCCGCGAGCGCGTCGATGCGGGGCGGCGGCGCGTCGGTCGCGCGGCGCCATTCGTAGCCCATCAGCAGCACGCATTGCGCAAGGTTCAGCGAGGCGAAGGCGGGATTGGTGGGCACGCTGACGATGGCGTTGGCGAGCGCGACGTCCTCGTTCTCGAGCCCCGTGCGCTCGGGCCCGAACAGGACGGCCACGCGCTCGCCCCGCGCGCCGCGCTCGCGCGCCTCCGCCATCGCGGCCTCGGGCGCGTAGACGGGCTTGGCCAGATCGCGGTCGCGCGCGGTCGTGGCGAAGACCATCGTGCAGTCGGCGACGGCCTCCGCGGTGGTGTCGTGGAGCCGGGCGGCGTCGAGCACGCGGCCCGCCCCGGAGGCCAGCGCCACCGCGCGCTCGTTGGGCCAGCCGTCGCGGGGGGCCACGACGCGCATCCCCTCGAGCCCGAAGTTGAGCATCGAGCGGGCCGCCGCGCCGACGTTCTCGCCCATTTGCGGGCGCACGAGGACGAAGGCGGGGGCGCGGGTCTCCATTGCGCGGCGGGGTAGCCCCGGCCCGCTTGCGGCGCAAGGCGGGCGCGGCTAGGCGGCGGGCGACCGGAGGGGCCGCCGATGTCCGAGACGCCGCAGATCTACCTGCTCACCCCGCCCGAGGTCGATGCGGGCTTCGCCGACCGGCTCGCCGCGATGCTCGACGCCCACCCCGTCGCCTGCCTGCGCCTCGACCTCGCGACCCGCGACGCCGAGCGCGTGACGCGCGCCGCCGACCTCTGCCGCGAGGTGGCGCACCGGTTCGACGTGCCGCTGGTGGTGACCGACCACGCCGCGCTGGTGGTGCCGCTGGGGCTCGACGGCGTCCACCTGAGCGATCCGCGCGAGGTCCGGCGGCTGCGCGCCGACTGGGGGCCGGACCCGATCGTCGGCGCGTCCTGCGGCGCGTCGCGGCACGACGGCATGGCCGCGGGAGAGGCCGGAGCGGACTACGTCGCCTTCGGGCCCGCGGGCGCGACGCCGCTCGGGACGGCCGCGCGCGCGGAGACGGAGCTGTTCGCGTGGTGGTCGGAGGTGGTCGAGGTGCCGGTGGTGGCCGAGGGCGCCCTCGACGAGGCGACGGTCGCGGCGCTCGCCGCCGTGGCGGACTTCCTCGCCTTCGGGGAAGAGGTCTGGTCGGCGGACGACCCGGTGGCGCGGCTAGGCGTCCTCGCCGCCGCCATGCGGGTCTAGACCGCCGCGCACCGCCGCCTCGGCCGCGCGCGCGAGCGCCTTGCGGTCGGGATGATCGGCGGGGTCGAGCGGGGGATGGAACGTCACCTCCACGCGGCCCCGGCGGCGCGTCGAAAGCACCGCGACGAGGCTGCCGGCGAGGTCGCGGTCGCCCCACCAGCCGTAGAGGTCGCGCGGCGAGCCCGGCGGCGCGACGTAGCGCAGCGTGACCGGCTGCACCGGCCGGTCGGGCGTGGCGAGGGCCGCGAAGAGCGTGGACTTGAACGGCAGGACCCGGCATCCGTCGCTGCTCGTCCCTTCCGGGAATAACGCGAGCAGGCCGCCCCCGGCGAGCGCCTCGCCGAGCGCGTCGCGGTGCGTCGCGGCGAGCCGGCGGTCGCGGCGGATGAACACCGTCCCCGTCGCGCGCGCGAGCCAGCCGATGCCGGGCCAGCCGCCGACCTCGGCCTTCGAAACGAAGCGCATTGGCGCGCAGGCGTTGAGCGCGAGGATGTCGAGCCACGACGCGTGGTTGGCGACCAGCGCGCCCGGCCCCGCCACCGCCCGACCGCGGACGATGCGGCGCAAGCCGACGAGACGCAGCGCGACCGCGCAGACGCCGCGGGTGATCCACGGCGTGACCGGGCGGCGGGCTCCGAAGGCGAGCCGCTCGGGCAGGCGCAGCGCCAGGAGAACGACGAGGCCGAGCGCGATCGCGGCCAGAGCGGGCATGCCGCGGCGCGCGATGCGGAGCCATCCCCGGACGCCCGGCCGAACCGCCGGAGGCTGCGGCGCGCCGTCCCAGGTGGTCACCGGCGCCTCACGCGAACGCCGCGGGTATCCGCAGGCGGGCCATGTCGAGCACCACGCAGACGTCGACGGCGTTGAACGCCGCGTCCACGCAGGCACCCTCCCCGATCCAGGCGCCGGCGCGCAGGTAGCTCTTTATGAGCGGCGGCACGCCCGCCATCGCCGACCGCGGCGCCTCGCCCTTGGTCGAGATCGCCCACGGTCCGTGCGCGACCGCTCGCCATTCCCGCGGGGCGAGCGCGGCGGCGCGCAGCGCGCGGAGCGCGGGTCGGTGCGGCGCCGGGTCGGAGCCGCTGAACGAGGCGGAGCCGACCAGCGCGACCGCGCCCATGTCGCGCGCGCCGCGCAGGGCGGCGGCGAAGAGGGCCGCCCCGGCGAGCCCGCCGCGGTGGTCGGCGCGCACGCAGGCACGGCCGAGCTCGAGCGGGACCACGCCGCGCGACGTCAGCGCGGACAGGTCGAACTCCCGTGCGGTCCAGCCCCGCCCGAGCCGGGCGGTCGCGACCACCGCCCCATCCGGCGCCCGCACGATCAGGTGCTCCGCGTCGGCGTCGTGCGCGTCCCCCTCGAGCCCCGCCTCGAATCCCGCCGCCGCGCCGCGCTCCGTGACGAAGACCGCGTGGCGCAGCGCGCGCGCCTCGCGCACCGTGCCCGGATCGCGCGCGAGAGCGCCGATCGGCGCGTCGGGCCCGGGCGGGCGGACGTGCGATACCGTACCCATGGAGCGTCTCGCGTCGGATCCCCCGTCATTTTCGGGCACGGCCGTAAACTTCCCGTTAACCATCTCGTGGCTAGCCTGTCTCACTCGAAGTCCGGAAGGAGCCCGATGCGCGTGCCGTCGATCACCTGCTTGCCCACCTCGCGGAAGTTCACCGTCACGCGAGGGCCGATCACCGACTGCACCTGTCCCGGCCCCCAATCGGGCCGGTCGGGGTGCCGGACGATCGCGCCGGGCTCGAGGAAGGCGTTCGGGTCGGACATTCGCGGCACCATCGCTGGAGGGTGCCATGGACGGTAGCGCCGAGATGCCCGACGACGAGCCCGACCTGATCGGGCTGCTCGGATCGCGGCTCTGCCACGACCTCGTGAGCCCGATCGGGGCGATCTCGAACGGGCTTGAGCTGCTCGAGATGGCCAAGGGCGGCGGCGAGGAGCTCGATCTGGTGCGCGGCGCGGCGACCGCGGCGCTGGCGCGGATCCGGTTTTTCCGCATGGCCTTCGGCACCGGGCGCGACGACCACGCGGTGCCCGCCCGCGAGGTGCGCGAGGCGCTGACCGAGATGTACGCCACGACGCGCACCAAGGTGCTCTGGCGCGACGACGAGGACCGGCCCCGGCTCGAGATGCGGCTCGCCTGCCTCGCGCTCAACTGCGTCGAGGTCGCCACCCCCTGGGGGGCGACGATCGAGGTCACGCGCAACCAGGCGTCCTGGGTGATCCATGTCGACGCCAAGCGGCTCAAGATCGACGCCCCGCTCTGGCAGAGCCTCGGACGCGCCGCGCTGCCGGCCGACCTCAAGGGCTCGGAGGTCCAGTTCGGCATCCTCGCGCGCGAATCGCGCCGTCTGCGCCGCCCGGTCTCGGTCAGCGCGGACGAGAGCCACCTGAGCCTGATCGTCTAGGCGGGCCGCAGCCCCGCGCGGAACCGCGCCGCGTTCGCCCGGTAGCCCGCCGCCGAGGCGAGGAGCGCGTCGCGCGCCGCGTCGTCGAGCGTGCGGACGACCTTTCCCGGTACCCCGAGGACGACGCTGCCGTCGGGCACGGTCCGGCCCTCCCCGACGAGCGCGCCCGCCCCGATCAGGCAGCCCGCGCCGATCACCGCGCCGTTGAGCACGGTGGCCCCCATGCCGACGAGCGTCCCGGGCCCGATCGTGCAGCCGTGCAGGATCGCCCCGTGGCCGACGGTACAGTCGCCTCCGATGGTGAGGGGAAACCCAAGGTCGGTGTGCAGCACGCAGCGGTCCTGCACGTTCGAGCCCATGCCGACCACGATCCGCTCGTTGTCGCCGCGCAGCACCGCGCCGAACCACACGCTCGATCCGATCTCGAGCGTGCAGGCGCCGATCACAGTCGCGTCGGGCGCGATCCAGACGTCCTCGGCCAGCTCCGGCGACACCCCGTCGAGCGCGTGGATCATGCTTGCGCCTCGCGCGCGCGGAACTCCCGGCCGAGGCCTCGCGCGAAGCCCGCGAGCCAGGGCTGCCGGTCGCGCCGGAGCCGTTCGGCCGACAGGATCGTGCGGAGCCGCGCCTCGCAGGCGTCCGGGTCCTCGTTGACGAGGACGTAGTCGTATTCCGCCCAGTGGCTGATCTCCGCCTCGGACTTGGCCATCCGCGCGGCGATGACCTCCTCGCTGTCCTGCCCGCGCGCGCGCAGGCGCCGCTCGAGCTCGGCGATGGAGGGCGGGAGGATGAAGATCGACACCGCGTCGCGCCCAAGCGTGGAGGTCCGGACCTGCTGGCCGCCCTGCCAGTCGATGTCGAAGAGCACGTCGCGCCCCGCGTCGAGCGCCGCCTCGACCGGCGCGCGGGGGCTTCCGTAATGGTGGCCGAACACCTCGGCATGCTCGAGCATCTCGCCGTCGAGCACCGCCTGACCGAAGGCTTCGCGCGATCGGAACAGGTAGTCCCGCCCCTCCAGCTCGCCCTCGCGTGGGGGCCGGGTCGTGGCCGAGACCGAGAAGCCCAACGTCGGGTCCCAGGCCATCAGCCGCTTCGCCATGGTCGACTTGCCGGCCCCTGACGGGCTCGAGAGGATGACCGCGAGGCCGCGGCGTCCGTCCCGTTCCGCTCCGGCTGCCGCCATGCCACCGCCCCCGCCTCGGGGTTCGAACCCCTCGTGGACCCGCCTAGCGGCTGGTGATCCATCGGGCAAGGCGGCGGCCCGCGGGCCGGTCGGGCGGGCAATCGTTAACTGTCGGTAAAGGAATTGCGGGCAATTTTGCGCGAACGCGACTAGGTTGCATGGCACGGATCGGGGCGGACGACGTTGTGACCCCGAATGTATGTGACTGGAAGCGAGTGGAACGGATCATGGGTAGCGATGATGACGGCGACGTCGGAACCGAGGGATTGGGCGGGTGCGCCCTGCTACCGGCGCTCGCGTCGGTATCGCCGACGGGCCTCGCCGGACCGGGATCGGCGGCTCGCGATTTCAAGGGGCTTCGGATGATGCGCCGGGCGCCGATGCTCGACGAGGCGTGGCGGTACTGGACCTCGCTGCGCGAGGGCGAGGCGCTGCCCCGCCGTGCAGCGCTCGATCCCAAGCGGATGGAGCTGATCCTCGGCCATTCGATGATCCTCGACCAGGTCCGCCACGGGACGGTGCGCGTCCGCCTCGGCGGGCAGGCGCTCGAACGGATCGCGGGGATCGACGTCCGCGGGCTGCCGATCCGCGCCTTCTTCGATCTCGCCGACCGGACCCGCGCGCTCGATTTGTTCGAGCAGGTCTTCGACACGCCCGCCACGCTCGAGCTGGACCTGATCTCCGACGGCCGCCCGGGCGGGCTCGTCACCGGACGGATGCTCGTCCTGCCGATGCTGGACGCTGCGGGCCGGGTGACGAAGGCGCTCGCCGTCCTCGTGACGGACCGCACGGTCGAGGGCCCGCCGCGCCGGTTCTCGGTGACGAACGCGACGATGGTCCCGCTCGCGCCGGTGCCGCGCGTGACCGAGCCGAACCGCCGCGCCGAGGACGCGCCACGTCCGCGGACGGACTGGATCAGGACGGCACCCGAGGCTCGCGCCTCGGAGCTCGCCGAGCCGCCGGCGACCTTCGCAGGCCGCCCCTCCGCGGTCCCGTGGCTGCGCGTCGTGAAGTGACGCCGCAGGACTGGCTCTACTTCGACCGGCGCAGGACCGCGACGAGGGCTTTCGCGCAGAGGAAGCGCCCGACCAGCGCGATCCACGGGACGCCGGTGAGGCCGAGGAAGAGTGCCAGCCCTGCGGTCGCGGTGAACCCGCCGATCGCCTAGATCCCACAGCCCAAGGCCGTAACCCGCGGTCGGTGCGAACCATCGCGGCCGGTCGATGGCGGCGGCGCTTCGGGCCGGGCGGAGCATGAAGAGCCAGCCCATCGGGTAGCCGACAACCCCCACGAAACAGAAGCGCATGAAATGGCCCGCGGAGTCGCCGTCGGCACGCCGAACGTTCCGAGCAGCGACCGGGCGAGCCCGTGCGGCGAGAACTTGGCGACGTCGGGGTCCGGGCTGACGAGCTGTCCTTCGAGGCAAATACCGTCGTCGCGAGCGCCCCAGCGACGGCCATCGCGCTCGGGGTGGAGGCGACCGGAAACGGGCAGCAGCCCGCCCGGCCGGACAGGCGGCGGCGATCGATGCCCATCACGCATTCCTCCGATGCGCGATGCGTCGCCATGCCTGGCCAATCTCGCCCTGCGCCGAAGTCGCATCATCTTCCGCGCACGCACGCCTCCGCGATAGCGCGCGGGCGTGCGGTCAGGAAGCGACCGCTCGACGCTCCTCGCGCAGGCCCGAGAGCTCCTCGGCCACGAGGAAGGCGAGCTCGAGCGACTGCGACGCGTTGAGGCGCGGGTCGCAGGCGGTGTGGTAGCGGTCCGACAGGTCCTCGTCGGTGACCGCGCGGACGCCGCCGGTGCATTCGGTCACGTCCTGTCCCGTCATCTCGAAATGCACGCCGCCGGGAACGGTGCCCTCGGCCCGGTGGACGGCGAAGAACTCGCGGACCTCGCGCAGCACGGCGTCGAAGGGCCGCGTCTTGTAGCCCGAGGGCGACTTGATCGTGTTGCCGTGCATCGCGTCGCAGGTCCACACGACGTTCGCCCCCATCTCGCGGACCTTCGCGATCAGCCGCGGCAGGTGGTCGCCCACCTTGCCCGCGCCGAACCGCGCGATCAGCGTCAGACGCCCCATCTCGTTGTCGGGGTTGAGCGCGCCGATGAGCCGCTCGAGGTCGTCCTCGGTCATGGTCGGACCGCATTTCAATCCGATCGGGTTCGACACCCCGCGGCAGAACGCGACATGCGCGCCGTCGGGCTGCCGGGTGCGGTCGCCGATCCAGATCATGTGCCCCGACCCCGCGAGCCACTGCCCGGTGAGCGAGTCGCGACGGCACAGCGCCTCCTCGTATTCGAGCAGAAGCGCCTCGTGCGAGGTGTAGAAGTCGACCGTGGCGAGCTCGGCGTTGCTGTCCGACGTCAGCCCTGCGGCCGTCATGAAGTCGAGCGTGTCCTGTAGCTTGGCGGCCATGTCCTTGTATTGCTGGACCCGCTGCCCCTCGGTGAAGCCGAGCGTCCACTGATGGACCTGGTGGATGTCCGCGAAGCCGCCCTTCGAGAAGGCGCGCAGCAGGTTCAGCGTCGCGGCGGCCTGGGTGTAGGCCTCGAGCATCCGGGCGGGATCGGGCGTGCGCGCGGCGGGCGTGAAGGCCAGCTCGTTGACGATGTCGCCGCGGTAGCTCGGGAGCTCGACGCCGGCCTGCATCTCGGTGGGCGCGGAGCGGGGCTTGGCGAACTGGCCCGCCATCCGGCCGACCTTCACCACGGGCACCTTGGCGCCGAAGGTCAGCACCATCGCCATCTGGAGCATGACCTTGAACGTGTCGCGGATCGCGTCCGAGGAGAACTCCGCGAAGCTCTCGGCGCAGTCGCCGCCCTGCAGCACGAAGGCCTCGCCGCGCCCGGCGGCCGCGAGCTCGGCCTTCAGCGTGCGCGCCTCGCCCGCGAAGACGAGGACCGGGTAGCGCGACAGCCGCGCCTCGACCGCCGCGAGCGCGTCGGCGTCCGGGTAGTCCGGCATCTGCACCCGGGGCATGTCCCGCCAGTCCGCCTTCGCCCACGCCATCGCTTCGCCCTCACGCATCACCGGTCGCCGGGGCCTAGCGCAAACGATCCCCGCCGGGAACCCGCGACGCGCGCCCGCCGCGCCGCCCGGCGGCGGGCGTGTCCGCGAGCCCGGCGCGGAGCACGTCGGTCATCGGATGGTCGGGCCGCCCGTCGAGCAGCCGCCCGATCGCCGCGCACGGGTCGCCGGGATGGCCGAGCGCCCAGTCGAGGAAGATCGAGCGGCATTCGGACGGCCCGATCCCCTCGATCGCGTAGGCATCGTCGATGAGGCCCCGAGGGTCGTCATCCGGCATCGTGCGGCCCTCCAAGGCCCCCACGACTAGCGGTCCGCCGCCCCCCGGTCCAGCGCGGCGTCGATCCGGGCGGCGGCGTCCGTGGCGGCGGCATCGACGGCGGCCGCGAGGTGGGCCAGCGTGGCGTGTCCGGTCGCATGGGCGACGAACGCCTCCCCGCCGGCGCCGAGCGGGCCGGGCGGATCGTCGGGCGTCAGGAGGCGCAGCAACTGCTGGGCGCGTGCCATCATGGCATGGGAAGAGGCCAGCGCCCTGCATGTCGGGGTGTCGAGCCAGCCGGTCCGTGCGAGCTGGCCGTCGACACGGCGTGCGACCGTGCCCGCGAGGAGCGCGTGCGCCTGCGCGGCCAGCTCGACGTCGCGCATCCGGCCCGGTCCCTCGAGCACCGCCAGACCGCCGCCCGGCCGCCCGGAAGCGGCGAGACGCGCGCGCATCGCCACGAGGGCGGCCAGGACGTCCCCCGGAGCGAAGCGGCCGTCCGACAGGACAGCCCCGCGCGCCGCCTCCACCGCGTCGCGCAGCGCGCGGTCGCCCGCGACGGCGCGCGCGCGGGTGAGCGCCAGGTGCTCCCATTCCCACGCCTCTTCGGCCATGTAGCCGCGCCAGGCGGGCAGCGACGTGGCGACGGGTCCTTGCCGGCCGGAGGGGCGCAACCGGAGGTCGACCTCGTAGAGCCGGCCCTCCCCCGTCGGCACGGTGAGCGCGGTGACGAGCACCTGTGTGAAGCGTGCAGCCCATTGGCCGGCGGCGAGCGGGCGGCGGCCCGTCGGAGGTCGCGCCCGGCTCCGCGCCGTCGTGGAGGACGACGAGGTCGAGATCCGAGCGTGCGCGTCAGCCGGCCCACGCCGAGCGAGCCCATCCCGAGCCCCGCCAGCCGGAGGCCCGGCACGCGGCCGTGCCGCCGCGCCGTCTCGGCCTCCGCCAGCCGCCATGCGGCCCCGAGCGTCGCCTCCGCCAGCGTCGCGTAGGCGTCGCCCGCCGCCTCGGGCGCGGCCAGCCCGCGCAGCAGATGGACGCCGATGCGGAAATGCGCCTCCCGGTGCCAGCGGCGCAGGACGTCGAGCCCGGCCTCGAAGTCGCCCTCCGCCTCCGGCGCGTCCCAGACCTCGGGCAGCGGCGCGAGGAACGTCCCGTCGAGCACCGCGTCCAGCACCGCCGGGTGGCGCGACAGGTGGCGCGCGAGGTCGGGCGCCGTGGCGCAGATGTCGGCCACGAGGTCCACCAGCCGGGGATTGGCCTCGAACAGCGACAGGACCTGCACGCCCGCGGGCAGGCCGCGCAGGAACGCGTCGAAGGCGGCGAGCGCCTCGGCCGGACGCGCGGCGCGGGCGAGGCCGCCCATGAGCGCGGGGCGCAGGCGGGCGAAGATGCTCCGGGCGCGCGCGGAACGGAGCGCGGGATAGGTCGCCCAACGGTCGGTCGCCGCCTCCGCGCCCTCGATCGCGACCGCCTCCCGCATGGGCCGGGGCGGGGCGAAGCGCGGGGCGGTGATCGCGTCGACGGCGGCGAGGCGGTCGTGGAGGTCGCGCGCGAAGGCGTCCGTGTCGCCGTTGCCCATGAACCGCGCCAGCCGGTCGAGACCGTCCGGGTCGCGCGGAACGCGGTGCGTCTGCGCGTCGCCGACCATCTGCAGGCGGTGCTCGACCGCGCGCAGGTGCCGGTAGGCGGAGGCGAGCACGTCGCGTTCGGTGGCCGGAAGGTGGCCCGCGGTCACGAGGCGGTCGAGGGCGGGCAGCGTTCCGCGGACGCGCAGCGAGGCGTCGCGCCCGCCGGCGACGATCTGCTGGGTCTGGGCTGCGAACTCGATCTCGCGGATGCCGCCCGCCCCGAGCTTGACGTCATGGCCCGCGACCTCGAGCGGGCCGCCGAGCCCGCGATGCTCGCGGATCCGGCGGCGCATCTCGTCGACCTCCTCGATCACCGCGTAATCGAGGTTCCTTCGCCAGACGAAGGGCGCGAGCCGCGCGACGAAGCCCTCGCCCGCCGCCACCGCCCCCGCGCAGGCGCGCGCCTTGATCCACGCGGCGCGCTCCCAGGTGCGGCCGAGCGCCTCGTAGTAGCGCTCGGCCGCCTCCATCGAGAGCACGATCGGCGTGGAGGCGGGGTCAGGCCGCAGCCGCAGGTCGGTGCGGAAGACGTAGCCGTCGGCGGTCTGGTCCGACAGGCAGGCCATCGCCGTGCGCGCGACCTTCAGAAGCGCCGCTCGCGCGGTCGCGTAGTCGCCCGGATCGTAGCGCGTCTCGTCGAACAGGAGCACGAGGTCGACATCCGACGAGTAGTTCAGCTCGCCCGCGCCCATCTTGCCCATGGCGATCGCCACCAGCCCGCCATCGCCGTCCACCGGCCCGCGCGCATGACGAGCGAGACCGTGCTCGAGTGCGCGCCTGACGCAGGCATCGGCCACGCGCGTCCAGGCCGCGGCGGCCTCCATCACCGGCCATACGCCCCCGACCTCTGCGAGACCGACCAGCAGACCGGCGCGCCGCTTGATCCGACGCATCTCGGCGGACGGGTCGTCCGGGATCGCGGCCACCTCCGCGAGCAGGCGATCCAGCGACGCCTCGGGCGGCGCGTCCCAGACCTCCGCAAGCCAGTCGCGCTCCTTCGCCATTCCCGCGGCGAGGAAGGGACTGCATCCCGCCACGCCCTCGATCAGCGGGGCGACCTCGGGCGGGGGCGCGAGTGCGGCGACGGTGGCGCGGCCGCCCTCGCGGTCGTGGGGGATCGGGTGGCGGCGGATGCGGGCGCGGAACATCGCTCCGGTGTCGCGCCCGCGGATCACCGGCGTCAACGGCAGGGCGGGCCTAGCCGAAGAGTTCGTGGCAAAGCTCGAGCCCATCGACCAGCCGGTCGACCTCTTCGGTAGTGTTGTAGACCCCGAAGCTTGCGCGGCAGGTCGCGCCGACGCCCAGATGCTCCATCAGCGGCTGCGCGCAGTGGTGGCCCGCGCGCACCGCGATGCC
The DNA here is from genome assembly GCA_963729425.1 of uncultured Alphaproteobacteria bacterium. GTDB lineage: Bacteria > Pseudomonadota > Alphaproteobacteria > Rhodobacterales > Rhodobacteraceae > Jannaschia. The sequence goes on along the minus strand of CAVSOF010000026.1, from coordinate 545,181 downwards.
GCGCTTGTCGAGGATGGTCGAGATGTCGTGCGGATGCGCGCCGCCGGCCATCGTGAACGAGAAGATCGCGGCCTTGTCCGGCGTCGTGCCCTGCAGCGAGAGCCAGTTGATCCCCGCCAGCCGCTCGCGCGCGTAGTCGCGCAGGCCCGCCTCGTGTGCGGCGATGTCGTCCATCCCGATCGCCATCATCCATTCGAGCGCCGCACCCATCCCGATCGTCTCGACGATGCCCGGCGTGCCGGCCTCGAACATCATCGGCGGGTCGTTCCACGTCACGGTCTCGCGGCGGACCTCGCGGATCATGTCGCCGCCGCCCATGAAAGGGACCATCTCCGCCATCCGCTCGGGCTTGATGAAGATCGCCCCGGAACCGCTTGGTCCGTATAGCTTATGCCCCGTTATCGCGTAGAAGTCGCAGCCGATATCGGCCACGTCGACGGGCATGTGGACCGCGCCCTGCGAGCCGTCCACCAGCACCGGGACGCCGCGCTCGGCGGCGCCCGTGCAGATTGCCTTCACGTCGACCACGGTGCCCAGAACGTTCGACAAATGCGTGACCGCGACGAGCCGCGTCCGGTCCGTCACCGCGTCGAGCACGGCCTGCGGATCGAGCGCGCCGGTCGCGTCCACGTCGACCCAGACCAGCTTCACCCCGAACCGCTCGCGCAGCAGGTGCCAGGGCACGATGTTCGCATGATGCTCCATGATCGACAGCACGATCTCGTCGCCAGCCCGCATCCGCGGCGCGGCCCAGCCGTAGGAGACGAGGTTGATCGCCTCCGTCGTGCCGGTGGTGAACACGATCTGCTCGGGCGACGGCGCGCTCAGGAATCGGGCGACGGTCCCGCGGACGGCCTCGTAGTTGTCGGTCGAGATGGTGGAGAGCGTATGCAACCCGCGGTGGACGTTGGCGTAGTCCTCGCCGTAGGCGCGCGCGATCGTGTCGAGCACGGCGCGCGGCTTCTGCGAGGAGGCGCCGTTGTCGAGATAGGTCAGCCGGTGGCCGTTGACCTCGCGCGCGAGGATCGGGAATTCGGCGCGGACGGCATGGACGTCAAGCATGGGGGGTCTCCGCGACGTAGAGCGAGTTGATCCAGATCCACACGAAGGCGCAGACCACCACCGTGCCGACCAGCGTCTCCGCCGGCCCCTGCCCAACCATCCCGGAGGTCAGGCCGAGCAGCAGCAGCGCCGGTGTGACCGCGAGGAACGACCAGAACAACGCGACCCGCTGGCGCAGGCCGGTGCCGCGCCCGCCCGCGAGACGCGCCAACTGCCGGACGAGGAACGCGGCCGCGTAGAGCACCAGCGGCAGGACGAAGATCCATCCCATCAGCGCGCCGGAGACGAGCGCCTCGAACTTGGTCGAGGCGAGGTCAGTGACGTCCATCCCCGCCTGCCCCGCCTCGGCGGCGAGGCGCGCGTCGAACGCGGGCTCCGCCTCGCGCGAGCGGCGCAGGAGAGCGGGCAGCTGCGCCACGAAGCCAAGCACGCATCCGACCGCCAGATAGACGAAGGCCACCCGGTCGTCGGGGCCCTTCGCGAAGAGCTCGCCCATCACCCGACGCGGGCGCAGCCAGGCGCGGGGGATGTCGCGCGTGACCGACATCAGCCGCGGGCGAGCCAGTCCGCGAGCAGGGCCGAGACGTGGTCGCGCAGTCCGTCGTCCGCGATCTCCTCGACCGCTTCCGCGAGGAAGGACAGGACGAGCATATCCGTCGCCTCGCGCTCGGGCACGCCGCGGGAGCGCAGGTAGAAGAGCGCGGTCGGGTCGATCGCGCCGGTCGTGGAGCCGTGCGAGCAGGCCACGTCGTCGGCGTAGATCTCGAGCTCGGGCTTGGCCAGGAACACCGCGTCGTCATCGAGCAGGAGCGCCTGACTGAGCTGATAGCCGTCGGTCTTCTGCGCGCCTTCCTTCACGAGGATCTTGCCCTGGAACACGCCGGTCGCACCGTCGCGCAAGACCTTCTTGAACACCTGCCGGCTCTCGCAGCCGAGCGCGTCGTGGGTCACGAAGACGGTGTCGTCGTGGTGCATGTCGCCCCGTCCGAGCGCCGCGCCGCCGATGCTCGCGGCCGCGTCGTCCCCGATGAACTCGATCACCGCCTCGTTGCGCGTCACGGCGCCGTTCGCCGACAGCGTGAACGAGCGGAACGTCGCGTCCCGCTCGAGGCGCGCGAACAGGTTGGCCGCGACGTGCCGCCCGTGATCGGGACCCTGGAGCCGCAGGTGGTGGAACGTGGCCCCGGCGGCGACGTCGACCTCGAGCGTGACGTTCGAGCGTGCGCCTGGCGTGCCGCTTTTCAGTATAGTCAGAGAGGCTTGGGGGTCGATCTTCACGCAATGGTGGAGGATCGCGTCGCCCGTGCCAATCGTGCGGACGTGGATCGGCACGGCCACCGGCGCCGTCGCCCGGATCAGCAGCCCGTCGGTCGCGAAGGCGGTGCCGAGCATCGCGAGCGGGCGGGACACGGGCCGCGAACCGGCGGCCTCGAGCCGGCCATAGAGGTCCCGCGCCCAGTGGATGTCGGTCTCGCCCGCGTGCGCGAGCGTGGTGATCTCGAGCCCGTCGGGCAGGTCGTCGGGCACCGCGATGGCGCCGTCCTCGATGGTGACGATGACCGCCTCGACCCCGGCCCAGGGATCGGTCGGGGACGGTTCGGCGGCGATCGTCGGCGCGGCGGCGATGAACGGCGCGGGGTCGGTGTAGCGCCAGTACTCGTCGCGCCGGACCGGCAGCCCGACGGCGCGCAGCCGGCCGAGCGCGTCTTCGCGCGCCGCCCCGAGCCAGCCGCCGCCTACGGGCATAGTCATGGCCTCGATCCGGTCCCCGGTCGCGGCGCGCTTGGCGTCGCCCGCCATCAGGCCGCCGCCTCGAGAATGCCGGCATAGCCGTTCGTCTCGACCTCGAGCGCAAGCTCCGGCCCGCCCGAGCGAACGATGCGCCCGTCGGCCATGATGTGCACCACGTCGGGGCGGATGTGGTCGAGCAGGCGCTGGTAGTGCGTGATCACGAGGAACCCGCGACCGGCGTCGCGCAAGGCGTTCACGCCGTCCGCCACGAGCTTCATCGCGTCCACGTCGAGCCCGCTATCGGTCTCGTCGAGAATGCACATGCGCGGCTCGAGCATCGCCATCTGCAGGATCTCGTTGCGCTTCTTCTCGCCGCCCGAGAAGCCGACATTGACGGGCCGCTTGAGCATCTCGGCGTCGATCTTCAGTTCGGCGGCCTTGGCCCGCACAAGCTTGAGAAACTCGCCCGCCGAGAGCTCAGCCTCGCCGCGCGCCTTGCGTTGCGCGTTCACCGCCGTCCGCAGGAACGTCATGTTGCCCACGCCCGGGATCTCGACCGGATACTGGAAGGCAAGGAACAACCCCGCCGCCGCGCGCTCCTCCGGCTCGAGGACCAGCAGGTCCGCGCCGTCGAGCGTCGCCGTCCCGCCGGTCACCGCGTAGCCGTCGCGACCCGAGAGGACGTAGGACAGCGTCGATTTGCCGGACCCGTTGGGGCCCATGATCGCGTGGACGGCGCCCGCGGGCACCTCGAGGTCGACCCCCTTCAGGATCGCCTTGTCCTCCTCCTCGAGGCTCACGTGCAGGTTCTCGATCTTCAGCATCCGCTCATCCCTCCTCACGTCTTAGGACGTGCATTCACCTTTTCAAAACGATCGAAAGCGCCCGAAGCCTCCGCTTCCGCGTAGCGCCGTTTCTTCTCGGCGCGAACGGCGGCCTCGCCTGCCAAGATCGCCTCATGTTCCTTCCTGCGTCGCGCCTGCATCTTCTTGAAGAGTAGCGGTAAGCAGGCGACGACCCCGACGCCGGCTCCGATCAGCAGGCCAAGGCCCGGGTTCAAGTCTGCTACAAACGCGACCGCGAACCCAACCACCGCCCCGAGCATCGCAAGACTGATCGCAACCGCCATTCCTCCTGAGATCCTCTCGGATGGTCCAAGGGCCTCGCTTCGCGCCGCCCGGTCCAAGAAACGATAAGAATAGCGATTATCGGTGCGACCGATGATTTGCGCCTGCGCAGCGGCCTCCCGACCCATCCGGTCAAGATTCTCGATACTGCGGTCTTTGCTCACCCCACCGAGCCCTCGAGCGAGATCGCCACCAGCTGCTGGGCCTCCATCGCGAACTCCATCGGCAGCGCCTGCAGCACCTCCTTGCAGAAGCCGTTGACGACGAGCGCCACCGCCTCCTCCTCGTCCATGCCGCGCGAGCGGCAGTAGAAGAGCTGGTCGTCGTCGACCTTGGACGTCGTCGCCTCGTGCTCGACGCGGCTCGAATTGTTGCGGACCTCGATGTAGGGGACCGTGTGCGCGCCGCATGCCCCGCCGATCAGCAGCGAGTCGCATTGCGTGTAGTTGCGCGACTCGACGGCCCTCGGATGCATCGAGACGAGGCCGCGATAGGTGTTCTGCGCGCGCCCCGCCGAGATGCCCTTGGACACGATCCGCGACTTGGTGCGCTTGCCGAGATGGACCATCTTGGTGCCCGTGTCGGCCTGCTGGAAGTTGTTGGCGATGGCGATGGAGTAGAACTCGCCCTGGCTGTCGTCGCCGCGCAGAATGCAGGACGGGTATTTCCACGTTACCGCGGAACCCGTCTCCACCTGCGTCCACATCACCTTGGAGCGCGCGCCCCGGCAATCGGCGCGCTTGGTGACGAAGTTGTAGATGCCGCCGCGACCCTCCTCGTCGCCGGGATACCAGTTCTGCACCGTCGAGTACTTGATCTCCGCGTCGTCGAGCAGGACGAGCTCGACGCAGGCCGCGTGCAGCTGCGCCACGTCGCGCTTGGGCGCGGTGCAGCCCTCGAGGTAGCTGACGTAGCTGCCCTCGTCGGCGATGATCAGCGTGCGCTCGAACTGGCCGGTGTTCTCGGCGTTGATGCGGAAATAGGTGCTCAGCTCCATCGGGCAGCGCGTGCCCTTGGGAACGTAGACGAACGAGCCGTCCGAGAAGACCGCGGCGTTGAGCGTGGCGTAGTAGTTGTCGGTCGCCGGGATCACCGAGCCCAGATACTTGCGCACCAGCTCGGGATGCTCGCGGATCGCCTCGGAGATCGAGCAGAAGATCACGCCGGCCTTCGCCAGCTCGGCCTTGAACGTGGTCCCGACCGAGACGCTGTCGAACACCGCGTCCACCGCCACGCGGCGCTCGGGATCGGCCTCGCCCGGCTCGGGCTCGACGCCCGCCAGGAGCGCCTGCTCCTTGAGCGGGATGCCGAGCTTCTTGTACGTCTCGAGCAGCTTCGGATCGACCTCGTCGAGCGACTTCGGCTTCGTCTCCATGCTCTTGGGGCGGGCGTAGTAGTACTGGTCCTGGAAGTCGATCGCCGGATACTGGACCATCGCCCATCGGGGCTCCTCGAGCTTGGTCCAGCGGCGATAGGCGTCGAGACGCCATTCGAGCATCCATTCCGGCTCATCGTTCTTCGACGAGATCAGGCGCACGATGTCCTCGGACAAGCCCTTGGGGGCGTAGTCCATCTCGATCTCGGTGTTCCAGCCGTGCTTGTACGCGCCCGACAGCGCGCGGACCTGCTCGACGGTCTCGGCGTCCACGCCGTCCTTCACCATGTCGTCCAGCGTCATGCCCGTCTCCTGTCCCTGAGCCGGCGGAACGCCTCGACGAACCGCGCCACCTCGTCCCTCGTCGTGGTCGGGCCGATCGACACGCGGATCGCGCAATCGGCCTCGCCCGGCCCGTATCCCATGGCCCGCAGCACCGCGCTCTCGCGCACCTTGCCGCTCGAGCAGGCCGAGCCCGCGCTGACGGCGAACCCCGCGAGGTCGAGCGCCATCACCTGCGTCTCGCCGCGCCAGCCCCGCGTGATCAGGCAGGACGTGTTCGGCAACCGCCGCGCCGCCTTCCCGACAGAAATAGTCAGGTCGCCGTCGGCCTCAAGGGAGTTTTCTAGAAAAGTTCTAAGTTGCGCAACCCCGTCCCAGAGACCCGCGGCCAGATCGCGCGCCGAGGCCTCCGCCGCCGCCCCGAAGCCCGCGATCGCGGCGACGTTCTCGGTGCCCGAGCGCCGCCCCATCTCCTGCCCGCCGCCGCGGATGCGCGCCTCCACGTCGATCCCGCGGCGCAGGACGAGCGCGCCGACGCCCTTGGGCCCGCCGATCTTGTGCGCCGAGATGAGCGCCATCTCCGGGCCGGACCCGTCGAAGCCCACGGGCAGCTTCCCGAAGGCCTGCACCATGTCGCTGACGGCGATGCCCGGAGGCAGGTCCTGGATTACCCCGGTCTCGGAGTTCGCCGCCTGCAGCGCGGTCCCCGGGGGGTCGGCCACGGCGACCGCACCGTCCGCGCCGACCGCGAGCGCGCCGCGGCCCCAAGCTGCGACCGCCTCGTGTTCCACCGGCGCGGTGGCGAGCCCGCGGCCGGCCATCGCCAGCGCCGCGGCCTCCGTCGCGCCCGAAGTGAAGACGACGTCCGCGTCGCCCGCGCCGAACGCCTCCGCCACCTGCGCCCGCGCGCGCTCCACGAGCGCCTTCGCCGCCCGCCCCTCGCCGTGGACGGAGGACGGGTTTCCCGCGACGTCGAGTGCGGCGACCATCGCCGCGCGGGCCTCGGCGCGCAGCGGCGCGGTCGCGTTCCAGTCGAGATAGGCGCGCGGCGGCACGACTCAGCGCGCGGCGGCCTCGTCCGCCACCTCGTCCGCGCCAGGCGCGGCGTCAGGTTCGGGCTCGTCCACAAGCACGAGCAGGTTCGGCACGGCGGGGCACGGGGTCAGCTCGTCGGCGATCACGTCCGAGAGCCGCGTCTGGTGCAGGAACACGTAGACGTTGGCCGAGAGCGACTCCCAGAGCCGTGTCGTCAGCGCCTGCTCGGACGTGCCCGACGCGCCGCCCGACGCGCCCGCCCCGGTATGCAGCGCGCTCACCGTCTCGTCGACGGCCTCGAGCACGTCGGAGACCCGGATGTCCGAGGCGCCGCGCGACAGCCGGTAGCCCCCGCCCGGGCCGCGGACCGACTCGACGAGCCCCGCGCGGCGGAGCTTGACGAAGAGCTGCTCGAGATAGGGCAGCGAGACGTCCTGCCGACGGGCGATCTCGCCCAGCGAGGCGGTCGCGTTGTCCCCCTCCCCGCCGGCGCGGCGGGCGAGGTCCGCGAGCGCGACCATCGCGTAGCGTCCCTTCGTGCTCAGCTTCACCGCGCCGCCTCCGTTGACGTGCCGGACCGCCTAGCCTAGCTGCACGTGGCTCGGCTGATGGCCGGGACGGCCGAGTATCGTCCGCCCGCCGTCCGCGTCAACCGCTCGACACCCGGAGGCCCCGACCATGCCCGAAGTGATCTTCGCCGGACCCGACGGGCGGCTCGAGGGCCGCTACCACCCCCAGAAGCTCCGCGACGCGCCGATCGCGATCGTGCTGCACCCGCACCCGCAATTCGGCGGGACGATGAACAACCGCGTCGTCTACAACCTGCACTACGCGTTCCAGTCGCTTGGCTTCACCGTCCTGCGCTTCAACTTCCGCGGCGTCGGGCGCAGCCAGGGCGAGTTCGACCAGGGGATCGGAGAGCTCTCGGACGCGGCCTCCGCGCTCGATTACCTTCAGGCGATGAACCCGAACGCGAAGCACTGCTGGGTCGCGGGCTTCTCGTTCGGCGCGTGGATCGGGATGCAGCTTCTGATGCGCCGGCCCGAGATCACCGGCTTCATCTCCGTCTCGCCGCAGGCCGACCGCTACGACTTCAGCTTCCTCGCGCCCTGCCCGTCCTCGGGGCTCATCATCAACGGGGCCGCCGACCGCGTGGCGCCGCCCGCCGACACGGTCACGCTCGTCAACAAGCTGCACGAGCAGAAGGGCATCACCGTCACGCACGAGACGATGGAGGGCGCGGGGCACTTCTTCGAGGACCCGTACATGGATCCGATGATCGGCTCGGTGAAGGCCTACGTCGCGCGCCGCATGACAGAGACGACGCGGTGACGAAGGCCGAGGAACTCGCGGACGTGCTGGCCGAGCGGGTCGTGGCCCATGTCGAGGCGACCGGCGACGAGGAGGCGATCTCGACGCTGTCGGGCGCCATCGGCGAGACGTCGCAGACGTTGCAGGAGGCGTTCGTGACCTCGGTGCGGGTCCGGCGCGCGGCGATCCGCGCGGACCGGCTGCTCGCGGAGCGGATCGCGTCGCACGGCGAGGGCGTCTGAGGCCGCCATCCCCCCCGGCGCGGCGATCACGGGCACGAACCGAAACTTCATCTCCGTCCGATACGTGGCTGGCACCGACATCGCAGACAAGACGCGCGGCTTGCGCCGTCGACCGCGATCCGTCCCGCTTACGGTTCCACGCCTGGGGCGGTAGGCCCGGCTGCCGTTGCGGCCGGGCCGCACCGAACCTTCTTGGGAGGGGATCGGAACGCCAAGCGACTCTGATCGTCCTGCTCCCATCGAAACCAGACATCGCGTCCCCGCCATCGAGCGACCGGGGCGCATGAGGGGAGACGCGACATGAAGACCTTCGCATTGACCATGACCACCGCCATCCTGCTCGCCGGGACCGCCGCCGCGCAGATGTTCGGCGAGCCCGACCTCGACCAGACGCGCTTCGACGCCGGCTTCGCCGAGACGGGTTACTACGACGCGCTCGACCGTGACGGCTCCACGATGCTCAACCAGAACGAGTACGCGACGGGGCTCTACCGGACGTTCGACACCGATCGGGACCTGCGGATCACCGAGGACGAGTACATGACCGGCGAGACGCGCTACTTCGGCGCCGACCGCATGTCCGCGCCTTTCACGGACTACGACATCGACGGGTCGGGCTACCTGTCGCAGAACGAGTTCCGCCCGCTCTATGACAGCGGCTACAACGACGACTTCGTGAGCTTCGACGGCGACGGCGACGGTATGCTGACCTCGGACGAGTACTCCACCGGGCTCTACGGCCGGGCCGATCGGGACCAGGACATGGTCGTGACGATCGAGGAGGAAGGCCTCTTCGAGGGCTGGTTCGACGGCGACGACATCGAGGCCGAGATCGAATCGGTCGGCGAGGTCTACTGACCCGCGACCGCGTCGAGCACCAGGCGCCGGACCGGGCGCGGCGGAGAGGATCCGCCGCGCCCCTTTTCCGTATCCCGGTTCGCAACTGTTCGCGGTCGATCTACGTATCTCCGGGTTCGACCCAACCTGGAGACCGATGATGAAGCCGACCACGATCCTGGCCGCCCTGGCCCTGTCCACGACCTCCGCCCTCGCGATGGGGCACGCGATGGCCCCCTCCGTCACCGGCTCCGACCAGTCCGTCGCGGACGGCATCGTGACCGCCGAGGAGGTGACCGCCTCCGAGAACGGTTACCTCGTGGTCCACCGGACCGACGCCGACATGGCCCCCGGCCCGGTCGTCGCCTACGCGCCGATCCGTACCGGTTCCACGACCGACGTGGCCGCGATCCTCACCGAGGCGGTCGAGCCCGGCGAGATGCTGATGCTCATGGTCCACTCTGAGGCCGGCGGCACGGAGACCGGCGTGTTCGAGTACACGCTCGGCGCGACCGAGGACGGCCCCGTGCGCGTCGACGGCGAGCTGGTGATGACGGTCATCACCGTCGAGTGAACTTCCGCCGCCGGTCCCCCGACGGGGCCGGCGGAACCCGCCTCAGTCGCGCCCGGCCATGTGAAGCGCGCGCGCCGTGCCCGCGGGGTCCACGAACAGGCCCTCGTGCCCGCCCATCGCCTGGATCAGCCGGAACATGCCCAGCCGCTCCGACAGGAACGGATGCCAGCCCTTCGAATGCGGCATCGCGGCGTCCATGAGCGAGTTGACGTAGGACTTCCCCACCTCCCACGCCGCCGGGGGCGAGCCGAGCGCGATCGCGTCGGCGAAGGTCGCGATCGCCTGCGGGCTCAGGCGCTCGTGAGCCGCTCGCGCCGCCTCGTCGTCGCCGTCGTTGAAGAACACGTCCCGCCAGACCGGGTAGGGAAGCGCGAAGCTGCCGTCGCCGCTGGCCTCCGCGAGCTGGTGGAACAGCCCGCCCATATGCGGCGGCGCGAGGTCGATCAGGCTCTCGCCGTCATGCGGCACGAAGGCGTTCCAGTAGACCAGCCGCCGGAACCGCTCCGGCATCCGGTCGTAGAGGCCCGAGACGATCATCCCGCCGTAGCTGTGGCCCGCGATCACCACGTCGCGCAGGTCGCGCTCCCTCAGGTAGTCCGCGATCGAGCCGATCGCGTCCTCGAGCGTCACCGCCCGGTCCGCACCCGGCCCGTTGCCCGCGACGGTGGGCGTGTGGACCTCCCAGCCCTCCGCGCGCAGCCCGTCCGCCACCGGACCGAGCAGGCTCCCGTCGTGCCAGGCTCCGTGCACCAGAACGTAATCCGCCATTCGCTTGCCCTCCCGATCCGCGATGCGGCCAGCCTAGCGGCGGCGGGGGCGTCCTGCTATCCCGCGCGCGACACGCGAACCGGGAGACGCCGCGCATGAGCAAGATCAAGGTCGAGAACCCCGTCGTCGAGCTCGACGGCGACGAGATGACCCGCATCATCTGGGACTTCATCAAGCAGAAGCTGATCCTGCCCTATCTCGACGTCGACCTGCTCTACTACGACCTCGGGATCGAGGCGCGCGACGACACCGACGACCAGATCACCATCGACGCCGCCGAGAAGATCCGCGAGGTCGGCGTCGGCGTGAAATGCGCGACGATCACGCCCGACGAGGCGCGGGTGGAGGAGTTCGGCCTCAAGCAGATGTGGCGCAGCCCGAACGGCACGATCCGCAACATCCTGGGCGGCGTGATCTTCCGCGAGCCGATCATCTGCTCGAACGTGCCGCGCCTCGTGCCCGGCTGGACCAAGCCCATCGTCGTCGGCCGCCACGCCTTCGGCGACCAGTACCGCGCCACCGACTTCCGCTTCCCGGGCAAGGGAAAGCTTACGATCAAGTTCGTCGGCGAGGACGGCGAGACGATCGAGCGCGAGGTGTTCGACGCGCCGGGCGCGGGCGTGACCGTCGCGATGTACAACCTCGACGACAGCATCCGCGACTTCGCGCGCGCCTCGCTGAACTACGGGCTCGGGCGGGGCTTCCCGGTCTACCTCTCGACCAAGAACACGATCCTCAAGGCCTATGACGGGCGCTTCAAGGACATCTTCCAGGAGGTGTTCGACGCCGAGTTCGCCGACGACTTCGCGGCGAAGAAGATCACCTACGAGCACCGGCTGATCGACGACATGGTCGCCGCCTCGATGAAGTGGTCGGGCGGCTATGTCTGGGCGTGCAAGAACTACGACGGGGACGTGCAGTCCGACACGGTCGCGCAGGGCTTCGGCTCGCTGGGGCTGATGACCTCGCAGCTGATGACGCCCGACGGCAAGATCGTGGAGGCCGAGGCGGCGCACGGCACCGTCACGCGCCATTACCGCCAGCATCAGGCGGGCAAGGAGACCTCGACCAACTCGATCGCCTCGATCTACGCCTGGACCGGCGGGCTCAAGCACCGCGCCAAGCTCGACGGCAACGAGCGGCTCGCGGCCTTCGCCGCCACGCTCGAGAAGGTGGTCGTGGACACGGTCGAGGCCGGGTCGATGACCAAGGACCTCGCACTCCTCGTCGGACCGGACCAGAAGTGGCTGACGACGATAGGCTTCCTCGAGAAAGTCGACGAGAACCTGCAGGCGGCGCTCTGATCGGTCCGGGCGAGGGGCGACCGGTGCCCCGGTCGCCGCTCATCCCCCCGGCGGGTGAGGCGCGGCTCGCCTCGACATCCACACCGTCAGCGAGTCGATGGAGGCGGAGCGCCTACGCGTAGCGGATGCCCGGCCCGTCGCGGCCGATCGCTCCACTGGACCGGACGCGACCGTGGCCGGCTCCGATGTGCCTGAGCCTCAGGCCGCTTCGATCACCGCGCGCGCGGCGGCGAGCGCCTCGTCCGCTTGCGCGAAGTCCGCGCCGCCGCCCTGCGCCAACTCCGGCCGTCCGCCGCCCCCGCGCCCCCCGAGTGCTGAGACGACGGCGTGAACAAGGTCGACCGCCGAGACCCGCCCGGCGAGGTCCTTCGTCACGCCGGCGGCGACCGCGGGCCTGGCGCCCGTATCCGCGATCAATACGACGATTCCTGAGCCGAGCGCCTGCTTGCGTTCGTCGACCATCGGGCCGAGATCCTTGCCCGACACCCCCGACAGGGTCTGAAGGACGGCCTGCATCCCGTTGATCTCGATTGATTCCTCCCCGTCGGCGGAGGCGAGGTCGCGGCGCAGACGGACGACCTCGCCTTGCAAGGCGCGCCGCTCGTCCATCAGCGCGCGGACGCGGTCGCCGACCTCGGCGGGGGGCGTGCGGAACAGCGTCGCGAGCTCGCCCATCCGTCGGTCCTGCGCCTGCAGGTGGTCGAGCGCGGCCTGCCCGGTCAGCGCCTCGATCCGGCGCACGCCGGCGCTCGAGGCCTGATCGCCCAGCGTGACGAAGGCCCCGATCTCGCCGGTGCGCCCGACATGGGTGCCGCCGCAGAGCTCGATCGACCAGGTCCGCCCGTCCGCGCCGCGCCCCGTCCCGTCGCGCGCGCCCATCGACACGACGCGCACCTCGTCGCCGTACTTCTCGCCGAAGAGCGCCTGCGCTCCGAGCGCGCGCGCGTCGTCGGGCGCCATGATGCGGGTGGAGACCTCGCCGTCCTGCCGGATCACCGCGTTGACCTCGCGCTCGACGGCGGCGAGCTCCTCGGCCGTCACCGCCTGCCCGTGGCTGAAGTCGAAGCGCAACCGGTCGGGCGCGTTGAGCGAGCCGCGCTGCGCGACGTGATCGCCGAGCGCGCCGCGGAGCGCCTCATGCAGCAGGTGCGTTGCCGAATGGTTCGCGCGGATCGCGCCGCGGCGGGCATGGTCGACGACGAGCTCCGCCGCCTGCCCGGGGCGCAGCTCGCCCTCCTCCACGGTCGCGAGATGCATCGTCACGCCCGCCGCGCGGCGCGTGTCGCCGACGGTCGCGCGCCCCGTCGCGGTGCGGATCGTGCCGGTGTCGCCCACCTGCCCGCCGGCCTCCGCGTAGAACGGCGTCTGGTTCACCACCACCGCGACCGCCTCGCCGGGCCCGGCCGACGCGACTGTTGCGCCGTCGCGGACCAGCGCCTGCACCTCGCCCTCTGCTTCTTCGGTGTCGTAGCCGAGGAACTCGGTGGAGCCGTGCGCCTCGGCGAGCTCAAACCAGACCGCGCCGTCCGCGCTCTCGCCCGACCCGGCCCAGGCGGCCCGCGCGCGCGCCTTCTGCTCGGCCATCGCCGCGTCGAAGCCCTCCACGTCGACCCGGAGCCCGCGCTCGCGCAGCGCGTCCTGTGTCAGGTCGAGCGGAAACCCGTAGGTGTCGTAGAGCTTGAACGCGGTCGCGCCGCCCAGCGTGCCGCCCGAAAGCCCCGCGACCTCGTCCTCGAGCAGCCGGAGCCCGCGCTCGAGCGTGGTGCGGAACCGCTCCTCCTCGCCGCGCAATGTCTCCTCGATCAGCGCCTTTGCGCGGACGAGCTCGGGGTAGTGCTGCCCCATCTGCGCCACCAGTGCCGGAACGAGGCGGTGCATCACCGTGTCCCGCGCGCCGGCCTGATGGGCATGGCGCATCGCGCGCCGCATGATCCGGCGCAGCACGTAGCCCCGCCCCTCGTTCGACGGCATCACCCCGTCCGCGATCAGGAACGAGGTCGAGCGCAGATGGTCGGCGATCACCCGGTGGTGGACGTTGTCCGGCCCGTCGGGATCGGTCGAGGTCGCCTGCGCGGAGGCCTCGATCAGCGCGCGCATCAGGTCGGTGTCGTAATTGTCGTGCTTGCCCTGCAACAGCGCGCCGATCCGCTCGAGCCCCATGCCGGTGTCGATCGACTGCATCGCAAGCGGGCGCATCGTGCCGTCGGGAAGCTGCTCGTTCTGCATGAAGACGAGATTCCAGATCTCGATGAACCGGTCGCCGTCCTCGTCCGCGGAGCCGGGGGGGCCGCCCGCGATGTGCTCGCCGTGGTCGTAGAAGATCTCGGTGCACGGCCCGCACGGCCCCGTCGGGCCCATCCGCCAGAAGTTGTCGTCGCTCGCGATGCGGATGATGCGCTCGTCCGGCAGCCCTGCGACGCGGCGCCAGATCCCGGCAGCCTCCTCGTCGGTGTGGTAGACCGTGACGAGCAGCCGGTCCGGATCGATGCCGAAGTCGCGCGTCAGCAGCTCCCAGGCGAAGGCGATCGCGTCCGCCTTGAAGTAGTCGCCGAAGCTGAAGTTTCCCAGCATCTCGAAGAACGTGTGGTGGCGCGCGGTGTAGCCGACGTTGTCGAGGTCGTTGTGCTTGCCGCCCGCGCGGACGCATTTCTGGCTCGTGGTCGCGCGGACGTAGTCGCGGCGCTCGACGCCGGTGAAGACGTTCTTGAACTGCACCATGCCCGAATTCACGAACATCAGCGTGGGGTCGTTTCGCGGCACGAGCGGGCTCGAGGGGACCACCGCGTGCCCGTGGCGCGCGAAGCCGTCGAGGAAGGTGGAGCGGATGTCGTTCAGGCTGGCCATGTCGATCCCCGTGAGCGCGCGGCCCTGACTAGTCGCGCCCCCCCGGCCCGGCAAGCGAAAGGGGTCGCCCGCATGCGACCCCCTCCCCCCGCGTGGCCGCGGATCAGTCCTCGACGATCTCGTCGGCGATCTCGGCCTTGTCGGCGGACGACATCGAGAAGTCGAGCCCGTGCGCGGCGCGGATCTTGTCCTCGATCTCGGCGGCGACCGACGGATTGTCGCGCAGGAACGCCTTGGAGTTCTCGCGCCCCTGCCCGATGCGCTCGTCGCCGTAGCTGAACCAGGCGCCGGACTTGTCGACGATCCCGGCCTTCACGCCCATGTCAAGGAGCTCGCCGGTCTTCGAGATGCCCTCGCCGTACATGATGTCGAACTCGACGACCTTGAACGGCGGCGCGACCTTGTTCTTGACGACCTTCACCTTGGTCGTGTTGCCCACCACCTCGTCGCGGTCCTTGATCGAGCCGATGCGGCGGATGTCGAGGCGCACGGACGAGTAGAACTTGAGTGCGTTGCCGCCCGTCGTCGTCTCGGGCGAGCCGAACATGACGCCGATCTTCATCCGGATCTGGTTGATGAAGATGACCATGCAGTTCGACCGCGAGATCGAGCCGGTCAGCTTGCGCATCGCCTGGCTCATGAGCCGCGCGTGGACGCCGACGGAGCTGTCGCCCATATCGCCCTCCAGCTCGGACTTGGGCGTGAGCGCCGCGACGGAGTCCACCACCACCAGCCCGACCGCGCCCGACCGGACCAGCGTGTCCACGATCTCGAGCCCCTGCTCGCCGGTGTCGGGCTGCGAGATCAGCAACTCGTCGAGGTCGACGCCGAGCTTGCGGGCGTATTGCGGATCGAGCGCGTGCTCGGCATCGACGAAGGCGCAGACCCCGCCCTTGCGCTGCATCTCGGCCACGACGTGCAGCGTCAGCGTGGTCTTGCCCGAGCTTTCGGGACCGTAGATCTCGATCACGCGGCCCTTCGGCAGCCCGCCGATGCCGAGCGCGATGTCGAGGCCGAGCGAGCCCGTCGAGACCGACTCGATGTCCTTGAGGACGTTGTCGCCCCCGAGCTTCATGATCGAGCCCTTGCCGAACTGGCGCTCGATCTGCGCGAGCGCGGAGTCCAGGGCCTTCTGCTTGTCCGCGCTGCGTCTGTCGGTCATGTCGAGTAAGTTCGCCGCTGCCATGGATCGCCGCCTTTTCGCACGATGCCGCCGCAGCGGCAATCTTGGTTTACGTTCACGTTCCGTTCGACATTCGATCTGGTGTCTCGCGCCCGAGGACGCAAGGGCCATGGTTACGGGAAGCCCACGTTACTGCAGCGCCTTCTCGACGGTCCGGGTGAGGTCGGAAAGCGAGAAGGGCTTCGGAAGGAAGATCGCGTTCGGGATCGGCGCGCTCGTCTCCGACAGGGCGTCCTGCGTGTAGCCGGAGATGAATATGGTCCGCACGTCGCGGCCGCTCGACCAATGCCCGCCGGACCCAGGTCGGGCCGTCGAGACCGGGCATCATCACGTCGGTCACGAAGACGTCGACCATGACCCCGGCATCCGAGAGCCGATCGAGCGCGGCCTCGGCGCTCTCCGCCTCGAGTACCTCGTAGCCGCGCAGCCGCAGGGCGCGGGAGGCGAAGGCCCGCACCGGCGCCTCGTCCTCGACCAGCAGGATCACCGCCTTCGGCCGCGCCGGCACCTCCGCGTCCACCGCGTCCGCCGCGTCGCCGGCCGGCGCGGACGGCGGATCGACCGGCGCGAGAGGTGGCAAGGGCGTGACGCCCGCGCCCTCCCCACCGTGACCGGGATCGACGCCCGCCGATTCCCGGACGTTTCCCGGCTCGGCCTCCGCCGCGACAGCGGCCTCGCGCCGTGAGGCGGCGACGGCGGCGAGGACGTGCTCCATGCCATCGAAAGCCCCGTCCCGCCGGGCGTCGCCGTTCGCGGGGATCGGCGCCGCTGCCGGCCCCGGCTGCGCGTTGTCGTCTGAATGCGGCGGCACGGGATCGGCTACCCGCCCCCCGGGCGCGTCATCGGCCTCCAGGACGTCGGCCTGCTCCTCGGGCGGTTCCTCGTCGTCGAGATGCTCCACGACCGGCTCGGACGCGTTCGCCAACCCGGGATCGAACGCGACACCCTCCACGACGGCGCCCCCGTCGGCGTCATCCGCGAGCTCGTCCGCCTCCGGCGACATCGCCGGAAAATACAGGCTGAAGCGCGTGCCGCCGCCGAGGTCGCTATCGGCGAAGATGAAGCCGCCCGATTGCTTCACGATCCCATAGGCCATCGACAGGCCGAGCCCGGTGCCCTCGCCCGGCCGCTTCGTGGTGAAGAAAGGCTCGAAGATCCGGCTCAGGTTGTCGGGCGAGATCCCGTGGCCCTCGTCGGAGACCTCGATCACCACGTACTGGCCCGGCGGGACGGTGACCCGGTCGCGCGTGAGCGGCTCGTCGAGCCAGCGACAGCGCGTGGCGACCAGGATCTCGCCGCCGTCGGGCATGGCGTCGCGCGCATTCACGACGAGGTTCATGAGCACCTGCTCGAGCTTGCGCTTGTCGCCGCGGATCGGGATCACCGCCGGGTCGTGGTCGAGCCGCAGCGTGACCCGCTCGCCTACCAGCCGGTTGAGGAGATGGGCGAGGTCGGTCAGCGCGTCGCGCACGTCGATCGGCTGCATCTCGAGGGTCTGCTTTCGCGAGAAGGCGAGGAGCTGCCCGACCAGCGCGGCGGCGCGGTTGGCGTTGTGGGTGATCTGCGTGAGGTCGGCGTAGTCCTCGTCCTCCTCGTCGTGGCGCAGCAGCAGAAGGTCGCAATGCCCCGAAATCGCGGTCAGAAGGTTATTGAAGTCGTGCGCCACGCCGCCCGCGAGCTGTCCGATCGCCTGCATCTTCTGGCTCTGGACGAACTGCGCCTCGAGCGTCTTGAGCTCGGTCGCGTCGTTGAGCACCGCGAGCAGCCCGCCCTCGTCGTCTTCCATCGGCCGCCCGAGCGTGATCTGCAGGTACGTCTCTACTTCCGCGCCGGTGACGCGGACCACCTCCGGCCGGTTGAGCCCGCGCCCCGCGGCCGCCTCGCCGACCCACTCGCGCACGCTGCGGCCCAGCCCCTCGACCATCGCGGCCAGGCGGTCCTCCGGGTCCCCCTCCGCGGTCGCGGGCAGCAGGTCGCGCGCGAGGCGGTTCGCGTCGCGCACCCGCCCCTGCGCGTCGAGCCGCAGGAGCGCCACCGGCAGCTCGTCGAACCCGATGCGATCGTCGGCGGCCTCCCCGGCGGGCAGGACGTAGGCCTCCTGCCGCCCATCGTCCGGAGGGCCGAGGACCGTGCGGACGGCCCTCGACCCCCCCTCGACGTGCATCCGGTTCAGTCCGCCATCCACGACCGGAACCCGCTCGAAGAGATCGGACAGCCGGTGGTGGCGCTCGCCGGTCGCCGCGCGCAGCACGTCGTTCATGTAGAGGATCGACCCGGACGGGCCGTAGGCGAGCATCGGAAGCGACGGGTCGCCGTCCGGGGGCGGGGGCGCGTTGTCGGGGAGGTCCTCGACCCGCCAGACGAAGCCGTCGCCCACCCCGTGGATCGAAACGCGGACGGGCGCGCCGTGCGCGCCCACATCCTCGCGCGCCCGCGTGCCCGCGGTCGCCGAGGCGAGAAGCCGGTGGGCGAGCGCGTCGGGGTTGCCCGCGATGGCCTCGAGCGCGCGGGCCATCGGCTCGCCGGCCCGGTCGCCGTACCGCTCGATCGCCGCGTCGTTCTGCGCGTCCACGATCCCGTCCGCATCCGTCAGGAAGCCCGGCGCGCCGTCGTGGCGCAGCACTGCGCGCGCCTGATCGCGCAGACGCGCGGCGGCACGGCCCCGAAGCAGGACGAGAAGGTGCAGCGTCACGAAGATCGTCAGGAGCGCGGCCGCGGCGGCCACCATCGCGTCGCGGGACACCGGCATCGCGACCGCGAAGGAGAGGGCGAGCGCGCCGGCCGCCATCGCGGCAAACGCGGCGGAGCCGGCCCGGAGCCGTCGCACGATCCCCCCACTCTCCGTCAATCCGCCACTCCAACGAGGATCATGCCCCGGCCGGTATCGAGGAAACACGTTAACGCCGGATTAATGACGTTAGGTCAGCCGTTCGAGGAGCGATAGGTGGAAACCGTCGTGCCCTCCCGGCCGGGGCGACAGGTCGAGCGTATCGATCACCGCGACCCCGAGCGCATCGCAGAGCGGCGCGACGCGCCCCGCGTTCTCCTCGGGCAGGATCGAGCACGTCATGTAAGCGATCCAGCCGCCCGGCCGGACGAGGGCCGCGGCGCGCGCGAGGATCGCCGACTGGACGGGTCCGAAGGCTTCGAGAGTTGCCAGATCGAGCCGCCACTTCGCCAGCGGCGCGCGGCGCCACGCCCCGCTGCCCGAGCAGGGGACGTCGGCGATGACCCCGTCGAACGGCGCCGCGTCCTCCGGTCGCTCGATCCGCGCGATACGCGCGCCCGCGCGCGATGCCCGCGCCGGAAGGTCGCGCATCCGCGCGACGTCGGCATCGTGCGCGAAGACCGATCCCGCGCCACGCCCCGCCAGTGCGAGCGCCTTGCCGCCGCCGCCCGCGCACAGGTCGAGCACGCGCGCATCCGGGTCGAGCGGCAGGCGGTCGACGAGCGCCTGCGAGCCGGCATCCTGCAGCTCGAACCACCCGTCCGCGAAGGCCGGCAGCGCCGTCAGCCCCCGCGCCGCGCCGAGGACGCGGATCGCGCCGGGCGAGGTCGCGTCGGGCACCGCCTCATGCCCGGCCGCGGCCAGCGCCGCGATCACCGCGTCGCGATCCGCGCGGGCGAGGTTCACGCGCAACGTCACCGGCGCGCGGTCGCGCATCGCGGCGAAGGCGTCGTCGAGCGTCCCGCCGGTGCGCGCGCGCAGCCAGTCGGGCACGTCGAGCGCGACCCCCTCGGGCATCGGGCCCGGATCGGCGGGAAGCGCCACCGGCGCGGGCGCGTGGCCCTGCCCGTCGAAGAGCGCCGCCACGTCCGCCCCCTGCCGCGAGAGCAGCCCCGCCATGACCGCGCGCGCGTCCATCGCGCCCGGCGCGACGTCGCCGCCGCCGCCCTGCCAGCACGAGGACCGCAGCCGGCGGAGCGCGTCGAAGACGTGGTCGCGCACCGCCGCGCGGTCGCCCGAGCCCGCGTAACGGCTCGCCCGCGCCCAGTCCGTCAGCGCGCGCTCCGCCGCCTCACCGCGCAGCACCGCGTCGAGGATGTCGATCGCCGCCTGCGCGCGCGCGCCGGGCCTCACGGACGCGCGGCCTCAGCCATCGCGCCGAACGAGCTTCGGGACCGGCCGCCCCTTGCGCAGGCAGCGCTCGAGGAAGGCGCGCCGCCAGTGCCCGTAGCGCCCCATCGCCCCCTGCTGCGCGATCACGAGCGCGAGGAAGCCCTCCGCCTCGGGAGCCTTGCGCGCGCGCTTGGCGAGCTTCTTCTGCGCCTTTGTCATCGAGCAGGCGATGCAGTGCGACCCTGCCGGGCCGTCGCGGCGGAACCTGCAGATGCCGATGCAGGGCGTCGGGGTCTTGGGCATGGGCGCCTCCTGATGCGGGGCAACGCCGCCGCGCGCCGTCCGGTCGCGTCAGCTTCGGTAGTTCGGGCTCTCGCGCGTGATCTGGACGTCGTGCACGTGGCTTTCGCGCAGACCCGCCCCGGTGATGCGCACGAAGCGGCAGCGGGTCCGCATCTCGTCCACCGTGGCGCAACCCGGTATAGCCCATCGCGGCGCGCAGCCCGCCGACGAGCTGATGGACGACCGCGCCCGCCGAGCCCTTGTAGGCCACCTGCCCCTCGATTCCCTCGGGGACGAGCTTGTCGCTGGCCGCGTCGGACTGGAAGTAGCGGTCGGCCGAGCCCCGCGCCATCGCGCCGAGGCTGCCCATGCCGCGATACGACTTGTAGGACCGCCCCTGGTACAGGATCACCTCGCCCGGGCTCTCGTCGGTGCCCGCGATCATCGAGCCGACCATCGCGCAGGACGCGCCCGCGGCGATGGCCTTGGCGAAGTCGCCGGAGAACTTGATGCCCCCGTCCGCGATCACCGGCACGTCGCCCGCCGCCCCGGCCGCATCCATGATCGCGGTGAGCTGCGGGACGCCCACGCCCGCGACGATCCGCGTGGTGCAGATCGAGCCGGGGCCGATGCCGACCTTGATCGCGTCCGCGCCCGCGTCGATCAGCGCGCGCGCGCCCTCGCCCGTCGCGACGTTGCCCGCAACGACCTGAACGTCGTTCGACAACCGCTTGATACGATTGACCGCGACGCCCACGCCCTCGCTGTGGCCATGCGCCGTGTCGACCACGATCAGGTCGCAGCCCGCATCGATCAGCGCCTCCGACCGCGCGTAGCCCGCGTCGCCCACCGTGGTCGCCGCCGCGACGCGCAGTCGCCCGAGCGCGTCCTTGCAGGCCTGCGGGTTCAGCACCGCCTGCTCGATGTCCTTGATCGTCAGCAGCCCCGTCAGCCGCCCCTCGGCGTCCACCACGAGGAGCTTCTCGATCCGGCGCGCTGCCATCACGCTGCGCGCCTCGGCGAGGTCGGCGGGCTCGCGCAGGATCGCCAGCCCCTCGGACGTCATCATCGTCGCCACCGGCGTCGCGTCGTCGGCGGCGAAGCGCATGTCGCGGTTGGTGACGATGCCCACGACCCGCCCGCGCTCGTCCACCACCGGGAAGCCGGTGACGCGGTAGCGCTCCTGCAGGGCCTTCGCGTCTGCGAGCGTCTGGTCGGGGCGCAGCGTGACGGGGTTGTAGACGACGCCGCTCTCGAACCGCTTGACGCGGCGGACCTCCATCTGCTGCGCCTCCGGGTCGAGGTTGCGGTGGATCACGCCCATCCCCCCCGCCTGCGCCATCGCGATCGCCATCCGCGCCTCCGTCACCGTGTCCATCGCGGACGACAGGAGCGGGATGTTGAGCGCGATCGACCGGGTGACGCGGGTGCGCGTGTCGGCCTTCGAGGGCAGGACGGCGCTCGCGCCCGGAACCAGCAGGACGTCGTCGAAGGTCAGGGCCTCGCGGATCTCCATGAGCGTCCCTCCTCGTCACTCGCGTCCGCGTCGTCCCATGCGCCGCCCGGCGCGGCAAGCCCGGCTTGCCCCGGCGCCCGCATCGGGTCTAGGCACCCCGCGACATCCCGCAACCGGGCGTTCCGTAGGCGCCGAGACGACGGAGAGATCCATGGCCGCGATCACCCTCACCATGCCCGACGGCGCGACGCGCGAAGTGCCCGCCGGGACCACGCCGGCGGACGTGGCGCGCGCGCATCTCGCCCTCGCTCGCCAAGCGCGCGATCTCGGCGCAGGTGGGCGGCGCCCACCACGATCTCGCCTGGCCGATCGAGGCCGACGCGACGCTCGCGATCAACACGATGGCCGACGACGGCCCCGCGCTCGAGCTGATCCGCCACGACCTCGCGCACGTCATGGCCCGCGCGGTGCAGGCGATCTGGCCGGACGTGAAGGTGACGATCGGACCCGTGCGGGACTTCGGCTGGTTCTACGATTTCGACCGCGCCGAGCCGTTCACGCCCGAGGATCTCGGCGCGATCGAGGCGGAGATGAAGCGCATCGTCGCCGCCCGCGACCCGGTGCGCACCGAGCTGTGGGACCGCGACCGGGCGCGGGCGCATTACGAGGCGGCGGGCGAGCCGTTCAAGGTCGAGCTGATCGACCGCATCCCGGGCGACGAGCCGATCCGGATGTACTGGCATGGCGAGTGGATGGACCTGTGCCGCGGCCCGCACCTCCAGCATACCGGGCAGATCCCGGCCGACGCGTTCAAGCTCACGCGCGTCTCCGCCGCCTACTGGCTCGGCGACGCCACCCGGCCGCAGCTCCAGCGCATCTACGGCATCGCGTTCCGCACCCGCGACGAGCTGAAGGCGCATCTGAAGTTCCTCGAGGAGGCCGAGGCTCGCGACCACCGGCGGCTCGGACGCGAGATGGACCTCTTCCACATGCAGGAGGAGGCGCCGGGGCAGGTGTTCTGGCACCCGGACGGCTGGACCATCTACACCGTGCTGCAGGACTACATGCGCCGCGTGCAGCGCGCGGGCGGCTACGTCGAGGTGAACACGCCGCAGGTCGTCTCCCGCACGCTCTGGGAGCGGTCGGGCCACTGGGACAAGTACCGCGACCACATGTTCGTCGTCGAGGTCGAGGAGGAGCACGCCCAGACCAAGACGGTCAACGCGCTCAAGCCGATGAACTGCCCCTGCCACGTGCAGCTCTACAACCAGGGGCTGAAGTCCTACCGCGACCTGCCGCTCAGGATGGCCGAGTTCGGGTCCTGCGCGCGCTACGAGCCGTCGGGCGCGCTGCACGGGATCATGCGCGTGCGCGGCTTCACGCAGGACGACGCGCACGTCTTCTGCACCGAGGCGCAGATCGAGGCGGAATGCGCGCGGTTCATCGACTTCCTTGCGGGCGTCTACCGCGACCTCGGCTTCGAGCGGTTCGACATCGCCTTCGCCACCCGGCCCGAGAAGCGGGTGGGGACCGACGAGAGCTGGGACTACGTGGAGGCGGCGCTGCGCGCGGCCATCGAGCAGACCGGCAACCCCTACCGCGTCGAGGAGGGCGACGGCGCGTTCTACGGGCCGAAGCTCGACTTCTACCTCACCGACGCGATCGGCCGCGTCTGGCAGTGCGGCACGTTCCAGGTGGACCCGAACCTGCCCGAGCGGCTCGGCGCCGACCTACGTGGGCGAGGACGGCGAGAAGCATCGCCCGATCATGCTCCACCGCGCCTGCCTCGGCTCGTTCGAGCGGTTCATCGGCATCCTGATCGAGAACTCCGCCGGCCGCCTGCCGTTCTGGCTCGCGCCCCGCCAGGTCGTCGTCGCCTCGATCGTGTCGGAGGCCGACGCCTACGTGGCCGAGGTCGTGGCCGCGCTGACCGCGGCCGGCGTGCGGGCGGAGGCCGACACCCGCAACGAGAAGATCAACTACAAGGTCCGCGAGCACTCGCTGGCCAAGGTCCCCGCGATCCTCGCCATCGGACGTCAGGAGGTCGAGGACCGCACGGTCACGCTGCGGCGGCTGGGCGAGAAGCGCACCGAGGTGGTGGCGCTCGACGCCGCGATCGCCGCGCTGGCGGCGGAGGCGATGCCCCCCGACCTCGCGGCGAGGGCGGCAGCCGGAACCACGGCGAGAGCGGCGGGCGGGCGCCCTGGCGACGGCTAGGACGAGGACGAGGATCCGACAGGACGCTGAAGCCGGTTGGAGGCGAGCCGCCGTCAGGCCGTGTTCCGCCCGCCGCGACGCACGCTCGGCTCGGACGCCGCGCCCGTTTCCGGCTCCTCGATGAGCGGGTCGATCAGCTCGGGCCCCTCGGCGCGGTTCGAGTTCACCGCGCGCCCGACCCGGTGGCGCGCGATGCGCCCCTCCGGAGCGGGGCGCATGAGCGGCGCGGCCTTCGCGTCGCCCTCGCCCAGCCACGCCGCCCAGTCGGCCTGCGCCACCGTGACCGGCTCGCGGTGATGTATCTCGGCCATCGTGGGGCCCGCGGCGCAGCTCACGATCGCGCAGGTCGGCGCAGCCTCCGGCCCCCAGGCCTGCCAGAGCCCGGCGAAGGCCAGCGCGTCGCCCTCGGCCGGCTGGAAATACCAGGGCAGCCGCGTCCCGTCCCCGGCCTTGGTCCACTCGTAGAAGCCGGTCGCGGGGATCAGGCAGCGCCGCTCGCGGATCGCGGCGCGGAACGCGGGCTTCTCGGCCACCGTCTCGGCGCGCGCGTTGATGATGAGCGGGCCGTCGGTGGGCGCGTCGTACCAGTGCGGCAGGAACCCCCAGCGCATCGACACGAGCCGCCGCCCGCCCTCGGCGGACGTCACCACCGGGACCTGCACCGTCGGGCAGACGTTCCAGCGCGGCCCCCCCGGCAGGTCGTTGGACGGAACCGCGCCGAAGAGCTGCACCATCGCCTCGTGCGGCAGCGTCAGGGCGTATCGGCCGCACATCGGCGCGTTCAGTCGAAGACCAGCGGGAAGTCCAGCTCGGCTCGGTAGCCGTCGGGCCCGGCGGCCATCGACAGGAGCCCGCCCAGCTGCGCGGCCGAGGCCTCCATGATCCGCTGGCCCAGCCCCGGCGCGTCGCCGCCGGGCACGGCCCCGATCCCGTCATCCTCGCACGATACCGCGTAGCGCCCGTCGCCCGTCGCGCGCCCCGTCAGCAGGATGCGCCCGCCGCGCCCCTCCGGGTAGGCGTGGCGGCAGGCATTGGTGATCATCTCGTTGACGAGCACGCCCAGCGCGGAGGCCCGGCGGCTCGACGAGCGCGACCGGGTCGAACCGCGTCTCGAGCGCGACGCCCGGCGGCGTCATCGCGCCCAGATGCCCGGCGACGCGGCCGAGGTAGTCCATCACCTCGATCGGCGCGTTCGGGTCGTCGACGCGGTAGAGGTCGCCGTGCAGCTCGACCATCACGGTGATCCGCCGCTCGACCTCGCCCAGCACCTCGCGCGCCTCGGGGGGCGCGGTCCGCGCGGCCATCCGCGTCATCGCGGCGACGTTGGCGAGGCTGTTCTTGACCCGGTGGTCGACCTCGCGGCGCATCGCGTCCTGCTGGGCCAGCGCGTCGTGGAGCTCCAGCGACCGCATCGCCTGCGCGGCGAGGAGCCGCAGCGCCTCGCGCGCCGAGGCGCTGAGCCGGCGCGGCGTCCGGTCGAGCACGCACAGCGTCCCCAGCGGCAGCCCGGCGGCCGTCACGATCGGCGCGCCCGCGTAGAACAGCACCGGGTCGGGGCCGGTCACGTCGGGTTGTCGGCGGTGCGCGCGTCGCGCCGCAGGTCGGGGATCTCGAGCACGTCGCCCTGCACGATCGCATGGCTGCAGATCGACGCCTCGAGCGCGCCCGCCGCCTGCGCCGTCGCCGCATCGATCCCGACGTAGCCCTCGAATTGCTGGCGGTCCTCGTGGACGATCGACACCATCGCGATCGGGCAGTCCGCGACCTGCGCCGCCAGCGCCACGAGCCCGTCGAACGTGCCCTCGTGCGCGTGGGTGCCGAGGTCGTAGCGCCGGATCGCCGCGAGCCGCTCGGCCTGGTCGTGTCGGATCGGCGCGAGCATCGGCGGTGGTCCTGTCGGCGAAGGGGCCCCGTCGCCCGATGCGGCGGATCTCGATCGTATAACGGAAGTTACGATGCGGGAAGCCCCGCGTCGCCGCCCCGGGGCGCGCGGGCCGGACCCGCGCCCCGGAGCCGTCGCTCACTTGGCGACGATGCGCCCGTCGAGCTTGGGCTCGTAGCTTGCCCCGAGGGCCGCGACGTAGTCGGCCAGCACGACCTCGAGCCCCGGCCCGAAATCGTAGGCGTCGGCCGCGTCCTCGAACATCGCGTAGCCGTCGCCGCCCTTGCGGACGTAGTCGTTCGTGACCACGCCGTACTCAGCCTCGAGGTCGATCGGCGCGCCGCCCACCATCACGTCGCTGACGCGCGAGCCCGGCTCGGCCTCGGCGTCGAAGGCGTAGGTCAGCCCAGCGACCTGCGGGAAGCGCCCCGCGCCGTCGGCGATCGCGCTGACCCCGTTCTCGAGCGCCGCGACGACGTCCGCGCCCGTCGCGGTGAAGGTCGCGAGCGAGTTCTGGAACGGCAGCACGGTGAGCACCTCGCCCATCGTGATCGGGCCCGCGTCGATCGAGGCGCGGATGCCGCCCCCGTTCTGGATCGCGATGTCGATGCCCTGGTCCTTCACCCGGTCGAGCATCGCGTCCGCGATCAGCGTGCCCATCTCGCATTCCATCGCGCGGCACGACGTCCGGTCGCCGTCGATCGGCGCGGCGGTCTCGGCGACGACCTGCTGCTTGAGCTCCTCGAGCGGGGCGGCGAGCTCGGCCACGCGCGCGACCAGCGCCTCGTCCTGCGCGACCGATCCGTCGAGCAGGATCGGCGCGCCCTCGGCGGAGACCACCGCGCCGTCGTCGTCGAAGGTCACGACCAGCTCGCCCAGATACTTGCCGTAGGCGTAGGCCTGCACGATCGGCACGTCGCCGACCATGACGGGATAGGCGTCCGCGGCCCCCTCCATGGCGCCCAGGAGCGTGTGCGAGTGGCCGCCGACGATCACGTCGACCCCGCTCAGCGCCTCCGCCATCCGCCGGTCGGCGGGCAGGCCGACATGGCTCAGGACGACGATCTTGGTCACGCCGTCGGCCTCGAGCGCGTCGATCTCGGCCTGCGCGGCCTCGACGATGGAGGAGAAGATCACGTTGTCGCCCGGCGAGGAGGTCTCGGGCGTGTCCTCGGCCAGCACGCCGACCACGCCGACGCGCTCGCCGCCGACCTCGAGCACGGTGGACTTGCCGATGCGGCCCGCGAGCGAGGGCTCCTGGCTCACGTCGATGTTGGCCGACAGGACCGGGAAGTCGACGCCGTCGAGGAGCGCCACCATGCCCTCGGGGCCGTCGTCGAACTCGTGGTTGCCCACCGCCATCGCGTCGTAGCCGAGCTGCGGCATGAACTCGGCCGACATCGCGCCCTTGTGGAGCGTGTAGAGCAGCGAGCCCTGGTACTGGTCGCCCGCGTCGAGCAGGATCGGGTTGGTCGCCTCGGCCCGTGCCGCGTCGATCGCGGTCTTGAGCCGGGCCACGCCGCCGAAGCATTCGTCGGCGGCCGCCTGCTCCTCGTCGCAGGTGCCGTCGTTGCCGTTGATCGGCTCGAAGCGGTCGTGGAAATCGTTGGTGTGAAGGATCGTGAGCGTGAACTCGGCCTGCGCGGCGGTGGCCATCAGCGCGAGCGCGGCGGTGGCGGAAAGCAGTCGGGTCATGGGCGGGTCCCCTCGGTTGCGTGACGGTCGATGCTGCGCGTCGTGGCGCGGAAATGTCAAAGCGATATGACGCGCGCCTTGACGCATGGCGGCCCGCGCCGCATCTCCCGCCCCCATGATCTACAAGCTCCTCCGCACCCCCGAATGGCGCGCGCTCGAGGCCGACGGCGTCACCGCGGGCGCGCCCGTGGATCTCGCCGACGGGTTCGTCCACTTCTCGACCGCGGGCCAGGTCGAGGAGACCGCGCGGCGGCACTTCGCGGACGTGGACGGGCTCTGGCTCGTCGCCGTCGAGGAGGCGGCCGTCCGCGACAACCTTCGCTGGGAGCCGTCGCGCGGCGGCGAGGACTTCCCGCACCTCCACGCGCCGCTCAGGCTCGATCAGGTCGCCTGGGCCCGGCCGCTGCCGCTCGCGGACGGCGCGCACGTCTTCCCCGACGACCTCGGATGATCGAGCGCGCGGGGCTGGCGGCCCTGCGGCGGCTGGACCCCGAGCGCGCGCACGGGCTGGCCCTTGCCGGGCTGCGCGCGGGGCTCGGGCCGCGCGGCGGGCCGGTCGCGACGCCGCGGCTGCGGACGACGCTCGCGGGGCTCGACCTGCCGAACCCGGTCGGGCTCGCGGCGGGCTTCGACAAGGACGCGATCGCGCTGCGCCCCCTCGCGCGGACGGCGTTCGGATGGATCGAGGTCGGCGCGGCGACGCCTTGGCCGCAGCCGGGCAACCCCAGGCCGCGCCTGTTCCGGCTCGACCGAGGACGGCGCGGCGATCAACCGGTTCGGCTTCAACAACGACGGCGCGGAGGCCATCGCCGCCCGCCTCGCCGCGCGGCCCGCGGGCCGCGTCGTCGGCCTCAACCTCGGCGCCAACAAGGACAGCGCGGACCGCGCCGCGGACTTCGCCGCCGTCCTGACCACCTGCGGCGCGCATGTCGACTTCGCCACCGTCAACGTCTCGAGCCCCAACACCGAGCGGCTGCGCGACCTCCAGGGCGGCGAGGCGCTCGCGGCGCTGCTGGCGGGCGTGCTCGCCGCGCGCGACGCCCTGCCCCGCCGCGTGCCGGTGTTCCTCAAGGTCGCGCCCGACCTGTCGGAGGCCGAGCTCGAGGACGTCGTGGCCGCGTCGCGCGGGGTCGACGCCATCGTCGCCACCAACACCACGCTCGACCGCGCCGGCCTGCGCTCGCGCCATGCGGGCGAGGCCGGCGGGCTCTCGGGCCGGCCGCTCCTCGAGCGCTCCACCCGCGTGCTGGCGCGGCTCTCGACGCTGACCGACCTGCCGCTCGTGGGCGTCGGCGGCGTGTCGGACGGGGCCTCGGCCTACGCCAAGATCCGCGCGGGCGCGTCGGCGGTGCAGCTCTACACCGCGCTCGTCTACGACGGCCCGTCGCTCGCGGGGCGCATCGCGCGCGACCTCGACGCGCGCCTCGCCCGCGACGGCTTCGCCTCCGTCGCCGATGCCGTCGGGACCGACCGCGAAAGCTGGCTCTAGCCCACCGACCGCTCGAGCGCCGGATACTTCCACCCGAGCGTCGCCCCGCGCGCGACGAAGCTGATCAGGAGGGCGAGCCACAGCCCGTGATTGCCGAGCATCGGCAGCAGGACCGCGACCGAGGCCACGTAGATCGCCAGCGACACCGCCATCATGTCGCGCATGTCGCGCGTTCGCGTCGCCCCGATGAAGACGCCGTCGAGCATCCACGCCGCCGCGCCCAGCACCGGCGCCGCGACCATCCAGGGCAGGTATCCGCCCGCCGCCGCGCGCACCTCGGCGGAGGTGGTCATCGCGGCGATCACCGCGCCCCCCGCGGACCAGAAGACCGCCCCGAGCGCCAAAGCCGCGCCAAGACCCCAGATCGACGTCAGGACCGCGCCGCGGCGGAACAGGTCGCGCCGCGCCGCGCCGAGCGCCTGCCCGACGACGGCCTCGGCGGCGAAGGCGAAGCCGTCGAGCGCGTAGGCGGTGACATGAAGGAATTGCAGCAGGATCTGGTTGGCGGCGAGCGTCACGTCGCCCTCGCGCGCGGCGAGGAACAGGAACGACAGGAAGATCGCCTGCAGCATCAGCGAGCGCAGCAGGATGTCGCCGTTCACGCTCGCGAACCGCCGCAGGCGCGACGAGGTCGAGCACGCGCGCGGCGTCGCGCCAGGCGGGCGTGGCGAAGGCGTCGCGGCAGAGCCACAGCCCGAGCGCGAGCCCCGACCACTCCGCGATCAGCGTCGCCACCGCCACGCCGGGCACGCCCCAGCCGAGGCCCAGCACGAACCACAGGTCGAGGGCGATGTTGAGCCCGTTCATCCAGAGCTGCAGCACCAGCACCGCGCGCGTGCGCTCGGCGGCGATGAGCCAGCCCGTCACCGCGTAGAGCGCGATCAGCGCGGGCGCCGACCAGACGCGGATGCCCATGTAGGCGCGCGCGAGCCCCTCCACCTCCGCGCTGGCGGGCGAGACGAGGAACGCGGCCGCGAAGAGCGGGACCTGCAGCGCCAAGATCGCGAGACCGCCCGCGAGGCCGATGGCGAGCGCCCGGCTCAGGATCGCCGCGCTCTCGTCCGCGTCGCCGCGCCCGAGCGCCTGCGCGGCGAAGCCGGTCGTGCCCATCCGCAGGAACCCGAACACCCAGTAGAGCGCCGTCAGCACGATCGCCCCGATGCCCACCGCCCCGATCGGCGCGGCCTGCCCCATCTGGCCCACGACGCCGGTGTCGACCGCGCCGAGTATGGGGACCGTCGCGTTCGACAGCACGATCGGGAGCGCCACGGCCAGCACGCGGCGATGCGTGACCGGCCGCGCCGCGGTCACGCGGGCGCGTCCCGCTCGGGCATGAGGAAGTGCCCCGTGCCCTGGGCGAACAGCCGGTCGCGGTTGTCCTGCCACGCCTCGACATGGACCGAGGCGTAGCGGCGGCCCGACCGGTTGAGCCGCGCCCGCGCATAGGCGTCGCGCGGCAGGCCGGTGCGCAGGTAGTCGACCGACAGGTCGATCGTCTTGGGCAGGCGCGGCAGCGTCGCGGGCGTGATCGAGACCGCGTCGATCCGGCCCGCCTCCACGTCGTCCCAGAGCATCGCCCAGCTCAGCGTGACGATCGCCGTCACCTCGAGGAACGCGGCCGTCGCGCCGCCGTGGAGCGCGGGCAGCGCGGGGTTGCCGATCAGCTTGTCGTCGTAGCCCAGCACGCCGGTCAGCTCGTCGCCGCGCCGGTCGAAGCGGATGCCGAGGAACGCGACGTAGGGCACCCCCTCGACCAGCGCGCGCAGCATGGCGTCCCGGCGTTGCTTGACGACCTGGATCGGCTCCGGCCGCCTCACCGCGGGCCCCGGTCGATGGTGAACGCGCCGTTGGCGACGGCGACGGGGCCGCGATCCGTCTCCTCGTCATGCGCCTCGGCCCGCACGAAGGCCACGGCGCGGGTGACGTGGTGGCACACGGCGCGCGCGACGATCCGCTGCCCGGGCGTCGCCGCGCGCATGTAGTCGATCCGCAGGTCCATCGTCGCGGTCCCGTGCGGCGCGGTCGGATGGCACATCACCGCCGCCCCGCCCGACGTGTCCATCAGCGCCGAGACCGCGCCGCCGTGGATCACCCCGGTGCGCGGATCGCCCACCAGCGCGGCGTCCCACGGCATCGCGAGCACCGCCGCGCCGTTCCCGATCTCGAGCACCGACATCGACAGCGCGCGGCAATGCGGCAGCGCCTCGATGAACTGCCGCGCGACGCGGGCGGGGCCGTCCTCGGGCGCGGCGGGAGGCGGGGCGTCGGCCATGCGCGCGGGATGCGCCCTCGCCGCCCGGCCCGCAAGGCCCCCGGCATGAGGCCCGGCATCCGGTGGACAGGTCCCGCCCCCCCTGTCAGGGTGACGAGGCGTCACGGATGGGCGGGAATGACCGAGCGGCTGGACTTCAAGGCGATGTGCGCCCGCTTCGACGTGACCCCGCGCACGCTGCGGCACTATGAGTACATCGAGCTTCTCGTCGCCCGCGCGCGAGGGCCGGGCGCGGTTCTACTCGGCGCGCGACGTCGCGCGGATGACGCTGATCCTCCGCGGGCGACGGTTCGGCTTCTCGCTCGAGGAGATCCGGCAGTGGCTGGAGCTCTACGACGCCGATCCCGAGGGCCGGGTCCAGAAGCGCGCGTGGATCGCGCTCGCCGACGGGCAGCTCGGAGAACTGCGCAGCCGTCGCGCATCGCTCGACGAGGCGATCGCCGAACTGGCCGCGCTGCGCGACGCCATCCGTTCCGACATCGGAGACGATTGACGCCGATACGGCGGATCGTCGCCGGTCGGGAATAGTTACGTCACGTTGACGTCACCTAAACGTCATGACGCATTGCATGTCGCCTCCCCCGACGGCATCTCGGCTTCGTTTTTACGAGTTTACCTGTGGGGAGTGGTGACGATGGACGACGAGCTGACGATACGGCAGATGTGCGACGCATTCGACGTGACGCCGCGCACGCTGCGCTTCTACGAGGCCAAGGAGCTGCTGGCGCCGCGGCGCGAGGGGCTGCGCCGGTGGTTCACGAAGCGCGATCGCGCGCGGCTGACGATGATCCTGCGCGGCAAGCGCTACGGCTTCTCGCTCGAGGAGATCCGGCAGGTGCTCGACCTCTACGCCGACGGGGCGGGCCGCGCAGCGCAGACCGAGCGCGCGCTCGCGATCGGGCGCGAGCGTCTCGAGGCGCTGATCGTGCAGCGCGACGAGATCGACGCGGCGATCGAGGAGCTCCGCGAGCAGCTTCGCGCGGGCCAGGGCTTCCTCGAGGAGACCGGGCAGCGCCGGGCGGGATAGGGACCGGCCCGGCGGCGACCGCCCGGGCCCGAGCGACGACGGAGGAGAGCACGATGCCGATCTACACCGCGCCCACCAAGGACATGCAGTTCGTCCTCCACGACGTGCTGCGCGCCTCCGAGCAGGACGTCGAGGGCTACGGCGAGCTCGACCGCGACTTCACCGGCGCGGTGCTCGAGGAGGCGGGCAAGCTCGCCACCGAGGTCCTGCACCCGCTCAACGTCGTGGGCGACGTCGAGGGCTGCCGCCTCGAGAACGGCGTCGTGCGCACGCCCACCGGCTTCCCGGAGGCGTTCGACAAGGTGCGCGAGGGCGGCTGGACCGCGCTCGACTGCGACCCCGAATACGGCGGCCAGGGCCTGCCCTACCTGATGCAGACGGCGGTGGGCGAGATCCTGTCCTCGGCCAACATGGCGTTCAACATGTACCAGGGCCTCACCCACGGCGCCTACTCGGCGATCGCGATCCACGGCACCGACGAGCAGAAGGCGACGTGGCTCCCGAAGCTGACCTCGTGCGAGTGGACCGGCACGATGAACCTCACGGAGCCGCATGCCGGCACCGATCTCGGCATGATGCGAACCAAGGCCGAGCCGCAGGACGACGGCACCTACCGCATCACCGGGCAGAAGATCTTCATCTCCGCCGGCGACCACGACATGGCCGACAACATCGTGCATCTCGTGCTGGCCAAGATCGTGGGCGGACCCGAGGGCATCAAGGGCGTGTCGCTCTTCATCGTGCCCAAGATCGTGGTGAAGGAGGACGGGAGCCTCGGCGACCGCAACGGCGTCTCGGTCGGCAAGATCGAGGAGAAGATGGGCATCCACGGCAACTCGACCTGCGTGATGAACTACGACGGGGCGACGGGCTACCTGCTGGGCGAGACCCACAAGGGCATGCGCGCCATGTTCACGATGATGAACGAGGCCCGGCTCGGCGTCGGGCTGCAGGGCTACGCGCAGGCCGAGATCGCCTACCAGAACGCGCTGGCCTACGCGATCGACCGGCTGCAGGGCCGCGACGTGACCGGCCACAAGAACCCCGACGGCCCGGCCGACCCGCTGATCGTGCATCCCGACATCCGCCGCAACCTGATGGACCAGAAGTCCTTCGTGGAGGGCGCGCGCGCCTTCACGTTCTGGGGCGCCAACCTGATCGACCGCGGGCACCGCGCGGGCGACGCGGATGCCGAGGGGCTGGTGTCGCTGCTCACGCCCGTCATCAAGGGGTTCCTGACCGACAAGGGCTTCGAGTACGCGACCGCCGCGCAGCAGGTCTATGGCGGCCACGGCTACATCGAGGAATGGGGCATGTCGCAATTCGCGCGCGACGCCCGGATCGCGATGATCTACGAGGGCGCCAACGGCGTGCAGGCGCTCGACCTCGTGGGCCGCAAGCTCGCGCAGGACGGCGGCAAGCACATCATGGCGCTGTTCGGGATCGTGAAGGCGTTCTGCCGCGACAACGCGGACGACGAGGTCCTCAAGGCGGGCTTCCTGGAGCCGCTGAAGGCCGCGTCGAAGGACCTGCAGGCGGCGGCGACGTACTTCGTGCAGGAGGCGCCCAAGAACCCGAACGCCGCGCTCTCGGGCAGCTACGACTTCATGCACATGATGGGGCACGTCTGCCTGGGGCTGATGTGGGCGCGCATGGCGAAGGCTGCGGGAGCGAAACTCCGCGAGGACGGCGCCGATCGCGACTTTCTGGATGCCAAGATCGCCACGGGACGCTACTACATGGCGCGTCAGCTTCCGGCGACGGCGATGCACCGCGCGCGCATCGAGACCGGGCCGGACACGATCATGGGGCTTGAGGCGACGGCATTCTGAGCCGCGCCCGCCCGGCGGGGAGGCCGGGCGGGCGCGAACGGACGCGAGGGGGGAGACGATGAGAGCGCCGACTATCCGTCGTCGCGGGCCGCGCCTGTGACCGTCCGCCTGCACTGCTTCGGGGAGTCCGGCAACGCCTACAAGGCCGCGCTCGCGCTCGAGATGAGCGGCGTCGACTGGGAGCCGGTCTTCGTCGACTTCTTCGGCGGCCAGGCGCGGACGCCCGAATGGCGCGCGGAGAACCCGATGGGCGAGGCGCCGGTCCTCGTCGACGGCGATTTCCGCCTCAGCCAGTCGGGCGCGATCCAGGCCTGGATCACCGACCGCACCGGCCGGTTCGGCGGCGAGGGGGACGGCCGCTACGAGGTCCTCCGCTGGGTCCTGTGGGACAACCACAAGCTTAGCTCGCCCGCCGGCATGGTCCGGTTCCTCGCGAACTTCCTGCCCGAGGCCAAGCGCCCCGCCGAGGTCATCGCCTTCCACCAGGCCCGCCTGCGCGCCGCCTACGCCGTCGCTCGACGCCCACCTCGTCGGGCCGCGACTGGATCGTCGGCGCCGACGTCACCAACGCGGACCTGTCGTGCTGCGGCTACCTCTACTATCCCGAGCCGTTCGGCTTCGACCGCGCCGAGTGGCCCGCCATCGACGCCTGGCTCGACCGGATCGCCGCGCTGCCGGGATGGCGCCACCCCTACGACCTGATGCCCGGCCGCCCGTCGGACCGCACGCAAGGAACGCCCGCATGACCGATGCCTACATCTTCGACGCCATCCGCACGCCCCGCGGCAAGGGCCGCCCCGACGGCTCGCTCCACGAGGTCACGGCCGCGCGGCTGTCGGCGCAGGTGCTCGACGGGCTCGCGGCGCGCAACGGGTTCGAGGGGCACGCGGTCGAGGACGTGATCTGGGGCAACGCCACGCAGGTCGGCGAGCAGGGCGGCTGCCTCGCGCGGACCGCCGTGCTGGCCTCCACGCTCGATCAGCGCATCCCCGGCCTGTCGATCAACCGCTTCTGCGCGTCGGGCATGGAGGCCGTGAACCTCGCCGCCAACCAGATCCGCGGCGGCGCGGGCGACGGCTACATCGCGGGCGGCGTCGAGTGCATGAGCCGCGTGCCGATGGGCTCGGATGGTGCCGCCATCGCCGTCGACCCGTCGATCGCGATGGAGACCTACTTCGTGCCGCAGGGCATCAGCGCGGACATCATCGCCACCGAGTACGGCTTCTCGCGCGACGACGTGGACGCCTTCGCGGTCGAGAGCCAGCGCCGCGCGGCGGCCGCGTGGGAGGCGGGGCGGTTCGAGCGCTCGATCCTGACGGTGCGCGACGTCAACGGGCTGCCGATCCTCGAGCGCGACGAGTACATCCGGCCCGGCACCGACATGCAGTCGCTGGGCGCGCTCAACCCCGCCTTCCAGGCGCTGGGCGAGGTCATGCCCGGCTTCGACAGGATCGCGCTGATGAAGTATCCCGCATCTCGAGCGGATCGACCACGTCCACACCGCGGGCAACTCGTCGGGGATCGTGGACGGCGCGGCGGGCGTGCTGGTGGGCTCGCTCGCGTTCGGCGAGCGCTGGGGCCTCAAGCCGCGCGCGCGCATCCGCGCCACCGCCAAGATCGGCACCGACCCGACGATCATGCTCACCGGCCCGGTCCCCGCGACCGAGAAGATCCTCGCCGACGCGGGCATGGCGATCGGGGACATCGACCTGTTCGAGGTCAACGAGGCGTTCTCCTCGGTCGTGCTGCGCTTCATGCAGGCCTTCGACGTCGACCACGACCGCCTGAACGTGAACGGCGGCGCGATCGCGATGGGCCACCCGCTCGGCGCGTCGGGCGCGATCATTGTCGGCACGCTGCTCGACGAGATGGAGCGCGCCGACCGCGAGGTCGGGCTCGCGACGCTCTGCGTGGCCTCGGGAATGGGCGCCGCAACGATCATCGAGCGCGTCTGATGCCGGCGGCGCACGACATCTACCAGACCCACCTCGACGCGCTGAGCGACGCGGTCTGGCGGCGCGATCGCGGCGCGATCGCGGCGTTGCTCGACGCGCGCATCGACGTCGTGACCGGCGACGAGCGGTTCCTGAGCGTCGATCGCGACCCTTCGGTGGACACGTTGGTGGGCTTCGCGGACGCGATGCGGGGCCGGGGCGCGACCGGCTACCACCGCGTCTGCACCGCCGCCGCGCATGACGGCCCGGCCGAGATCTCGGGCAGCCACATGACCTACATCCTGCGCGGCGGGAACTACGTCATCGAGCCGTATTCCTGCGACACGGTCCTCGTCCTGCGCGACGGCGTGTGGGTGATGCGCAGCACCCGGGTCGACCGCCCCTATCTCGGCGCCGCCGCCTTCAACCCGCCCCGCGCGCGCGCCGCCGCCGCGACGAACGAGGACACGCCCACATGACCGACTTCACCATGACCACCGATGCCGACGGCGTCGCCACCATCGTCTGGGACGTGGTCGGCCGCTCGATGAACGTCCTGTCGCTCGACGGCTGGGACGCGCTCGACGACTGCGTGACGCGCGCGCTGGCGGACGACGCGGTGCGCGGCATCGTGATCACATCCGGCAAGGACAGCTTCGCCGGCGGCATGGACCTCAACATCATCGCGCGGATGAAGGCGGAGGCGGGCGACGATCCGGCCGCGGGGCTGTTCGAGGGGCTGATGCGCTGCCACGGCATCCTGCGCCGGATCGAGCGCGCGGGGATGGACCCGAAGACGCTCAAGGGCGGCAAGCCCGTCGCCGCCGCCCTGCCCGGCACCGCGCTCGGCATCGGGCTCGAGATCCCGCTCGCCTGCCACCGCATCTTCGCCGCCCCGAACCCGAAGGCCAAGATCGGCCTGCCGGAGATCATGGTCGGCATCTTCCCCGGCATGGGCGGCACCACCCGGCTCGCGCGCAAGCTGGGCGCCATGGGCGCGTCGCCGTTCCTGCTCGAGGGCAAGCTCTCGGACCCCGCCAAGGCGAAGTCCGCCGGCCTCATCGACGAGGTGGCCGACGACCCGGTGGCCGCCGCGAAGGCCTGGGTGCTCGCGGCCAAGGACGCCGACATCGTCAAGCCGTGGGACCAGAAGGGCTACAAGATGCCCGGCGGCGCGCCCTACCACCCGGCGGGCTTCATGACGTTCGTGGGCGCCTCGGCGATGGTCAACGGCAAGACGCAGGGGGTCTTCCCGGCCGCCAAGGCGCTCCTGTCGGCGGTCTACGAGGGCGCGCTGGTGCCGTTCGACACCGCCATCCGGATCGAGGCGCGCTGGTTCACGCACGTCCTGATGAACCCGTCCTCGGAGGCGATGATCCGGTCGCTCTTCATCAACAAGGAGGCGCTGGAGAAGGGCGCGAACCGCCCCGAGGCGCCCGACCAGACGGTCCGCCGCGTGGGCGTGATCGGCGCGGGCATGATGGGCGCGGGCATCGCCTACGTCTCGGCGCTCGCGGGCATCGAGGTCGTGCTGATCGACCGCGATCAGGCGGCCGCCGACAAGGGCCGGTCCTACTCGGAGGGCCTGCTCGACAAGGGCATGGCGCGCAAGAAGGTCAGCCCCGAGAAGAAGGCCGAGGTGCTGGGCCGGATCACCGCGACCCACGACCTCGCCGCGCTCGAGGGCTGCGACCTGATCGTGGAGGCGGTGTTCGAGGACATGGAGGTCAAGGCGGAGATGACCCGCGCGGTCGAGGCCGTCGTCGGCGAGGGCGCGATCTTCGCCACCAACACCTCGACCCTGCCGATCACCGAGCTGGCCCGCGCCAGCGCCCGCCCCGAGCAGTTCATCGGCATCCACTTCTTCTCGCCCGTCGACAAGATGCTGCTGGTGGAGATCATCCGCGGCAAGGCCACGGGCGACCGCGCGGTGGCCAAGGCGCTCGACTACGTCCGCCAGATCCGCAAGACCCCCATCGTCGTCAACGACGCGCGGTTCTTCTACGCCAACCGCTGCATCATACCCTACATCAACGAGGGCGTCCGCATGGTCGCCGAAGGGGTGTCGCCGCCCCTGATCGAGAACGCGGCCAAGATGCTGGGCTTCCCGCTCGGCCCGCTGCAGCTCGTGGACGAGACCTCCATCGACCTCGGCGTCAAGATCGCCAAGGCGACCCGCGCCGCCATGGGCGACGCCTATCCCGACGGCGCGGTCGACGAGGTGCTGTTCGCCTTCGCGGATGCGGGCCGGATGGGGCGCAAGGCGCAGGCGGGCTTCTACGACTACGACGACGCGGGCAAGCGCACCGGGCTCTGGTCCGAGCTCGCCGTGCGCTACCCGCAGGCCGCGGCGCAGCCCGACCTGCACGCGGTGCAGAACCGCCTGATGCTCGCGCAGGTGCTCGAGGCCGTGCGCGCGCTCGAGCAGGGCGTGCTCCTCGACATCCGCGAGGGCGACGTCGGCGCGATCCTGGGCTGGGGCTTCGCGCCCTGGTCGGGCGGGCCGTTCGGCTGGCTCGACATCGTCGGCGCGGACTGGGCGGTGGCGACCTGCGACGCGCTCGAGGCCGAGCACGGCGCGCGGTTCGCGGCGCCCGACCTGCTGCGTGCGATGGCCGCCGAGGGGACGACCTTCTACGGCGAGGGCGCCGCGGCGGCGGCCTGAGCGCCTAGCCCAGCCGGGGCTCGCCCGCCGCGTTCATCGCCTGGAACGCGGCGCGGACCCGGTCGCGGTCGAACGCCTCGCCCTCATCCTCGAGCGCGCACCACGCGCCCGCGACCTCGATCGCGGCGGGCGCGTCCCCCTCGAGCCGCAGCCCGTGGCGCCGCAGCGCGCCGAGCGGCCGCTCCACGGCAAGCCCGCGCAGGCCGACGAGCGCGGCGACCGGCACCCAGATCTCGTCCACGCCCATCGACGCGGCGAACGCGTCGCCACACAGCCGCACGCGCTGCTCCGGCACGAGGCGGAGCGGGACCGGGTTGCCGAGGCTGCCGACCGGCACGCGGACGGGCCAGATCTGGCGGCGGTAGGTCCAGTCCTCCCGCGGCACCGAACGCAGCGCGACCTCCGCCACGACGCGCGCGCCCTCCCGCGTCGCCACGCGGTCGCCGGGCGCGAGCGTCTCGACCGGGCGCGGACCTTCGGGCGTGGCCACCGGGCTGCCCGCGACGAAGCGAGGCACGACGTCCGCGGCGGAGGACGGGGCCGGGGAGCCGAAGGCGGGGCGACTGAAGACGCGCATGACCGCGCTCATGCACCGGATCGGCGGCGGGCGGGAGGGGCGGCCGTCGCGGCGGCGGGTCCGCGCCGTTCGCGCCAGGCGATCGCCGCCCCCGCCCCCGCGATCAGCGCGAGCCCGGCCAGTCCCGCGGGCCCGAGCCGGTCGCCCCAGACGAGCCAGCCGAACCCCGCCGAGAAGCCCAGCACCGAATACTCGAACACCGACACCGTCGACGCCTCCGCCATCAGGTAGGCGCGCGACAGCGCCACGAGCGCCGCGAGGCTGCCCACCGCCTGCAGCGCGACCCAGCCCAGCATCGCCGCGTCCGGGCGCACCCAGCCGCGCCCGAGGAACCCCTCCCCCGGCCCGACGATGGCGGCGACGGCGATCCCGCCCGCGCCCCAGACGGCCATGCACGCGACGATGCCGAGGGCGAGCGCGAGCGCCGTCTCGCGCGCGCACCACGCCCGTGTCGCCAGCACCGCAGCCGCGTAGAACGCGCCCGACGCGACCGGCACCAGCGTCGCCGCCCCGAACGAGGCCGGGTCGGGCGCGAGCACGAGGAGCACGCCTGCGAAGCCCGCCGGGACCGCGAGCGCGCCGACCGCGCCGATCCGCCGCCCGAGCAGCCCCGCCGAGATCGCGGCGACGAAGAGCGGCGCGGAGAACAGCCCCGCCGCCGCCTGCGCCACCGGCAGGAAGCCCAGCGCGCCGAAGTAGACGATCATCGCCGCCGACATCAGCACCGAGCGCCCCGCGAGGCCCCGCCACGACGCCACGCGCAGCCGCGTGCCGGTCGCCCCGAGCCACGCGGCCGCGAGCGCCGCCATCATCGCCGAGCGCAGCAGGTGGAACGTCCAGAGGCTCCCGTCGCGCGCGATCACCTGCACGAACTGGTCGATGAACCCGATCAGCGCCATCGCCGCGAGGACGCAGGCGGCGGCGGCGAGCGGTCGATCCGGCATCCGCCCCCTCCTTGCCCCGCCGCGCCCGTCCGGCGCATCATCGGCGCGCGGGGCGGCGCCGGCAAGCGCACGGGCGACGGGCGGGCGGAGGCACTCCATGGGCACGACCACGGGCGCGGCGGGACGGGCGCCGTGACGGCGCTGCACGGCCTCGACCGGCTCGAGAGCCCGGGGCGCTGGCGCCCCGACGCGGAGCAGCCGTGGCGCGACGTCCACGTCGTGCTGGGCGAAGCGTCGCTCGTGCTGCAGGACGGCGGCGGCGCCGCCCTCGCCCATTGGTCGCTGCCGGCGCTCGAACGGCGCGGCGGCGGCGCCGAGCCCGCCCGCTACGGCCCCGGCCCCGGCACCGCGGAGGCGATCGAGATCGACGAGCCGGCGATGGTCGACGCGCTCGACCGGGTGCTCGCCGCCGTGTCGCGCGGTCGGCGGCGTCCCGGCGCGCTGCGCGGCACGGTGCTCGCCGCGGCGGCGGGGCTGGCGCTGCTCGTGGCGGCGCTCTGGCTGCCCGGGGCGATGCGCGACCACGCCCGCCACGTCATGCCGCCGGCGCAGCGCGAGGCGATCGGTCAGGTCATGCTGGCGACGCTCGCGGGGCCCGGCGGCGCGCCCTGCGACGCGGGCGCGGGCCCCGAGGCGCTTGGCTCCCTGCACGCGCGGATCCTGCCCGCGCAGCCCGGCGCGCTCGTCGTCCTGCGCGGGCTCGAGCCCCCGGCGCTGGCCCTGCCCGGCGGGCTCCTGGTGCTGTCGGAGGGGGCGCTGCGGGCGGACGACGATCCGAACGTGGCCGCGGGCCATGCCCTCGCCGCGGCGCTCGGCGCGCGCGCGCGGCCGCCGGTCGCGGACCTCCTCGACGCGCTCGGGCCGGGTTCGGTCGCGCGCCTCCTCGCGACCGGCGCCGTCCCCCCCGCCGCCGTCGCCCGCCACGCGCGCGGCCTCGCCATCGCCCGGCCTTCACCGCACGATGACACGACGCTGCGCGCGGGCTTCGACGCCGCCCGCCTCGCCTGGGCGCCCTGGGCCGCCGCCACGGGCCGGGCCGAAGGCGCGGCGCCGCCCTCGGCCATGCCGCCCGCGCTGGGCGATGCCGCGTGGCAGGCGCTGCGCGGGATCTGCGATGGGCAGGCCGCCGGGGCGGGACGACAAGGATTCGCCGCAATCGACGGGCAACTAGAGGCCCGACGCCGTGGCCGCGAGGAGCCGATGCCGAAGGGAACGCCACCCCCGACCATGACCCGCGAGGCGCACCGCGCGGCGCTCGAGGCCGCCGCGGGCCGTGCCGGGACGCTCGAGCCCGCGGGCGACGAGCACCTCCTGCTGCGGCGTCCCGGCGCGGGCACGCTCCTCGTCACCTGCGACGCGCTCGAGGCGTGCCGCGCGCGCGAGGACGGCCTGCCGTTCGGCTCGACGCTCGCGGGCGCGCGGGGCTGGGCCTCGCTCGACGTGCTCTCGGACGGGCGGACGTGGTTCCGCTGCGACGCGCTGCACGACCGGGTCGACGCGCTGACCGACGAGGGCGCGTTCGACGGCTACGACCGCGTCGTCTTCGCGGGCGGCGGGATCGGCGGCTACGGCGCGGCGGCGCTCTCGCTCGCCTGCCCCGGCGCGACCGTCCTCGCCATCGCCCCCTACGCCACGCTGGCGCGCGGAGCGGCGCCGTGGGAGCGGCGCTTCGCGGGTTCGCGCGCGCTGCCGTTCTCGGGGCGCTACGCCGACGCCTCGCGCAACGTGGAGGCGGCGGCGCGGGTCTTCCTCGTCACCGATCCCGGCGAGCACGCGGACGCGATGCATGCCAGTCTCTTTCGCGGCGACCACGTCGTGCGCCTGCCGGCGCCGCATGGCGGGCCGGACCTGCTCGCCCGGCTCGAGCGCGCGGGCATCCTCGACGACCTGATCGTCGCGGCGGCCGACGGCACGCTCACGCCCGCCTCGTTCGCGCGGGCGTGGCGGGCCCGGCGCGGCGATCCGGGCCACGCGACCGCGCTCCTGCGCGCGGCCGAGCGGGCGGACCGTCCGCTGCTGGCGGCAATCGCGGCGCGACGCATGGTCGCCGAGGGCGGCGGCGCGCCCGCCGCGCGGCGGCTCGAGGCCGCGACCTCGCGGCTCGCGGATCGGCGGCGCGCGGCGCCCGCCTAGCCCGCCGCCTCGAAGCGCACGTTGGAGCCGAGCGGCGCCACGAAGAGCCGCCGCTGCCCGTCCACGTCGGTCACGAACACCTCCGCGCGCGGCACCGGCGCGCCGCCCCGCCCGAGCGCGCCCGCCGGCGCCTCGACGCGGAACCGCGCCGGGTCGCCGCCCTGCCGGAACACCACCGCGTAGGGCAGCCCGTAGCCGCAATCGCCCGTCACCCCGGTCCAGTTCCCGGTCTCCCCCTCGGGGCGCGTGCCCACGCAGCGCTCGCCGTTCGACAGGCGCAGCGTCACCGTCGAGGGCGTGGCGGTCGCCTCCACCACGCGGACCTCGCCGGGGGGGACCGCGACGCCGGGCCCTGGCGCGCCGGCGGGGATGCAGGCCGCCAGCGCGAGCGGCAGGAGGGGGAGGGCGTGGCGCATGGGGGTCTCCGGGGTCAGGGGTCAGAGCGGCCAGATCAGCGGGATCAGCGCGGAGGCGACGATCGCCACGACCACGTTCATCCCGATGCCGACCCGCACGAAGTCGGTGAAGCGGTATCCGCCGGGGCCGTAGACGAGCATGTTGGTCTGATAGCCGATCGGTGTCGAGAAGGCACAGCTCGCCCCCACCATCACCGCCACCACGAGCGGGCGCGGGTCGACGCCGAGCGCGGCCCCGAGCGAGATCGCGACCGGCGTGACCACCACGGCGACCGCGTTGTTGCTCACGATCTCCGTCAGCACGGTCGTCAGCGCGAACACCGCGAGCACGAGGAGCCAGCCCGGCAGGCCGACGAGGCCGGGCGCGATCGCGGCCACGATCATCTCCACCGCGCCGGACGCCTCCAGCGCGGCGCCGACCGCGAGCATGGCGAAGATCATCGCGAGCAGCCGCCCGTCCACGAAGCCGAACGCCTCGTCGGCGTCGACCGAGCGCGTCAGCAGCACCACCGCCGCGCCGAGCACCGCGAGCGCGAGGATCGGCGCCGCGCCCACCGCCGCGAGCCCCACGATCCCGGCGACGACCGCGACCGGGATCCAGCCGCGCTCGCGCCGGTAGGCCCGGTCGCGCGGCTGGCTGACCTCCACGAGGTTGAGGTCGGCGGCGAGGCGCGCGATGTCGTCGGCCCCGCCCTCGAGGAGGATCGTGTCGCCCACGCGCACCACCACCTCGTCGAGCGCGCCCTGCACCGACCGGTCGCGCCGGTGCAGCGCGAGCGGATAGACGCCGTAGCGCCGCCGCAGCCGCAGGTTGCCCAGCCGCCGCCCGACCATCCGCGCGTCGGGCGTGATCAGCACCTCGACCGTCACCGTCTCCACCGCGCCGACCTGGTCGAGCCGGCGCAGGCCGGGATCGCGCTGCAGCGTCAGCAGCTCGGCGATCTCGGTGCGCAGGATCACCCGGTCGCCCATCCGCAGCACGACGCCGGAGAGGTCGCGCCGCAGGCTCGCGTCGCCGCGCACCACGTCGATCAGCCGCACGCCGTCGCGCCGGAAGAGCGCGACGCCCGCCGCCTCGCGCCCGATCAGGTTCGAGCCCTCGGGGATCACCGCCTCGGCGAAGAACTTGGAACCCTTGCGGGAGCCCAGCATCGCCGCCATCGACGTGCGCTCCGGCAGCAGGCGACGGCCGACGAGCCAGAGATACGCCATCCCCGCCGCGGCCACCGGGATCGCCAGCGGCGCGACCTCGAAGATGGTGAACGGCTCGAGCCCGCGCGCGCGCGCCACGCCGTCGACGAGGAGGTTGGTCGAGGTGCCGATCAGCGTGATCGTCCCGCCGAGGATCGACGCGTAGCTCAGCGGGATCAGCAGCTTCGACGGCGCGAGCTCCATCGCGCGCGCGAGCTGCACGAAGACCGGGATCATCACCACGACGACGGGCGTGTTGGCCACGAAGGCGGAGGCCACGAGTACGAAGCCGAGCAGCAGCGCGATGGCGAGCCGCGGCCGCGCGCCCGCCTGTCCCTGCGCGAACCGCGTGAACCAGTCGAGCGCCCCGGTCCGCACCAGCGCGCCCATCAGCAGGAACATCGCCG
Organism: uncultured Alphaproteobacteria bacterium; assembly: GCA_963729425.1. Classification (GTDB taxonomy): domain Bacteria; phylum Pseudomonadota; class Alphaproteobacteria; order Rhodobacterales; family Rhodobacteraceae; genus Jannaschia. Next base: position 501,027 of record CAVSOF010000026.1, on the reverse strand, counting down.
CGATCGTCCAGGGCGCGGGGTTGGCGAGCACCGCCACACCGGCCTCGTAGGGCAGGATGCCGGTCGCGAGCAGGAACGCCGCGCCGCCGATGGCCACCACCTCGGTCGGGTAGGTCTCGCGCACGAAGAGCGTCAGCATGACGGCGAGGGTGGCGAGCGTGACCCAGGCCTGAATCGGCTGGGGCACGTCGAGCCACGTCACCGCGGGGCCTCGCGCTCGAACGGCACCCCGGCGGGCGCGGGGTCGTGGAGGATGCCGCCGCATGCCCCGACGGGCGAGGCTGCGACCGGGCCGTCCCACTCCGGGCGCGCCGCAGCCGCGCCGCGCCGCTCCGCCCCCGCGGACGGCGGGCGCGCCTCAGCCATCGGGGCCCGCCTGCGAGAGCCGCCCGCCCTGCCGGACCTGCGCCACCGAGACGGCGAGCCCGGTCGCGTCGTCGGTCTCCACGAAGAGCCCGCAGAGCGTCGCCTCGCCGGTCGCGGGCTCGAACCGGTCGCGCGCCATGCCGGTCACGAAGCGGCGCATCGGCTCGGCCTTGGCCATGCCGATCACCGAATCGTAGTCGCCGCACATGCCCGCATCGGTCTGGAAGGCCGTCCCGCCCGGCAGGATGCAGGCATCCGCCGTCGGCACGTGGGTGTGCGTGCCGACGACGACCGACGCGCGCCCGTCGCACCAATGCCCCATCGCCATCTTCTCGGACGTCGCCTCGCAATGGACGTCCACCAGCACCGCCTGCACCGCCCGGCCCAGCGGATGCGCCTTCAGCACCGGCTCGATCGCGCTGAACGGGTCGTCGTAGGTCCGCGACATGAAGACCTGGCCCAGCACCTGCGCGACGAGGAGCCTCGCGCCGCCGAGGTCGAACACCCGCCAGCCGCGGCCCGGGGCGGCGCGCGCGAAGTTGATCGGCCGCAGGATGCGCCCGTCCGCCTCCACCGCCTGCATCATGTCCTTCTGGTCGAAGGCGTGGTCGCCCAGCGTCACCACGTCGGCCCCGGCCTCGAACAGCCCCTTCGCCTGGCCCGCGTTCAGCCCGCGCCCCGAGGACGCGTTCTCACCGTTGACGACCACCGCGTCGAGCCGCCAGCGCGCGCGCAGGTCCGGGAGCCGGTCGGCCACGGCCTGCCGCCCCGCCCGCCCCATCACGTCGCCGAGGAAGAGGATCCGCATCGGCCCCGGTTACGCCCTCGCCCCGCCCCGCGCAACGCGCGCAGGTCCGCCCGCGTCAACGCCTCGTCAACCGTTCGCGCGCAGAGCACGCCCCGTCATGACACCGGCGGCGGGATGGCATCCGCCGCCACAGGCGATCACGGTTCCGGAGGCGGGCTTGCGACCCGCCGTGGGAGCCACCGGTGGCACTCCGTCCGGCGCGTCCGCGCGCCGGGCTCCGACGCGAACCGTGCCCGCTCCGGGGATCCACGCGGGCCCGCTCCGTCGCCCCCCACCCTGGCAGCGATGCCGCCCCGAGACGCCGCCCACCCCCCGCGCGCCCCATCGGCCGCGGGCGGCGAACGCGTTGCGGATCGCGCCCCGCCCGCCTATCCATCGAGGCGGACGGGACGGGGAGGCGCATCCATGACGACGGCCGTGTTCATCGACGGGGAGGCCGGGACGACCGGCCTGCGCATCCGCGACCGCCTCGCCGCGCGCGGCGACATCCGCCTGATCCGGCTCGACGAGGCCCGCCGCAAGGACCTGTCGGCCCGGCGCGACGCCTATGCCGAGGCCGACGTCGCGATCCTGTGCCTGCCCGACGACGCGGCCCGCGCCGCCGTGCCGCTCGCCGTCGACACCCGGCTGATCGACGCCTCCACCGCGCACCGCGACCGCCGACGGCTGGACCTACGGCATGCCCGAGCTCCCCGGCCAGCGCGCGCGCATCGCCGAGGCCCGCCGCGTCGCCAATGTCGGCTGCTACGCGACCGGCTCGATCGCGATGCTGCGCCCGCTCGTCGATGCCGGGATCGTCCCGCCGGGCCACGGCGTCGTGCTGACCGGCACGTCGGGCTACACCGGCGGGGGCAAGGCGCTCGTGGCCGAGCACGAGGCCGGGGCCGCGCCCGCCTACTACCTCTACGCCACCGGGCAGGACCACAAGCACGTGCCCGAGATCATGGCGCATTCCGGCCTGACCCGCCGGCCGCTGTTCCAGCCCTCGGTCGGTGCCTTCGCGCAGGGCATGGTCGTGCAGCTCCACCTCCACGCGGACCTGCTGCCCGGCGGCGTCGCGGGCCATGCCCGGATCGAGGCGTGCCTGCGCGAGGCCTATGCCGACGACCCGTTCGTGGCGATCGTGCCCACCGCCGCCCGCGTCGACCCGCAGGCGATGAACGACACCAACCGGATGACGCTCTCGGTGCAGGGCGACGGCGCGGGGCGCGTCACCGTGCTCGCGGTGCTCGACAACCTCGGCAAGGGCGCCTCCGGGACCGCGGTGCAGAACCTCAACCTGATGATCGGCGCGCCGGAGTCCGAGGGCCTCGCCTGACCCCCCGCTTGCCCACCCCACACCCCCACCGGAGCACCCCCATGCGCATCCTCGCCGCCATCGCCCTCGCCGCCCTGCCCGCCGCCGCGCTGGCCGCGGGCTCCGAGCCCGCCACGCCAACGCGGACCGTCACCGAATGCCCCGACGGGCAGGTCTGGGACGCGGAGGCCGAGGCCTGCCTTGAGGCCGACGAGACCGGCCTCACCGACACCGACCGCCTCGACGCCGCCCGCACGCTCGCGCGGTTCGACCGGCCAGGCTCCGCGCTCGCCGTGCTGGCCGCGCTCGACGCGCCCGGGACCGCCGACGCGCTTACGGTGCGCGGCTACGCGACGCGGCGCGCGGGCGACCGCGACGGCGGGCTCGCGCTCTACCGCGCGGCGCTCGCGATCGAGCCCGACCACTGGCAGGCCCGCAGCTACATGGGCCAGGCCTTCGCGGAGGCGGGCGAGACCGACGCCGCCCGCGCCGAACTGGCCGCCATCCGCGCCTCGGGCGGGCGCGGGACCTGGGAGGAGGTCTCGCTCAGACGCGCGATCGCGGGCGAGGGCGACTACTGACGCGCGCCCGCGTTCACCCGATCTTGAGGTTTTCGATGCAGTAAGGTGCGACCCGTCCCGGCGAGCGAGGGCCGCGCGCATGACCGACCTGTCCACGATCCATGCCGCCGTCGAACCCGTCGGCACCCCGCTGAGCCGTCGGCAGAAGGCGGCCGTGGTGATCCACCTCCTCGTCGCGGGCGGCGTGGATCCCGGCCTGCGCGACCTCCCCCACGCGCAGCAGCGCGAGATCGTGCGCGAGATGGCGCGCCTGCGCTTCGTCGACCGCCGGATCCTCGCGCAGGTCATCGCCGAGTTCGCGCGCGAGCTCGACAGCATCGGGCTTGCGCTTCCCGCGCGACACCGCGCAGGTCCTGGCCGCGCTCGACGGCCGCCTGTCGATCGACGTGATCGACCGGCTGGCCGAGGAATGCGGCGCGGATATGATCGGCGGCGACGCGCCCTGGGCCGAGATCGGCGGCCTCGAGGTGGAGGCGATCCTCGCGCTGATCGAGGGGGAGACGGACGAGGTCACCGCGGTCCTGCTGTCCAAGCTTCCGCCCACGCGCGCCGCCGCGATCCTCGCCGCCCTGCCCGAGGCCCGCGCGGACGCCGTCGCGGCCGCCTTCGCGCGCACCGAGGACGTCTCGCCCTCCGCGGTCTCCGCGATCGGCCGAACGCTCGCGCGCATCTCGGGCGAACGCGTGGCGCCTGCCTTCGAGGCGGAGTCGGTCGCGCGCGTGGGCGACATCCTGAACGCCGCGACCTCGGGCCTGCGCCGGGGGATCCTGGAGCGGCTCGACGGGACCGACGCGTCCTTCGCCGCCCGCGTCCGCGCCGCCATCTTCAGCTTCGAGAACATCCCCGACCGCGTCGCGGCGCGCGACGTCCCGAAGGTCCTGCGCGCGGTCGACAACGCGCGGGTGATCGTCGCGCTGAAGGGCCTGCCGCCGCCGATGGAGCCCGTGCGCGAGTTCCTCCTCGAGTCGCTGTCCAAGCGCATGGCCGAGCAGATGCGCGAGCAGATGGCGGAGATGCCGGACGTGACCGAGGACGACGCCGAGGCCGCCATGTCCGAGATCGTCGCCGCAATCCGAACGCTCCAGGAATCAGGCGAGCTGATCCTCATGGCGCCAGCGGACTGATGCGGTCCGACCGACCGGCATTCGAGCGATCGGCGCCCCTCGTCGGAGCCGCCGCCGGTCATGGCCACCGGACGCCCGGCCCGTAGCGTCACGAATACGAGGAGGCGGGATCCAGCGCCCGGGCCGAACGCTCATCCCGACCTTCCGCTCGTCCCCCGCCCGGAGAGCGAGCGGCGCGCGAATCCGACCCGCCATAGCGCGCGAACTCCGACCTCCCGGAACGGGACGACGCACCTTCGGTACCCGCCCACGCCTGCCGCCGATCCACGGTCCGGGCCCGACGCCGCGGGGGCCGGAGCCGTCGCGCCGCGCGGCGGCCCCCGGCCCATAGCGGCCCATGCCGGATCGAACCCGGCGCGCGACGGATCACGATCCGGTCAGGCCCGGCAATGCTCCGGGGGTTCAAGGCGTATCCGGCGCGAACGAGCGGGCGCGGCTCGGCGGCGCCTTGGGGGCCGTTGCCGACGATCGCGGGCGGCCGACCCCGGAGCCGTGGAGCATCCCGTCGCCGCGACGGATCGGCGGGCGATGCGAGCGGAGAGTGCGGGCGGGCCGGGCATGGCCGGCCGGTTCCACGGTCCATCGCCGCGTTCCGGGAGCGGCGCACGCGGGGCCCATGCCAACGCGACCCCTACCCGACCGACCGAGAACCGAGCGCCTGGGGAGGACGACGGGCGGCGCTCGATCCGTCCCGCCCACGTAGCGGACCTCGGCCCCAGCCGCGCCCATCGGGCGAGGGACGGGCCAGCGGAGTAGCCCGGCGGCAGGTGGCACGCTTCCCGACGCCGTCGGCGACCCGACGCCCCGCCGATCGGGCCGCGCGGGCCGCCGACCCCATTCCGACCGCCGTTCTTCCGGCACGCCCGGGCATTCGTTCCCGTCGATCCAAGCCATCGCGCGTAGCTGAGGATGCCGTGCCCACCCGGGCAAGACCATGCGCCTGCGCCGCCCGTTCGAACGACGTGGAGCGGTGGGGATCCATCGCGGCCCCCGCGCCTCCGGCATCCGCGCCGTAGGCCCCTTGCCGCGCATCGACGGGACGCGGCGTCCGAGCGGGCGGCGCGTCCCCGGGGTTCGACGCCCCCCCTCGCGGAGCGGAACCGCGCGGCCTTTCGGCACGCTGAACGAGCCGAGGAGGCGGGGGGGGGGACGGAGCGACGGAGCGACGGGTACGAAACCCGCGCCCCTCTCCGGCATGAGCGGCGGAGGGGGGATCCTATGGTGGATAGCGGAGTGCGTGACGCCGATAGGGCGGCACGGAGCTCCGGCGATCATGGCGGAGGCGGGATACTGCGAACGATCGCGTCGTCCGTGGCATCAGTGGGGCGGCAAGACGCGGGGGCCCGGCGAACCCGCCGAGGGCGCGGATCGGAAGCGGGCAATCGTGCTGCGATCTCCCGTCACGAACCGAAGCGTGCGGTCGTGGTCCGCCCGCCGGTCGAGGCGGCCGCTGCCGCGCATCCGATCCGTCGACCCGGCACCGGGCGCCGCGATCGGACCCGGCATCGGGCGCGGCGACCGGACGGACGCCATCCGCCGTCGAGACGGCCACGCATCCAGCGGGCCGCCTCGCCGACCAAGCCCATCCCCGGCGCTCCGTCCACGGAAGGCGGAACATCAACCACCCGGCCGCGCGCCTTCGCGGTCGTATCGGATGCGCGGCACCGTTCGGCCATGACGGCGCCGCGGCCCCGGCGCCCGATTAACGTCCGACCGGTCCCGACCGGCGGTCAATCTCGTCCCTTCGCGCGCCGCATCGTGCGCCGGCGATGGCGAGCCGCGCGAGATCATGGATGCCACCGCACACCGTCCCGCGGCCGGCGATCCGGCGCCGGTCCGACGTCCGGCTCGCGCGTCCGACCGCAAGGGCCGGCTGGCGCGGCGGGCCGGGATCGGGAGCCATCGTCGTTCGATGCCCTTGGGCGTCCGCGGGCCGCGGAACGGGGACCAACATGGGTCGCGGATCGACCGACCGCTCGGCTGCCCTCAACCGAGGCGGGTCAGCAGTATCACCGCGACGCCCGCGTAGACGATGCCCATCAGGCCGGCCCCGGCGGTCGCCGGATCGGCCGTGACGCCGTGGAGCTGCTGCATGACGCCGCCGACGCAATGGCGGCCGAACACGATCGTGTCGAAGCAGGTCTGCATGGCGGTCCTCCGGCGTTTCCTGGGCATCGGTGTCGTTCGCGGGGCGACCATCGCACCTGAGGATGGCGAGAATGAGGCGGCGGCGTCGAATGCGGCGGCGCGGCGGCGGGGCCGCGCCCGGCCCGCCACTGGCCGCGCCCCCGCCGTCGCGCTACGCCTCAACCAAATGCTCGAATTCACCGAAGACGGCATCCACTGCCCGGCGGGCCGCTTCCACATCGATCCGTGGCGCCCCGTCGACCGCGCCGTCATCACGCACGGGCACGCCGACCATTCCTATCCCGGCCACCGCCGCTACCTCGCCACCGAAGCCGCCGCCCCGGTGATCCGCCACCGGCTGGGCGAGATCGCGATCGAGACGATGGCCTACGGCGAGACGCGGGACCTGAACGGCGTGACGGTGAGCTTCCACCCGGCGGGCCACGTCCCCGGCTCGGCGCAGGTGCGCGTCGAGCATCGCGGCGAGGTCTGGGTCGCCTCGGGCGACTACAAGACCACGCCCGACGGGCTCAGCGAGCCCTGGGAGCCGGTCGGCTGCCACGCCTTCATCACCGAATGCACCTTCGGTCTGCCGGTCTTCGCGTGGGAGCCCGAGGACGTGCTCGCCGCGCAGGTGAACGACTGGTGGCGGGCCAACCGCGCGGAGGGGCGGTTCTCGGCGATCGGGGCCTACTCGCTGGGCAAGGCGCAGCGGGTGATGTCGATGGTCGACGCGGGCATCGGGCCGATCCTGACGCACGGCGCGGTCGAGAACACGAACGCGGTCCTGCGCGCGCAGGGCGTGGCCCTGCCGGACACGGTGCGGGTCACGCCCGAGACCGACCTGAAGGCGCTCGCGGGCGGGCTGGTGATCGCGCCGCCCTCGGCGCTCGGCAGCGGCTGGGTCCGGCGCTTCGGACAGGCCTCCACCGGGATCGCCTCGGGCTGGATGGCGCTGCGCGGCGTGCGGCGGCGGCGCTCGGCGGACCGGGGCTTCGTCATCTCGGACCATGCCGACTGGCGCGGCCTCAACGAGGCGGTCGCGGCCACCGGCGCCACCCGCATCTTCGCCACGCACGGCTACACGACCGTGTTCCGCGACTGGCTCGAGGCGCAGGGCTACGACGCGCAGGTCGTGAAGACCGAGTTCGGCGACGAGCTCCTGGAGACCGAGGAGGCGGAGGCGTGAGGCGGGGCCGGATCGCAGCCTCGGGTCCGCAAGGCCGCTCCGCATGAGCTGGCGCGCGTTCGCCGTCGTGCAGACCTGCCGCTGGGGCGTGCGCCCGATGCTGGCGCTGCCGATTCCGTGGCGGGTCCACCGCCGGCTCTTCGCGCTGGCCGCGCCGCCTGCCTCGGCGATGCGTGGCGTCACCGTCGAGCGGGTCGCGGTCGCGGGCGTGCCGGGCCGGAGCGTCGCGCCGGAGGCGGGGGCCTCGGGGACGCTCCTGTGGCTGCATGGCGGGGGCTTCGTGCTGGGCTCGTCGGGCGGGGCCTACGCCGCCTTCGCCGCGACGCTCGCGCGGGCGACGGGGCGGCGGGTGGTGATGCCCGACTACCGCCTCGCGCCCGAGCATCCGTTCCCCGCCGCCCCCGACGACGCGCTCGCCGTCGCCCGCGCGCTGGCCGCCGAGGGGCCGTTCGCGCTCGGCGGCGACAGCGCGGGCGGCACGCTGGCGCTCGCGACGCTGGCCGCGCTGGTGGCCGACGGCGCCCCGCCCGAGCGGGTGGTGCTGGCCTCGCCCGCCGTCGACCTCGACCCGGCCCGTGTCGTGCCCGCGCGCCATGCCGAGATGATGCTGCCGGTGTCGATGCTGCGCCGCGTCGCGCGCGACTACGCCGGCATCGCCGACCCGCGCGACCCCCGGCTGTCGCCGATCCACGCGGAATACCGCGGCGCGCCGCCGGTGCTGGTCCAGGCCGCCACGGGCGAGATCCTCGAGGGCGACGCGCACGCGATCGCGGCCCGCCTGCGCGCGGCGGGCGTCGACGTGCGGCTCCACCTCGAGCCGGGGATGCCGCATGTCTGGCAGCTCTTCGCGGGCCGCCTGCCCGCGGCCGACCGCGCGGTGGCCGAGATCGCGGCGTTCCTCGCCGGCGAGCGCGCTGGCCACCGACGACGCGGCGTGAGGCGCGCGCCGTGAGGGACTTCGCCCGCCTCTTCACCACGCTCGACCAGACCACGAAGACCGGGCGCAAGACCGCCGCGCTGGCCGAATACTTCCGCCACGCGCCCGACGACGACCGGCTCTGGACCGTGGCGCTGCTGTCGGGGCGGCGGCCCAAGCGCACCGTCAACGCGACGCGCCTGTCGGAATGGGCGGCGGAGGTGGCGGGGCTGCCGATGTGGCTGTTCAAGTCGTCCTACGACGTGGTGGGCGACCTCGCGGAGACGATCCACCTCGTCCTCCCCGAGCCGCGAGGCCGCGCCCGACCGGAGCCTCTCGGAGTGGATCGCCGACATCCGGTCGCTGTCCGCGCGCGAGGAGCCCGAGCGGCGGGCCTGGATCGTCGACGCGTGGGGGCGGCTGCGCGGGGCCGAGCGGTTCGTGTTCAACAAGCTCATCACGGGGGGCTTCCGCGTCGGCGTGAGCCAGAAGCTGATGACGCGCGCGCTCGCGCAGGCGACCGGGATCGAGGAGGCCGAGCTCGCGCATCGCCTGATGGGGTCGTGGACGCCCGAGACGACGTCGTGGAACGCGCTCGTCGTCGCGCCCGACCCGTCCGCCGCCGAGAGCCGGCCCTACCCGTTCTGCCTCGCGCACGGGATCGACGGCGGGCCGGAGAGCCTCGGCGATCCGTCCGAATGGCTGGCGGAGTGGAAGTGGGACGGCATCCGCGGCCAGCTCATCGTGCGCGGCGGCAACCGGCACCTGTGGTCGCGCGGCGAGGAGCTGATGACCGAGCGGTTCCCCGAATTCGCCCGCGCGCCCGACTTCCTGCCCGACGGGACGGTGATCGACGGCGAGGTGCTGGCCTGGGACGCGGTGGCGGGCCTGCCCCGGTCCTTCGCCGCGCTCCAGACCCGGATCGGGCGCAAGACGGTGCCGAGGAAGGTGCTGGAAGAGGCGCCGGTGGTGATGCGCGCCTACGACCTGCTCGAGGAGGGCGGCGTCGACCTTCGCGCGCGGCCGATGGAGGAGCGGCGCGCGCGGCTCGACGCGCTGCTGGCCGGGCTGCCGGCCGACGCGCCGGTGATCGCCTCGCCGGTGATCGCGGTCGCGGAATGGGCCGGGCTCGCGTCGCTGCGCGCCACCGCTCGCGAGCGCCAGGCCGAGGGGCTGATGCTCAAGCGTCGCTCGAGCCCCTACCACGTCGGCCGCAAGCGCGGCGACTGGTGGAAGTGGAAGCTCGACCCGCTCACGATCGACGCGGTGATGGTCTACGCGCAGGCCGGGCACGGGCGGCGCGCGAACCTCTACACCGACTTCACCTTCGCGGTGTGGAAGGGCAACGAGCTGGTCCCGTTCACCAAGGCCTATTCGGGCATGACCGACGCCGAGTTCCGCCGCATCACGCATTGGGTCCGCCGCAACACGCTGGCGCGGTTCGGCCCGGTCCGGCAGGTCCCGCCCGAGCACGTCTTCGAGATCGGCTTCGAGGGCATCCAGCGCTCGACCCGCCACAAGTCCGGCGTCGCGCTGCGCTTCCCGCGGATGCTGCGCTGGCGCCACGACAAGACCGTGCAGGACGCGGACACGCACGCGCATCTGCTGGAGCTGCTCGAGCAGTACGGGTGAGGCGGGCGGCGGATGCGCACGCGGCGCCTGGACGGGGTGTACCTGCGGCTCGATCAGGCCCGACGCCGATGCCTCGCGCTCGCCGTGTCGCGGATAAGACCAGCCGCGCTCGTCGCGCATCCTCGCCGTGTTTCTCCCACCGGTCCCGTCACCCATCGACGCGGCACGGGCGCGATCCTCCCGCCCCGCGCGCTTCCCCATGCGCACCGGATTGCGCCCCGCCGCGCGTCCCGGCACGGTCGGCGCATGACGCTGCCCCGCTCCGCCCCGCCCGATCCGCCCGAGGCGCCGACCCGCCGCGCCCCGCCGGGCGCCTGCGACGCGCATATCCACGTTCTCGGCGGGCCGGGCGATGCGGCGCTGAACCCGGGCCGGGTCGAGGACGCGGCCGAGGGCTGGGACGCCGACGCCTATCTCGACGCCTGGCGCGCGCAGATGGCGGCGACGGGGATCGAGCGGACGGTGATCGTTCAATCGATCCTCAACGGCACCGACCTCGCGCTCGTCGCGCGCGGCGTGGCGGCGCTCGGGCGCGAGCGGGCGCGCGGGATCGGGCTGGTGACCGACGATGCGACGGACGACGCGCTCGACGCGCTGGTCGCGGACGGGATCGTCGGCGTGCGGCTGAACGCCGTCCACGGCGGCGTGCTGTCGTGGGACGGGGTCGAGGCGATGGCGCCACGCCTCGCCGAGCGCGGCCTGCACGTGCAGATGCTGCTGCGCGCGAGCGAGCATCTGGGCGCGCTCGCGCCGCGGATCGCGGCGATGCCGGTGCCGGTCGTGCTCGACCACATGGGCTGGCCCGACGCGGCGGCGGGGCCGGGCGAGCCGGGCTTCGCCGAGCTGCTGCGGCTCATGGAGGGGGGGCTCGTCTGGACCAAGCTGTCGGCGCCCTACCGCTTCGCGCCCGCGCCGTTCGACGCGCTCGACGGCCACGTCGCCGCGTTGCTCGCCGCGAACCCCGAGCGCTGCCTCTGGGGATCGGACTGGCCCGGCATCATGCTCGGCGGCGCGGCGCGCGCGACGCCGGGCGCGCTGCTCGACGCGTTCGACCGCGCCTGCCCCGACGAGGCGACGCGCCGCGCCGTGCTCGTCGACAACCCCGCCCGGCTCTACGGCTTCTAGCCCGCCCGCCGCATCGGCCCGGTCCGCTCCACCGAACCAGTCCGGCCCGCGCGCCACGCGCGGCAGGCATCGCCGAACGCCTCGAAGAGCGGGCGCGAGACCGGGTCGGCCGCCGCGTTCCACTCCGGGTGCCACTGCACCGCGAGCGCGAAGCCCCGCGCGCCCTCGAACCAGATCGCCTCGGGCGTGCCGTCGGGCGCGCGGCCGTCGATCCGCACGCGCGGCCCGGCCACGTCGAGCCCCTGCCCGTGCAGCGAGTTGGTCCGCACCGAGAGCGCGCCCCAGAGCGCGGCGAACGGCCCGCCCGGCGTCAGCGCGACGTCGTGGCGGAGCGCGAACTTCTCCTCCTGGGTGCCGTCGGGCGGCATCCGGTGGTTGTCGCGGCCCGGAAGCTCGCGGATCTCGGGATGCAGCGTCGAGCCCATCGCAACCGCCATCTCCTGGAACCCGCGGCAGATGCCCAGGATCGGCAGCCCCGCCTCGATGCACGCGCGCGTCAGCGGCAGCGCGATCCGGTCGCGCTCGCGGTCGAAGGCGCCATGCGCCTCGGTCTCGGCGTGGCCGTACTCCTCGGGATGAACGTTCGGCCGCCCGCCGGTGAGCACGATGCCGTCGAAGGTCGCCATCAGCTCGTCCACGTCGGTCACGCGGGGATCGGCGGGGAACACGAGCGGCAGGCAGCCCGACACGTCGGCCACGGCGGCGACGTTGATCGTCCCGGTCGCGTGGGCGGGATACTGGTCGTTGATCAGGACCGCGTTCGAGACGATGCCGACGACGGGACGGGCTGCGCGCATGGGGACCTCCATGCGGCGCTTCTAGCGCGCGGACACGAACGCGTGAAGCGCGGCGGCGGCAGACCGGACCGCGCGCTGGCGCACGGTGCGCGGGCGACGCGGCGGTCCGGTCCCACCGGGTCGGCGGAAGCGTCAGGCCTCGCCCGCGAGCCCCGCCGCCGCGATCCCCGCGAGACCGGCCTCGGCATCCGCGTCCGACGTGTCGCCGGTCACGCCGACCGCGCCGATCACCGCGCCGTCCGCGCCGCGGATCAGGAGCCCGCCCGGCACCGGGACGACGGCCCCGCCGAACACGCCGTTCACCGCCGCCATGAAGTAGCCCTGCGCCTCCGCGCGCGCCATCTGCGCGCGGCCCGCCATGCCGAGCATCACCGCCCCGTGGGCCTTGCCGTGCGCGATGCCGAAGCGGCCGGGCGCGGTGCCGTCCATCCGCTCGAACGCGACCACGTGCCCGCCCGCGTCCACCACGACGACCGAGAGCGGCTTGAGCCCCGCCTGCGCCCCGGCGGCGAGCGTCGCCTTGATGATCGCGCGCGCCTGGTCCAACGTCACGTCCATGCCGTCCTCCCCGTTCCGACCGGAAGCTTCCATGCGAAAGCCCCTCGTCCTGGCCCTCCTACTCGCGCTCGCCGCCTGCGTCGACACCGCCCCCGCCCCGTCGGGCGGCGTGCCCGACGTCAACGGCGCGGACATCCTCGCGCGCTAGGCCGCGGCGGGCGGCGGCGGTCGGCCCGGCGCGGGCGCGGTCGGCGCGCTGACGTCGATCACGGCCCCGTCGGGGTCGCGCAGCAGCATCCGGCGCTGGCCATAGGCGGTGTCGGCGGGCGGCGACAGGATCGTGGCGCCCATCGCGCAGGCGCGGGCGTGGATCGCGTCGCAGTCGGCGACGACGAAGGTCAGGGTCGTGCCGGCCGGGTCGCCGCGCGCGACCTCGGGCACCGTGTCGTGGTCGCGGTCGAGGAGGCCCAGCTCGACGCCCGCGACCGCGTCGCTGCCCAGGAGGACGAACCAGTCCGAGGCGAAGCGGCGCTCGAGCCCGAGCAGCGCCTCGTAGAAGGCCGCGGCCGCGCCCACGTCGGCGCAGAGGCGGCTCGCCATCAGGCGGTCGACCACCGCCCTACCCCGCCTTCGCCTCAAGCCTCCGCCGGTGCAGTACCGGCTCGGTGTAGCCCGAGGGCTGCTCGCGGCCCTCGAAGACGAGGTCGTGCGCGGCGCGGAACGCCACCCCGTCGAAGCCGGGCGCCATCCGCGCGTAGCCCGGCGTGGCCTCGTTCTGGGCGTCGACCTTCGCGGCCATCTTGCGCATCGCCGCCTCGACCGTCTCCTCCGAGACGACGCCGTGGTGGAGCCAGTTCGCCAGCGCCTGGCTGGAGATGCGACAGGTCGCGCGGTCCTCCATCAGGCCGACGTCGTGGATGTCGGGCACCTTGGAGCAGCCGACCCCGTCGTCGATCCAGCGCACGACGTAGCCTAGGATGCCCTGCGCGTTGTTCTCGACCTCGGCGGCGACCTCCTCGTCCGAGAGGTTGCGCCCCTCCATCACCGGGATCGTCAGCAGGTCGGCGAGCGACCCCCTCGCGCCCCCGCGCGCCAGCTCCTCCTGCCGGGCGAGCACGTCGATGCCGTGGTAATGCGTCGCGTGCAGCGTCGCCGCCGTCGGCGACGGGACCCAGGCGCAGGTCGCGCCCGCGCGCGGATGGCCCGACTTCTGCTCGAGCATGTCGGCCATCCGGTCGGGCATCGCCCACATCCCCTTGCCGATCTGCGCGCGGCCCATCAGCCCGCAGGCGAGGCCGATATCGACGTTGCGATCCTCGTAGGCGGCGATCCAGGGGGTCGCCTTCATCTCCCCCTTGGGCAGCATCGGGCCCGCTTCCATGCTCGTGTGGATCTCGTCGCCGGTGCGGTCGAGGAAGCCGGTGTTGACGAACGCGACCCGATGGCGCGCGGCGTGGATGCACGCGGCGAGGTTGGCCGACGTGCGCCGCTCCTCGTCCATGATCCCGAGCTTGACGGTGTTCGCCGGCAGGCCGAGCAGCGCCTCCACCCGGTCGAAGGTCTCCACCGCGAAGGCGACCTCGTCGGGGCCGTGCATCTTGGGCTTCACGACGTAGGCCGAGCCCTCGATCGAGTTGCGCGGGCCCGAGCGCTTGCCGAGGTCGTGCATCGCGCAGAGCGTCGTCAGCGCGGCGTCCATCAGCCCCTCGGGGATCTCGGCGCCATCGGCCGTCAGGATCGCCGGGTTGGTCATCAGGTGGCCCACGTTGCGCACCAGCATCAGCGCGCGGCCCTTGACGACAACGCGGCCCGCCGGCCCGTCGAACTCCATGTCGGGGTTGAGCGCGCGGGTGAACGTCGCCCCGCCCTTGGACACCTGCTCCGTCAGGTCGCCGCGCATCAGCCCGAGCCAGTTGCGATAGGCGCCGACCTTGTCCTCGGCATCGACGCAGGCGACCGAATCCTCGCAGTCCATGATCGCCGAGACCGCCGATTCGAGGTGGATCGCGTCGAGCCCCATCGGGTCGGTCGCGCCGATCGCGCCCCCGCGCGTCACCACCAACACGATGCCCAGCGCATTGTGCCGGAGCAGCACCCGGAGCGTTCCGTCCGTCGTGACGCAGCCGCGGAACGCGTCGGGGTCGCGCAGCGCGCGCAGGTCGTCGCCCGCGCGGATCGCGGGGCCGTCGGGCTCGGCGCGCAGATCGGTCACGTCCGTCCACGAGCCCTCCGAGAGCGGCACGGCGCGGTCGAGGAACGCCTTGCCCCAGGCGATCACCGTCGCGCCCCGGCCCGGATCGTAGCCGCCGCCCGAAGGCGCCTCGCCGCCGATCGCGTCGGTCCCGTAGAGCGCGTCGTAGAGGTTGCCCCAGCGCGCGTTGGCCGCGTTGAGCGCGTAGCGGGCGTTGGTGATCGGGACGACGAGCTGCGGCCCGGGGGTATGCGCGATCTCCGGATCGACGTTCGCGGTGTCGATCGCGAACGGGGCTGGCTCGGAGACGAGGTAGCCGATCTGCGTCAGGAACGTGCGGTAGGCGTCGGCGTCGTGGGGCTGGCCGCGGCGCTCGACGTGCCAGGCGTCGATGCGCGCCTGCATCGCCTCGCGCACGCGCAGGAGCTCGGCGTTGCGCGGGGCGAGGTCGCGGACCATCGCCGCGAAGCCCTGCCAGAACGCGTCCGCCTCGATCCCGGTCCCCGGCAGCGCCTCCTCCTCGACGAAGCGCGCGAGCACCCCCGCCACGCGCAGCCCGTGCCTGTCCATCCGGTCCATGTCGCCCCTCCCCGTCCGCATCCGCCCGTCCCTAGCGCGCGGGCCGCGCGGCGTCAGCCCTTCTTGGCCGCCCCGGCGCAGGCCTTCGAGCAGTAGCGGACCTGCTCCCAGTCGCGCGCCCACTTCCTGCGCCACGCGAATGGCCGTCCGCAGGTGGCGCAGACCTTCGTCGGCAGGTCGCCCTTGCGCACCATCCGCGCCATCAGAGGTCGAGCCCGGGCTGGCGCGGGTCGGCGCGGCGGCGGCGCGGCGCGGTGGCGCGGTCGCGCGGCGCCTTGCGCGAGCCGTGGCGGGCGACGATCCGCGCGGCCTCGTCGTCGAAGCCCCGCGTCCGGCGATGCGCGACCACCCGCTCGCGCGCGGACCGCGCGGCCTCCGCCACGTCGACGATGGGGCCGGGGTAGCTCGCGGGCGGCGGGTCGGCGCGCCACGGCGTCTGCAGCACCGCGTCGGGCAGGCGGGCGACCTCGGGCACCCAGGCGCGGGTGAAGGCGCCGGTCGGGTCCTGGTCCGCGCCCTGCTTGACGGGGTTGTAGATCCGCATCGCGTTCATCCCCGTCGTGCCCGACTGCATCTGCGACTGCGCCCAGTGGATGCCGGGCGCGTAGTCCGTCCAGAGCCGCGCGAGCACCGGCCCGCTGTCGCGCCAGTCGATCCAGAGGTGGTAGGACGCGACGCACTGCACCATCGCGCGCATCCGGAAGTTCAGCCAGCCGGTCGCGCGGGCGTAGCGCATGCAGGCGTCGTGGAACGGCCACCCCGTGCGCCCCTCGGCCCAGGCCTCCAGCCGCGCGGCGGCGGTCGCGCAGTCGGCGGCGCGCGGGCGCATCCCCTCGAAGGCCGGGTGCAGGCAGCGGCGGTCGAGATCGGGGAAGTCCTCGAGCTTCTGGGTGAAGTGGTCGCGCCAGGCGAGCCGCGAGCGGAACGAGCGCATCGCCTTGGCCCAGGGCGTCCCGCGCACGGCCTCGGCGCGCGCGACGGCCGCCCGATGCGCCTCGCGCACCGAGATCGTGCCCCAGGCGAGGTGCGGAGAGAGCCGCGAGCAGCCGTCCTCGCCGGTCACGGGCGAGGACATGTCGGTCGGGTAGCGCTCGCCCCGCTCGGTCAGGAACGAGGCGAGCAGGCGCTCCGCCTCCGCCCGCCCGCCGCGCTGCCGCCGCGGGCACGCATCGAAGCCGAGGCCCAGAGCGCGCGCCTCGGGGATCGCGCCGGGCTCGAGCGCGGGGCCGGTCAGCCGCGCGGGGGGCGCGGCGGGCTCCGCGCCGGCCCAGGCCTCGCGCCGCTTGGCCCAGCCGTCGCGCGACGCGAGCCGCCGCACGACGCCGGAATCGGCGTACTCGTCCCATCCGATCCCGTGCGCCGCGGCCCAGGCGGCGACGCGGCGGTCGCGGTCCCACGACCAGCGCAGCCCGGTCTCCTCGTGGCTGACGAGCCGGGCGACCGGGTGCTCCGCGCGGATCGCCTCGAGCACGGCGACCGCCTCGCCCGGCCGCACGACGAGCGGTGCGCCGCGCGCGGCCAGCGCGTCGCGCAGCTCCGCGAGGCTCTCGGCCACGAACCGCCATTGCCGCGCGCTCGCGTCGGGATGCGACCAAGCCTCGGGCTCGGCCACGTAGAGCGGGATCACCGGGCCCGCGACCGAGGCCAGCGCGGGGTGGTCGGCCACCCGCAGGTCGCGCTTGAACCAGACGATCGTGGCGGCGGGGGCGGGCATGGCGGCTCCGGGCGGTCTGCGCGGGGTGAACGCGCCGCCCGGCGGGCGGGTCCGGCCACCCTGCCCGCCCACCCTGCCCGACCCCGCACGCGAATCCCATGCGACGCGGACGGCGCTGGCGACCGGGGCGCGCGCGCCCTAGCGTCGCCCGGCAGCCCCGAGGAGACCGCCCATGCGCGACGCCACGCCCGCCCAGGACCCGACCGTCCGGCTCGAGGACTACCGGCCCGTCCCGGTCACGGTGCGCCACGTCGACCTGCGCGTCACGCTCGATCCGCACGCCACGCGGGTGCGCGCGCGGCTCGACTGCGAGCGGCTGGGGCCGGGCGACATGGTGCTCGACGGGATCGGGCTCGAGCTGGTCTCGATCGCGGTCGACGGGCGCGCGCTCGGGCCGGGCGACTACGAGCGCTCCGACCGCACGCTGACGCTGCGCGGCCTGCCCGACGCCTTCGCGCTCGAGACCGAGGTGGCGATCGCGCCCGCGTCGAACGCGGCGCTGTCGGGGCTCTACATGTCGAACGGGATGTACTGCACGCAATGCGAGGCCGAGGGCTTCCGGCGCATCACCTACATGCTCGACCGGCCCGACGTGATGGCGACGTGGGAGGTGCGGATCGAGGGCGACCTGCCGGTCCTGCTGTCGAACGGCGACGAGGTGGCGCGCGGGCACTGGCGCGACCCGTGGCCGAAGCCGACCTACCTCTTCGCGCTCGTGGCGGGCGACCTCGTGGCGACCTCGGACGCCTTCACCACGATGGAGGGGCGCGAGGTCGCGCTCCATGTCTGGGTCCGGCCGGGCGACGAGGGGCGGACGGGCTACGCGATGGACGCGCTGCGCGCTCGATGGCGTGGGACGAGGCGACCTACGGGCGCGCCTACGACCTGTCGGTGTTCAACGTCGTCGCGGTGGACGACTTCAACATGGGCGCGATGGAGAACAAGGGGCTCAACGTCTTCAACGCCCGCTACGTGCTGGCCTCGCCCGAGACCGCGACCGACGCCGACTACGCCAACATCGAGCGCATCGTGGCGCACGAGTACTTCCACAACTGGACCGGCAACCGGATCACCTGCCGCGACTGGTTCCAGCTCTGCCTGAAGGAAGGGCTGACGGTGTTCCGCGACCAGTGCTTCATGGCCGACATGCGCGGCGAGGCGGTGCAGCGGATCGGCGAGGTGCTGACGCTGCGCGCGCGCCAGTTCCGCGAGGATGCGGGCCCGCTCGCGCATCCGGTCCGGCCCGAGAGCTTCGTGGCGATCGACAACTTCTACACCGCGACCGTCTACGAGAAGGGCGCGGAGGTGATCCGGATGCTGCGCACGCTCGTGGGAAAGCGTGCCTTCGCGGCCGGCTGCGAACGCTACTTCGAGCGCCACGACGGGCAGGCCTGCACGATCGAGGACTGGCTGGCCTGCTTCGCGGACTACCTGCCCGTCGACGCGGACCGCTTCGCGCTGTGGTACTCGCAGGCGGGGACGCCGCGCGTCGCCGTGCGCGAGCGCTACGAGGACGGCGTCTACACGCTCGACCTCGAGCAGACGGTCCCCGACACGCCGGGCCAGCGCGGCAAGGCGCCGATGGTGCTGCCGCTGCGGTGGAAGCTGCTGTCGCAGGAGCGGTCGTAGTCCTGCGCGAGAGCGGGCTGACGGCGATGGAGGACCGGACGGCGACGATCCGCGTCGAATGCGCGGAACGCCCGGTCCTGTCGATGCTCCGCGGCTTCTCCGCGCCGGTGATCCTCGACTGGGAGCCCTCGGACGCCGACCGGCTGGTGCTGCTCGCGCATGACGACGACCCGTTCGCCCGCTGGGAGGCCGGGCGCGCGCTGGCCAAGGACCGGCTGATGCGCGCGGCGAGCGGGGATGCGGGCTTCGACGCGCCCTGGCTCGACGCGGTGGCGGCCGTCGCCCGCGACGCCTCCGCCGACCCGGCGTTCCGCGCGCTGGCACTCGCGCTGCCGTCGGAGGACGACCTGGCCGCCTCGCTGCACGCGGTGGGCGTCGTGCCCGACCCCGACCGCATCTACGCGGTCCGCCGCGCGGCGATGCGCGCGATGGCCGAGCGGCTGGCGCCCGAGCTGCCGGGCCTGCGCAAGACGGTCGCCACCCCCGGCCCCTATTCGCCCGACGCCGCCTCCGCCGGGCGACGCTCGCTCGACGCGGTGCTCCTGCGGTTGCAGACGCTCCTCGACGGCGGCGAGGCGGCGCGCGCGGCGTATGCCGCGGCCGACAACATGACCGACCGGATGGCCGCCTTCGCCTGCCTCCTCGACGCGGGCGACCCGGACGTCGCCGCCGCGTTCGAGGCCGAGTGGCGCCACGACCGGCTGGTGATGGACAAGTGGTTCGCCGCCCGCGTCACCCACGCCCCGCCGCGCGACGCGGTGGCGCTGGCCGAGGCGCTGACGCGGCATCCCGACTTCGACGCGGCCAACCCGAACCGCTTCCGCGCCGTCGTGGGCGCCCTGCCCGCGGGCAACCCGGCCGGGTTTCACGCGCCGGGCGGGGCGGGCCACGCCTTCCTCGCCGACCGGCTGATCGCGCTGGACCGGGGCAACCCGCAGGCCGCCGCGCGTCTCTCGCAGGCCTTCGACGGCTGGCGGCGCTACGACGCGGACCGGCAGGCCACGATGCGCGCGGCGCTCGAGCGGATCGCCGCCGCGCCGGGGCTCAGCCGCGACCTGGGCGAGATGGCGGGCCGGATGCTCGCCGGTTGACGCGCCCCGCCGCGATTGCGGTGGAACCGCGGGCGCTCCGCCTATATCCAGTGCAACGTCGGGACCGTCACGGACCCGACGCGCAAGACTGGTGGGGTGCGCCATGCGCGACCGTCTCGACCCCCTGATCGCGGAACGGGCGCCCTGGCTGTTCGAGCCGACGCTGCGCGCCCGCGCGGCCCGCGGCCTGCTCGACCGGCTCCTGGCCTACGAGCGCAGCGTCGAGATCGGGACGCATTACGTCGACCGGCCGGTGGCCGAGGTGATGGCCGACCTCGCGCGCCGCATCGCGCGGCGCGTCACCGTGGAGGGGCTCGAGCACCTGCCCGTGACCGGCCCTGCGCTGATCGTGGCGAACCATCCGACCGGGATCGCGGACGGGATCATCCTCGACCACCTGATCAAGCGCAGGCGCTCGGACGCGTTCATCTACACCAACGCCGACATCCTGCGCGTCCTGCCGCAGTTCCGCGACCTCATCATCCCAGTCGAGTGGCGCGAGAGCCTTCGGACGGTCACCAAGACGCGCGAGACCCTCAACCTCACGCGCGACGCGCTCGCGGCGGGGCGCATCGGCGTGATCTTCCCGTCGGGGCGGCTCGCGAAGCGGCGCGGGCTGCGGCTGCACGAGCGGCCGTGGATGGGGTCGGCGGCGATGATCGCGCGCAAGTTCGCGCTGCCGGTGATCCCCTGCCACGTCCGGGCGCGCAACTCGGCGATGTTCTACGCGTTCGACGCGCTGCATCCGAGCCTGCGCGACATCACGCTGTTCCACGAGACGCTCAACAAGGACGTCCAGCCCTATCACGTCACGTTCGGGCGCCCGCTCGACGGCGCCGCCCTGCCGCGGGACGCGGGCGAGGGGATCGGGATCCTGCGCGAGGCCACGCTCCGCCTCGGCTCGGAGCGGCATGGCGAGATCGACCTGACCGCCACGCGCCCCGCCTGGCGACCGTGGCGCGCGCGGCCGATCTGACGGACTGCCGCAATTCTGCCACGTTCGGATGGCGATCGCGTCGGGGTTAACCCTTGGTGAAGGTTTAGAAGTTAACGGATCGTTCGTGACTTGTCCGTATGAGGGGCGATCACTAGCTGTCGGTTCCTGGACGGGATCGTCCGGGTCGCCCCCGTGGGACGGGGCATGGGGGACGAAGGACCGGTCGACGCGCAACGGCGCACGGCGATCGGTGGGGACCGGCCAGAACGGCGGGCGACGGAACCTCCGTCGAAACCTATTTGGGGTGACGACCGTTCGTCTCCCGAAGCAAGCGCCGAGACCTTCATCCTCAGCAGAGGTATCATGTCCAACTTTCGCACCGCCATCCACGGCCCCGCCCTCCTGTCCTGCCTCGTCCTCGCCGCCGGCGCGGGACAGGCCGCGACCGTCGAGCCGATCACCGTCGCGGACGTCACGATCGTGGACGAGCTCGGCTTCTCGTGCATCCGCGAGGACGACCTCGAGCGCGCCTTTTCCGCTTCCGGCAAGAAGGGCAGCCTGCTGCCGCAGACCTGCCTGCCCCGCCCCTGCGAGCGCCAGATCGGCGCCGACGAGCTCGCCGAGCGCATCGGCCGCGACCCGACCGAGGACGAATGGGCCGATTACGTCGCCCGCTACGCCGAGACCTGCGTCGCGGAGACCGGCGGCGCCTGGCCCGACGACGTGATGTTCGCCTCCGCCTCGGACCCGCTGACGGACTTCTTCGACGATCTCGCGGGTACGCCGCTCAACGACGGCGTCGGCTCCGACATCGTCGAGGACGTGATCCCGACCTCACCGGTCGTGGCCTCCGTCGTCGCCCCGCGCGCCGTCGGCCGCGCGCTGAACACCGGCGTCGGCTCCGTGGTCAACGGGACGGTCGGCCGCCCCGGCGGTCTCGGCTCCCGGGGCCTTGCCGGGCTGCCCGGCCTGCCCGGCATCTCCGGTTCCAGCGGCTCGAATGGGTCCGACGGTTCGAATGGGGCGAATGGGTCGAACGGCAACAACGGGTCGAATGGGTCCGACGGCTCGAATGGGTCGAACGGAGTCGAACGGGTCCAACGGCTCGGATGGCGACGACGGCCTCGACGGCAACAACCCCGGCACGCTGCCGACGCCCGTGCCGCTTCCGGCCTCCATGCTCCTGCTCCTGGGCGCGATCGGCGCGACGTTCGGCTCGCGCGCCATCCGGGGCCGCGCCTCGGCCCGCTGAGGTCGGGACCGCGGCACCGGGTCGGGCGTTCGTTGCGTTCGGCATCACGAGCGATCGACGGCGCATCCAGGTTCGACCGGGACCTCCGGCGCGCCGGGGCGATGCGGGCCGGTCCGAACCGGCACGATGTCCGGCGACGGTTCGACGGGTCGCCGATCGTTCGACGATCTCTGGCCGGTACGCCCGATCATCGGTGATCACGGCCGACGTTCGGGCCGAACGATCGGCCCGTCCAGGTCGCGACGGAAGGTTGCGGCGACCGATCGTGTGATGATCGACCCGTCGCTTATCACCATCGCGAACCGGACGATGGTCCAGATCGGCCGTGCCCGGCGATCGCGTTCAAACCCCGCGAACGCGTCCGACCGGGCCGCCTCCACCGGGCCACGTGCCGATGGCGCCGCACCGGCGTTTTATGTCGGGGTGCGCGCGATGGCCCGAGTGAACTAGGCCGCCTCGCATCGTCGTCGGCGGCATCGAGGTAACAAGGCGCCTCGCCGCCATCCACCGCGCCGCCCCTGCACCGAGCCGTCACGTGCCCTCGAACGCGAACCGCCGCACCCTGTCGGGGCGCGGCGGCTTCGGCTCGGGCTGGTGCGGTCGAGAAGACTCGAACTTCCACGGGTGTTACCCCACAGCGACCTCAACGCTGCGCGTCTACCAATTCCGCCACGACCGCATCGCCGGCGTGGCGCGTCCCTAGCGAGGGCCCGGGAGAAAGGGAAGCGCGTTTCTCGCGGATCGCGGTCCGTGCCCGCGCTCGCCGCCGCCGCACCTCGTCCCAGACGATCGCCCCGATGCCCGCCGGCACGAAGAGCCAGCCGAGAGCATCGTGCTCCCCGAAGAGCGTGGCGCTCATCGACCGGCCCGGGAGCAGCGTCAGGAGCCCGGCGAGGACCAACCCCTGAAGGTAGAGCCCCCGCATCTGTCCTCGATGCGCCTCGATGCGCCCCGCCCGTGCATGGGCGACGCCCCGCCAGAGCCCCCAGAGCACCCAGAGCGACAGCAGGTGGATCGGGCCGAACGGGCCGAGGACGCGGAACCCCGTGATGCCGAACGAGGAGAGCGCCAACGCTGCCATCGCCGCGACCCAGGCGCGGCCCGCCGCCACATGCGTGCGCCCGCCCGGCCTGCGCGACCCGAGCGCCACGGGGCCGAGCAGCAGCGCGAGGACCGCCGCGAGAACGTGAAGCTGGACCAGGGGCGGGGCGTCGAGCAGGGTCGTCATCGCGGGTCTCCTTCGCCCGTCCGCCGGTTGGCAGCCATGCCGGGCTCCGCTAGGCCTGCCCCACCCCGACCGCGCCGCTCCAGCGCGGATGCGCCAGCGACCCGGAGGCGTTCGTGCCCGACCCCTCTCCGTCATCCGCGATGCGCGAGGTGCGGGCGCAGCTCGCCCGTCCCGCGACATGGGCGGTGCTGGCGGGCATCGCGGCGATCGTGACGCTCCTGGCACCGTTCGGCAGCGGCGAGGGCTTGCGACCGGTGCCGCGGTTCGGCTTCTGGCTCGTCCACGCCGCCGTCACCTACGCGCTCGGCCTGATGATCCACGAGCTCGCCTCGGCCGCGTCGCCCGCGCGCTGGCCCTTCGCGCTGCGCGTCACGCTGCCCGCGCTCGCGACCGGGATGGCCGTGCCGGGCGCCGTGTGGGCGATCAACCGCACGATCCTCGGGCCCGCGTCGCACCCGCCGGACCCGGCGATGCTCGCCACCGTCGCGGCCATCGCCGTCATCGTCTCGCTGCTGCTGTCGCTCGCCGCGCGGCAGGTCGCGCCCGCGGCCCAAGCGCCCGACCCCGGGCCGGACGTCCCCCCGCCCCTCCTCGCGCGCCTGCCGCTCGAGAGGCGCGGGCCGCTGGTGGCGCTCTCGGTGGAGGACCACTACGTCCGCGTCCGGACGGCGAGGGGCGAGGCGATGGTGCTGATGCGGCTGGCCGACGCGATGCGCGAGACCGGCGGCACGCCGGGGATCCAGGTGCACCGCTCGCACTGGGTCGCGCGCGACGCGGTGGCCGCGGCCCGGCGCGAGGGGGACCGCGCGATCCTGACGATGACCGCGGGGGGCGACATCCCGGTCAGCCGCCGCTACCTCCCGGCGATCCGCGAGGCCGGACTGCTGCCGGCCGCGGGCGGGCGGGCGTCGTGACGGTCGAGTGGATCACGTCGGACGCCCCGGTCCCCTACGCTGTCGCGCTCGCGGAGATGGAGGCGCGGGTGGCAGGCATCCTCGGGGGCCGCGCGAACGAGGCGGTCTGGCTGCTCGAGCATCCGCCGCTCTACACCGCCGGGACGTCGGCGGACCCGACGGACCTGCGCGATCCGCACCGCTTCCCGGTGCACGAGGCGCGGCGCGGCGGGCAGTACACGTATCACGGGCCGGGGCAGCGGGTGGCCTACGCGATGCTCGACGTGGCCGCGCGGGGGCGCGACGTGCGCGCCTTCGTGCAGGCACTCGAGGGCTGGGTGATCGACGCGCTGGCGGAGTTCGGGGTGACGGGGCACGTGCGCCCCGGCCGCGTCGGCGTGTGGATCGCGCGCCCCGACCGGCCGCCGCTCCCCGACGGGACGCCGCGCGACGACAAGATCGCGGCGATCGGCATCCGGCTCCGCCGCTGGATCAGCTTCCACGGCGTCTCGATCAACGTGGAGCCGGACCTGTCGCATTTCGACGGGATCGTGCCGTGCGGGATCGCGGGCCACGGCGTCACCTCGCTCGTCGACCTCGGGCTGCCGGTGACGATGGCCGACCTCGACGACGCGCTGCGGCGGACGTTCCCGCCGCGGCTGGGCTGAAACGATCCGCCGCAGGGGCCGTGGGTTGCCGCGTGCGAGCGTCGCGCCATCTACCGGCCATCGGCGCACGGGACGCCCGACCCGGAGACCACGCCGATGGACGTCACGCTGCACGGACTCGCCACCGCGCTCGCCCCCCACGATCTGCCGCAGGACCTCGTGCGCGCGCGCGCCGAGGCGATACTGGGCCCGCGCTACCCGCACTTCGCGCGGATGCTGCCCAGCTTCGCGCAGTCGGGGATCGAGCGCCGCCGTTCGGTCGCGCCGCTCGAGTGGTTCGACGGCGAGGATCACGGCTGGGCCGAGCGCAACCGCATCTGGCACGCGGGCGTCGTCGCGATGTTCCGGGACGCCGCGACCGCCGCGCTGGACGACGCCGGTTGGGCGGCGGGCGAGGTCGACACGATCGTGACCGTGACCTCGACCGGCGTGGCCACGCCCACGCTCGAGGCGGTGCTCTGGGGCGAGCTGGGGTTCCGCGCCGACGTGATCCGTGTCCCGGTCTTCGGGCTCGGTTGCGCGGGCGGGGCGTCGGGGCTGTCGATCGCGGCGCAGCTCGCGCAGGGGCGGCCCGGCAGCCGCGTGCTCCTGGTGGTGGCGGAGGCCTGCACGCCGTCGTTCCGCACCGACCGGCTGCGGAAGTCCGACATCATCGCCACCGTCCTCTTCGGCGACGGCGCGGCGGCGGCCTGCCTGTCGACGGACGGCGACGGCGCCACGACGCTGGCGCCCGGCGCGCAGCACATCTGGCCCGACACGCTGGGCATCATGGGCTGGGAGGTGGACGACCAGGGGCTCGGCGTGGTGTTCGACCGCTCGATCCCCGACTTCGCGACCCGCCATCTGGAGGCGGCGACCGAGGCGGCGCTTGCCTCGATGGGCCGGACGCGGGGCGAGTTCGACCGCATGCTCTGCCATCCGGGCGGCGCGAAGGTGGTGACGGCGATCGAGACCGCGCTGCATCTCGAGCAGGGGTCGCTCGACCTCGAGCGCGAGGTTCTGCGCGAGCACGGCAACATGAGCGCGCCGACGGTGCTGTTCGTGCTCGACGCGGCGCGCCGCGCGGGGCGGACGGGCCGGATGCTGATGATGGCGCTCGGGCCGGGCTTCACCGCCTCCTACGTGCCCGTCGAGCTCGCCGCGTGACGGGGGCCGCCGCGTTCCTCGCGTTCCTGATCGCGCAGCGGCTGGGCGAGCTCATCCTCGCGCGGCGCAACACCGCGCGGCTGATGGCGCGGGGCGCGGTCGAGCACGGCGCGGGGCACTATCCGGCGATCGTCGCGCTGCACACGGCGTGGATCGCGGCGCTGGTCTGGTGGGGCTGGGACCAGTCGCTGCACCTCGGCTGGCTCGCCGCGTTCGTCGTGCTGCAGGCGCTGCGGCTCTGGGTACTGGCGTCGCTGGGCGAGCGCTGGACGACGCGGATCGTGGTGCTCGACGAGCCGCTGGTGGCGCGCGGGCCGTTCCGCTGGCTTCCGCATCCGAACTACGCCGTCGTGGTGGCCGAGATCGCGGTCGCGCCGCTGGTGCTGGGGCTGGGCTGGGTCGCGCTCGTCTTCTCGGCCCTGAACGCGGCGCTTCTCCTGCTCGTGCGCATCCCCGCCGAGGACCGCGCGCTGGCGCCCCTGCGCCGCTGAGCCGCCCGCCTGCGACGATATTCCCGGCCCCGGGCGCGCGCTGCGCCGTTGCCCCGCTGGCCCGCCCCCGCTAGACCTCGCCGCAGACGCGCGGCCGCGACGCCGCCCCATCCACGACCCGAGGAGCCTCCCGCATGGCCGACGCCGCGATCCACGGACATGACGACCACGCGAAGCCCGGCTTCTTCACGCGGTGGTTCATGTCGACGAACCACAAGGACATCGGGATCCTCTACCTGCTGGTGTCGGGCTTCGCGGGCTTCGTCTCGGTCGCGTTCACGGTCTACATGCGCCTCGAGCTCATGGATCCGGGCGTGCAGTACATGTGCATGGAGGGCGCGCGGCTGATCGCCGACTCAGGCACCACCTGCACGCCCAACGGGCACCTCTGGAACGTGCTGATCACCGGCCACGGCATCCTGATGATGTTCTTCGTGGTCATCCCGGCGCTCTTCGGGGGTTTCGGCAACTACTTCATGCCGCTGCATATCGGCGCGCCCGACATGGCGTTCCCGCGGCTCAACAACCTCAGCTTCTGGCTCTTCGTCGCGGGCACGTCGCTCGCCTTCCTCTCGGTCCTCGTGCCGGGCGGCAACGGGCAGGCCGGCTCGGGCATCGGCTGGGTGCTCTACCCGCCGCTCTCGACCACGGAGGCCGGCTACTCGACCGACATCGCGATCTTCGCGGTCCACGTCTCGGGCGCGTCCTCGATCCTGGGCGCGATCAACATCATCACCACGTTCCTCAACATGCGCGCGCCGGGCATGACGCTGCACAAGGTGCCGCTCTTCGCCTGGTCGATCTTCGTCACCGCGTGGCTGATCCTGCTGGCGCTGCCGGTGCTCGCGGGCGCGATCACGATGCTGCTGACGGACCGCAACTTCGGGACCACGTTCTTCGACCCCGCGGGCGGCGGCGACCCGGTGCTCTACCAGCACATCCTGTGGTTCTTCGGGCACCCGGAGGTCTACATCGTCGTGCTGCCGGCCTTCGGCATCGTGTCGCACGTCATCTCGACCTTCTCCAAGAAGCCGATCTTCGGCTACCTGCCGATGGTCTACGCGATGGTGGCGATCGGGGGCCTGGGCTTCGTCGTCTGGGCGCACCACATGTACACGGTCGGCATGTCGCTCACGCAGCAGGCCTACTTCATGGTCGCCACGATGATCATCGCGGTGCCCACGGGGGTGAAGATCTTCTCGTGGATCGCGACGATGTGGGGCGGGTCGGTCGAGTTCAAGACGCCGATGCTGTTCGCCATCGGCTTCGTGTTCCTCTTCACCGTGGGCGGCGTGACCGGCATCGTGCTGAGCCAGGCGGCGATCGACCGGGCCTACCACGACACCTACTACGTCGTGGCGCACTTCCACTACGTCATGAGCCTCGGCGCGGTGTTCGGGATCTTCGCGGGCATCTACTACTGGATCGGCAAGATGTCGGGCCGCCAGTACCCCGAATGGGCCGGCAAGGTGCACTTCTGGACCTTCTTCATCGGCGCCAACCTGACCTTCTTCCCGCAGCACTTCCTCGGGCGGCAGGGGATGCCCCGGCGCTACATCGACTACCCGGACGCCTTCGCGATGTGGAACTACGTCTCGTCCTGGGGCGCGTTCCTGAGCTTCGCCTCGTTCCTGTTCTTCATCGGGGTGGTCGCCTACACGGTCTTCGCCGGTCGCCGCGTGGCCGAGCCCGCCTACTGGGGCGAGCACGCGGACACGCTCGAATGGACCCTGCCGAACCCGCCGCCGGAGCACACCTTCGAGGAGCTGCCGACGCGGGCGATGTGGGACCGCCATCCGCACGCCTGACGGCGATGCCCTACGAAGTAACCGTCGACCGACACGAGGCCCCGGCATCGCCCGGGGCCTTCGCGTTCGAGGTCCGGCTCTGGCCGCACCAGTCGCTGACGGGCAACGGCTACGTCTGGGTGATCGGCATCCTCGCCACGCTGGCGATGCTCCCGCTGCTGGCGCTCGTGGGCACGGTCGCGCTGTGGGGGATCATGCCGTTCGCCATGGGCGCGGTGGCCGCGCTCGGCTTCTCGCTGCGTCGGAGCTGGCGGTCGCGCGACATCCTCGAGACGTTCCGGCTCGACGCGCGCGCCGCGCGGCTCACGCGCACCGAGCCCGACGGGCGCGTCCTCGACTGGGAGGCGAATCCCTACTGGGTCCGCGTGCGGCGGCATCCGAAGGTCGGGCGGGTGGAAGACTACCTGACGTTGCAGGGTGGGCCGCGCGAGGTCGAGATCGGCGCGTTCCTCACCCCGCGCGAGCGCCGCGCGCTCGAGGATCGGCTGGTGGGCGCGCTGGCCCGCGCGCGCTAGCCCCCGCCGCCCCCTCCGACATCGGCGCGCGCGACCCCGCTCGCCTTGACCACCGCCCAGACCGCGAGCCCCGGCCGCAGCCCGAGCGATGAGGCCGACCGCCGCGTGATCCGCGCCAGCAGCACGCCCTCGCCCGCGCGCAGGCTCACCATCGCGCCCGGCCCCTGCCCCGCGCGGATCGCCGCCACGGTCGCGGGCAGCACGTTGAGCGCCGACAGCCCGCGCGGCGGATCGGTTGCGACGATCACGTCGCCCGCGCGGATCCGGATCCTGAGCCGCGCCCCGACCGGACCGTCGAACGCGACCTCGAGCGGCCCGGCGGGCGTCGCGACGCGCGCCAGCCCGTCGGCCACGGCTTCAACGACGCCCTCCAGCATCGCGCCGGCCTGGCTCGGCCCGATCTCGGCCGCGGCCTCCGGGTCCGACAGGAGCCCGCCGAGCGGACCGGCGCGCGCGATGCGGCCGCCCCGCATCAGCACCAGCGTGTCCGCGAGCCGCGCCACCTCCTCGATCGCGTGGCTGACGTAGAGGATCGGCAGCCCCGCCTCGCGCAGCCCCTCGAGCCACGGCAGCACCCGGTCGCGCCGGCGCGCGTCGAGCGCCGCCAGCGGCTCGTCGAGGATCAGGAGTTGCGGCGCGCGCAGCAGCGCCCGCCCGATCGCCACCCGCGCCGCCTCCCCCCCCGACAGCCCGCCCGGCCGCCGGTCGAGGAGCGCGCCGATCCCGAGCATCGCGGCCACCGCGTCGGGCGAGGCCCCGCGCGGCGCGCCGTAGAGCAGGTTGCCGCGCACCGAGAGATGCGGGAACAGGCGCGGCTCCTGGAACACGTAGCCGACCCCGCGCCGATGCGGCGGCACGTCGACGCCCGCGTCGAACAGCACCCGCCCGTCGAGCGTGATCCGGCCCCCGTCGGGCCGCGCGAGCCCCGCCACGCAGCGCGCGAGCGTCGTCTTGCCCGCCCCTGACGGCCCGAACAAGGCCGTCACGCCCGGCCCCGCCGCGAGGTCGACGTCGAGCGCGAAGCCCGGCACGGCCCGCCGGATCGCGACCTCGAGCATCTCAGCGCCCGGCGACGCGCGCGGCGACCCGCGGCGCGAGCCAGTTCGACGCGAGCACGGCGGCGACGGCCACCGCGACCGCGATCCCCACAAGCCAGCGCAGCCCCGGATCGCCGCCGGGCACCTGCAGGAAGGCGTAGATCGCCGACGGGATCGTGCGCGTCTCGCCGGGGATGGAGGCGGCGAAGGTGATCGTCGCGCCGAACTCGC
Source organism: uncultured Alphaproteobacteria bacterium (assembly GCA_963729425.1). GTDB lineage: Bacteria > Pseudomonadota > Alphaproteobacteria > Rhodobacterales > Rhodobacteraceae > Jannaschia. The sequence continues at coordinate 471,157 of CAVSOF010000026.1, read as the reverse complement.
CGAACGCCTTGGCGAAGCCCAGCGTCGCACCCGCGAGCAGGCCGGGCGCCGCGAGCGGCAGCGTCACCGTGGCCCAGACCCGGAGCGGCGAGGCGCCGAGCGTCGCCGCGGCCTCCTCGAGCCGGGGGTCCACCGCCTCGATCGCGAGCCGCACGGCGCGCACGACGAGCGGGAACGCCATGATCGCCGCCGCGAGCGCCGCCCCGGTCCAGCGGAACGCGATGCCGAGGCCCAGCGGCTCGAGCAGCGCGCCGACCGGGCCGGTGCGCGAGAACGCGAGCAGGAGCGCGTAGCCCGTCACCACCGGCGGCAGCACCAGCGGCAGGTGGACGGCGGCGTCGAGCAGGCCACGCCCGACGAACCGCCCCCGCGCCAGCAGGTGCGCGACCCAGATCGCGGGCGGGAGCGTCGCGAGCGTGGCCACGGTCGAGACCTTGAGCGACAGCGCCAGCGCCTCCCACGCCTCGGGAGGCAGGCCGGTCAAGGCGCGAAGCCGTGCGCGGCGAAGACGTCCGCCGCCGAGAGCACCCGGTCGAGGAATGCCGCCGCGTCCGGCCCCGCGCCGGGCGCGAGCGCGGCCGGGTAGGCGATCGGCGGATGGCTCCCGGGGGGCAGGTCAGCCACGACCGCCACCCGCGCGCCCGCCGCGTCGGAGGCGTAGGCCGCGCCGAGGGCCGCGTCCCCGCCCTCCACGTAGGCCAGCGCCGCGCGCGCATCCGACGCCGCGAGAAGGCGCGGCGCGAGCGCGTCCCAGAGCCCCAGCGTCTCGAACGCGGCCCGCGCGTAGCGCCCGGCCGGGACCGAGACCGGGTCGCCGATCGCGAGCCGCCCGCCCTCGAGCCGGTCGAGCATCGCGCCCGCCTCGAGCGCCACCGGCGCCGCGCCCGGCGGGCCGACGAGCACGAGCCGGTTGCCCGCGACCGACCGCACCGGCCCCGCGACCGCGCCCTGCGACGCGAGCCAGTCCATCCAGTCCTGCGCCGCGAGGATCACCACCTGCGCCGGGGCGCCCGCCGCGACCTGCCGCGCGAGCGTCCCGCTGCCGCCGTAGGACAGCGCGACGGGGCCGTCCCACCGGGCGGCGATCGCGTCGAGCGGGGGCTTGAGGCTCGCGGCGGCGAAGACGACGACGCGCCGGCGGGCCAACGCGGGCCGGGCCGCCGCGGCGAGGGCACCCGCCAGCACCGCCCGTCGCGGGAGGTCAGATCGGGACCGGTGCGCCATCGTAGGTCACGAAGCACCCGGAACGGTCCATGTCGAGCGCCTCGAACCGGTCCCGGGGGCCCCGCGCCGCCTCCCCGACCGACAGGTCCGCCGAGGCCCCGCCCATCTCCGTGCGGACCCATCCCGGATGGTCCGTGCCGATCGCGATGCCGTCGGGCCGCAGTTCCTCCGCGAAGTTGAGCCCGAGGTTGACCGCCGCCGCCTTCGACGCGCGGTAGGCGAACGCCCCGCCCGTGGCGGCCTTCGACGAGCCCATCCGCGAGGCGATGATCGCGATCCGCCCGCCCTCGGCGAGGTTCGCCCGCTGCGCCTGCATGGTCAGGAGCCACGCCGGTCACGTTGACCGCGAAGGTCGCGCTCAGGTCCGCCGCGCTCAGGTCGTCTATCCCGCCCCCCTCGTCGAAATAGACGCCCGCGTTGCACACCAGCAGGTCGATCGGCCCGGTCTCGCGCGCCGCGCGCGCCTGCGCCTCCGGGTCGGTGACGTCGAGCACGATCGCGCCCTCGGCCCGCCCCGCCCCGCGCGTCGTGCCGAGCACCTCGTGGCCCCGCGCGCGCCCCTCGGTCACGAGCGCCGCGCCGAGGCCGCGCGACGCGTCGGTGACGAGCGCGCGCATCAGTTGGCCTTCGCCTTGGGCGTGAACGGCAGCGGCGCGACCGCGATCCCGTCCTCGAGGAGCGCGCGCACCTCCGCGCCGCTGGCCTCGCCGTAGACCGACCGGTCGCTCTCGGCCGCGTGGATCGCGCGCGCCTCGGCCGCGAAGCGCGGGCCCACGTAGGTCGACGTCGCCTCCACCTTCGCGCGCAGGCGGGCGATGCGGGCGGCGGCCGGGTCGGGCTTCGCGGGAGTCGAGACCTCGGGCGCCATCAACGCCTTGCGCATCTCGGCGCTGCCGCAGGTCGCGCAGGTCACCAAACCGCGCGCGACGAGCGCGTCGAAGGCGCCGGCCGACTGGAACCAGCTGTCGTGGGCGTGGCCGTCGGCGCAGCGGAGGGCATAGCGGATCATGCGGCGGGTCCATGCGGCGGAGGCCTCAACCTAAGGCTTCCGCGGCCCCGCGCAACCGGGCGGCGCGCTTGCCCGCGCCGGCGCCGGGGCTAGGCTCGGACGCGATGCCGACGCCCGCCCCCCTGCCCGGCCCGCTGCTGTTCGGCTCCGAGATCTACCGCGGGTCGAGCTATGGCCGCTGGCATCCGCTCCGGGTGCCGCGCGTGTCGACCGTGCTGGACCTGTCGCGGGCGATGGGATGGCTCCCGCCCGACCGCTACCGCGGCTCGCCGCGCGCGAAGCCCGCCGCGCTGCACATCTGGCATACGCCGGACTACGTGGCGGCGCTGGAGCGCGCGGAGGCGGAGGGCGCGGTGGATGCGGCGACGCGCGAGCGCCACGGGCTCGGCACCGTCTCGAACCCGGTCTTCGCGGAGATGTTCCGCCGCCCCGCGACCGGCGCGGGCGCCTCGCTGCTGGCGGGCGAGCTGCTGGCGGGCGGGGGCCGCGTGCACAATCCGGGCGGGGGCACGCATCACGGGATGCCCGACCGGGCGAGCGGGTTCTGCTACCTCAACGACGCGGTGCTGGGCATCCTCTCGCTGCGCCGGGCGGGGGCGGTCCGCGTGGCCTATGTCGACGTCGACGCGCACCACATGGACGGGGTCGAGCACGCCTTCGCGGACGACCCCGACGTGCTCCTGATCTCGACCCACGAGGAGAAGCGCTGGCCGTTCACGGGCGCGGTGGGCGACGCGGGCGTGGGGCAGGTCTTCAACCTGCCGTTGCCGCGCGGGTCCGGCGACGCGGCCTTCGCGATGGCCCGCGACCGGGTGATCGTGCCGGCGGTGGAGGCGTTCGCGCCCGACGCGATCGTGATGCAGATGGGCGCGGACGCGGTGGAGGAGGATCCGCTTTCGCGACTCGCCGCCTCGAACGCGGCGCCGCTGGGCGTGCTGGCCGCGCTTCTGGACCTCGCGCCGCGCTTCCTGCTGCTCGGCGGGGGCGGCTACAACCCGTGGTCGGTGGGGCGGCTCTGGACCGCCGGCTGGGCGGTGCTGTCGGGGGCGGCGATCCCCGACCGGCTGCCGCCGGAGGCGGAGGCGGTGCTGCGCGCGCTCCGCTTCGACGGCTCGCGCGGGCGCAACCCGCCCGAGCACTGGTTCACGACCCTGCGCGACGCGCCGCGCCCCGGCCCGGTGGGCGCCGAGGTCGAAGCGCGCATCGCCGCGCTCGCCGCCCGGATCGGGGCGATCCCGCGCGGCTGACGGCTAGAGGTGGCGGCATTCCGGAACGGGGGTGCGCACCGAGCCGTCGGCCAGCCACGCGCGCAGGTTCTCGACCACGAGGTCGCCCATCGCCGCGCGCGTCTCGTGCGTGCCCGAGGCGACGTGGGGCGTCAGCACGACGTTGTCCATCGCCTTCAGCGCATCGGGGATCGCGGGCTCGCGGTCGAACACGTCCAGCCCCGCCCCCGCGATGGTCCCGTCCGCGAGGGCTGCGACGAGGGCGTCCTCGTCCACCACGGAGCCGCGCGCGACGTTGAAGAAGAGCCCGTCGGGGCCCAGAGCGCGCAGCACGTCGGCGTCGACGAGGTGGTGCGTCTCGGGCCCGCCGGGGGTGATCGCGACGAGCACCTCGACCGCCCCGGCGAGCGCCACCGCGCTGTCGTGATAGGCGTAGGGCACGTCCTTGCGAGAGCGCGAATGGTAGTGGATCTCGGCGTCGAAGGCCGCGCAACGGTCGGCGATGGTCTGGCCTATGCGACCGAGCCCGAGGATGCCGACGCGGCGGCCCTGCACCGAGCGCGTGAGGCGGTAGTTGCCCTCCCGCTCCCACGCGCCCGACCGCGCGTGGCGGTCCGACGGGATCAGCTCGCGCGACACGGCGAGCCAGAGCATGACGAAGGTGTTCGCCACCTCGTCGCTGAGCACCTCGGGCGTGTGCGCCACGATCACGCCGCGTTCGGCCATGCCGTCCGCGTCGATCGCGTCGTAGCCGACCCCGTAGCTCGACACGACCTTGAGCCCGGTGCAGGCGGTCGCGACGTCCTCGGGCACGCCCAGATGGCCGTTGGTGACGATGGCCACGACCTCCGCGCCGTTCGCCGCGAGCCAGTCGGCGCGTCCCTCGTCGGGCAGCACGTCGATGGCGAAATCGCGCTCGAGCGCCTCGCGCATCCGCTCGGTGATCCCGCCGATCTGCAGGAGCCGCACCTCAGCCATCCGCCCGGACCTCTTGCCGCTGCGTCCCGAGCCCCTCGATGGCGAGCTCCATGACGTCGCCGGCCTTCAGGAAGACGGGCGGCTTCTTCCCCATCCCAACCCCCGGCGGCGTACCCGTGGTGATGACGTCGCCCGGATGCAGCGTGAAGAGCTCCGAGAGATGCGCGATGCATTGCGCCACGGTGAAGATCATCGTGGACGAGTTGCCGTCCTGCATCCGCTCGCCGTTCACGTCGCAGGTCATCGCGAGGCCCTGCGGGTCGCCGACCTCGTCGCGGGTCACGAGCCACGGACCGATCGGGCCGAACGTGTCGCAGGACTTGCCCTTGGTCCACTGGCCCGAGAGCTTGAGCTGGAGGTCGCGCTCGGACACGTCGTTGACGATGCAGTAGCCCGCCACGTGGTCGAGTGCGTCCGCCTCCGAGACGTACTTCGCCGTCGTCCCGATCACCACGCCGAGCTCGACCTCCCAGTCGGTCCGGGTCGAGCCGCGCGGCATCACCACGGGGTCGTCGGGGCCCTGGATCGCGCTGGTGGCCTTGTGGAACAGGATCGGATGCTCGGGGATCGCGGCGCCGGTCTCGGCGGCATGGTCCGAGAAGTTGAGCCCGATGCACAGGAACTTGCCCGTGCCTGCGACGCAGGGGCCGAACCGCACCTGCCCCTCGACCTTCGGCAGCGCCATCGGGTCGAGCAGGCGCAGGATCTCGAGCGACTTGTCCGACAGGGTGGCGTGCGAGATGTCCTCGACCTCCTGGCTCAGGTCGCGCAGGTCCCCGTTGTGGTCGATCAGGCCCGGCTTCTCGTGGCCGGGCGCGCCGAAGCGGCAGAGTTTCATCGCGTGATCTCCTGTCGGGGTGTCAGTGGTTGTCGCGCGCCACGCCCTTGGCGGCGGTCCCGCGATAGGCGTCGGCGCCGCGCAGCGTCATGCCCTCCGAGAGCGGTCCGACCCGTTCGCGGAAGATCTCCTGCCAGGGCGTCCGGCTCGGGGGCGTGAACGGATGCGGCGGGAGGGCGGCGCGGCGGCGGGCGAGCTCGGCCTCGTCCACGAGCATGTCCGCGGTCCCGCGCGCGAGGTCGATGCGGATGCGGTCGCCCGTCGCCAGGAGCGCGAGCCCCCCGCCGGCCGCCGCCTCGGGCGAGGCGTTCAGGATCGAGGGGCTCCCGCTCGTACCCGACTGCCGCCCGTCGCCGATGCACGGCAGGGCGTGGACGTCGCGCTTCAAGAGGTAGGCGGGCGGGCGCATGTTCACGACCTCCGCCGCGCCCGGATAGCCGATCGGCCCCGCGCCGCGCATCACGAGGATGCAATGCTCGTCGATCCCCTCCGCCTCGTCGTCGATGCGGGCGTGGTAGTCCTCGGGCCCGTCGAACACGACCGCGTGGCCCTCGAACGCCTCCGGGTGGTCCGGGTCCGACAGGTAGCGCTCGCGGAACTCGGGGCTGATCACCGAGGTCTTCATGATCGCGCTGTCGAAGAGGTTGCCCTTGAGGTTCAGGAACCCCGCATCCGCCATCATCGGCGCGTCCACCGGCCAGATCACGTCGGGCAGCGCGGAGCCGATCCCCTCGACGTTCTCGCCCATCGAGCGCCCGTTGACCGTCCGCGCGCCCGGATGCGGCAGCAGCCCCGCGGCGAGGAGCTGGCCCATGACGGCGGGCACCCCGCCCGCGTGGTAGTAGTCCTCGCCCAGATAGGCGCCCGCGGGCTGGAGGTTCACCAGAAGCGGGACGCGGTGGCCGATCCGCTGCCAGTCGTCGTTGTCGAGCGGCACGCCCAGGTGCCGGGCGATGGCGTTGAGGTGGATCGGCGCGTTGGTCGAACCGCCGATGGCCGAGCAGGCGACGATCGCGTTCTCGAACGCCTCGCGCGTCATGATCGCCGACGGCCGCAGATCCTCGCGCACCATCTCCACGATGCGCCGCCCGGTCTGGTAGCTGACATGGCCGCGCTGGCGGTAGGGCGCGGGGATCGCGGCGGCGCCCGGAAGCTGCATCCCGAGCGCCTCCGCAAGCGAGTTCATCGTCGTCGCCGTGCCCATCGTGTTGCAGTAGCCGACCGAGGGCGTCGACGACGCGACCAGCTCCATGAAGCCCGCATCGTCGATCTCGCCCGCCGCGTGCATCTCGCGGGCGCGCCAGATGATCGTGCCCGACCCGGTGCGCACGCCGCGGAACCAGCCGTTGAGCATCGGCCCGACCGAGAGCGCGATGGCGGGGATGTCGACCGTGGCGGCGGCCATCAGCAGCGCGGGCGTGGTCTTGTCGCAGCCGATCGTGAGGACCACGCCGTCGAGCGGGTAGCCGTCGAGCGTCTCCACGAGCGACAGGTAGGCGAGGTTGCGGTCGAGGCTCGCGGTGGGGCGCTTGCCGGTCTCCTGGATCGGGTGGACCGGCACCTCCATCGGCAGCCCGCCGGCGGCGATGATGCCGTCGCGCACGCGCTTGGCGAGCTCGATGTGGTGGCGGTTGCAGGGGCTCAGGTCGCTGCCGGTCTGCGCTATGGCGATGATCGGCTTGTCGCCCTGCAGCTCCTCGCGCGTCAGCCCGTAGTTCAGGTAGCGCTCGAGGTAGAGCGCCGTCATCTCCCGGTTCTCGGGGTTGTCGAACCACTGGCGGGAGCGGAGGCGGGTCATGGCGGTCTGTCCTCGTGCGTCGGTGGGCGGCGCGGGCGGGCGGGTCACTGCCCCGACCAGCCGCCGTCGATCACGTGGGCGTGGCCGGTGGTGAACCCGCTCTCGTCGGAGGCCAGATACGTCACCAGCGCGGCGATCTCCACCGCCTGCGCGACGCGGCCCATCGGCTGGCGCGCGACGAACCGCTCCATCGCCGCCTCGCGCGAGCCGAGCGCCTCGCCCAGCGCGTCGACGCGGCCGTGCCAGGACGGCGACTCGACCGTGCCGGGGCAGACCGCGTTGCAGCGGATGCCGCGGCCCACGAAGTCGACGGCGACCGACTTCGTGAGCCCGATCACCGCCGCCTTGGTGGTGCCGTAGACGAAGCGGTCCGGCGCGCCGATCACCGAAGAGCAGGCCGAGGCCATGTTGACGATCGACCCCGCGCCCCGCTCGAGCATCCCCGGCAGGGCGGCGCGGATCGTGCGGAACATCGAGGCCACGTTGAGGTCGAGCGCCATCGCCCACTCGTCGTCGGTCGCGTCGAGCACGCTGCCGTGATGGACGAAGCCCGCGCAGTTGAAGAGCACGTCGGGCCGCGCCCGCGCCACGCCCTCGCGCACGCCCGCGTCGTCGCGCACGTCCATCGCGAAGGTCTCGCAGTCGAGCCCGTCGAGCAGGTCCGCGCGCAGGTCCGTGGCCCAGACCTCGGCGCCCTCGGCGGCGAACATCTCGGCGGTCGCCCGGCCGATCCCCTGCCCCGCCGCCGTCACCAGCGCGCGCTTGCCCCCGAGCCGTCCCGCCATCGCGTCCTCCCTTGCCGAGCACGGCTAGGCCAAGTCAGTTACGGGCGCAAACGGGGAGGGTCTCGATGGGCCGCATCGCATTTCTGGGCACCGGCCTGATGGGGGCGCCGATGGTCCGCAACCTCCTGCGTGCGGGCCACGACGTCGCGGTCTGGAACCGCTCGGCGGACAAGGCGGAGGCGCTGCGCGCCGACGGCGCGCGCGTGGCCGCGGAGCCGGCCGAGGCGGTCGCGGGCGCGGCCATCGCGATCTCGATGCTCTCGGACGGCGCGGCGTCCGAGGCGGTGCAGGAGGCGGCGGGCGGCGCGTTCGAGCGCGGCGCGGTCTGGGTCGAGATGGGCTCGCACCGGCCCGCCGACGCGCGCGCGCGGGCCGCCGCGCTGGCCGGGCGGGGCGTCGGCTACGTCGACGCGCCGGTCTCGGGCGGCACGGCGGGGGCCGAGGCGGGGACGCTCGCGATCATGGCGGGCGGGTCGGCGGCCGACTTCGCCGCCGTGGAGGGCGCGCTCGCGGCGATGGGTCGGCCCGTCCATGTCGGCCCGGTGGGCGCCGGTCAGCTCGCCAAGCTCGCCAACCAGGCCATCGTCGCCTGCACGATCGGCGCGGTGGCGGAGGCCATGCTGCTCCTCGAACGCGGCGGCGCCGATCCGGCCGCGGTCCGCCGCGCGCTCGCGGGCGGCTTCGCCGACAGCGTGGTGCTCCAGCAGCACGGCGCGCGGATGCAGGAAGGCCGGTTCGAGCCGGGCGGGACCGTCGTCAACCAGATCAAGGATCTCTCGAACCTCGCCGAGGCCGCCGAAGGGCTGGGCCTCGTTCTACCGCAGGCCGGAGCGGTCGCGGCGCGCTTCGAGCGGCTGCGAGATACGCTTGACGGCGGCGGGCTGGACCACTCGGCGCTCTATCTGGAACTGAAGGATGCCAACGGGTTGTGACGCGAGGTTCACGCTGTGCGTGAACGTGGCGAAGCCGACCATGCCCGAGGGGCTCCGGCGCGCGGTCGAACGAGATAATGGAGGCGAGTAGGAGAATCGAACTCCTGTGCACGGATTTGCAATCCGCTGCGTAACCACTCCGCCAACTCGCCGGGGGGTGGCGACCGCAATATCGCCGGCCTCCGTGGCCCGCAAGGCGCACCGCGCGGATGCCGTCGGTTTGGCCGTTGCGGGGTGGGATTCGACGTGCCATCCCGGACGGGACGCGAAACCAGACCGATGGGTTCAGTGCGATGGATGCGGCAGGCGCGCTTCGGACGACGATGGTCGACACGCAGGTCCGGCCGTCCGACGTCACCAAGTTCCCGATCATCGCCGCGATGCTCGCGGTCCCGCGCGAGGCGTTCGTGCCGGTCGCGCTGCGCCCCGTCGCCTATTCCGACGCGCCGGTGCCGCTTGGTGACGGGCGCGAGATGCTCGAGGCGCGCGTGCTCGCGAAGATGCTCGACGAGCTCGACGTGCAGCTCACCGACCAGGTGCTGATCGTGGGCGGGGGGCTGGGCTACTCGGCGGCCGTCCTGGCGCGGATGGCTGAATCCGTCGTCATGGTCGAGGAGGACGGCGCGACCGTGGCCGAGGCCGAGGCCGCGCTCGCGCAGGCCGAGGTCGCCAACGCGGTCGTGCTCGAGGGCCCCTTGGCGGAGGGGGCGCCGCGCGCCGCGCCGTTCGACGCGATCGTGGTCGAGGGCGGGGTCGAGATGGTCCCCGACGCGCTCGCCGCGCAGCTCGCCGAGGGCGGCCGGATCGTCGCGCTGTTCCAGGACGGACGGCTCGGCCAGGCGCGGCTCGGCCGGATGGTCGAGGGGCGGCTCGGCTGGCGGCACGTGTTCGACGCGACCGCGCCGGTGCTGCCGGGCTTCGCCGCCGCGCGCGGCTTCGAGTTCTGAGGAGAGTGCGCATGGGGATCGCCGGACGCATCGGACGGGGCCTCGCGGGCGCGGCCCTGGCGACGTCGTTGGCCTGGTCGGCCGGCGCGGACACGCTCTCGGACGCGCTGGTGCAGGCTTATCGCACCTCGCCCCTCCTCGAGCAGCAGCGGCTCCTGCTGCGCGCGACGGACGAGGACGTGGCGGTCGCCGTCTCCGCGCTCCGGCCCGCCATCAATTTCCAGGCCTCGGTCAACCGGACCGTGACCCGCAGCAGCGACCTCTTCGGCGTCAGCGCGACGCGCGCCACCAGCGGCGCGGCGCTGCGCCTCGTGCTCGACTACACGCTGCTCGACGGCGGGCAGCGCGCGCTTCGCATCGCGGCAGCGAAGGAAGGCGTCCTGGGCGCGCGGTTCGGGCTGATCCAGTTCGAGCAGCAGGTCCTGCTCGACGCGGTCTCGGCCTATTTCGACCTTCGTCTCGCGATCCGCATCGTGTCGGTGCGCGAGAGCAACGTGCGGCTGATCGGCGAGCAGCTGCGCGCCGCCGAGGACCGTTTCGAGGTCGGCGAGACGACGCGGACGGACGTGGCGCTCGCGCAGTCGCGGCTCGCCGCCTCGCGCTCGGCGCTCGCGGCCGCGCGGGGCCAGGTCGAAATCGCGCGCGAGGCCTATCGCCGCGCGACCGGCGCGCTGCCGGGCTCGGCCCTCGCCGCGCCCCCGGGCGCGCCCGCGTTGCCGCCCGACGTGGCCCGCGCGCAGGCGCTCGCGCTCCAGGTCCATCCCCTGATCGCCGCCGGGCAGCATCAGGTCACGGCGTTGACCTTGCTCGCGGATGCCCGCGCCGCCGACCGCCTGCCCTCGATCGGGACCGGGCTCGCGCTCGGGCGCGACCGGACCCGCGGCGACGACCTGTCGCTGTCGATCACCGGCAACGTGCCGATCTACACGGGCGGTCGGCTGCCCGCGTTCCAGCGTCAGGCCATCGCACAGGCGCAGGCCGCGCGCGCCGATCTCGGCGCAACCTCGCGTCAGATCGTCGAGGGCGTGGGCAACGCCTATGCGGGCCTCGACGTCGCGCGCGCGCAGATCGTGGCGACGCGGCAGGGCGTGACCGCCGCCGAGATGGCGTTCGAGGGGCTCAGCGAGGAGGCTCAGCTCGGCGCGCGCACCACGCTCGACGTGCTCGACGCCGAGCAGGACCTGCTCGACGCGCGCACCGACCAGGTCCAGGCCGAGAGCGACGCGCAGCTCGCTGTGTACCGCGTGCTCGCCGCGATCGGGCTGCTGACGACCGAGCATCTGGGACTGACCGTCGAGCGCTACGATCCGTCGGCCTACTACGACGCCGTCTCGCGCGCCCCGCAGGGCGTGACGGTCACGCCTTCGGAGCGGGGCGGTCGGCTCGACAGCGTGCTGCGCCGCTTCAACCGCAACTGAGCGGCGGGCTGGACGCGGGGCGGCGGGCGGCGCTAGCGTCGGGCGGCATGGAGGGACGCATGGCCGAGCGGGACGACATCGAGGACGTCGTGTCCTCCATCCGCCGCCTGGTGGCGAGCGAGGGCGGCGAACGGCCGGAGGGGGCGGACGCGGAGGCCGGGCGCGCCCCGGTGCTGCGTCTGAGCCCGGAGTCGCGCGTTTCCGACGCGATCCCGGCCGCCGCCGAGGACCCGTTCCAGATGATCCACCGGCGGGCGCAGCAATCCGGCAAGCGGGAGGCGCGGGGCGTCGACCTCCCCTCGCTGGCGGACCTGTCGGAGCGCGCGGGCGGGGAGGACGCGCTGCGCGACCTGATCGCCGAGGTCGTGCGCGCGGAACTCTCGGGCGAGCTCGGCGAACGCATCACGCGCAACGTGCGCAAGCTCGTGCGCCGCGAGATGCGGATGATCCGGGAGGACGAGGAGGACTGAACGTCCTCCCCGGCCGGTCCTGGCGCGGTCAGGCGGCTTCGGCCGCTTCCGCCTCTGCGGCTTCGGCGGCGTGGCGGCGCTCGCTCTCCTCGCGCGACAGAGCGACCGAAGTACGCACGCCGCGGCCGACGAACTCCATCAGCCCGGCCACGACCCGCTCGTTGGGGTCGACGCCCGCGCAGGACAGCACCTCGCGGCCGTCGCGCGAGCGCGCCCAGCGGGCGATCTGATCGGGACCGTTGCCGAACTTCTTGTCGTCGGAGATCGCGTCGTCGAGCGCGGCGAGAACGACGGCGGCGAACAGCTTGCGGGCGCGCTGGCCCTGCTCGAAGTTGAACGCGGTGGCATCCACGAAGTCGGTCATGCCGCTCTCCTTATTGTTCTTGCATCTTCCACGGTACGCCGTCCTAGCATGCGGGCAGGCGATTCGAGCCATGCAATCTCGCGATACCTCACTTGCGCTCCGTGCATCACGATAGTCGGTCCGGCGTTCCAGGCGCTGTATTTGTGCCCGCGCTACAGTCGCGATATGGTCCACATCGTCGTCGCTTCAAGCGATCGTCGCAATTCCGCCATAATTGGCGGTGCCCCGCCGCCGCGGGCATCGGCTTGCCGGGTGCCGGGCCGCGCGATATGGGGCGCCGTCCCCGCAAGGAAGCCCCCATGCCCAAGATCAACGGCAACGAGATCCGCCCCGGCAACGTGCTCGAGCATGACGGGCATCTGTGGTCCGCGGTGAAGGTGGATCACGTCAAGCCCGGCAAGGGCGGGGCCTTCGCGCAGGTCGAGATGCGCAACCTGCGCAACGGCTCGAAGCTCAACGAGCGGTTCCGGTCGGCCGACAAGGTGGAGCGCGTGCGGCTCGACCAGAAGGACCAGCAGTTCCTCTACGAGACCGACGGCAAGCTCGTATTCATGGACACCGAGACGTTCGAGCAGGTGGAGCTCGACGTCGACATCCTCGGCGACCGCCGGCCGTTCCTGCAGGACGGGATGATGGTGCAGGTCGAGTACCACGAGGCCGAGGCGCTCAACGCGACGCTGCCGCAGAAGGTGACCTGCACGATCGCGGAGACCGAGGCGGTGGTGAAGGGGCAGACGGCGTCCAAGAGCTTCAAGCCCGCGCTGCTCGAGAACGGCGTCCGCGTGATGGTCCCGCCCTTCGTGGGCGAGGGCGAGGCGATCGTCGTCAACACCGAGACGATGGACTATTCCGAGCGCGCCTGACGCTTGCCGGGCCGGGTCGCCGGGCCTAGCCTGCCGCGCGATGCGCCGCGCCCTGCCCCTTCTCGCCGTGCTGCTCGCGGGATGCGCGCCCGATCTGCCGCGGGCGGACGGCGCGGCGCGGGCGCGCGTGGGCCCCTACCCCGCGCTGCTGCCGCTGGATCCGATCCTGATCGAGAGCCGCCGCCCGCCGCGCGCGGCCGAGGCGCAGGTCGAGCTTCGCGCGCGCGGCGACGCCCTCGCGGGGACCGCGATCGCGCCGCCCGAGGCCGCCGACGTCGCCGCGCGGGGCGAGGCGCTCCGCGCGCGGGCGGCGCGGCTGCGGGACGCGCCCCTCTGACGCGACGCGTTGCGCGCGGCGGCGGGCCTCGGTAGTCCGGCGCCGACCTCGACGGACGGAGCGCGCGCCATGGAAACCCCCCTCCGCCTCGGGATCGCGGGGCTCGGCACCGTGGGCGTCGGCACGGTCCGGCTCGTGCAGGCGCACGCTGCCCTCATCGCCGGTCGCGCGGGTCGCGCGGTCGCGATCACGGCGGTCTGCGCGCGCGAGCGGCGCGACCGGGGCGTGGACCTGTCGGGCTACGCCTGGGAGGACGATCCGGTGGCGCTCGCGCGGCGCGAGGACGTCGACGTGCTCGTGGAGCTCATCGGCGGCGCGGACGGCCCGGCGCGCGACGCGGTCGAGGCGGCGCTGGACGCGGGCCGCCACGTCGTCACCGCCAACAAGGCGATGCTCGCGCATCACGGGCAGGCGCTGGCGGAGCGCGCGGAGGCTGCGGGCGTCGCGCTGCGCTTCGAGGCGGCGGTCGCCGGCGGCATCCCGTGCGTCAAGGCGCTGGCGGAGGGGATGGCGGGCAACGCGGTCACGCGCGTCTCGGGCGTAATGAACGGCACCTGCAACTACATCCTCACGCGGATGGAGGCGGCGGACCTCCCCTACGAGACCGTGTTCGAGGAGGCGCGCGAGCTGGGCTACCTCGAGGCCGACCCGACGCTCGACGTGGGCGGGATCGACGCGGCGCACAAGCTCGCGATCCTCGCCGCGATCGCCTTCGGCACGCGCGTCGACTTCGACGGCGTGGCGCTGCAGGGGATCGAGCGCGTGAGCGTGGACGACATCGCGCGCGCGCGCGACATGGGCTATCGCATCAAGCTGCTGGGCGAGGCCCGGCGCACGCAGACGGGGATCGAGCAGTCGATGCGCCCGACGTTGGTCCCCGAGGGGAGCCCGCTGGGCCAGCTCGAGGGCGGGACGAACATGGTCGTGATCGACGGCGACGCGGCGGGCCGGATCGTGCTGCGCGGCGCGGGCGCGGGCGCCGGGCCGACGGCGAGCGCGGTGCTGGCCGACGTCATCGACATCGCGCGCGGCCTCGTCCTGCCGCCGTTCGGGCAGCCGGCGGCGACGCTCGCGCGCCCCGTGCGCGCGGCGGTCGAGACCGAGCGGCCGTTCTACCTGCGCATGGCGCTGCGCGACCAGCCGGGCGCGCTCGCGCGGGTGGCGACGGCGCTCGGCGCGGCGGGCATCTCGATCGACCGCATGCGGCAGTACGATCATCCCGGCCCCGAGGCGCCGGTGCTGATCGTGACCCACGCGACGGCGCGCGCGGCGCTCGACGGGGCGCTCGAGGCGATGGAGGCGACGGGCGTGGTGATCGGCGCGCCCGTCGCGCTCGCCATCGAGGAGGGGTGAGCCGCGCCGCCGACCGGCCGCGCCCGCTTGGCCGCCGGGGGGGGACGCGCTAGGAGCCTGGCATCCCTGCCCCGCGAGGACCGCCCGATGCCCAAGACCGACTTTAACGACCGGATGCTCTCGCTGGGCCTCGCCCGCGTCTCGGAGGCCGCCGCGCTGGCCTCGGCCCGTCTGATCGGGCGCGGCGACGAGAAGGCCGCCGACCAGGCCGCCGTCAACGCGATGCGCGACCAGCTCAACCTGCTCGACATCGCGGGCACGGTCGTGATCGGCGAGGGCGAGCGCGACGAGGCGCCGATGCTCTTCATCGGCGAGAAGGTCGGGACCGGCAACGGACCGGAGGTCGACATCGCGCTCGACCCGCTCGAGGGGACGACGCTGACGGCCAAGGACATGCCGAACGCGCTGACGGTGATCGCCATGGGACCGCGCGGCTCGATGCTGCACGCGCCCGACGTCTACATGGACAAGCTCGCCGTCGGGCCGGGCCTGCGCCGCGGCGTCGTCACGATGGACATGGAACCGGGCGAGCGGGTCAACGCGCTCGCCGCCGCCAAGGGCTGCTCGACGTCGGACATAACCGTCTGCGTGCTCGAGCGGCCGCGCCACGAGGCGATGATCGAGGCGCTGCGCTCCACCGGCTGCGCGATCCGGCTCATCACCGACGGCGACGTCGCGGGCATCATCCACTGCGCCGAGGCGTCGACGGGGATCGACATGTATATGGGCTCGGGCGGCGCGCCGGAGGGCGTGCTCGCGGCCGCCGCGTTGAAATGCATGGGCGGGCAGATGTTCGGGACGGCTCACGTTCCGCGACGACGACGAGCGCGGACGCGCGAAGAAGGCGGGGATCACCAACCTCGACCGCGTCTATACCCGCGACGACCTCGTGACCGACGACGTGATCTTCGCGGCGACCGGCGTGACCGACGGCTCGATCGTCGCTGGGATCAAGCGCGAGGTCGGCTACCTGACGGCCGAGACGATTTTGATGCGATCCAAGACCGGCTCGGTGCGCCGGATGACGTACCGGAACCCGGTCTGAGCGCCGACGGGGACGCCCTGCCCGCCTGGCTTGGTGTCGAGCGATCGGCGACCGGGCGGCGGTGGACCGGCCTCGATGCCGCGCAGGACCGCGCCGCCGAGGCCATCGCGCAGACCGGTCTGCCGCACCTGCTGGCCCGGCACCTCGCGCGGCGGGGGGTCGCCGCCGCCGACGTCGAAGGTTTCCTCGCGCCGAGGCTGCGCGACCTGCTGCCCGACCCGATGCTCCTGCGCGACACGGGGATTGCGGCCGACCGGCTGCTCGTGGCGGTGGCGGGCGGGCAGCGCGTCGCGATCTTCGCGGATTACGACGTCGACGGCGCGGCCTCGGCGGCGCTGCTCTCCGGGTGGTTGCGTGCGCAGGGGCTGGCGGCGACGCTCTACGTGCCCGACCGGATCGAGGAGGGCTACGGCCCGAACGCGCCCGCCATCGCCGCCCTCGCGCGGGACCACGACCTGATCGTCTGCGTCGATTGCGGCACCGTGAGCCACGACGCGCTCGCCGCCGCCGACGTGACCGATGTGATCGTGCTCGACCACCATCTGGGCGCCGAGACGCTGCCCGCCGTGCTCGCCGTCGTGAACCCGAACCGGCAGGACGAGGACGGCGCGCTCGGGCACCTCTGCGCGGCGGGCGTCGTGTTCCTCGTGCTGGTGGAGGCGAACCGGCGGTCGAGGGCGCGGGGCCGCGCCGCCCCCGACCTGATCGCGATGCTCGACCTCGTGGCGCTGGCCACGGTGGCCGACGTCGCGCCGCTGGTCGGCGTGAACCGCGCCTTCGTGCGCCAGGGGCTGACCGTGCTGCGCGGGCGCGCGCGTCCGGGGCTGGTCGCGCTCGCCGACGTCGCCGGGATGGACGGGCCGCCGACGGCCTACCACCTGGGCTACCTCCTCGGGCCCCGGATCAACGCGGGCGGGCGGATCGGGGCGGCGGATCTGGGCGCGCGGCTGCTGGCGACGGACGATCCCGGCGAGGCGGCGGGGCTCGCCGAGCGCCTCGACGCGCTCAACCGCGAGCGCCGCACGATCGAGGCGGGCGTGACCGAGGCCGCGCTCGAGCAGGCGGCCGGACGCGACGGGCCGCTCGCCTGGGCCGCGGGCGACGGGTGGCACCCCGGCGTCGTCGGCATCGTCGCGTCGCGGCTCAAGGAGGCCACGGGGCGCCCGTCGGTCGTCGTCGGCCTGCGCCCCGACGGCACGGGCCAGGGTTCCGCGCGCTCCGTCGCGGGCATCGACATCGGGGCGGCGATGCAGCGGCTGGCGGCCGAAGGGCTCCTGCTGCGCGGCGGCGGGCATGCGATGGCCGCGGGGCTCACCGTCGCCGCGGGCGGGCTCGAGGCGGCGATGGACCGGCTCGGCGAGCTGCTCGCGCGGCAAGGCGCGGGCACCGCGAGGCCGCGCGACCTGCACATCGACGCGACCGCCATGCCTGGCGCCGCGAATGCCGAGCTCGTCGCCGCGCTGGATCGCGCGGGCCCGTTCGGGCAAGGGGCCTCCGCACCGCGCCTCGCCTTCCCGTCAATGCGCGCGGTCCATGCCCGACCGGTCGGCGACGGGCATCTCAAGGCGACCTTTACCGATGGCGGTCCGGTTCGCCTGGAGACGATCGCCTTCCGGGCCGCGGGGTCCGGTCTCGCCGCCGCCGTCGAGCGCGCTGCGGGCGGCCCGCTTCACCTCGCGGGGCGGCTCGAGATCAATCGCTGGCAGGGCCGCGAGACCGTCCAGCTCTCGCTGGAGGATGTGGCCGAACAGGGATCGTGAAGCCGCGCCGGCGTCCGGGGGAGAAACCGCTTGCGAGGCCCCGACCCCTCTTCTAAGTACCCCGCACGCCGCCATGTGGCCCGTTCGTCTATCGGTTAGGACGCCAGGTTTTCAACCTGGAAAGAGGGGTTCGATTCCCCTACGGGCTGCCCGGCGACCTCTTAATCCAATGATTTTGCCAGAGAATTTGGGAAAACCGGATTCTGATCTACCCAATAGTATACACGTCCTTTTTTGATGCTGGGTCGGTTTCCCGCAATGCGGATGGATGTAGCGGCATAGTCGTGACGAGTGCCCGCTAGCCCGGATGGCCAAGGCGGCGTAGCGTTGCCGGCTGCCCTGCCCCGGATGATCCGTAGCGGCGTAGCCGTGTGATCCTCTTGCGTGATGGTCAAGACAGGCGCTGTTGTACGAAGCGGCGGGAGGACGGACCTCCCCTTTCCCCGTCTGACGTCAGCCGACGGGCTGCGTGACGGGGATGCCGAGAGCGGTGAAGCGGTTGAGGATGGCGATACGGAGTTGGATCTCGGCGGTCTGGCGGGCGAAGTTGCGGGCGGCGAGCTTCTGGCCGAGGAGCTTCATGCAGTTCATCTTGGTCTCGACCCGGCTTCGGCGGTGGTAGCCGGATCACTTGCGCCAGAGCGTTCGTCCGAAGCGCTTCATGGCGCGCAGGTCGTCGTTGCGGCCCCGAGCGCCCGGGCCGCCCTTCTTCCAAGGCTTCGCGTTCCGGCGCGGTGGAATGATCGCCTCGGCGCCTCGCAGGGCGATGGCGTCCCGGCAGGCGCGCCCATCGTAGGCACCGTCGGCGGTGACGGACGCGATCGGCTCATCGCCGGTGATCTGCGACAGCAGGCCGGGCAGCATGGGCGCGTCGCCTGTGGTGCTGTCGGTGAACTCGACGGCCCGGACCTCGAGCGTCGCCTCGTCGATGGCCAGATGCACCTTGCGCCATACGCGCCGCTTGGCCCCGCCGTGCTTGCGTGCGTGCCATTCGCCTTCGCCCCGGACCTTGATCCCCGTGCTGTCCACCAGCAGGTGAAGCGGGCCGCCCGAGCCCCGGTAGGGCAGTTGCACGGCGAGCGTCTTCTGACGCCGACAAAGCGTCAAGTAGTCCGGCACCGGCCGATCCAGGTCCGCGAGCTTGAGCAGGCTCGCGACGAAGCCCGTCGTCAGGCGGAGCGGCAGGCCGAACAGGACCTTCACCGTCAGGCATGCCCGGATCGCGGCGTCGCTGTAGACCGGCTGCGCGCCGCGCCTGCCCGAGGGCGCCGCATGCCAGGGCGTCGAGGGGTCGAACCAGACCGTCAGCGAGCCGCGCCTACGAAGCGCGGCGTTACAGCTCGACCAGTTCAGGGTGCGGTAGCGGGTGGGCGCAGGCTTGGACATGGCGCCCAGCCATGTCGCTGGACTCACGATGTGAATCCCAGAACAAGCTTCATGCAACAACGCCCTTCTGGCATCGGTTCGTCGACCTCGGACCGGGGAGCGTGCGTTCGGCGTAGAGGCGCCCGATTCCCGCCCCATCACACAACCGAGCACGGTTGCGGCAGCCCGCGACGTTTGGCGACCGCTGGTTTCGGTGGTACGGCATCGAAGCCGCCTTTCGGGGGCGAACGGCCTTCGGATCAATGCCCTGGGCATCGCGTAAGGCCTGGACGGCCAGGGATCTGGGGAACCGGGCCACGCGGACGGGTGCCCTCGCCGGCAGACGCCCGGCCTTTGGCGTCGAGGCGTCAGGCGGCGCGGGCCCATCTCCGTTAGGAGGCAGAACGGAGCCCGTGTAGATCTGGCAGCCGTGACGACTTGGGGCGGCACACCCTCGCAACCGATCACGCGTGGTGAACGACGAAGGGGTATCGTCCTCGGACGGGGTCCGACGAAGGCGGATCGGCGGTTCGCGCGATGGCATCGAACCGGGTCGACCTTCGCCGAGGCCCAATCCAGAACCATATCGGCCGACATCCGACGAACCGTCGTTGCGGTTTGATCACCCGGGGGGTTCGTCCGACGGGTGCCGGCCCGACCGGCACGCGACGCTCCGACGCAGCCGTCAGATCGCGCGGGCGACGGGGCGGGGGTCGGCGACGCGGTAGCGGGCGCGACCCTCGCGCTTGCTGGTGTAGAGGGCGTCGTCGGCATCGGCGATCATCCGCGCCGGATCGATCGGATCGTAGTAGGCGGACATGGTGATCCCGATGCTGCCCGAGATGCGGCAGGGACGCCCCTGCCATTCGATCGGCTTCTCGAGACGTTCGATGATGCGCGCGGCGACCGTCGTGAGCCGCTCGACGTCGGACGTGTCCGCGAAGACGAGCATGAACTCGTCGCCCCCGACCCGTGCGACCATGTCGCCCCGGCGGACGACGTCGCGCAGGATCGCGGCGACCTCCTCGAGCACGCGGTCGCCGGCGGCGTGCCCGAGCGTGTCGTTGATCGACTTGAAGTAGTCGAGATCGAGGTTCATCAGGCCGAACTCCGCCCCCTCCCGCTGCCGCAGCGTCTCGAGCAGGACGTCCATCGCGCGGCGGTTGCGAAGGCCGGTGAGCGCGTCGGTCACCGCTTCCTCCTCCGCGACGAGCCGGGCGGCGTCGAGCCGGTCGCTCAAGCGCTGGAACTCGTTGAGCACGATGGCATGCGCTTCTTGGAGAAACAGGAAGTCGACCATCGGATCGGTCTCGAAGAAGTCCTGCGCGGTGAGCTTGTGGCGTCGGAGCGCGAGCGTCGGATCCGCGCCGAACGTCAGGTTGAGGAGGCAGCGTCCGTCCTGCAGGGGCATCGGCGAGCAACGCAGCGCCGATGGGCGGTCCCACTCCTCGCCGCCCGCCTCCGCCACCAGCTCGATGCGCAGGCGGCGGCCGATCCGCTTCATCAGCGCGTCGTAGTCGACGGGGATGGACGGCTGGGTGAGACGGAGGACGCCGTCGATCGGGCTGCCGAGCGCATCCGGCGCAAGCTTGTGCAGCGTCCGTCCGACCTCGACCACCTGCCCGTCAGGGGTGAGGATCGCCATCATCGGCAGCGCGTGGCGCAGGACGTCCGGGGCGATGACGATGTCGGTCACGCGATCCCCCCGAGCGTGAACTCGCGGGGCTCGTGGAAGGCCTGCTCGACGACGCGGATATGGATGCGCTCGAGCCAGAACCCGTCGACCCGCTCCACCGACCCCGCATCGATCAGCGCGAGCGTCCCGTAATCGTCCGCCATCGCGCGCAGAACCCCCGTCAGGACGGCGGCACCGCCCGCGACATGCCAGCGCGACTGGATCTCGAACTCGCCCGCCCCGTCCTTGTCGAGGTGGTAGCGCGGCAGGTCGAGGCCGGGAACCGCCATCGCCGCGCGCTCGTGGACCTCGTCGAGCGCGTAGAGGAGGTTGACGAAGGTCTTGCCGGTGAAGCGGATCAGCCGCCGGACCGGCTCGAGCGGGGGATGGGTGCAGATCCACTGCCCGATATCCTCGAACACGGCGTCGCGGGTCCGGCCGAGCGTTAGGGTCATCGCGTCGATCGTGGCCTCCGCGACGTCCGGATCGTAGATCCGCAGCGATTCGAAGCTCGCGATGCCCAGGCCGGCCGCCGCGCGCACGTCGGCCCAGGCCTCCGGCCCGTGCTGGTCCTTCACGAACCCTTCCACCGCCTTGCAAATCAGGCCGTGCATCGACGACTCCGGTCAGCTCTACGCAATGGATTAGGCGCATGCAGGCTTGAAGATAGGGTTAAAACGAAGGCAATCCTACGCGCGGGGCGACCTCAATCGGCGCGGACGGCCCCCAGGATCGCTCCGGGCATCCCGTCCGCGAAAGCCTGCGCGAGAACCGCCTGACGCGTGCCCGGCCCGGGCTCGGGCAGCGTCAACGTCGTCTCGGCGCCATCCCACTCGGCCAGCACGTCCCAGCCGACGACGACGTTGTGGTACTCGATCGTCTGCCCCGCATTCTCGCCGGCGAGGACGGCGACGCTCGCCGAAGGACGGTAGGTCACGAGGATCAGCCGGCCGCCGGTCGGCGCGGCGGTGGCCACCACCTCGCGCCCCTCCGACGTGGTCATCACGCGCAGCACGTCGCTCGCCGCGTCGGCATGGGCCGCGATGCGGTCGCCGAGCGCCATGCCCGCCGCGCCCTCCACCGCGTCCACTCCGCCGACGACGAATTGCGGCGTGTAGACCACGTTGGAATGCGCCGCGGCCGCGTAGGCCCGCTGCCGCTCGGTGAAGGCGGCGTGGGCGAAGGTGTCCGGCCAGCCGATCCAGTCCCAGTAGTCGACGTGGAGCGACAGCGCGAGGACGTCGTCGCGCGAGGCCAGCTCGCCCAGGATCGCGTCGGCCGGCGGGCAGGACGAGCAGCCCTGCGAGGTGAACAGCTCGACGACCACCGGGTCCGCGGGCGCGGGGCCGGCCAGGGCCGCGAGCACGAGGGCGAAGATGGGGCGCAGGGGCATCGTCGCTTCCGCGGATGGGGTCGAACGTGCCTACGCCCCCGCGGGCGCGGCGGCCAATCACCCGTTGGTGAGGCCGCCGCGCGGGGCGACGGTGTTCGCCGCGTCAGGCGGCGGCGAGGTTGCGCAGGACGTAGTGCAGCACGCCGCCGTTGCGGATGTAGTCGATCTCCACCTCGGTATCGATCCGGCAGCGCAGCGTCAGCGACCGCTCGGCCCCGTCGGCCATCGTCACCTGCGCCTCGACCTCCTGGAGCGGGCGCACGTCGGCCAGTCCGCGGATCGTCACGCTCTCCTCGCCGGTGAGGCCCAGGGTGGCGCGCGTGTCGCCGCCGGTGAACTCGAACGGGATCACGCCCATGCCGACGAGGTTGGAGCGGTGGATGCGCTCGAAGCTCTCCGCGATCACCGCGCGCACGCCCAGGAGCGCGGTGCCCTTGGCCGCCCAGTCGCGCGAGGAACCGGCGCCGTACTGCTCGCCTCCGAAGACGACGAGCGGCGTCCCCTGCGCCTGCCAGGCCATCGCGGCGTCGTAGATCGACGCCTGCTGCCCATCGGGGCCGATCGTGTAGCCGCCCTCGACGCCCGGGACCATCTCGTTGCGGATGCGGATGTTGGCGAAGGTGCCGCGCATCATCACCTCGTGGTTGCCCCTGCGCGAGCCGTAGCTGTTGAACTCGCGCGGCGGGACCTGCCGCTCGACGAGGTACTTGCCCGCGGGCGAGGTCTCCTTGAACGACCCCGCGGGCGAGATGTGGTCGGTGGTGATCATGTCGCCCAGGACGGCGAGCACGCGCGCGCCCTCGATGTCCTCGACGATGCCCGGCCGCGCGTCCATGCCGCGGAAGTAGGGCGGGTTCTGGACGTAGGTGGAGGTCGGCGGCCAGTCGTAGGTCTCGGATGCGGGCGTCTCGACCGAGCGCCACTTGTCGTCGCCCTCGAACACGTCGGCGTACTTCTCCTGGAACGACGCGCGGGTGACGGTGCGCTCGACGAGCTCCGCGATCTCCTTGGCTTCGGGCCAGATGTCCTTGAGGTAGACGTCCTGCCCGTCCGTGCCCTTGCCCAAGCTGCGCCGTGGTGATGTCGACGTTCATGTCGCCGACCAGCGCGTAGGCGACCACGAGCGGCGGCGAGGCGAGGTAGTTGGCGCGCACGTCGGGCGAGATGCGGCCCTCGAAGTTGCGGTTGCCCGACAGGACCGAGGTGGCGATCAGGTCGTTCTCGGCGATCGACTTCGAGATCTCGGGCGCGAGCGGGCCCGAATTGCCGATGCAGGTCGTGCAGCCATAGCCCACGAGGTTGAACCCGATCGCGTCGAGATCCTCCTGCAGTCCGGCCGCCTCGAGATAGGCCGAGACCACCTGCGACCCCGGCGCGAGCGACGTCTTGACCCACGGCTTGCGGTTCAGCCCGAGCTCGCGCGCCTTGCGGGCCACGAGGCCGGCGCCGATCATCACGTAGGGGTTCGAGGTGTTGGTGCACGAGGTGATCGAGGCGATCACGATGGAGCCGTCGTGGAGCTGGTAGTCGCCGCCCTCGGCCGTCACGTAGCCGCGCAGGTGGTGGCCCTCGTCGCCCGGGATCACGACGGGCTCGGGTGCGCCGCCCTCGCCCTCCCAGCGGACCTCGGCGCGGGGCGAGGCGTCCTTGCCGGTGCGGATGCCGCGGACGTACTCGCCGAAGGCGCGGGCCGCGCCGGTGAGCGCGATGAAGTCCTGCGGACGCTTCGGCCCCGAGATCGCGGGCACGATCGTGCCCATGTCGAGATGCAGCGTGTCGGTGTAGACCGGCGCGTAGTCGTCGCCGCGCCACATCCCGTTGGCCTTGGCGTAGGCCTCCACCAGCGCGATCCGGTCCTCCTCGCGGCCGGTGTTGCGCAGGTAGCGCAGCGTCTCGCCGTCGATGGGGAAGAAACCGCAGGTCGCGCCGTATTCGGGCGCCATGTTGGCGATCGTCGCGCGGTCGGCGAGCGGCAGGTGGTCGAGCCCCGCGCCGTAGAACTCGACGAACTTGCCCACCACGCCGCGCTCGCGGAGCAGTCTGCACGACCTTGAGGACGAGGTCGGTGCCGGTGGTGCCTTCGGTCATCCGCCCCGTCAGCTCGAAGCCCACCACCTCGGGGATCAGCATCGAGATCGGCTGGCCCAGCATCGCGGCCTCCGCCTCGATCCCGCCGACGCCCCAGCCGAGGACCGCCGCGCCGTTGACCATCGTGGTGTGGCTGTCGGTGCCCACGAGCGTGTCGGGATAGGCGATCCGGGCGCCGTGCTGGTCGGCATCGGTCCAGACGGTCTGCGCGAGGTATTCGAGGTTGACCTGATGGCAGATGCCGGTGCCGGGCGGGACGACGCGGAAGTTGTCGAAGGCCGACTGGCCCCACTTGAGGAACTGGTAGCGCTCGATGTTGCGCTCGTACTCGCGGTCGACGTTGTGCTGGAACGCGCGCGGGTTGCCGAACTCGTCGATCATCACCGAATGATCGATCACGAGGTCCACGGGGTTGAGCGGGTTGATCTTCTGCGCGTCGCCGCCGAGCGCCACGATCCCGTCGCGCATCGCCGCGAGGTCCACGACCGCGGGCACGCCCGTGAAGTCCTGCATCAGCACGCGGGCGGGGCGGTAGGCGATCTCGCGCGGGTTCGCGCCGCCGTTCGTGGCCCACTCCGCGAAGGCGCGCACGTCGTCGCCCGAGACCGACCGGCCGCCATCCTCGAAGCGCAGCATGTTCTCGAGAACGACCTTGAGCGCGGCCGGCAGCTTGGAGAAGTCGCCCAGCCCCGCCTCCGTGGCCGCGTCGATGGAGTAGTAGTCGTAGGTCTCGTCCCCCACGGTCAGGCTGCGACGGGTCTTCGCGGTATCGGATCCGACTTGGACGGTCATGGCGTGTCTCCTCGGGGGCGGCGGGCTTGCGCCGGGTCATGCCCCAACCCCCGATGGCCGGCAAGGGTTCGGCCCCGCCTCGCCCCTGTCCCCGGCCCGGCGGCGCGCTAGGGCCGGGGCATGGGCTTCGCCGTGACCGACCTCGCCTGCCGACGTGGCGCGCGCATCGTGCTGTCGGGCGTCTCGCTCGACGCTCGTGCCGGGCGGCGCGATGCTGCTGCGCGGGCCGAACGGCGCGGGCAAGACGACGCTGCTGCGCACGCTCGCGGGGCTCGCGCCGCCCGCCCGCGGCCTCGTGCCCGCGGACGTCGCCGCCTATGCCGGCCATGCCGACGGGCTCAAGGGCGCGCTGACGGTCGCCGAGAACCTGCGCTTCTGGGCCCGCGTCCACGGGGCGCGGTCGATCGACGCGGGCGTCGGACGCGTTCGATCTCGCGGGGCTCCTCGACCGGCGCGCGGCGGACCTCTCGGCGGGGCAGCGGCGGCGGGCGGGGCTCGCGCGTCTCCTGCTCGCGCGGCGGCCGGTCTGGCTCCTCGACGAGCCCGCCACCTCGCTCGACGACGCGAACGTCGCGCGGCTCGGGGCCGTGCTCGCCGCGCACCGGGCGGCGGGCGGCATGGTGATCGCCGCCGTCCATGGCGCGCTCGACCTGGCCGGCGCGGCGACGCTCGACGTCGGCGCCCACGCCGCCGCGCCGGAGGCTTGGGGCGATCCGTTCGCCGAGGCGCTCGGGTGAGGCGCGGATGCTGACGCTGCTCGCGCGCGACCTGCGCCTCGCCGTGCGCGCGGGCGGGGGGTTCGGGCTCGCGCTCGGGTTCTTCCTGATCCTCGCCACGCTCGTCCCCCTCGCCGTGGGCCCGCAGCCCGGCCGCCTTGCCCCCGTCGCGCCGGGCATCCTCTGGCTCGGCGCGCTGCTCGCCTGCCTGCTGTCGCTCGACCGCCTCTGGGCGCTCGACGCGGAGGACGGCTCGCTCGACCTCATGGCCACCGCGCCGGTCCCGCTCGAGGCCGCCGCGACGGCCAAGGCCGCGGCGCACTGGCTGGTCACCGGGCTGCCGCTCGCGCTCGCCGCGCCGCTGCTGTCGCCGCTTCTCTTCCTGCCGCCGGGCGCGATCGGACCGCTCGTGGTGTCGCTCGCCGTCGGGACCCCCGCGTTGTCGTGGCTGGGGACGTTCTGCGGCGCGCTGACGGTGGGGCTCCGACGCGGTTCGCTCCTGCTGTCGCTCGTGGTCCTGCCGCTCTACGTCCCCACGCTGGTCTTCGGCGCCGAGGTCGTCCGCCGCGGGGCGGAGGGGTCGCCGATCGGCACGCCGCTCGCACTCCTGGGCGCGATCACGCTGGGCTGCGTGGCGCTCCTGCCCTTCGCCACCGCCGCGGCGCTGCGCGTCGCGTTGCGCTGAGGCGCCCCGCGACGCCGGCGCGCCTTGCCGGGACGGGCGGGCGGGCATAGGTCGGCCCCATGTCGACGCGGGACGCATCGCTCTGGGGCTGGGCCAATCCCCGCCGCTTCATGGCCTGGACGGGCGCGGCGCTGCCGTGGCTCTCCGGCGCGGCGCTCGTGCTCTGCGCGACGGGGCTCGGCTGGGGCTTCTTCCTGACGCCGGAGGACTTCCGCATGGGGTCCTCGGTCAAGATCATCTACGTCCACGTGCCGACGGCGTTCATCGCCGTGAACGCGTGGTTCATGATGCTCGCCGCCTCGCTCGTCTGGCTCGTCCGCCGCCACCACGTCTCCGCGCTGGCCGCGCGCGCCGCGGCGCCGATCGGGCTCGTGATGACCGTGGCGGCGATCGCGACCGGCGCGATCTGGGGCAAGCCGATGTGGGGCGCCTACTGGGCCTGGGACCCCCGGCTGACCTCGTTCCTGATCCTGGCGCTGTTCTACCTGGGCTACATCGCGCTCTGGTCCGCCGTGCCCGAGCCCGACGCGGCGGCCGACCTGACCTCGATCCTGTGCCTCGTGGGCACGGTCTTCGCGGTGCTCTCGCGCTACGCCGCGACGTTCTGGAACCAGGGCCTGCACCAGGGGGCGTCGCTGTCGCTCGACGCGGAGGAGAACATCGCGGACGTGTTCTGGCTCCCGCTCGTGGTGACGCTGGCCGGTTTCGCGGCGCTCTTCGTCGCGCTCGTGCTGCTGCGCACGCGGACCGAGATCCGGCGCCGGCGGCTGCGCAGCGTCGTCCTGCGGGAGCAGGCGGCGTGACGGATCTGGGCAAGTACGCGTTCGACGTGCTGCTGGCCTACGGGGCGACCGGGCTGCTGGTCGGCGGGCTTGTGGCGCAGTCGGTCGTGGCCGCGCGCGCGGCGCGGCGCGCGCTCGAGGCGGCGGAGCGATGAGGTGGCTCGCGCTCGTCCCGCTCGCGCTCTTCGCGGCGCTCGGCGGCTTCTTCCTGCAGGGCCTCTACCGCGACGACCCGGACGCCCTGCCCTCCGCGCTCGTCGGCCGGGAGGCACCCGCGCTCGCGCTCGAGCCGCTGCCGGGCCGTACGCCGCTCACCGACGACGCGCTGCGCGCGGACGGGGTGAAGCTGGTGAACTTCTGGGCGAGCTGGTGCGTGCCCTGCCGGGTCGAGCATCCGCAGATCGAGGCGCTGGCGGCGACGGTCCCGGTCCACGGCGTGAACTACAAGGACCGCCGCGACGGCTCGCCCGCCGCGGCCCAGGCCTTCCTCGAGGAACTCGGCGATCCGTTCGCCTCGGTCGGCGCGGACGGGACCGGGCGCGCGGGGCTCGACTGGGGCCTGACGGGCGTGCCGGAGACGTTCGTGATCGACGGCGAGGGTGTCGTGCGCCTTCGTCATGCCGGACCGATCGACGTGGCGACGATGGAGGACGTGATCCTGCCCGCCATCGAGGCCGCGCGCGGCGGCTAGCAGGCGGCGAGCCGGCTCTCGAGGGCGAGCACCTTGCCCTTCGAGGTGGCGATGTCGCCCTCGCGGTCGCCGCCGCCGAGCGAGGAGATCGGGACGCCGACGAGGAAGACGCCGAACGCGTCCCCCATCTGCGCGTCTCGCTGCCGCGCCGAGAGCGCGGCGAGCTGCGCGCGCTCCTGCGCCAGCATCGTCCGCGCCGTACCGCATGGCGTCGCCTGGAAGGCGGGGCCGAGCGACACGGGGGCGATCGCGTCGGGCCCTTTCGCGCAGGCGGTCACGAGGCAGAGCGACAGGAGGGGGAGGAGGGCTCGGGGCATCGGGAATCCAATCGTGCGTTCACGATGCGTTCCAAGCATGCCCCGGTCGTCGCGGTCGCATGCCGAATGTCTCCCATTGGCATCGACTTCTGCCGGATCCGCCACGCGGGGGACCGCAAGTCCCCGTTCCCGCAGGCCAAACCGATCGCTGATGGATGTTAACCACGACGCGGACGAGCGCTCCGGGGATCGCCGCTCCCGACCCCGTATCAGTCGTTCGCGCCCCAGTTCCGCGCCCGGGCCCGCACCCAGTCCCAGCTCGACCGGCACATCGCGTCGAGCCCCTCGCGCGCCTCGAATCCGAGCTCGGCCCGCGCGCGCGACGGGTCGGCGTAGAGCCGCGCGACGTCGCCCGCGCGGCGCGGCGCGATCCGCATCGGCAGGTCGCGCCCGACCGCCGCGCCGTAGGCCGCGTGCATCTCGAGCACGGAGACCGGGCGCCCGGTGCCGACGTTGAGGACGTGCGCCCGGCCCTCCAGCAGCGCCGCCATCGACGCGACGTGCGCGCGCGCGAGGTCGACCACGTGGATGTAGTCGCGCCAGGCCGTGCCGTCGGGCGTGTCGTAGTCGTCGCCGAACACGGCGAGCTCCGGCAGCTCGCCCATCGCCACCTTGGCGAGGTAGGGCATCAGGTTGTCGGGGATCCCGCGCGGGTCCTCCCCGATCAGGCCCGAGGGATGCGCGCCGACCGGATTGAAGTAGCGCAGGATGCCCACCACGAACGGATCGGCCGCCGCGGCCTGCTCGAGGATGCGCTCGCAGGTCAGCTTGGTGAACGCGTAGGGCGAGGCCGCAGACAGGGCCATGTCCTCGGTCAGCGGGAACGTCCGCGCGTCGCCGTAGACGGTCGCGGTCGAGGAGAACACGATCGGCCGGACGCCCGCGTCGCGCATCGCCTGAGCGAGCGTGACGAGGCCGCCGATGTTGGTCTCGAAGTAGTCGAGCGGGCGCGCGACCGACTCGCCCACGGCCTTGCGCGCGGCGAAGTGGATCACCCCGTCATGCGGCCGCGCCGCGAAGAGTGCGTCGAGCGCCGCGCGGTCCAGAACGCTGCCCTCCACCACGTCCACCGGGCCGCCGGTCAGCCTCGCAAGCCGGTCGACCACGCCCCGCTCCGCGTTCGAGAAATCGTCGAGGATCGTCACCTCGTGGCCCGCCTCGCGCAGCGCGACGAAGGTATGCGAGCCGATGTAGCCGGCGCCGCCGGTCAGCAGGATGCGGGGCATGGCGGCACTCCTCCGTCCCCGTGTCGCGGGCGTGACCCGGGCGTAGCGCAGGCCCGCCGCGGCGCCAAGGGCGCGGCCTTCCCCCTCGCCCGCGTCTCGCCTACCCTCGCGCCGCACCGCCCGCAAAGGTCCCGCCATGCCCGACGACCTCCTCGGACAGCCCGCCCGCGACACCTACGACGCCTCCTCGATCGAGGTGCTCGAGGGGCTGGAGCCGGTGCGCCTGCGGCCGGGCATGTATATCGGCGGGACCGACGAGCGCGCCCTGCACCACATGGTCGCCGAGGTGCTCGACAACGCGATGGACGAGGCGGTCGCGGGCCATGCCAACCGCATCGAGGTCGAGCTGCACGCCGACGGCTCGCTCACCGTGCGCGACAACGGGCGCGGCATCCCCGTCGACCCGCACCCGAAATTCCCCGACAAGTCGGCGCTCGAGGTGATCCTGTGCACCCTGCACGCGGGCGGCAAGTTCTCGGGCAAGGCCTACCAGACCTCCGGCGGCCTGCACGGGGTCGGCGCGTCGGTGGTCAACGCGCTGTCGGAGCGGATGGTGGTGCAGGTGGCGCGCGACCGCGAGCTCTGGGAGCAGTCGTTCTCGCGCGGCGTTCCGCTCGGGCCGGTGGAGAAGATCGGGGCGGCGCCCAACCGGCGGGGGACGAGCGTGACGTTCCACGCCGACCCGCAGATCTTCGGCGACCACCGGCTCAAGCCCGCTCGCCTGTTCAAGTCGATCCGCTCGAAGGCGTACCTGTTCTCGGGCGTGGAGATCCGCTGGTCGACCGCGATCGACGACGGCGAGACGCCCGCGCAGGCCTCGTTCCGCTTCCCCGGCGGGCTGGCCGACTACCTGGCCGAGACGCTGGGCGGGGCCACGACCTACGCCGAGGCGCCCTTCGCCGGGACGGTGGAGTTCTCCGAGCGGTTCGGGGTGCCGGGCAAGGTCGAGTGGGCGATCGACTGGACGCCAGCGCGCGACGGCTTCATCCAGTCCTACTGCAACACCGTGCCCACGCCCGAGGGCGGCACGCACGAGCAGGGCTTCTGGGCCGCGATCCTCAAGGGCGTGCGCGCCTACGGCGAGCTCGCAGGCAACCGCAAGGCGGCGCAGATCACGCGCGAGGACCTCGCCGCGGGCGGCTGCGCGCTGGTGTCGTGCTTCATCGCGGAGCCCGAGTTCGTCGGCCAGACCAAGGACCGGCTGGCGACGACCGAGGCCGCGCGGCTCGTCGAGACCGCGATCCGAGACCGCTTCGACGTCTGGCTCGCTTCCGACACGAAGTCGGCGGGCGCGATCCTCGATTTCCTGGTGCTGCGCGCCGAGGAGCGGCTGCGGCGGCGCGCGGAGAAGGAGACGGCGCGCAAGTCCGCGACGCGCAAGCTCCGCCTGCCGGGCAAGCTCGTGGACTGCACCGCGTCGGCGCGCGAGGGGACGGAGCTCTTCATCGTGGAGGGCGACTCGGCGGGCGGCTCGGCCAAGATGGCGCGCGACCGGCGGACGCAGGCCCTGCTGCCGCTCCGGGGCAAGATCCTCAACGTGCTGGGCGCCGCGTCCTCGAAGCTCGGCTCGAACGCGGAGATCGCGGACCTGAGCCAGGCGCTCGGCGTGTCGCTGGGCTCGCGCTTCGTGCTCGACGACCTGCGCTACGACAAGGTCGTGGTGATGACCGACGCGGACGTGGACGGGGCGCATATCGCGGCGCTCCTGATGACGTTCTTCTTCACGCAGATGCGGCCGATGATCGACGCGGGCCACCTCTACCTCGCCTGCCCGCCGCTGTTCCGGCTGACGCAGGGGGCGAAGCGGGTCTACTGCGCCGACGAGGCGGAGCGCGACGCGTGGCTCGCGAAGGGGCTGGGCGGCAAGGGCAAGATCGACGTCTCGCGGTTCAAGGGGCTGGGCGAGATGGACGCGAAGGACCTCAAGGAGACGACGATGGACCCCGCCTCGCGCACGCTCATACAGGTGCGGGTGGACGACGACGTGCCGGGCGGGACCGGCGACCTCGTGGAGCGGCTGATGGGCAAGCGACCCGAGACGCGGTTCGCCTACATCACCGAGAACGCGCGGTTCGCGGGGGCGCTGGACGTCTGACCGACGACGCAAGGATCCGGTCCGGGCTTGGTCACGAACGAAAGCACCCCCGCGCGAACGCGGGGGTGCGGATCGATCGGTCCCGACGGGCGGGGCCGGTCTTGGTATCAGGCAGCGGCCTTCTTGCGGGCGCGCATGGCGCCGAGGGCGCCGAGGCCGCCGACGAGCAGCAGGCCGGCTGCCGGCAGCGGAACCGCCGAGACATGGCCGCGCCGTCGATCGTGAAGGCGTCGTTCTGCGTCGAGGCCAGCGTGATCGTCGACGAGGTGACCGCGGACTCGAAGTCGATCGTGATCAGCTTCAGGTTGCCGTTCTTCTCGCTCGAGAAGGACTCCGACGTGCCGTCCGCCGTAGCGACCGTCCAGGTGGTCTTCTGATCGGAGGCGTCACGGATCGCGAAGACGAGCTTCGTGAACAGTCCGCCGCCCAGCGAGGCGTCCCAGGTCATCCCGCCGGTGTCCGACGAGTTCAGCGACCAGGTGCCGCCGACCGGGACGATGTTACCCTGGTCGTTGGGTTGTCCGACGACCGCCTCGTTCTGCACGGCGATCTGCGTGCAGCTTGCCGCGGTCTGGATCGTCGTGCACGTCGAACCGGTGCCGATCACGTCGCCGAGCGTCGTGAACGTCCCGACCTTCGTGCGAGATCGGACCGATCTGACCGTTCGTGAAGCCGGTCTCGAAATCCTCGACGACGCCGCCGGTCCCGACGGCCGAGTTGAACGCGGTGTTGATGTTGCCGATGCGTCGCGTCGCTCTTCACGCCGAAGTCCTGGATCGTGATCGAGGCGGCGTTGGCCGCGGCGCCGACGAGGGACGCGAACGCGACGCTCGCTGCCAGGAAGGTCTTGGTCATTGTTATACACCTATTGCACAAACTACGCCGCGGGGCATCCGCGGTCATCTTCGACCAATACACGAAAAATTGGAGAGATGTCCAGAAGTCTTAACGCAAGGTTAATACCGCGCCGTTTGGTGGCGACCGACGCTCGCGGCGGCCGATCATTCGCTGACGGGAGCGTCAGGATCGTTCGTCGTAAGGGCGCATGCGGTCGGTTGCCCCGTCCGCATGGTCGCGATCGGCGTAGCTTCGTTCCAGTCCGACGGTCCGGCGCGTCGACCGGACGCCGTCAATGCCCGTCGATCGGTCCGACGGCCGGGTCCGATTCGGACGGGCGCGGTCGGCGATCGACGTGAGCCTCTCGATCGCCGCCGCCGCTCGGAGGGGCCGCCGTATCCGGCTCAGAAGTCCGGCGGTCGACCGCCGGTTCGACTTGCGGCGGACCGCACACCCCGTCCGAAATGATGCCGACAGAGCCCCGGCCCGGGCCTTCCGAGCGCCTCACGCGTGCACCTCCTCCGGACGGGCTCCCGGTTGGGGATGCATCGGGTCCGGCCGGGCCGCGCGGCGACCCGGCCTCGCCGCACGAACGCGTGGACGGCTACGTACCTGGCCGCCGTCGCGACGTCGGGACGAGCCTGTCAGGACGCCTCGGCCCGCGCCTCGAGCGCCATCCACTCCTCCTCGAGCATGCCGAGGCTGGTCGTGCCGGGCGACCAGCGCCTCGCTCGCCTTCGCGAACTTCGCGGGCGCCTCGGTGAAGAGCGCAGGGTCCGACAGCAGCGTCTCGAGCCTGGCGATCTCCGCCTCGATCCGCGCGATCTCGGCCGGAAGCCCGTCGAGCCGGTGGCGCTCGGTGTAGCTGAGCCCGCCGGTCGGGCGCGGCGCTTCGGGCTTCGCGGTCGATGCGGCGGCGGAACCCTTGCGGTGGACCGGCTTCTCCTCGTCCCAGGCGGGCGCGTCGCCGCGCTGGTCGCGGTAGTCCGACCACCCGCCGGGATAGGCCTGCACCACGCCCCGGCCCTCCATCGCCACCGTCTGCGTGGCCACGCGGTCGAGGAAGTCGCGGTCGTGGCTCACCAGCAGGACGGTGCCGTCGTACTCGCCGATCACGTCCTGCAGCAGGTCGAGCGTCTCGACGTCGAGGTCGTTGGTCGGCTCGTCGAGCACCAGCAGGTTGGACGGCAGCGCCATGATCCGCGCGAGCAGGAGCCGCGCCTTCTCGCCGCCCGAGAGCGAGCGGACCGGCGCCTTGAACTGCCGGTCGTCGAACAGGAAATCCTTGAGGTAGCCCGCGACGTGGCGCGGCGTGCCGCGGACCATGACCTGATCGGACGCTCCGGAGACGCCGAGCAGCGGGTCGAGCGTCAGCGCGTCCCAGAGCGTCGCGTCCGGGTCGAGCCGGGCGCGGGCCTGGTCGAACACGGCGACCTCGAGATTGGTGCCGAGCCTGACCGACCCCGCATCGGGCTCGACCTCGCCCAGCAGCAGCTTCAGGAGCGTCGTCTTGCCCACGCCGTTCGGCCCGACGAAGGCGATCCGGTCGCCGCGCAGGACGCGCAGGTCGAAGCCGCTCACGATGTCGCGGCCGTCGTAAGGCCTTGGCGAGCCCCGTGGCCTCGATCACCCGCTTGCCCGAGGCCTGCCCCGAATCGAGCTCGAGCGCCGCCGTCCCCGCGCGGCGGACCTGCGACGAGCGCTCGGCGCGCAGCTCGGCCAGCGCGCGGACGCGGCCCTGGTTGCGCTTGCGCCGCGCGGAGATCCCCTCGACGGCCCAGCGGGCCTCGGACTTGATCCGGCGGTCGAGCTTGTGGCGCTGCTGGTCCTCCTCCTCCCAGGTCGCGTCGCGCCACGCCTCGAACCCGTCGAAGCCGGTCTCCTGCCGCCGCACCGCGCCGCGGTCGATCCAGAGCGTCGCGCGGGTCAGGGCGCGCAGGAAGGCGCGATCGTGGCTGATGAGGACGTAGGCCGCGCGGGTCGCGCGCAGCTCCTCCTCGAGCCAGGCGATCGCCTGGATGTCGAGGTGGTTGGTCGGCTCGTCGAGCAGCATCAGCTCGGGCGCCTCCGCGAGCAGCTTGGCCAGCGCCGCGCGGCGCCGCTCGCCGCCCGAGGCGCGCGCGGGATCGGCGTCGAGCGACAGGTGCAGCCCCTCGGCCGCCGCCTCGACCCGCCAGCTCTCGGACGGGTCGAGGCCGGAAGCGGCGTAGTCGCCCAGCGTCGCGTAGCCCGACAGGTCCGGCTCCTGCTCCATGTAGCCCACCGAGGTGCCCGGCGAGAGCGTGCGCGCGCCGGTATCGGCCTCCACCAGCCCCGCCATGACCTTCATCAGCGTCGACTTGCCCGAACCGTTGCGGCCCACCAGCGCCACCCGGTCGCCGGGCTGCACGACGAGGCCGAGGTCGGAGAAGACGGGCGCGCCGCCGAACGTCAGCGACACGTCGGAGAGTTGCAGGAGGGGGGCGCGGGCCATGGCGCGGCGCCTACGCCCCGGCCACACGCGCGTCAATCGACGCGGCCCCGGCGCGACCCTTGGCGCGTCGGGGGCCTGGGACTATCTCGGCCGGGAACATGCATCGGAGGGGGTCGGGATGGACAAGGTCGAGAAGACGGAGGCCGAGTGGCGCGAGGCGCTCGGGCCGGAGGCGTTCAAGGTGCTCCGCCAGCACGGCACCGAGCGCGCGGGCACGCACGAGGACTTCCCCCACGGGCCCGGCACGTATCGCTGCCGAGGCTGCGGAAGCGAGGTCTTCGACCAAGGCGCGAAGTTCGACAGCGGCACGGGCTGGCCGTCCTTCTATCAGCCCGTGGACGGGGTCGGCGGGGAGCGCGTGGGCGAGAGCGTCGACAATTCGTGGTTCATGAAGCGCACGGAGGTTCATTGCGCGCGCTGCGACGGGCATCTGGGACACGTCTTCCCCGACGGCCCGCAGCCGACGGGGCTGCGCTACTGCATCAACGGCGTGGCGCTCGCCTTCGAACCCGCGGACTGACCGGCCTCAGATCCCGTCCGCGAGCTGATCGCCCAGGTTGATCCGCCCGAAATTGCCGAGGATCTGCTGGATCAGGCCGAAGTCGCGGATCGTCGTCTCCGTAACCCGCCGCGACAGCGGCACGGCTCGGCCCCGCTCGAGCCCGAAGCGCTCGACGTTGCTCACGGTGCCCGAGGGCGAGAACGAGATCGCCACCAGCTCGCGATCGATCGTGCGCGGCGCGAGCGGCCCGACCGTGCGCGTCCGGCTCTGGACGTAGTACCACGCCTCCTCGCGCTCGACCCCGTTGGTGGCGGGACGTCCGACCGCCGCCTCGACCGCCTCGCGGGTCGACGCTCCGACGGTGAGCAGCGCGAGGTCGCGCTCGGCGGGGACGTAGCCGTGGTTGCGGAAGGTCGGGCCGCACGCGATGGGCGCCGTCAGCAGGATGGCGGCCAGCGCCAGCCCCCTCGTGATGCCTGCCATGGTTCGCTCCCGTCCGCCTCGCCCCGCCCCCCGTTGCGCGGCCGGGCCGGATGCCCCATGCCTTAGCCGCCCCCGCCCCGCCCATCAAGCCGGGTCACCCCGAGGTCGCCGATGACGCCCATCGTCCCGCATCCGATACGACTGGCCGACCTGCCGCAGGGCCGCCCCACCGAACGGCGGCTGGTGCCCGATGCGGGCCAGCTCGAGGCGTTGGCGGGTCGGCTGGCCGTCGACGCGCTGCGCAAGGTCCGGCTCGACGCGACGCTCACGCCCGGTCCGGGGCGCGACTGGACGCTCGCGGGGCGGCTCGGCGCGACCGTGGTGCAGCCCTGCCGGGTGACGATGGCTCCGGTGACCACGCGGATCGAGGAGCCGGTCGGGCGCCGCTACGCCGCCGACTGGGTCGAGCCCGAGGACGAGGAGGCGGAGATGTCGGGCGAGGACGAGGTCGAGGCGCTGCCCGCGACGCTCGACCTCGGCGCGGTGCTCGAGGAGGCGCTGGCGCTCGCGATCCCCGCCTTCCCGCGCGCCGAGGGCGCCGACGAGATCGACCTGAGCGCCGCGCCGCCGGGTGCCGCTCCGCTCGACGACGCGGCGGTGCGGCCCTTCGCGGGGCTCGCGGGGCTGCGCGCGAAGATGGACGGCGACGGCGAGGTACTGACGGGGGAAAGCGCTGGACCCCCGCCCGGATTGGCACTAGGGGACGCGCCAGCATCCATCCCGCGCATCGAACGGGGCCGCGCCCGCGGCGCGTCCGCCCCGCAGCCAAGACCCGAGGTTTCCCCATGGCCGTCCCGCAGAACAAGGTCACGCGCTCGCGCCGCAACATGCGCCGCGCGCACGACTTCCTGACCCCCGCCAACCCGGCCGAATGCCCCAATTGCGGCGAGCTCAAGCGGCCGCACCACGTCTGCGCCGCCTGCGGGCACTATGCCGGGCGCGAGGTCGTGACGGCGGATGCGGTCGATCTGGACGACGACGCCGCCTGATCGGCCCGGTCGGTCTTCGGAGGGGGGCGCGAGAATGGCCGACGACGCCGACGCGGCCCCCCGGCACGACCGCCCCCGATCCGACGCCGCCGCGGGCATCCTCTCCATCGACGCGATGGGCGGCGATCTCGGCCCCGACGCGGTCGTCGCCGGGATGGCCCGCGCGATCAAGCGCACCCCCGCGATCCGCTTCGTCGTCCACGGCGACCGCACCGCGCTCGAGCCGCTGATCGCGCGCCGGCGCGGGCTCTCGGACCACTGCACGATCCGCCACGCCGACGGCATCGTCGCGATGACCGACAAGCCGAGCCAGGTCCTGCGCACCGGGCGCGACACCTCGATGTGGTCGGCGGTCGAATCGGTCCGCTCCGGCGAGGCCACCGTCTGCGTGAGTTGCGGCAATACCGGCGCGCTGATGGCGGTGTCGATGATCCGGCTGCGCAAGCTGCCGGGCGTGGACCGGCCGGCCATCGCGATCCTGTGGCCCTCGCGCAACCCGTCGGGCTTCAACGTGATGCTCGACGTGGGCGCGGACATCCGCGCGGATGCGGGCGATCTGGTGCAGTACGCGCTGATGGGCTCGTCCTATGCCCGCAACGGTCTGGGGCTCGAGCGGCCCCGCGTGGGGCTGCTGAACGTGGGCACCGAGGAGACCAAGGGCCGGACCGAGCTCCGCGAGGCGCATGACCGGATCGAGGCGCTGGGCGAGGATGGCGGGTTCCATTTCGTGGGCTTCGTGGAGGGTGGCGACATTCCGGGCGAGCGCTGCGACGTGATCGTCACCGACGGTTTCACCGGGAACATCGCGCTGAAGACCGGCGAGGGCACGGCGCGTTTCGTGCGCGACATGCTCGCCGAGGCGTTCCGCGCGACGCCCCTCTCGAAGGTCGCCGCGCTGCTCGCGATGTCGTCGCTCAAGCGACTGTCGCAGCGCATCGACCCGCGCCGCGTGAACGGGGGCGTGTTCCTCGGGCTCGACGGGACGGTGGTGAAGTCGCACGGCTCGGCCGACGAGACCGGGGTGGCGGCGGCGATCGGGCTCGCCTGGAACCTCTCCGCCTCGGGCTTCGGCGAGCGCCTGCGCGCGCGGGTCGCGGCGGCCACCGCGGTCGCGGGGGACGGCGCGTGACCCTCCGGTCGGCGATCCGCGGCGTCGGCCACTACCTGCCGGAGCGGGTCGTGCCGAACGAATGGTTCGCGAGCTTCCTCGACACGTCCGACGAATGGATCGTTTCGCGCTCGGGCATCCGCCAGCGCCATTTCGCCGCCGAGGGCCAGACGACGTCCGACCTCGCGATCCGCGCCGCGAGGGCGGCGCTCGACGATGCGGGGCTGGAGGCCGACGCGATCGACGCGATCGTGCTGGCGACCTCGACGCCCGACCTCACCTTCCCGGCCACCGCGACGATCGTGCAGGCGGGGCTCGGGATGACGCGCGGCTTCGCCTTCGACGTGCAGGCGGTCTGCGCGGGCTTCGTGTTCGCGCTCGCGCAGGCGGACGCGATGATCGTCTCGGGGCAGGTCCGCCGCGTGCTCGTGATCGGGGCGGAGACGTTCAGCCGGATCCTCGACTGGGACGACCGCGGCACCTGCGTGCTCTTCGGTGACGGGGCGGGCGCGGTCGTGCTCGAGGCGACGCCGGGCCGGGGCACGTCCGCCGACCGCGGCATCCTCGCCGCCGACCTGCATTCGGACGGGCGGCACCGCGAGATCCTGCAGGTCTCGGGCGGCGTCTCCTCGACCGGCACGATTGGGCACCTGACGATGGCCGGCAAGGAAGTGTTCCGCCACGCCGTCGAGAAGCTCGCGCAGTCCACCGTCGACGTGCTCGCCAAGGCCGGCGTCGCCACCGCCGAGATCGACCGCGTCGTCCCGCACCAGGCCAACGTGCGCATCATCCAGCGCACCGCCCAGAAGCTCGGCGTGCCGATGGACAAGGTCGTGGTCACGGTGGGCGAGCACGGCAACACCTCCGCCGCCTCGATCCCGCTGGCGATGTCGGTCGCGAGCGCGCGGGGCGAGCTCGCGCGCGGCGACCTCGTGGTGACCGAAGCGATCGGCGGCGGCCTCGCCTGGGGCGCGGTGGTGCTGCGCTGGTGAGGGAGGCGGCGTTGACTTCACGGGCGCGCGATTGGCAAGGTCCGGCGGGAACGGCACGGGAAAGGCGAAGCATGGCTGAGAAGACGCTGACGCGGATGGACCTGGGCGAGGCGGTGTTCCGCGCCGTGGGCCTCAGCCGCAACGAGAGCGCGGCGCTGGTGGCGCAGGTGCTCACGACGATGTCGGACGCGCTGGTCGCGGGTGATCAGGTCAAGGTGTCCGGCTTCGGAACGTTCATGACGCGGGACAAGTCCGCGCGGGTCGGCCGCAACCCCAAGACCGGGGAGGAGGCGCCGATCCCCCCTCGGCGGGTCCTCACGTTCCGCCCCTCGAACCTGCTCAAGGAGCGGATCGTGACCGGGAACGCCGCCGGGAAGGGCTGAGCCTTGGCCACGCCGCCCGAGAAGGCCGAAGGCGCCTTCCGCACGATCCGCGAGGTCGCCGACTGGCTCGGCGTGCCGACGCATGTGCTGCGGTTCTGGGAATCGAAGTTCGACGCGATCGCGCCGGTCAAGGGCTCGGGCGGACGGCGCTACTACCGCCCCGAGGACATGCGCCTGCTCGGCGGCATCAAGGTTCTGCTTCACGACCGCGGGCTGACGATCCGCGGCGTGACGCAGCGGATCGAGGCGGAGGGGGCGGACGCGGTCCGCGCATCCTCCCCGCCGCTCGAGATCGGCGAGGCCGCGCCGCCCCGGTCACGCCGCGTGATCCGCGACGAGGAAGCGGCCGAGGTCTCGCGCGTCGTGCCGCTGCGCCCCGATGCCGGCGACGCCGCGGCGCGCCCGGAGATCCGCAAGGAGGGCGGCGTCGAGGAGCAGGCGGAGCAGCCCGACGCGCCGCGCGAGGCGGCGGCCTCCGACCAGCCGGTCGACGGCCCCACCCCGCCGCAGCCGGAGGACGACGCGATCCACGAGCCGAGGATGCCGCCGCAGCCTGTCGATCCGCCGCGCGGCCCCGAGCGTCGCGCCCCGGCGGTCGACGTGACGCCGGAGCCCGCGCCTCTCGACGATGCCCCGGAGGAGCAGCCCGTCGAGGTCGACGGGACGGAGCAGCTCGGCGACGCGCCGGAGGAGGAGGCCATAGAAGAGGACGGGGTCGACGAGGACGTGCTCGTCGATTTGGACGATGGCGAGCAGGACGATGGCGAGCAGGACGACGAGAGCGAGGACGGCGCGACGGAGGACGATCGGGCGGCGGAGGCGCCGGTCCGTTCCGACGCCCCTGCCCCGCCACGGACCGCCCGCTTCGGCCACCGCCCGGCTTCACCCGCCCCGGCCGTTCCTTCCGAGGGCCGCGTCGTCCCGCTTTCGCGCCCCGGTGAGCGGCGGCGGATGGGACGCGTGATCCGACGCCTGCATGCGCTGATCGAGGAGGTCGAGCGGGACCTGTCGGACGGCCGGGGCCGCTGAACCCGATGCCGGCCCTTTCGGCTTGCGCGCCCGCCCCCGTCCGCTATGGATCGTCGCCAGTCGGGCTATGGCGCAGCCTGGTAGCGCGTCCGTCTGGGGGACGGAAGGTCGCAGGTTCGAGTCCTGCTAGCCCGACCATCGCGACGCCCCGTCCCCGCCGGGACGGGGCGTCTCGCCTTTCCGGCCCATGACAGGCCCCGGGATCCTCGCCGACGCGCAGATCGAGGCAGCGATGGCCGGAGGGCGCGATCGACGCCCCGCCGCTCGCCGACGGACAGCTCCAGCCCGCCTCGCTCGACCTGCGCCTGGGCGACACGGCCTACCGCGTCCGCGCGTCGTTCCTGCCCGGTGAGGGCCGTACCCTCCTCGACCGCCTCCCCGAGTTCGGGATGCATCGCGTCGACCTCGATGGCGGGGCGGTGCTCGAGAAGGGCTGCGTCTACCTCGTTCCTCTGCAGGAGCGGCTGCGCCTGCCGCCGGGCGTCTCGGCGGTGGCCAACGCCAAATCGTCCACCGGGCGGCTCGACCTGCTAACGCGGACGGTGACCGACGGGGGCGTCGAGTTCGACCGGGTCCCGCCGGGCTACCACGGCCCGCTCTACGCCGAGATCTGCCCGCGCAGCTTCTCGGTGCTCGTCCGGCCGGGAATGCGCCTCAACCAGATCCGCTTCCGCGAGGGCGAGGCGGCGCTCGACGACGACGCGCTGCGCGCGCTCCACGCGCGGACCCGGCTCGTGGACGGCGAGCCGGTGATCGCGGACGGCCTGGGCTTCTCGGTCGACCTATCGCCCGGGCCCGGCGGGCTGGTGGGCTGGCGCGCGAAGCCCCATGCGGGGCTCGTGGACCTCGACCGGATCGGCGGCCACGCGGCGGCCGACTACTGGGAGGCGATCCGCACCGAACGTGGCCGCGTGATCCTCGATCCCGGCGCGTTCTACATCCTCGTCAGCCGCGAGGCGGTGACGATCCCGCCCGACCACGCCGCCGAGATGGCGCCCTACCTCGCGATGGTGGGCGAGTTCCGCGTGCATTACGCGGGCTTCTTCGATCCGGGCTTCGGCCACGGCACGCCCGCGCGCGGCGTGCTCGAGGTCCGCTGCCACGAGGCGCCCTTCGCGCTCGAGCACGGGCAGGTGGTCGGCCGACTCCTCTACGAGCGGATGTCGCAGGTGCCCCGCAGCCTTTACGGCGACGGGATCGCCTCGCATTACCAGGGCCAGGGGCTCAAGCTGTCGAAGCACTTCGCCGCGCCCTGACGCGCCCGCTCACTCGGGCGGGGACGACGCGTCGAGCAGGTCGCGGTCGGCGGTGTGGCGGCGGTCGGCATGGACCATCCGCTCGATCGTCGGATCGGGCGCGACCGCGTCGGGCGGCACCGGCTCGCCCTCGGTCACGACCATCTCGCCGCTGCGCCCCCCCTGGTCGGGCATGTCGATCACCGGCAGGCCGCCGCCCGCGATGTTGAGCCGGTAGGACGGCTCGGGCAGGCCGATCCCCTCGCGGGTCAGCGCGGCCATCACCGCGCGCAGCGCCTCGCCGCGCGCGACGGGCCAGTTCGCCTCGCGCTGGTCGATCCAGCCGTGGAACGTCATCGTCACCGTGCTGTCGCCCGCATCCTCCACCCAGGCCATCGGCGGCGGGTCGGCCAGCACGAAGTCGAGGCCCGCCATCGTCTCGATCCCGATGCGCCGCGCCGCGCCCAGGTCGTCGGCGGGGTCGATGCCGAGCCCGAAGCCGAAGCGCCGCGTGTCGTTGCGGGTGTAGTTCACGATCTTGGCCTTGAAGACCGACGCGTTCGGCAGCCGGACGTGGTTGCCGTCGGGGTCGAGCAGGATCGTCGCGCGGCTCGTCAGCCGGATCACGCTGCCGATCGTGCCGTCGACGTCCACGACGTCGTGGGGCCGGAACGGCTGGCGCAGGCTCAGCATCACCGAGGCGATGAAGTTCTCCACCGTGTCGCGGACCGCGAAGCCCACCGCCAGGCCGATGATGCCCGCCGCGCCGAAGAGCCCGGCCAGAAGCGCGGTCGCGCCGAGGATGTCGAGCGCGACCACGACGCCCGCGAGCACGAAGGCGAGCCGCAGGACGACGCGGTAGATGTTGCCGATGAACGCGTTCGGTGCGAGCCGCGCCCAGAGCCGGTCCCACCGCGCTAGAGCCACGCCGAGCGATGCGACCACCAGCCCCGCCACGAGCGCCACCGCGAGGAGAGGCAGGTAGGCGACCGACTGCCGAAACCGCTCGGCCGCGCGTTCGCGGACCGGGTCGAGCCGCTGGCGGACGTCGGTGCTCTCGACCGCATCGTTGCGGGTGGCGACGACGCCGTCCACGCGGGCGGCGAGCGCGTCGAGCTCGGCCAGCGCGGCGGGGTCAAGCACCTCGCCGCGGAACGTCACGATCCCCTCGCGCACCGAGACGGTGACCCCCTCGTAGCCGCCGAGCTCGCGCAGGATGCCCGCGATGCGTCGCTCGATGGCGCCGTCGGTGCCCGCGGCGTCGTCGGTAGAGATCGCGGCGCCCGGCTCCGCCGGCGCCTCCTGCGCGGCGGCGGCCGGGGCCAGCGCCAGCAGCGCGAGCGCGAGGAGGGTGCGAAGCATCAGAACGTCTGGTCGTAGTCGCCGACATTCGGCTCGACCCGCACGATCGCGTCGAGATCGGCGAAGATCGCGCGCAGCTCCGCCTCGCTCTCGGGGCTCTCGCAGACGACGACGAGGTTCGGCGTGTTCGACGACGCCCGCACGAGGCCCCAGCCGCCGTTCTCGAGCATCACCCGCGCGCCGTTCACCGTCACCACGTCCACGATCCGCCGCCCGCCGAGGCTCCCCTGCCCCTTCATCGCCTCGAGACGTCCGACGATGCGCGCGAGCGTGTCGTACTTCTCGGTGTCCGCGCAGAACGGCGACAGCGTCGGCGTGTTCCAGACCTTCGGCAGCGCCGCGCGCAGGTCCGACATCGCCATGTCCGGATTGCGGTCCATCAGCCTGCAGATCTCGACGGCGACCCGCATCCCGTCGTCGTAGCCGCGCCCGATGGGCTCGGCGAGGAAGTAGTGGCCCGACTTCTCGAACCCCGCCAGCGCGCCGAGCGCGTGGACGCGGCGCTTCATGTGGCTGTGGCCGGTCTTCCAGTAGTCGGCCGTGGCGCCGTTGGCCCGGAGCACGGGGTCGGATGCGAAGAGCCCGGTGGACTTCACGTCCGCCACGAACGTCGCGCCGGGATGCAGCGCCGACAGGTCGCGCGCGAGGATCACCCCCATGATGTCGGCGAAGATCTCCTCGCCCGCGTCGTCCACCACGCCGCAGCGGTCGCCGTCGCCGTCGAAGCCGAGCGCGAGGTCCGCGTCCGA
Source organism: uncultured Alphaproteobacteria bacterium (assembly GCA_963729425.1). GTDB lineage: Bacteria > Pseudomonadota > Alphaproteobacteria > Rhodobacterales > Rhodobacteraceae > Jannaschia. The sequence continues at coordinate 427,843 of CAVSOF010000026.1, read as the reverse complement.
CGCCGTCACCGAGGCGGCCATGTCGTGGAGCATCTCCATCGCCTCGGGGTTCGGGTTGTAGTGCGGGAACGTGTAGTCGAGCTCGTTGTGGCTCGGCACGACCTCCACCCCGATCCGCCGCAGCACCTCGGGCGCGAAGGCCGACGCGGTGCCGTTGCCCGTGGCGCAGACGACCTTGAGTGGGCGGGTCATGCGGAAGCCGCCGACGAGGTCCTCGAGATAGGCCTCCATCACCCCGTCGACCCGCTCCCACCCGCCGCCGTCCCGTGCCTCGCCATGGCCGCCGAGCACGATGTCGCGCAGCTCCGCCATCTCGTCGGGCCCGTGCGTCAGGGGTCGCTCGAACCCCATCTTCACGCCGGTCCAGCCGTTCGGGTTGTGGCTCGCCGTCACCATTGCCACCGCCGGCGCGTCGAGGTGGAACTGCGCGAAATAGGCCATCGGCGTGATCGCGGGGCCGATGTCGCGGACCCGGATGCCCGCCTGCACCAGCCCCAGGATCAGCGCCTGCTTGATGGCGAGCGAATAGTCCCGGTAGTCGTTGGCGACCGCGATCACCGGCTCGATCCCGCGGCGGTGCATCTGGGTGCCGAGACCCAGGCCGAGCGCGGTCATGCCGGGCAGGTTGATCGCATCGGGATACTTCCAGCGGGCGTCGTATTCCCGGAAGCCCGTGGGCGCGATCATCGGGTCGCGCAGGAAGGCCCAGGTATTGGGCGCGACGTCGGCGATCGGTTGCATGGGCGTTCCTCGCGGCGCGGTCCGGTTCGCCGCGACGACTAGCGGCCCCGCGGGGCGATGCCCAGCACCTGCCCGGTTCCTAGACCTGCTCGCGCAGGATCGCAGCGGTCAGCGACGCCATCAGGTAGGCGCCCGCGGGGATCAGCGCGGCCAGCGCGGTGTTCGCCGCCACACGCGGATGCGTGGCCTCGTCGGGCGGCGTGGGCGGCACCGGGGTCGAGAGATAACGGACCTGCCGCCCGGCTTCCGCGCGCGCGGGCGTCCCGCAGCTCGACCTCGATCGCGCCGATCTGCACGTAGCCGTTGGCCACCTCGTCCTCGGCGGAGACGACGCCGAGCCTTTCCTGAAGGTCGACGATCCGCTCCTGCGCCTCGATCATCCGCGCCTCGGCCTCCGCGAAGCCGTCGGCCGCCCCCGCGACGCGGTCGTCCCGCAACCGCGCCGTGAGGCCCTCCACGCGCTCCTTGGCATAACCGATCAGCGCGCGGCTGAACGCGGGCGCAGACCTCCGGATCGGCGGCGCGGGCATCCATCCGGATCACGCCCTCGGTGGGATCGAAGCCGATCCGCACCATCCGCTCGTAGAGGCGGTAGGCGCGTTCGGCCGTGTCGCCGGTTTCGAGCCGATGCAGCGGGTCGATGCCCGGCGCCGCGAACTGCGCCGCGAAGCCCAGATCCGCGTCGAGCCGGGCTAGCGCGGCGCGCGACGACAGGTAGGCCTACACGGCGATGCTGTCGCGCGGCCGGGCCTCGACCGCCGCGACGGTGCCGCTCGCGCCCATCGGATCGGCCTGCTCGATGACGATCTCGTCATGCGTCTCGTAAAGAGTGGTCGCGATGCGGGCGTAGTAGAAGCCGACGAGAAGCGTCGGCAACGCGACGAGGACCGCCAGCCGGGCGAGCAGGCGGACCTGGCGGCGATGCCGCCGCCGGGCGATGTCGCGCTGGATGTCGACGATCTCGGCCGCGCGCGCGCGGTCGGCGGGCTCGGGCTCCGGCACGCGCGTGGCAGGCGGCGGCGGGTCGCTCGCGGGGACGGGCACGACCTGCAGCATGTTGGCGGACGGACGCTCGGGTCCGGTGGACGTGCGCGCGCGCAGCGCGTCGGCCGCGGCCCGCGCGGTCTCCGGCGGGATGCCGTGCTCGCGCGCGATCCGCATCGCGGCCTCGGCGCGGGTGTCCGCGGCCTCCCCGGCGGCGCCGTCGGCCCGTGACAGCTCGATCCGGCGGGGCTCACGCGGCGCGGGCATGATCCCCCCAGGCCTCCTCGAGCGTGTCGAACAGCTCGAGCCGCCCGTCGCGCAGGACCGCGCCGGTCCGGTCGAACCGCGCGAGGACGGCCGGATCGTGGCCCGCGATCACCACCGTCGCGTCGCGCAGCCGCTCCTCGAGCACAGCGCCCGCGCGGCGGTCGAAACCGGGATCGGCCGTCACCGGCATCCCCTCGTCGATCAGGTAGACCTCGAAGTCGAGCGCGAGCATCAGCGCCACGCTGAGCCGCGCGCGCATCCCCTGGCTTTAAGTGCCTACGGGGCGGTCGAAATATTCCTCGATCCCGCAGAGCCAGCGGCAGAACGCCTCGACCCGGTCCGGATCCAGCCCGTAGATCGCGGCCACGTAGCGGACGTTCTCGATGCCGGTGTTGCGCGTGACGATCCCGCCGACGAAGCCGAGCGGGAAGCTGACGCGCCCCGCGCGGCGCACGCTGCCGTCGTCGGGACGCTCGAGGCTCGGCCATCATGTCGATCGCGTGGTCTTGCCCGAGTCGTCGGGCGCGAGGATGCCGACCGATCGCCCGCGCTCGATGCCGAAGGTCGCGCGCTCGAGCACGACCTTGCGGCGCGTGCCCGTCCAGTCGGACTTCGAGACGTCGTCGAACTCTATCGCCGTGCCCGCATCCCCCGCGCGGTCGGCGGGCCGCCGGTGCCGCGTCGACGATCTGGTCGCGGAGCGCCGGAGCCCGCCCGCGCCCACGGGCCGGGACGGCGGATCGGCGCCCTCACGCCTCCCGCTTGCGGACCCCGCAGAGCTTGCCCGCGACGATGCTGATCGCCGCGGCCGCGAAGCTGAAGAGCGCGCCCATCTTGGCCGCGTCCTGCACCGGGCCGGGATCGAAGGCGACCGAGGCCACGAACAGCGAGACGGTGAATCCGATCGCCGAGACGCAGCCGACCACGAACAGGTCGACCGTCCGCATCCCCTCCGGCAAGCCGAAGCGCAGGACATGCGCGCCGACGTAGCCGAAGGCCATCACGCCCAGCGGCTTGCCGATGATCAGCCCCGCGAGCACGAGCCAGGTCGGGTCGCTGATGGCGGAGAACTCGACGCCCGCGTTCATCAGCCCGAAGAGCAGCAGCACGACCTCGACGGGGTGCTTGAGCAGGTGCTCGGAATGGTTCAGCAGGTCGGTCAGGTACTGCTCGGCCTCCGCGAAGATGCCGAAGGCCCGGTCGGCATGCGGCAGCGTCGGCACGATCGGCAGCAGCCCGAGCGCGGGGTGCAGCCCGGACTGCGCGAAGCCGAACCACGACAGGCAGCCCGCCGCGAGGTAGGGCCAGAACGACAGATTGCGCCGCATCCACGTCGAGCGCGGCCGGAGCTGGTCACCCCGGTCGAGATGGCGCGGCAGCCAGTTGAACAGGACGTAGACGCCCACGGCGGCGGCGAGCGAGAGCAGCAGCCAGACCGGCGCAAGGTCGCCCTCCGGGTAGAAGATCGCGAGGATGACGAGGCCGGCCGCGTCGTCGGCGATGGCGAGCAGCAGCAGGAAGCGCACCGCCGGGTGGCCCGCGCCGAAGACGAGGCGCCCGACGAGGTAGCTGAAGGCGATGTCGGTCGCGGTCGGGATCGCCCAGCCGTTCGCGTAGGCGCCGAACTTGTCGGGCCCGAGCAGCAGCGCCAGCCCGAGATAGACCGAGATCGGCCCGATCATCCCGCCCACCGTGGCGAAGAGCGGCGTCGCGGCCTTCTTGCCGCGCAGGGAGCCGTTCCGAAGGATCACGGCCTCCCAGACCTCCTTGCCCGCGATCGCGAAGAAGAAGGCCATCAGGATGTCGTTGACGAGGTAATGCGCCGTCATCACGCGCGCCGTCTCGGCATGGCCGTAGAGGCCGGCATCCTCGCCCAGCACCTCCTCCCAGTGATGGAGGTCGACGCCGATCAGGTCGTTGAACCACAGCGGGTACTCGACCATCAGGTGATAGCTGTGCGCGTCGAGATTGGCCCAGATCAGCGCCGCCGCCGCCCCGATGATCAGGAGCAGGGAGTAGTTCGCGACGAAGTTCCAGACCCTGTACATGCGCGCTCCCGGTAGGTTGCGACCCGCGTAGCGCGGCACGGCGGAGGCGGCAAGCGACGCCGATCGGTGCGCGCGCGCACACGGTATCGTCATCGGCGGGCGGTCCCGTCCTGAACCGAACGGTCTAGATGGCAGGCTCATGACGGCGCGGGCCGTCGCCATTCCGGAGATCTACCATGCGAACCCTCACCGCCATCGCCGCCGCCGCGATCGCCCTTCTTCCCGGCCTGGCCGTCGCGCAGGACACGATGCGCGTGCGCGGCACCGTCGAGGCCGTCGCGGGCGACGTCGTCACCATGCGGACCGTCGAGGGCGAGACCGCCGACATCACGATGGCGGACGGCTACGCGCTGATCGTCTACGAGCCGATCACGGTGGGCGAGCTGGCGCCGGGCGACTTCCTGTCGATCCCGGCGCTTCCCGGCGCGGACGGCTCGACGGTCGCGCTGTCGATCAACGTCTTCCCCGAGGCGATGCGCGGCGTGGGCGAGGGCCGGTCGCCCTGGGACGCGGGCGAGGGCTCGACGATGGTGAACGCCACGATCGGCACGATCACCGCGATCGACGGCGGCAACGCGCTGACCGTGAGCTACCTCGACGACGCGCAGGACGTCTCGGTGCCCGAGGGCACGCCGATCACGCGGATCGTGCCCACGCCCGAGCGGCGGCTGGTCGCGGGCGACATGACGGTGCTGTCCGTGACGATGGACGGCGAGATCCCCACCGGCGCCTTCGCGGCGGTGATGGCCGACGGCACCCTGCCGCGCCTGTGAGCGGACGGGGCGCCCGGAGCCGGGCGCCCCTCCATCCTCAGATCCAGTAGGGCGGGACGCCGTAGGTCTGGTAGGTCCGCGTTTCCCAGTCGCGGTTCCCCTCCCAGCCGGTCTCCGCCTTCGGAGCGTCGTTGAGCTGCGCCTCGGTGATCGAGGTCCGGAACCCGCCGAGCGACGTGTCGTAGGTCAGCGTCTCCCACGGCACCGGGCGCTCGTCGCCGCCGATGCCGAGCACGCCGCCGAACGACATCACGGCGTAGGCCACCTTGCCCGAACGCTTGTCGATCATCACGCGGTCGATCGTGCCGACGTTCGCATCGTCGGCGCCGTAGACGGCCGTGCCGGTCACGTCGGCGGCCGAGACGAGGCTGTGGTCTCCGTGCGTCATGGTCATTCTCCCGTTGCGTCGCCGGTCGTGGCGACCATGCCGGAAAACGCGCGCGACCCCCGCGTGTTCCGCCCCCCGGACATGACGAGGGGCCCCGCAGGGCCCCTCGCTCCGTCTCGTCTGGCCAACGGGCCGGACGGGTGGCTCACATCATGCCGCCCATGCCGCCCATGTCGCCCATTCCGCCCATGCCGCCGCCGGCATTGGCGCCCGGCTTCTCGGGCTTGTCGGCCACCATCGCCTCGGTGGTGATCAGCAGGCCCGCGACCGAGGCCGCATCCTGCAGCGCGTGACGGACGACCTTCGCCGGGTCGATCACGCCGAACTTGAACATGTCGCCATATTCCTCGGTCTGCGCGTTGAACCCGAAGGCGAGGTCGGTCGACTCGCGGACCTTGCCGGCCACGACCGAGCCGTCGACGCCCGAGTTCTGGGCGATCTGGCGCAGCGGGGCCTCGAGGGCCTTGCGGATGATCGCGATGCCGGCGTCCTGATCGGAGTTGGCGCCGCTCAGGCCGTCGAGCGACTTGCCCGCCTGCACGAGCGCCACGCCGCCGCCGACGACGACGCCTTCCTGCACCGCGGCGCGGGTCGCGTTGAGCGCGTCGTCGACGCGGTCCTTGCGCTCCTTCACCTCGGTCTCGGTCATGCCGCCGACGCGGATCACCGCGACGCCGCCCGCGAGCTTCGCGACCCGCTCCTGCAGCTTCTCCTTGTCGTAGTCCGAGGTGGTCTCCTCGATCTGGCCGCGGATCTGGGCGACGCGCGCCTCGATCTCGGCCTTCTCGCCGCCGCCGTCCACGATGGTCGTGTTGTCCTTCGTGATCGAGACGCGCTTGGCGCGACCGAGCATGTCCATCCCGACGTTCTCGAGCTTCATGCCGAGATCCTCGGAGATCACCTGCCCGCCGGTCAGGATCGCGATGTCCTGCAGCATGGCCTTGCGGCGGTCGCCGAAGCCCGGCGCCTTGCAGGCCGCGATCTTCAGGCCGCCGCGCAGCTTGTTGACCACGAGCGTGGCGAGCGCCTCGCCCTCCACGTCCTCGGAGATGATGAGGAGCGGCTTCTGGCTCTGGATCACCTGCTCGAGCAGGGGCACCATCGGCTGCAGCGACGAGAGCTTCTTCTCGTGCAGCAGGATCATCACGTCCTCGAGCTCGGCCGTCATCTTGTCGGCGTTCGTCACGAAGTAGGGCGACAGGTAGCCGCGATCGAACTGCATCCCCTCGACCACGTCGGTCTCGGTCTCGAGGCCCTTGTTCTCCTCGACGGTGATGACGCCCTCGTTGCCGACCTTCTGCATCGCGTCGGCGATCTGGCGGCCGATCTCGGCCTCGCCGTTCGCGGAGATCGTGCCGACCTGCGCGACCTCGTCGCTGTCGGTCACGTCGCGCGCGGCGGCCTTGATCGCCTCGACGACCTTCGCGGTGGCCAGATCGATGCCGCGCTTGAGGTCCATCGGGTTCATGCCCGCCGCGACGGCCTTGAAGCCCTCGATCACGATGGCCTGCGCGAGCACGGTCGCGGTCGTGGTGCCGTCACCGGCCTCGTCGTTGGTCCGCTGGGCCACTTCCTTGACCATCTGCGCGCCCATGTTCTCGAACTTGTCCTCGAGCTCGATCTCCTTGGCGACGCTGACGCCGTCCTTGGTGATGCGCGGCGCGCCGAACGACTTGTCGAGGACCACGTTGCGGCCCTTGGGACCGAGCGTGACCTTGACGGCGTTGGCGAGCGTGTTGACGCCCTTCATCATGCGATTGCGGGCGTCCGTGTCGAACTTCACGTCCTTGGCGGCCATGATTCTCTCCTGAATTCGGTTGTGTTACGGAAGGCGCGACGGCTCAGGCGATGATGCCGAGGATGTCGCTTTCCTTCATGATCAGCAGCTCGACGCCGTCGATCGTGACCTCGGTGCCCGACCACTTGCCGAACAGGATCTTGTCGCCGGCCTTGACCGAGGGGGCGATCAGCTCGCCGCTGTCCTTGCGCGCGCCCTCGCCGACGGAGACGATCTCGCCCTCGGCGGGCTTCTCCTTGGCGGTGTCGGGGATGATCAGCCCGCCCTTGGTCTTCTCGTCGGACTCGACGCGCTTGACCAGGACCCGGTCGTGCAGCGGTTGGAAAGCCATGTCAGCCTCTTTCGCGTTGGCGTTTCGGTAATGGCACTCACCAGGGGCGAGTGACAGCGATCGGCAGTTAGGCGCGAAGCGCGATGGCGTCAATGGCCGCCGGGGCGCGCTCGGACGTTCCGCCGCCTGTAGCGGGACACCGAACCTTTCAGCACGGGACACACTGCTCTTCAAAAAGCGAAAACCTGAAGCAGCGGGGGTCAGGTGCAGATCGAGGCCATCAGCTTATGCTGCTCGCCGCGTTCCGATCGGGTTCTGAAGGCCTATTGAACGGCGTGTGGACGGGACGACTGACATCGCTAATCCGTCGGCAGGCTGACGCTCCGACCCCGTCAGGACTTGACGCTCACCACCGCTTGGTTCGCATCTACGCCTCCACCCATCCGACTGTCGCGCCGGTATCCGGTCGCGGCTGCATCCGCCCGTCAACGCGGCGTTTGGCGTGTGCCACGTTGGCCGCTCCCCGCGCCGACGAGCCCACGCCGGGCGTCCCGTCCTGCACGGTGTCCAGCGGGGAGGCGTATTGCGGGTAGCGTATGGGGTTATCCCCCACGTCCAGCTCGAGAATGAACTCCTCGCCCGCCTCCTTGTCCCGCGAAGGCGAGACGTTGGTGATGCGGATACCGTCCGGCAGGTGCTCGACCTGCGTGATAGGCCCATAGGGCATCCACGACTTCGGGTTCGGAGCGCCAGGCGCGGTAAAGGTCGAGGCGTCCGTGCCCGGCGGATGCGGCAGGGTGATCGTGTCGCCCCGGTGGAAGCGGGCGGGGAAGTTATCCTTGTATTCGAGGTAGGAGACGATGGGGCCGAAGATCTCCCTCGGCGCCCAGAGCGGCGTGTCGTCCAGCGGGCCGCTCTGCGTGCTGGCCTCGTCGAAGCCGGACAGGCCGTTCGGGTCCGCGATGTTGGGCGTGTGGACGATGTTGTTCTCGTAGACCACCGGGCCGCGCGGGTGGGGATTTGGATCAGGGTTTCGCGGATCGAAGAGCGACAGCAGCTCGACGCCCCGCCCCCCGCGGTTGGCCGGGCTGCAATGGTCGATGAACGTGACGCCCGTGACCTCCAGCTTGGGCAGGAAGACTTCCGGGTAGTCCCCGTTGTTGCTTTCGTAGCGGGCGTTGACGAACCGGCGGAACGTGAAGTCCTCGGTGATGGGCCTCACGTCCGGCACGTTGACGAGGATCGAGCGGATCGCCGCGCAGCCGCCCATCAGGTCGATCCCGCTCGCCGTCATGTGCGACGGGGTGAAGATGCAGTGCTCGATCAGCGCGGGCGTGACCGTCAGCCTCTCGCCCGTGTTCTGCCGGGAGATGACCACCAGCGAGCCGCCGCCCTCGAAGGACGAACGCTGGACGTTGATGAAGAACCCGTCTTCCGAGTTGGTGTTGAACCGGAGGCACGGCTGGATCGTGCGGAACTGCGAGAGGTTGCGGTACCAGCCGCATCGGCTGAACATGTCCGCGCCGTCCACCACCATGTCCGTCGGCCAGTTGCCCTCGACGCGAACGGACCCGGAATGGTTCGCCAGCGGGTGCTCCCCGCCGTCCCCCGTCACGCGATAGGTGCCGCCCGACCGCGCGTCGGACTCGTGGGCGAGCTGCGTGCCGAGGACGGCGATCCTGCCCTGCCCCGTGCCGAAGAGCGCGTAGTTGCTGCCGTTGCGGCCCACGACGCCGTTCATGATGAGGCTCGACCGCGAATGGTTGATCCGCTGGGCCTCGGCTTTCGTCATCGACGCATCGCGGGTGCCGCCGGTGTCGGGGTCGGTCTCGTTCTCCAGGCAGCCCACCGGGTTCACCCCGTCGAAGCTGCATTGGTTGAACAGCTTGAGCCCTTGCCCCCGGATCGAATAGCCGCCCGCCTGCCCGCCGCTCTCGGTGGTGCTGTCCCACGGTCCTTGGTGGTGAAGGCCGCTGACGACGTACTCGCCGCCGCGAAAATCCCAATTGACCGTGGCGATGCGGGAGTTGGGGGTCGTGGCCGCATCGGGATGCAGAACCATACGGGGCCGCGTGCCCGTGCCCGGCCCGGCGACGAAATGGGTCGCCCCGTAACCGCCGACGACGCTCAGGCTGCTGATGTCGGCGATCCCGCTCCCGATAATGAAGTCCTCGCCCCGCGCAAACATGATGCGTCCGCGCGGTCCGAACAGCACCGCGTCTTTCGCCTCGCCCAGCGTCGTGAAGCGCCGGTTGGACGGCACGGCGGCGGGGCAATCCGCGAAGTTTCCCGCCTCGGAGACGTAGGCTGTCAGGTCGCCCGCGAAGGTCACGTTCGGGTCGGTCACGTCGATCACGCCCGAAGCGGTGGCGATCCGCCCGGTGGACGGCTCGATCACGGTCAGGTTCCACGTATGGCTTCTGACGCCCTCGGTGAAGCCGTCGAGGCACTCGTAGACGTGGCTCGCGAACGGCCCCCGCGCGGTGTTCGCGTCGCGCCACTCGGGCAGCAGCTTCTCGGGCACGTCGTAGCGCGAGCCCGGGTCGCCGAAGGACCAGATGTGGATCAGGTCCATCTGCCGATTGTCGAAGTTGGCCACGTCGCCCTTCACGGTGTCGAAGCCGGTCCAATCCACGGCCTTGAAGAACACGCCCTCCGGCGCGGTTCGGAGCGCGGACCGCGTGACCTCGACGGTGACGGTGGCGTCGCCGGTCGGGCCGGGGGCATTGAAGCCGTCCCATTGCTCGACCGTCTTGTCGTTGATGGTGACGGTCGTGCCGGTGACGACGCCATTGAGTAGGACGGTCATTTGCGAGGCTCCCGGATCGAGGCGGTGGAGGCGAGGCGGGCGGTCATGCGGGCACCGTGACGGCGGAGCGCAGCGTCGAGAAGCGTTCCGGGTTGGCACTGCTCGACGCGTGGTCGAAACGAATGAGGCGACCGGTTGTGACGGAAGGGGTCGTGAAGGTGACGCTCACACTCTGGAAGGCGTTAACCGTGCTGCCTGTGTCTTGGTACGAGTACGAAAAATCGCTCGCTGCGTCGCTGATGCCAATCCCGATACTCCGGTTGGGCACCGCAGTCTGGTACTCGAATGTCGTGATATAGTTCGTGTTCGGGGAGAGCGCGTCGGCGGGCAGGTCGATGCGCGGCCGACCGAGGCCGTAGTTGAGGCGCAGGTCGCCGTTCGCTTGCGGGGCCACCTGCGACGTGGCCGTCCAGCCCGGCGCGTTCGGGTCCATGAACGGGATCAGGTTTGCCGTGGCTGCCGTGACGGCTCCACTCACAGGCCCCCATGCGCTCTCGCCGCGTATCTCATACGCGCCTTCCGCGATGCCGGGCAGGTCGAACGGCGTCGTGTCGTCGGGAAACGTGAGCCAGTTGGCTTCGTTGGTGTCGCCGGTTGGGCGGATCGTGATGGGCATGGCTCGCTCCTTACGCGGCGGTGACAGTGATTTTGCCCGCGCCGCCCGTGGCGGTCGGGACGGGAGGTAGGGTTACGGAAGTCACGGTGATCTTGCCCGCGCCGCCATTGGCGGTGACGCCCGACGCCGCCGCCACCACCGCGCCGGTCGGCGTGGCGTCTTCGACCCCGTCCGGCGCGGTCCCGTTCGAGGCGGTCACGGTCAGGCCCATCACCGCGCCGAGGTCGGACGAGGAGAGCGTGAAGCCCGGCCCCCCGCTGCCCACGAACGCGCCGTTGCGCGTCCATTGGCGCGCGAACGTCATCGGCGTCGAGCCGGACCAAGAGCCGTCGCCAGCGGTCATCGTCTCGCCCACGCGCGGCGGGTTCGAGACCCCCGTGATCGTCGGGGGGACCGTGTTTTCCGGCGCGGTTCCCGCCGGAGCCGCCGCCACCGTGACCGGCGCGGAGGTCATCTCCAGCGGAGCGCCGCCGCCGGACATCGTGACCGTCAGCCTGCCCCGCAGCATGCCCGCCGAGGCGGCGTGGCTGGCCCCGTCCGCGCCCGACACAACCGCGCCGTCGAGCGTCCACGAATACGCCTCCGAGGGCGTGCCGAAGGTCGTGTCGTAGAAATACGCCCCTCCCGAGGCAGCGTAGACGTCACCGGCCTGTCCATCGCCTGTCGTGGCAATGGTGAGGGGCGACACCGCCGTCAGCGCCACGCCCTTCGTCAGCGTGACCGAATAGGACGTGCCGCCGATCCCGACGGTCAGGTCGTAGGTCGTGCCGTCCGGCGTGCCGTCGCGCCACGCCGCCTCGATCCGGTTGCCGACGCGCGTGGTCGTGAGCGGCGGTGCCTCGGCGGCCACCTCCGTCTGCGCGTAGCCGTAGACCGTGGCGAGGCCGGGCGCGGTGAACGGCACCCGCACGCGGGCCACGTCGCCATCGGCCAGCGTGATCGACAGCCAGCCCGTTGCGCTGTCCCAGCCCGTCAAACCGGAGCCCGTGCCGCCGTGCTTGAACTCCGGCGTCCCCGCCGTGACCGTCGAGCCGTCCGACGCCGTGCCGTTGCCGACCGTCACCGCCGCCTCCGCATCCGCGCGCGTGGCCGGGGCGGTCAGGGGCGCGAGGTAGACCGTGCCGGGGGTGATGGTCGGGGTCGCCGGTGCACTGGCGGTGGCCGACATGGCCCCCGACTGGCCGCCTGCCCCGACCGCGTTGACCGCGCGCAGGCGGACCGACGTGCTGGCGTTGTTCGCGACCCCGGTGATCGTCGCCGTGCCCAAGCCAGCGAGGGAGCCGAGCGCCGTCCAGGAGCCGCCGCCCACCTGACGCTCGATCGCCGTGATGGGCGAGCCGCCGTCGTCCGGCAGGGCGGTCACCTCCACCGTCAGCGCGCCGCCCGTGCCCGCGTCGGAAAGCGACCACATGGACGACGTGACCGCCGCGGGAACCGTGGCCGCCGCCGCTGCCTGCACCGTCTGCCCGACGACCACGTGGCGCACCTTCGACGCCGCCCCCGGATGGGCGTAGGTCCACCGGACGTGGCTCACCGCCTGCCCGACCGGAAGCGCCGTCAGCGCCGAGGTCGATCCGAGCGCGGCCACGAGCGACGGCACGCCCGGCACCGCTGTCCCGTCCCCGAGCTGGGCGGATCCGGGTTCGGTCAGCCGCGCGAGCACGGCGGCCACGCCGTCGCCCTCGGCGATCGTGCCGATCCCGGCCGCGCTCGGCTCGACCAGGACCGTGATCACCGGCTCAACCGGACCGACCTGGGGCACGACGAGCGTGACCGGGGGCGAGTAGGCCTTCGCCACGCGCTGGACGACGTAGGATCCCGGGGGGACGCTCTGCTTGAGGTCGGCGCCCGCGGCGACGTCCTGCTCGATGGCGTCGCCGGTCGCGAGGGAGGTGAACTGTATCAGCGGCATCGAAGGGTCCTTCTCAGGCGGAAACGAGCAGGGTCCCGACGATCGTCGGGGCGGGGGGCGCGGCGGGTGCGGCGACGGTGCCGGCCGACGTGAGGATCGTCCCCGTGATGACGGGCGCGACGTCGGCGGGGGGCACGACGGCACCGCCGCCGAGCGGCACGCCGGCGTCGGTCAGGCGCCCGTCCCCGTCGCGGCCCAGGGCGAGGATGATGTCGAGCTTCGCGCGGAGGTCGCCGATCTCTTGCAGCGTGAAGCCGCCGAGGAGCGGGACCAGCGCGTCGCCCTCCCGCGTCGGCGCCATCAACGCGGCCGCGCCGGTGGCGGGATCGCGGTAGGAGTACTCGCCCTGCGGATCGATCTCCGCGGCGGGAAGCGAGGGCACGTCGATCTTGTACTTGCGGACGGCCATCACCAGTCCTCCCTGAGATAGCCGTCGGGCGGCGGGGCCGGCCGGGGCGCGAGCGTGACTTCGTTGGACAGCACCGGCGCCGCGAGCCCGCCGCCGCTGACCCGCAGCACCACGACGGCGCCGCCCGCGAGCGCGCCGGTCCCGAGCCGGCGCCGGTCCTCCGAGACCTCGATCCCGTCGGCCAGCCACGCGTAGAACAGCGCGTCCTCGTCGACCGCCGCGAGCACGAGCCGCGACACGACCAGGTCGTCGCCGACCGGCGCGCCGTCGGGGCCGATCTCCACGGCGAGCTCGGGGCGCGTGCCCGGCGCGACCGAGACCTCGCCCGGCAGGCGACGCGGCGCCGAGAGCTGCCGCGCGACGCCGTGGCGGTTGATCGCCTCGAGCTCGCCGGCGAGCGCCTGCCCCGCCATCTCGGCCGTCAGCCGCAACGCCAGCCCGATCGCCCCCGGCACCGGCGCGCCGGCCACGAACCATCGCGCCCGCAGCTCGGGCCGCGGCGTCCCGGCGATCGCGCCCGCCACCAGCCGGACCTCCGCGCCGGGCACGACGGGCCCCTCGATCCGCACGCCGCCCACGATCGCCGGCGGCGTCGGCACCAGCTCGGCCGGCAGCGCGAAGCCCGCCCGGTCGATCCCCGAGACGAGGGTCGGGGCCGCCTCGCCCAGCGGCGTCTCGACGAGCCGCGGGGCGCCGTCGGGCAGCGTCTCGGCGATCGCGCGCTTGGGCCCTGCCGTCATCGTGCGATCCTCGCGCCGTCGAAGCTGGTGACGAGCCCGCCCGCGTCGAGGACGTGGCGCACCCGCCGGACCTCCGCGTCGCCGTCGACGGAAGGTCCGAACCCGTCCAGCCGTACCCGCCCCCCGCCGAAGAGGTCGCCTAGGAAGGATTGCAGCGTCACCGACACCGTCCGCTCGCCCCGCGCGGCGCGGTCGAGCTCGGCCGTCGCCGCCTCGCGCGCCTCGGCCTCGCTCGCATGGACCCGCCGCAGCTCGCGGGCGGGCTCGCCGCTCCCGGCGACGAACGTCCCCTCGCGGCCGCCGTCCACGTCCGACCACCGCGCCGTGACCTCGGCATAGCGCTCGCGCTGCCCCGCCTCCCACGACCAGCCCGTCGCCATCGCGACGTCGATCGCCACCGGCTCGCCGATCCCCTCGCCGCGGCGCGCCACGACCAGGCGGCCGCCCGCGGGCTTCGCGATCGCGTCGAACCGCTTCGCGAGCCGCGTCAGGAAGTGCAGGTCGCTCTCGGCCGTCTGCGCCTCGTAGGCGATCGCCGCCCCGCGCAGGCTCTCGGAGACGAACGGCGCGAGCCCCGCGCGCGCGGCGATGGCGTCGGTCACGCCCGCGAGCGTCGTGGCCTCCCAGGCGCGCGTACGCGGCGATCGGATCGGCCCGGCGAGGTCCGCGGCCTCGGCGCGGATCGTGAGGCTGCGCAGCGGCCCCTCCCCGGCCACGCCGTTGACCGTGAACGCGCCCAGCTCCACGAGCGCGTCGGCCGAGCGCCCCAGCGCGACCTCGAGCACCGCGCCGGTCTCGGGCTCCACGAGCCGCCCGCCGCGGTCGTCGAGCACGATCTCGAGCGTGTCGGCCTCCATCCCGTCGCCGTCGTCGAGCGCCAGCGACATCAGCCGGTCGGCGATGAGCGCGGTCACGTCCTCGCCGTCCGCGCGGACCCGGAACGCCGGCGTCACCCCCGCCCCCAGAGCCGGATCGGGCGCTCGGGCGTCGCCGCGTCGGCGGCGGGCTCGGGCACCATCAGCTCGAGCCCCGCGGGCAGCACCGCCGGCAGCCCGGAGACGTGGGGGTTCGCCGCCATCAGCGCGACGACGTGCTCGGTCCCGCCCATCGTGTCGCGCGCGATCGCGTCGAGCATGTCGCCCTCGCGCGTGCGGACCGTTCGCGCCGCCCTCACGCGCGGTCCCCGCCGTAGCTCTGCAGCCCGATCTCGAACTCGATCTTGCGCGGCGCGCCGTCGCGCATCAGCACCGACTTGGTCTCGGACACCTCGACGATGCACCAGGTGTCGAAGACGAAGCCGAGGCCGTCCACGAGCATCATCGGCCGCCCGAGGCCCGCCAGCGCGCGCATCGCGTCGAGCTGCCTCAAACCGCCCTTGAAATGGGGATAGATGACCCCCGAGAGCGTGACCGTCTGCACCCCCGGACCGGTGAACTGCGACGCGGGCGCGCGGCCGACCCGCTCCTGGACCGGCCAGCGCCACGACGCCGCGCGGCGCAGCTGCTGGTAGTCGCCCGAGCCGATCCCGAACCGGAATGCGCCCAGCGCCATCATCACGCTCGCGAGGTCAGCCATACACGCCCCCGTCGTGCAGCGGCGAGCGCGGCCGCATCGCGGCCGCGAGCTCGCGGCGCACCGCCCGGGCGACCTCGACGGCCGACTGGCCCGGCTGCGCGTGGACGTGGATGTCGCCGATCGTCACCGTGCCGCCGCCCGCCGCGCCGCGGCCCATCCGCCCCAGCTCGGCGTTCGAGATCACCCGCCCGTCCGTCATCGGCGCGAAGAGCTCGAGCCCCTCCTCCTGCCACTGGTACGTCTGGCCGGCGCGCACGCCGCCGCCGATGGCGCGGGGCGGGTCGCCGCCGCCCATCCAGCGGGTGATCTGGCTGCGGGGGCTCTCGACCGTCACCGCCGGCGCATCGACGACGCCCGGCCCTTCGACGGTGAAGGCAGGCTGCTCGAACGTCAGCGCCGAGCGGATCGCCGCGCCGACCTCGGCGGCGCGCGTGACGATCCAGTCGAATACCTCGCTCATCTTCGCCTTCAGGTCGTCCCAGTGCGCGATCAGCAGGACCACGAGGGCCGATATGCCGGCGATGGCGGCGAGGACTGGGTTGAACATCGCCACGACCCCGAGCACCCCGAGCGCCACCGTGATCCCCGCAATCGCGACGGCGACGTTGTCGCTCTCCTTCGCCCATTCCCGGATGCCCGAGAGGATCTCGCGGGACTGCTGCGCGAACTGGGTGACGAACGGCAGCAGCACGTCGCCGATGTCCGCCATGAGGGCCTTCACCGTATTCATCATCAGGGTCCACTGCGCGTTGGCCCCCTCGATCGCCGTCTCGTACTCGCGCATCACCGACCCCTCGTAGGTCGCCGGGTCCGCGACCTCGTCGAAGAGTGTCTTCAGCCGGTCGACCCGGTTCACGATCGTGGCGAGCCCCCGGTCCCCCTCGTCGCCGACGAGCAGCCTTCGGATCGCCCCCTGTCGCTCGGCCGGCAATGCCTGCAGCCCGGTGACGATGTCCATCGCGACGCCTGACGCGTCGACCTGCATCCGTGCCGCCACTCCCTCGGCCGTCATGCCCAGCGCCTCGAGCGCCGTGCTCTGCGCCTTGGTCGCCGCCTCGCCCGCGGTCAGCGGACGCAAGAACGCCGCGAAGGCGGTCGCTGCGATCTCCGCGGATGGGGAGGCTTCGTCGAAGGCGGCGGACAGGGCCGCGATCTCGGTCGCCGAGTATCCGGCCGACGATGCGAGACCGCCGACCCGACTGATGATGTCCGTCATGTTGGTCGCGCTGGAACCGGACTTCTGCGAGAGGTGGTTGACCGCGTCGGCCACCAGCATCGCCTCGGCCTGTGTCAGCTGCATCCGTGCTCGTAGGCTCGTCATGAATGCCGCTGCCTGCTCGGCGGATTGATCGAATGCGGTGCCGATCTTGCCCGCCTCCTCCGCGAAGGTACGCAGCTGCGCGATCTTCTCGACGTCCGACGCGTCCGCCGGGACGAGGTTCGCCTGCGCCGCCGCCTCGACGATCGCGGCGATCTCCTCCGAAAGCATCGGGATCTCGGTGGAAAGGTCCCTGATCTCCCCGGCGAGCTGCGTGATGGCATCGGGGCTCTCGAACTCCGTGACCTTCTCGACCCCCTTCATCGCCTCCTCGAAGTTGGCGGCCTCCCTCGCCGCCAGCCCGAGGCCGGTCATGATGGCAGCGCCGACGCCGATCGCGCCACGGCCGATGGCACGCACCTGCCGCGCCCGCCGCTCCTCGTCCGAGACGACCCCATTTCCGGCGTCGCGGATGTCGCCGCGCGCGCGGCGGAGCGGACCGGTGAACTGGTCCACGAACTTCATCACGAGCGAGAGGCGCAGGTCGTTCATCCGTCATCTCCTGATCGCGTGCGCGCGTGCCAGCGGGCGAGGTCGCCCAGGTCGAGCCGGCGCAGCTCCTCGAGCCCGAACCCGAAGGCCCGGGCGACGTCGGCTACGGCGTCGTCGATGGCGTCGGGGAGGCCGGGGCCGTCAGCCCCTCGAGCTCGCGCGACGACGCGAAAAAAAGCACCACCTCCTGGCTGAGCCGGATCAGGTCGCGCGGCGGCAGCGCGTCGCATTCGGCCTGCGTGAGGTGCGGCCGGGTGATGCGCGGCAGCAGCGTCAGGATCGCGCCCACGTCCATCTGCACGATGTCGGCCTGCTTGAGCCCGCGCAGCTGCCCGGCCATCGGCTCGACCAGCCGCACCTCGGCCACCGCCTCGCTGCCCTCGCGCGCGATCGGCCGAGACAGCCGGATCGCCTCGTTGACCAGCGCGCTCACAGGCCCATCGCCCGGCGCAGCCCGGCCTCCTGGTCGACGCCGCCGACGACGCGCTTGCCGCGCACCAGGTCGACGTCGTGGACCGTCCGCCCGTCGATCTCCATCCGGTAGCGCCGGACGTCCATCTTCAGCATCAGCTTCGAGCTCGCCATGTCGCCGGGGTTGAGCGTGTCGCCCGCCGATGTCGTCACCAGCCCCTCGGCGGTTATCACGTAGGCGGTGAACCCCTCCTCGTCGTCGGCCCGCGCCGCCGGCCGGCAGACGAGCTCGGCCATCGAGCCGAGCCGGGTGAGCAGGTATTCCGACCATTCGGCGAACTCGCTCTCGAGGCTCATCGCCTCGAGCCCCATGTCCATGCCGACCGCGCCGACCATGCCCGCGCCGCGATGCGCGTCGGTCTTCACCGCCATCACCGGCAGCTTGGTCTGCAACGCCCGGCCGAAGTAGCTCTCGCCGTCGACGTAGACGTTGTGGTTGCGGATGATCCTCGGGTACGCCATGCGCGTCCTCCTTCTTGTGTGACGCCTTCGGCGCCGGGCCTCAGGTTGCGGCGGCGGCGTCGGCCACCAGCTCGTCGTAGTAGGCCCCGTTGCGCCGGGCCCGGAACGTCAGGCGCTCGAGCGGCGCCGGCGGCTCGATGTCGAAGTCCACGAAGAGCTGCCCGGCCTGCAGCGTCACGGCCGTGTTGACCTCCGGGTCGATCCAGGCCCGCCCGCCGATCAGCGCGCCGCGGTCCACCAGCCCGTCGAGATAGGCCTGCACCCCGTTGCGCAGCGTGATCAGCAGCTGCTGGCTGAACGGCCGGTCGAGCGCCCAGAGGTGCCCGCGCTCGAGGCTCTCGTAGATCATGTCGGCCGTGCGCCGCACCGACAGGAACGACCACATCGGGTCGGTGCTCACGCTGCGGTTGCCCCAGAGCCGGAACCCGTTCTGGCGCACCACCGTCGCGATCCCCACCTCGTTGAGGCGGTTGGTTTCGGTCTCGGGGTCGGTGAGCGAGAAGCCGACGGGGCGCCCCGTCCCCGCCACGCCGGCGAGGACCTGGTTGGACGGGCTCCACCAGAACCCGCGCTCGGCGTCGCGCGCCGAGATTGCCCCGGCCGCCAGCGCCGAGGCGGGCCGGGCCGCCGACGAGGTCCCGCGCGCGACCACCACGTCCGGGTCGACCATGTAGAGCCGCTGGTCGTCGTAGAGCGTGGCCATCGCCATCGCCTCGGCCTCGGTCGTTCCGGGCCCGTCGGCCACCACCACCGCGCGGGTGCGCGCGGCGACCGCGAGCAGCGCGGTGACCGCGGCGTTAACCCCCGTCGAGGACGTGAACCCGGGCGCGGCCAGGATGCGCGCCGTCTGCCCGGTCAGCGACTGCGCGTCGAGGAGCGCGTAGGCCCCGGAGCCCGCCACCGCGTTGCCCGCCACCGCGGCCGCGGTCGCCGCCGCGTCGGCGCCCTCGTCGACGCGCACGATCACCGCGAGGTTCACGCCCTGCGCGTAGACGTCGAGGTACGCCGCCGGCAGCGTGCCGAACTCGCCCAGGGCGCGCGCCGCGCGGGGCCCCGCCACCAGGACCGGGACGTTCGCGGGGAAGGCCGCGGGGTCCGCGTCGGGCGCGGTGCCCACGAGGCCGATCAGGCTCGACCGGACCGTCTGGACGGCGCGGACGCCGTCGTCGATCTCGATCGTCTCGATGCCGTGCAGGAAGGCGGTGGTCATTGGCTGGCTCCTCGGGATGCTTGGGCTTGCGCCCGGGCGACGAATGCAGCGAGCTGCCGCAATCCGTCCTCGGTGACGTCCTCGACCTCGGCGAGGCCGTCGGCGGCGTCGATCGCCGCGAAGATCGCGCGCCGGTATCCGACGAGCGGGCCGACGAGCCGGCGGAACAGGTCCGCGTTCTCGACGACGCGGGCGCTCAGCGCCTCGAGCGTCTCGCCGGAGATCGAGCGGATCCCCTCGAGCAGGGCGAGGCCCGGCGGCGTCGCGTCCCCGGCGAGCACGGCGCGCGCGGCGGGCTCCTGGTCGGACCAGCTCTGGCGCTCGCCCCACGACCGCAGGCCCGCCACCGCGCCCTCGAAGCGCTCGATCGCGGCGACCACCGCGCCCTTGGCCTCCGCCTTCGACGCGTATCGCGCCGGCACCGCCCATCCCGCATCCGTCCAGCGATGCGCGGGCGTCGGCGGCGGCTCGAGGATCGCGCCGCGCGGCGCGGCCCCGAGCGCCTCGATCCGCCCCTCGACCCCGTCGGGCGTCCACCAGGGGCGGCCGCGCAGGTCCGGCACGAGCGACCAGGCGCCGCCGCGGAACACCGCCGCGCGCCCCGCCCCCGGCGCCGGCGGCGCGATCAGCGTGGCGTGCAGCGGCACGAGCGGCTCGCCGGCCCGCAGCGGGTGCATCAGCGCGGGCGCCGAGCCGGTATGCGCGCCGGTCCGTGCGTCGTAGTGGTGGACGAGGGGGGCATCGGTCATGGCGGGCCTCAGAACTTGATCGCGAAGTGGACGGCGACGTTGCGCGGCCGCGTCTCCGCCCCGCCGAGCCCGTCGAGCACGCCGATCGTCACGTTCGACGTCGACGCGTCGTTGCTGTCGCCCGGCCCGTCAGTGGAGGAGCCGGCGTCTCGATAGGTCGAGTGCGCCCCGAGCCCGTGCCGGTGGTCGCGCAGCAGGTCGCCCTGCGACGAGCCGGGGACGCGGCCGGGATCGACCCCGCGGCCGTCATCCGCCCCGCGCAGGAACTCGCCGCGCAGGTCCGGCAACCGGAACGTCGCGGCGGTGCCGCCCGCCCGCAGGTACGGACCCGCCCGCGACACGAGCGCGGGGAAGTCGGCGCGCGCGAGCTCGGTCCCGTCGCACTTCAACCAGCCCTGCGGCGGCGTGGCGGCGAGGAACGCCTTGATGTCCCCGGCCGTCCCGCCGAGCTCGAAGGCGTGGAGCCCGTCCACCGTGTCGGCGTTGAGCCCGTTCCCCGCGCCCTCGCGCGACGTCAGCGCGAATTCGGACGCGTGCCGCCCGTCGACCATGTCCGCGTTCAGCCCGTTGCCCGCGCCCTCGCGGCGCGACTGGACGAAGGCCGCGGCATGGAGCCCGTCGAGCGTGTCCGCGTCGAGCCCCGAGCCGGTCCCGTCCACCGTCTTGATCGCGGCCAGCAGCTCGCCGGCCGAGAGCGCGTCGAGCGCCTCCTGCACCTTCTGGCGCAGCCACCGCGTCCGGTCCGCGAGCATCTTCGCGGCGATGTTGGGCCCCCCGGAGCGCGACGCCCGGTCGGGGACGCCGCCGTTGACCGGGTCGCCGTCCTCCGCCTGGTGGATCGTGTCGTGCCAGACGACGGCCTCGGGCAGCGAGGTGTCAGACATACTGGGTGCCTCCGTAGTTGCGCGCGCCGTAGGCGTCGCCGCGCCCGTAGACGAAGTCGGTCAGCGTGTAGCTCAGCTCGATCAGCCGGCAGCGCAGGGGCGCGGCCCGCTCGAGCAGCGCGCGGACCTCCGCGGCCTGGTCGTCGGTCATCGGCCGCGGGATCCGGACCCGGTACTCCGCCCAGTGGTCGCCCGGATCGTAGGACGTCCCGTCCCCGTAGGTCAGCGTCCCGTAGCGCGGCGCCGAGCCGCGCTCGAAGATCGCGGCGTCGGCCCATCCCGCGGCGTCGAGCGCCGCGCGCACCGCCGCGACCGTCCCGCGCCGGCGGTGCTGCTCGATAGAGCCGCGCACGATGCCGCGCTGGATCGCGTCGGGATACGCCGCCGACCAGTCGTCGACCGAGAAGTGCCAGGCGAGGAACGGCAGGAACTCGGCCGGACAGGCATCCGCGTTCAGGAGCCGCGCGTAGTCCACCGGCAGGTCGGCGGCCGCCATCGCGCCCTCGAGCGCCGCCTCGAGGGGGCGGAGGTTGGGCGGCAGCGCCGAGCTCACGCGCCGACCTGCGCGTCGAGCGTGACCGTGACCGACGTGCAGAACGCCGCCTGCCCCGTGCCGCGCGCGATGTCGGCGGCGGGCGACGCGAGATCCACCGCGCGCACGCCGGGCTGGTGCAGCGCGCCGAGCAGCGCCGAGCGCGGCACCGACCGCCCCAGCCGGTGGTGGCGCTCCACGACCATCCCCACCCGCGACAGCACCTCGAGCCGGATCGCCTCGGGGTCCGGGCCCGCGTCGCACGCGATCGCCGCGTCGACGGCGTACTCCTCGACCTCGGCCGCCCGCGCGATGACCGTGTCGCAGAGCGGGCGGACCGCGTCCGCCGAGAGCGCCGCGCCGACCCTCGCCAGCAGCTCCGGGCTCGGCACGCCGTTGCCCGACCGCGTAAGCACGACCACGTCGACCCGCCCGGGCTGCGGGCTCGTCGCCTCCACGTCGCGGATGTCGCCGTCGACGGCACGCGCGTGGAACACGTAGGCCCCGGCCGGGCCCGCGGTCGAGAACCCCTCGAGCGCGAGCTGCGCGCGCTCGCGGAGGTCCGCATCCGCCTCGAGCTCGGGGAGGACCGGGGGCCGCGCGTCCGGATCGCCCTCGCGCACCACCAGCCGCCGGACCCCGAACAGCGCGGCGAGGTGCTCGAGGTCCGCGCCCCGCGCGAAGGCCAGCATCGTCGAGCGCGCGCCCTCGTTCACGCGGTGACGCAGCACCATCTCGTTGTAGCTCATCAGCTGGACGAACTTCACCAGCGGCTCGCTCTCGAGCGCGAGCACGCCCGCCGCCTCGGGCATCAGCTGCTCCAGCGCGTCGCGGTTGCGCCGGAAGATCGTCTCGAAGTCGAGCCGCTCCACCACCCGCGGCGGCGGCAGCGTCGAGAGGTCGATCGCGTCGAACCGGTTCACGTCGCCGCTCCGAGCGCCACGTCGAGCGTCGAGGCCACGCCCGCGACCGTGCCCTCCAGCCGCAGCACGACGTGGCCCGCGCGCGCCTCCGACACCTGGACCCGCGCGAGCGACAGCCGCGGCTCCCACCGGGCCAGCGCCTCGGCCGTGGCCTGGTAGAGGTCCACGACCGTCTCGGGATTGATCGGCGCGTCGATGAGCTCCGGCAGGTCCGAGCCGTAGTCGCGGCGCATGACGCGGCTTCCGATCGGCGTCGTCAGGATGTCGGCGATCGACTGCGCGAGATGCGCGTCCCCGCCGAGCGCGGCGCCCGTGGCTCGGTCCATGCCGAGCGCGCCGGTCACGACGGCGCCCCGGTGCTGCCGGCCGGGTCGCCGTGGGGGTGGGTGTGCGACGCGAGACTCTTGCCCGCGGCGAGCACGTCGACCTCGGCCGTCACCGTCCCGTTCAGGCGGATGTCGCCGTCGACCACGAGATCGCCGGTCACCCGCAGCTCGCCGCCGCCGAGATGGAGCACGACGTGCCCCTCGCCCGCCTCGTCGGGCGCGTTGCCGGCGTAGATCGCCCCCGACACGAAGGCCCGGGCATAGTCGCCGCCCGGCGCCGAGACGGCGACCTGCTCGCCGACCGACGGCATCGACAGCATCCGCACCTGCCCCGCCTGCACCTGCAACACCGGGATGAAGGGGGTTTCGAGACGCCCGATACGAACCTTCGCGCGCACGCGGCCGACGTCGATCGCGGTCACGACGCCGACGTTCGACAGGGCCTCGATCCGGCGATCGGCCTCGGCGGCGGCGTAGCTCATCGCGGCACCTCCGAGACGGTCTCGTAGGGCGCGCCGGGCCCGCGCGGATCGACCGGCGCGAACACCGTTCGCGGCATCTCGCCCAGCTCGCCCTCGTCGGCGAAGGTGATCGGCTGCAGCCAGGTCACCGCCCAGAGCGCGACGCCCTGGTTGCGTACCGCCTGCGTGGCCAGCGACTGCAGCCGGACGGTATGCGCCTCGCCCGCCTCCGCCCGGCCCCACGTCCGCGACGGCACCAGCGCCATGATCCGGGCCGCGATCGCCGCGGCCACCGTCTCGCGCGGCAGGCCGAGCGCGTCCTTGGCGAGCACGTAGGCCGCCATCCCGAGATCGAAGGACGGGGCCGGGCCCGCGCGCTCGCGGGCGGGCCGCGCCTCGAGCCACGACACCACGACCGCCGGCGCGCGCGCGCCGAGGTCCTTCAGCTCGGCCGCCGCCAGCGCGCCCGCGCGGGTCTGCACCGTGGCGAGCTCGGGCGCGGCGGCGCGGATCGCGGCCGCCGCGCGCTCGGCCAGGTCCGGCATCAGGTCGAACGGCGCGAGGATCGCGGTCATGCGCCCGCCTCCTCGATCCCGCCCAGGATCAGGTCGGCGATGTCGCCCGCGTCGTCGGCCGACAGCCCGAGGAACGGCCGGGCGGGGATGTTGACCTCCTCGCGCCCGAGCTGGTGCGTCGCCGCGTAGACCAGGTTGGTGCCCACCACGACGCCCTCGTCGGAGGCGTAGGACTGGAGGCTGTCGCGCAGGTCGCCCTCCTCCACCAGGAGCGAGTGCCGGCTCTCGCGGGTGGCGTCGTACCGCTCCGACCAGGGCGCCCAGGGCGTGCCGTCGGGCGCGGCCTTCTCGCTGTCGATCCGCTCCTTGGCCGAGTTCGCAAGCAGCTCGCCGATCGCGAACAGCGCCTCGCCCCGGTCCCAGGCCGAAAGCCCGCGCAGCCGCGCCTCGACGTCATCGAGCCCCTCGAGCGTGATCTCGGCGCCGAGCCCCGCCATCAGAGGCCGCGCATCTTCGCGCGCGAGAACTCGCGCTCGGGCCCGGCCTGGAGGATCGGGCGCGGCCCGCCGCCCTCGACCCCGTCGCCGTCCACGCCGCCGCCCGTCGTGGTGGCGGGATCGGGCGGCGGCAGCGCCTGCTTGCCGTCCGCGATCCGGCGCAGCGAGGCCGTCGCGTCGTCGTAGCGCCGGCGCAGCTCCTCGGTGAGCACGTCGCGCGACTGCGCCAGCCGGTAGACCGCGATGTCGACGGCGAGCTGGCGCAGCACCGAGACCTGCGTCCCGGGCGGAAGCGGCAGCGCGTAGCGCGTGGCGAGGTAGCTGTCGATCTCGTAGGCCGCCTCGACCAGCGCGCGGTCGACCGCGTCGGCCTCGGCCACGCCGTCGCCGTCCCGGTCCGCGACGTAGAGCGCGTCGGGCCCGTAGAGGTCGGTGATGTCGGCGGACTGGGCGTACACGGGCGGCGGGCTCCTGTCGTCTGGGATGCGCGCCCCGGCCGGGGACGGCCGGGACGCGCATGCGGTCTTTCCCGCCGTCACCCCTGCCGGCGCATGGGGGGAGCGCGCCCGGCCGTCCGGCTCCCCCAGCCGCCTCAGTTAGAGCGGCGGGGATCGTCACCGGGGGCCGCTCGGGATCAGGTGGCGGTCGCCGCCCGCCGGGCCCAGGCCTGCTCGACGAGCTCGGCCGTCACGTGCGCGCGGTCCGCCTCCGGCAGCGCGTCGCGCACGAAGGGCACCCGCGGCAGCCCCGCCTGCGTGTAGCCGTCCTTCGGGAGCCCCTCGAACGTCGCGAGGATCCGGCCCGTGAAGGCCTCGACCTCGGCCTCCGTCATCACGACGTCCGACGCCGCCGCCTCCTTCACCGTGGCACCCGAGACGTTCGAGACCTTGAGCCGGGGATCCTGCTCGATCTGGGTCATGCCGTGCTTGCCGATCGCGGCCGCGTCGAGCTCGACGGCCACGCCGTGCGGGAAGGGGACGCCGGAGCGGAAGTAGACCTGCCGCCCGTTCTCGGGCGCCGTGTAGGTGGCGACTTGCTTGGTCATCGGTGGCTCCTTCACTCGATCCAGTCGATGTCGAGGACCTCGACCGACTTGTAGAGGGGGTTCTTGTTGCCCGACCCGATGAGGTCGCGCAGGATCAGGTCCTCGGCCGCCGCCTGCAGCGAGGGACCCACGACCAGGTGCGTCGGCCGGATGCCCATCGGCGTGCCGCCGTCGCGGGCGATGGTCCGCATGCCCTCGCGGGCGGCCTTGAAGCTGGCCTCGGTGAGCGGGGCGCGGCTCTTGTAGGCCATCTGCCAGAAGCCGTAGCCGACCGCGTGCCGGGCCCGCGCGCCGTAGAGGTACTGGTCCTTCATGAAGACCACGTCCGAGGTCCGCGGGTCGGACTTCTCCTCGAGCTCCGCCTTCATCCGCTCCTGGAAGATGAACGGGCGCAGCTGCCGGCGGCAGTCGAGCAGGTACCAGGCCGGGCCGGGCGCGCCGCCGCCGTCGTCGTAGTTCGACACCGTCGACACCGCGCCGGTGCCGTCATGCGCGGCGTAGACCGGGTGGTCGGTGTCGAAGAAGTTCTGGCCGTCGAAGCACAGCCGCGTCTCGCCCTCGCGCATCAGCTGCGCGATCAGGTGGTCGGGATGCGTCGCCGCCTCCTCGGCCAGCTGGCGGATCAGGCCGGAGTACATCCCGAGGTTGTCGTCCTCGATGTCCGTCCGGTTGAGACCGACCGTGTCCTCCCAGAGGCGGTTGGCGATGACGTAGCCGCTCTCCTTGAGGTCCTTGACCACGCGGTCGCCGATCCACTCGCGCATCTGCGGGAACGCGCCCAGCCAGCCGTAGGTGTTCGACGCCCCCCCCGACATCGCCGTGTAGGCGACCGACTGGTAGAAGCTCGTGGCGCGCATCGCCTTGTAGGCGTCGTCGAACTCGCGCCGGAACGCCGTCCGGATGTCGTCGATGACGGATGCCGTGATGATCATTGGGCGAGGTCCTTCTCACGCTGCTGCCGCTCGGCGTAGGCCTCGGGCGCGATGTTCATCTGCTTGCAGATGGCGAGCTGCTGGGCGGTGAGCGAGGCCGCGGAGGGCTCGCCCGGCTGCCGCGCGTCGCCGGCGGACTGCGACCGCGCCAGCGCGATCACCGGGTGCTCGGCCATCGCCGCGCGGAACGCGGCGGCGCCCATCGCCCGGCACGAGGCGAGGTGGTAGTCGCGGGCCGCGGGCGTGATCTTGCCCGCCTCGACCGCCTCGCCCACCGCGGCCTCCTCGTCGGCCTGGCGCCGGGCCGTCTCGGCCTCCTCCAGCGTCCGGACCCGCGCCGTCGCCGCCTCGAAGTCGGCGCGCGGCACGTAGAGCTGCGCGTCCGCCCCCTGCGCGCGTGCCGTGGCGAGCTGCGCCTGCGCCTGCGCGGCGGCCGTGGCGAGCGTCCGGGCCGCGTCGAGGGCGTCCGCCGCGCTCGCGCCCTCCGGCAGGCCGAGCGCCTTCATCAGTTCGGGGTCCATCCTGGTCTCCTTGTCGGCGTCGCGGCGTCGGGCCACGGCGGGAAGCCTCAGCGCGGGCGAGTTCGTCAGCCCCGCGCCCTCGAGCCGCAGCACGCGGCCGTCCGTGTCGTGGAAGAAGGTCGGGCTGATGTAGCGGTAGGCCCGCGTCGCCAGCAGCTCGGCGCCGCGGTCGGTCCAGGCGACCTGGCCCCAGAGCGCGCCGTCGCGCAGCTCGAGCGCGCCGATCCATCCGACCGCCGGCGCGTCGAGCCCCTGGCTCGCGCGAAGCTGCGTCGCGTGCTCGACGTCGACGTAGACCTCGCGCGCATCCGCGTCGAAGTGGTCGATCACCGCCTGCGCGTCCTCGGGCGTCATCGAGAAGCGCCGCCCGTCCCGCGACGCGATCGCCACGGTGGCGGGGAACAGCATCACCCACGACGGCGCCGCGTCGCCCTGGAAGGCGATGGCGAGGGCGGTGGAGGTGGCGGTCGAGCGCATGACGCCGATATGCCCGCCCGGACCCGCCCCTCTCGCCTAGGAAACTTTGCCGGAGGGCCGACCCCTCAAATCGGGCCGCTGAGCGCCCTCCCGCCCCCGACCGCCCCACCGGGTGCCGGATCCTCGAGTTGGCGTTCCTGCCCCCTTTAAGTGGTATTCAAATTCGATGCTGGTGGGGAGGGGCGCGGGCGCCCTGCGCTCGGCGCTGGACGAACGCCCGCACAGCAGCTATCTGCGGCGTGGGGCCCGAGCCATTCGGAAGACCGGTCCTGTGCCGTCGAGGAGCGCCGACCTCGCGGGCCCCACCTATCTCAGCAGCCTGACCCCGTCCGTCGACAACAGCGTCTCCCATTGACGCGGGCGCCATTCGTGCAGCGTCGACACCCAGAGCTCCTGGACCCCGCCCTCCGCGACCGCCTTGACGACCAGCCGCAGCGGCAGGCGTCCCGGGAGGCCCGGCAGGTTGTAGACGAGCGCGGGCCTCGCGCCTTGGCCGTCGAGGGCGACCGGCGCGGCGCCGATCTGCGCGCGTATCGCCTCGAGCAGGTCGGACCCCACCTCCGGGTGCCGCGTCCGAATCTTCGCCGCCGTCCCCTCGCCCAGCCGGACGATCCGCCGCGCGACCCCGACCGCGCCCGCATCGGCGACCGGGATCTGCGCCACCGGCACCGAGCCCGGCGCCCCGACCTCGAGCATGCGGCGCGCCCGCCAGCTCCCGGCCACGTCGCGCAGCGCGGCCTCCGCCGCCGCCGGTGCCATCCCCTCGAGGCGGTCGGCCAGCAGTCGCTCCACCCCGGCCAGCCGCATCGCGCCCGGGTTGCGGTCCCATCCCGGGTCCACGCCGACCGGCACGTCGCGGACCTCGCCCGTGCGCGGGTTCTCCCAGGGCCGCGTCGTCACCTCGGGCGGCGCGCTCACCCCGCCGCGCCGCTCCGCCTGCCGCGACGAGAGCTGCCGCACCCAGCATTTGCAGCCCCAGCCGTTCGGCGGGAAGTGCGTGGCCCAGAACGGGTCGTCGGCGGCCAGGATCGTCCCCTCGAGCGCGGCGTGCTCCTCGCGGTGCACCTCCGAGGGACCGAGCCGGTACTCGAGCCAGGGCAGCGCGTCGCGCGTCCGCTCGATCCGCTCCCACTGCCCCGCCGCGCGCGCCGACCGCAGGTTCGCGCGGTAGATCGTCCGCACCCGGCGCGGCGAGGACAAGTCGACCAACCGCCGCTCGCCCGTGAGCGGGTCCACGACCGTGCGCGGACCCCACCAACCCTTCGCCTGCAGCGTCTCGCGCAGGTCGCCGCGGAACGCCTCGATCGTCCGCCCCTCGTCGAGCGCGCGCCGCACGACGCCCCGGATGTCCTCGAGCACGTCCGCCTCCGCCACCCCCGCGACCGCGAAGGCCACCGCGTGCTCCTCGGGCTCGACGTCGGACCAGCGGAACGACGGCGCCAGCCCCTTGGCGCGCAGGAACGCCGACGCCTCGGGCGGCGGGCCGGGATCGAACGCGTAGCCCGGCCGGTCGTCCTCAGACATCGGGCCCGTCGCCGAGCGCCCGCGCCCGGAACATCCCCCGCACCAGCTGGTCGATCAGCGGCCCCTTCGGCAGCCCCTCCATCGCCGCCAGCCGGCGGTCGAACTCCTCGACCGTGGCGCTCGCCTCCGCGGCGGCCAGGATCGGCGCGATCATCGGGTCGATCGCCGGCCGCCATTCCGCCGCCATCTCCGCCTCGAGCGCGTCGAGCCCGTCCCAGGGCGACTGCGCCCGCGCGGTCGCGAGCCGCGCCGTGGCGGCGGGCGGCGGGGCCGCGGCGGCGGGCGCCCCCCCGAACGTCTCCTCGCCCTCCTGCGGGTCCTGGAACCCGAACCGCCGCCGCATCGACGACGCCCCGAACGGCAGCCCCGCCGCCGCCAGGTCCGCGACCGCCTTCGAGAGGACCGCGACGTCCTCGGGCTCGGCGATCGCGAGGTCGACCTTCGGGTAGCGCGCCTGCGCCCCGAAGTTCAGCATCACGCCGGTCCGCACCAGGTCGCGGTTGATCACGCCCTCGATCTGGCGCGCGTCGGCCGCCGCGATGTCGTAGCGCACGTCGTTGTGGACCTTGGCCTGCGCCATCGACGACCCGCTGTCGGCGGTCATCGTCTGCCCCACCACGATCTTCGAGAGCTGCTCGTCGCAGAACCGCGCGAGGTTCTCGAACGCGGGCTCGCCCGCCCCGGCCCCGCCCACCGTGGGGAACTCGATCCCCATGCTCTCGGGGATCACCGCCGCCGCGTCCGTCCCGATGTTGGCCACCGCCCGGAACAGCGTCGCGATGTCCTCGCGCGTGGCCCCCGGCCCGTACCGACCCAGCCGCAGCGGCAGGCCGTAGCACTCGACGAAGGCCATCCAGTCCTTGAACGCGTAAGCCTTGCACATCCAGCTGAACACCGCGATCCGCGCCACCCCGCCCCGGTACGTCGCCCCCGACTTGATACGGCTGCGGTGCACGATCCAGGCGCCCGGCGCCAGCGGCACGCCGTCGGGCTGCCCCGCCTCCAGGAGGCGCAGCTCGCGGCCCGTCTCGCGGTCGAACCGGAAGTGGCTCTGGTGGCGCCAGTGGAACGCCCGCGGCCACCACGCGCTGGCCGAGCGGCCCCACTCGACATTGACCGCGCTGAACCCCTTGGCGACCGCGTCGAGCAGGTCCTCGATCAGCGTCGGCAGGTCGTCGTGCTCCACGATGTGCTCGCGCACCCACTCGGCGATCCGCTGCTCCCGCGCGCCCTCGCCCGCGGCCGTCACCGTCGCGTCGATCCCCGAGATCGCGCGCTTCCGCTGGCCCAGCACCGAGGCGTAGTGCGGGTCGCGCTCCTCCATCTCCTCGGCCAGGATCATGAACGCGCGGATGTCGCCGCGGTCGCAGTCGGCCAGCGTCGCCGCGAGCCGGCGCGGCGTCAGCCCGGCCGCCACCGTCCCGAGATCGACCGGGCGGACGCCGACGACGCCGGCCTCGCCCTGTGGCTCGGTCAGCGTCCGCATGGCGATCGGGCGCCCGTAGGCGTCGAGCAGTGCCATCAGTACAGTCCCTCCTGCGCGCCGAACCCGGCGGTGGTCGCGATGTCGCGGTCGAGGCCCGCGCCCCCGCGCGGCACCGCGAGGTAGGCCATCGGCTGGTACGAGCCCGCCGCCGCCCCGGCGCAGAGCGCCGCCGCCCAGAACCGGTCCGCGTGCCCGTCCGTGTCCCCGTCCGCCATCAGCCGCCGCTGGCCCGTGGGCCCCACGAACGAGCTGATCGCGTGCAGGTCCGACCGCAGCGCCGGGTCGCCCGCCGGCAGCGCCATGCGCCGGTCCTGCAGCCGCTCCTTGAGCTCGGTGGCGAGGTCGAGGCGGCGCGGCGATGTCAGCAGCACGCCCTCGACCCGCTCGCGCCCGTGGCGGCGCCGCGCGTCCTCGACCGGCTTCTCGCCCATCCCGGTCTGGTCCATCGCGCAGCGCACGACGCGGTAGCGCTCGAACGCGCCGGCCAGCAGCAGGTCCTGCTCGGCGAAGCTGATCCCGCGCCGCGCCACCACCTCGCGCGTCACCAGCCGCCCGGCCACCTCCTCGGCCACCCAGATCACGAACAGGTCGCGCCGCGCCGCGATGTCGACGCCCACGTAGGCCGGCCCGCCGCGATAGAGCCCGGGCCGGCCCGCCTCCTCGTCCTCGGCCGCGGCGATCAGGTCGTAGTCCAGCCACGCCGTCGCCCCGTCGCGCCACTGCAGCTCGAACTCCTGCGCCCAGGCATCCTCGTCGTTGAGCCCCGCGCGCAGCTCGGCGACGTCGACGTCGAGCCCCTGCGCCACCGCCTCGTGGATGTCGGTGTGGTGCTTGGACCAGGTCCCCGTCTCGTCGGTCCAGAGCTCGTAGAACTTGTTGCCCTTCCCGTTGGGCGTCGAGATCACCCGGATCTTGTGCCCGCCCCGCGCCGCGACCGGGAACGCGCTGCCCCAGATGGCGCGGCTGTCGCGGTGGAACGCGAACTCGTCGAGCAGCAGGTTGCCGCCGAAGCCCCGCGCGGCGTCGGGGCTGGCCGAGAGCGCGACGACGCGGGACCCGCCCGGGAACCGCACCTCCTGCGTCTTGTACGTCGCCTCCGCGGTGCGGAACTCGTCCTCGCCGAACTCGGGCTCGCCGCGCACCATGTCGCCGTAGACCGACCAGAACGCCTTGGTGATCGGCTTGACCGCGTCCTCCATCGCCTCCTTGGCGGTCCGCTCCGACCGCGACAGGATCGTCCAGCGCTCGCGCGTCCCCGCCATCTCGGCCTGGACCGTCTGGTCGACGATCTCGCCGCCCGCGCCGAACGTCTTGCCGCCCCGCCGGGTGAACATCCCGATCTTGAAGCGCGACTGGTCTGCCAGCCAGCGCTGCTGGTAGGGAAGCCAGCGGATGACGGGGGCGGCCATCAGGAGGAGACTTCGCAATGGACGTGGAAGGCTTGCGGCTGATCGATCTCGCATTCAATGGGCTCATTGCCTTCGCGACGACCGCGACGGCGATCCTCACCTACCTGACCTTCCGGCAAGTCACAGGTCGCCCGGAAATCCTGATCGAGAGAGCGCTTGAGTTCGTCGAGGTCGAGGGCTTCGAGCTTGTTCGCCTCCGCATTCAGAACAATGCCGCCGAGACCCTCACGCTCGAAAGCCTCCGCGCCATGCCGTGGCATCGTCCCGCCATCCCGACTTCCTTGGTTCTCGCGAGCGACGCCTACGGCGGGTCTCTGATAAGGCACGAGCTCGTCAAACCCTCTCACGCCGAATGGCCCCAAGACCTCCTGATGGTCGGTCGAGCGGTCGATCCGGCACGGACGGTGACGATGACCGGTATCGTCACCAAGCGCAGGCGTTTCGATCCCCGATCGCCTCGGATCCGCTTTGCGTTTCACTACCACGACAGACCGTGGAAGCGGTTCACCAAGACCTTTCGGTACGGCTGATGCGACGGTCATATCAGCCCGCGCATTCCGAGCAGCCGCCGCCCGCCGCCCGACCATCAAAGCCCCCCCGCCGCGCGCAGGCGGTCGACCTCGTCGGAGAGGTCGCGGATCGCCGCCGCCCCGCGGTGCAGGTCGCGCACCTCGCCGTCGCACAGCTCGCCCTGCCGGTGCCGCCCGGCGAGCTTGCGCGCCCAGGCCTCGAGCGCGTTGGCGACCTGTCGGGGGGAGACGGGGCCGGTCATCACGCGAACCCCATGATCTCGCGCGCCCGCCGCGCCGCGTCGGCGTCGATCGCGCCCGACGCCACCGCCCCGTCGAGCTTCGCCGTCGCGGCGCGCCTCTCCTCCGCCGCGATCTTCTCGCGCAGGTCCGTCGAGCGGATCAGGTTGTTGAGCGCCGTCGTCATGTCCTTGAGCCCCTTCGCGTCAACTTCGACCTCGCCGCGCGCCACGTTCATCTGCAGCCGGAACGCGATCGTCGTGAGCTGCTGGAACAGGGCGCTCGTCACGTCGACCTCCTGCCCGGCCGTCATCTGCGTCAGGAACGCCTTGATCTCGTCCTGGCTCTGCTCCTGCATCAGCGCGTAGTCGCGGAACTCCGACCCGTAGGCGTGCAGCGCCGACTTCCCGATCCGAAGCTCGAGCCCCTCTTCCTCGCACCGGACGTTCAGCGCGTCCGCGAGGTCCTCGTAGCCGCCGAACCCCCGCTCGCGCAGCTCCTCCTGGAGCCAGCGGCGCAGCTCGGCGGGCAGCTGGTCGATCTTGCGGGGCGCGGGCATCAGCGCCGCGGCCGCGGCCGGGCGATGCCGGGATGCACCACCTCGCCCCGCGCGACCTCCGAGCCGCGCCCGGTGACCTCCGCGATCGTCACGTCGTCGGAATGCTTGAGCCGGATCAGCTCCTGCTCCTCGAGCCACGACAGCGCCGTGCGCAGCTGGTCCTCGGTCGTGGCGATCGCCACGCCGTGCAGCACGTCGCGGATGATCGACGCGTTGGAGACGAACTGCGGCAGCGCGTCGAGGTGGCGCAGGATCGCAAGCCGGCGATGCTCGGTGGCGGTGGAGAGGTCCATGATCGTCCTTTCTATCGGCCTTCAACGTGGGGAGGGGGGAGGGGGGAGGGGCGCTCAGTCGCCCGGCGGGCGGCGGTCGCCGGCGAGCGACGACAGCGCGCCGCAGCCGACGGCCACCAGCCAGAGCGCGCGCATGGCGTTCACGTAGCCCAGCAGCCCCGCCACCTGCGCCGCGGCGATCGCCGCGAGGCAGGCGAGGAACGGGACGAGGCCCGTCGGGAGCATCATCGACCCCGCCCCGCGCCGGCCGCGAGCAGCATCGCCACGACGGCCGCCGCCGTGACCGCCATCGCGATCGCGGCGAACCCCGCCAGCGCGGCGAGCGGCCCGTGGACGAAGGCGACGGCGACCAGGATGGCGGTCGCGGCGGCCAGGACGACGATGGGCACGGGCATGGCTCTCTCCTCAGGGATCGGGGGTCAGCACGCCGGGATGGCGGACCTGGCCGAGCGCGACCTCGCGCCCCCGGCCGGTGATGCGCGCGACCAGGACGTCGCCCTCGTCGCGCGCGGTGATCAGGCCGGGCTCGCGCAGCCAGGCGAGGCAGGCATCCATCTGGTCGGCCGTCGTCGGCACCCCGCGCTCGCGGCAGTAGAGCAGCAGGATGACCTGGTTGGCCTCGTACCCGGGCGCGCGGGCGAGGTACGTCAGGACCGAGAGACGCCGCTTCTCGGTCTCGATGCGCTCCACCGGCCAGCCGAACATCAGCGGCCGTCCCGCGTGGCCAGCGCCGCGCGATAGAGCGTGTCGATCTGCCCCGAGACCTTCTGGGTCACCCCCTCCATCGAGGCGACCCGGTCGCGCAGGTCGCCGAACTGGTCCTTCGTCGCCAGCGTGTCCATCTTGCCCTCGATCCGGGCCAGCCGGACGTCGGCGCGCCCCATGTCCCTCTCGAGCGTGCTCACGCGCTTCTCGAGCGCGTCGAGGCGGTCGTGCGTGCGCGCCTGTCCGGCCACCACGTCGGTGATGTTGGTGTCCACGTAGGCGCGGTTGCGCCGGTCGTACCAGATGAGCGCGGCGAACGCGGCCGAGAACAGGAACCCGACGATCGAGAAGGCCACGTCGACGTCGCGCAGCTCGATCCCCGACAGCGCGGCCGCGACCTCGCCGCTCATGCCACCACCCGCATCGTGGCCACCACCGTCAGCCACAGCGCGGCGAGGAACCCGCCGTAGAGCCCGATCGTCCACCGCGCCCGCGCCCACCCGCCGAGCGCGTCCGTCACGATCAGCGCCCAGGCGAAGAACACCGTCGCCGCGAACATCCCCGACAGCAGCTCGGGGACCGGGTGCAGCTCCCACAGGTCCGTGCCGCGATGCGCCGTCATCCGCGCGCCGACGTAGTAGGCCCGCTCCACGACCACGGCGAGCCCGACGGCGTAGAGCCCGATCCGCGGGCTCGGGCCCAGCGTCACGCGAAGCATCGCCTCGGGACGCCGCAGGAGCGTGACGACCTCGATCAGCAGGAGCGCGACCGCGAAGATCAGCGCGAGGTGGGACGCGGCCGTGACCGCCTGCCAGACCGACATCAGTAGAGGCTCCCGTCGCCCCGCGCCGCCGCGCCGATCGCCATGTCCGACGGGTCGGGATGGCGCAGGTTCGCCCGCGCGACGCCGCGCGCCTTGTCCATGTGCCGCACCCACGACGTGCCCCCCGCCAGCCCCGCGAGCACCAGGAGGTTGTCCCAGTCCATCGGCAGCACCGGCGGCGTCTCCGGCGCGAACACCGAGAGCCCGATATTCGCCAGCGGGATCGCCACGAACTGCATCGCGATGCCCACCCCCGCGGCCCAGATGATGAACGGCCGGCCGCCGGCCACGAAGATCGACGGGTGCTGCGCGAACGCGATCCGCTCGTCGAGCGTCTTCAGCTCGATCGCCTGCCCGATCTTCGCCAGCTCGACCTTGATCTGCCCGCGCTCCTCCTCGGAGGTCACCAGGTCGTCCACGATCTTCCCGCCCTCGCGCAGGATCACGTCGGTCACGATGCTCGAGATGCCCATCAGGCGGTCTCCATTTCCGGGGCGTAGCGCGCGACGATCCAGCCCTCGCGCCCGCCGTAGCCGACCTTGAGCCACTCGCGGTGGTCGAACGTCCCGCAGGCGATCACCTCGAGCACCGTCCCGTGCGGCACCGCGCCGATCACGTTGGGGTTGAAGCTCGGCCACCGCCGCAGGCTCAGCGTGTCGCCCGGCGTCACCGTCCGCACGCAGCGCCGGACCGTCCCCAGGAGCTGCAGCGCCTCCGCCTCCGCCTCGGCCTCCGCCGGGTCGCTCCGCCCCAGGATCAGCCCGCGCAGACGCTCGACGTCGAGCGTCGGGTTCGGATCGACCTTGCGGCCGGGCGAGACGTACCAGTGCCCGCGCAGGTCGCGCAGCGTCGGCACGTCGCGGAACAGCACCGCCAGCAGCGCGATCAGGCTCTCGACCTGCGCGCGCGCGAACGGCATCCAGAGCCCCGCCCCGTGCTCGCGCGTCGCCGCCTCCACGATCCCGTGCGGCCCCCGCTCGAACGTCTCGCCCACCATCCGACGGCATGGTCCGCACCGCGCGCCCGCATCAGCCCGGGCCCGACCATCTCGATCCCGATCGAGAACCCGTTGCAGCCCCGCCGGCCATGGTAGGTGGAGCGCCCCGCATGGTCGCAGGCCCGGTCCGTCGGCGCCTGCTGGCGGATCGCGCCGTCGCGCTCGATCACGAAGTGCACGCTCACCTCGGCCGACCCGCGCAGGAACCGCGCCGAGTTGCCGTGCTCGAGCGGCGAGGCCGTCTCGTGCAGCACGACCAGGTCCGGCACCATGCGCTCGTCGATGTTGACCGCCGCCTCGTAGGGCAGCAGCCGGGGATCGTCGCCGGTCAGGATGTGATCGGTGATGCGCATCGGGGCCTCCGTCGCGCCACCATGCGCGCGCGGACCGCCGCCGATCGCCTAGGAAGAATTGCCCCGCCGGGCCGCGGCCTCAGAACAGCGGCAGCTGGCGCGGACCGGGATCGTCGTCCGCGCCGTCCCCGCCGTCGCGGCCGATCGCGCCCTGCTCGACCAGGGCCGACTGCCAGTAGCGCACCGTCCGGATCGACACGTCGCAGGTCACCGCGACCGCGAACTGGTTCTCCCCGCGCAGCAGCATCGCCACGCCCATCGCGCGCCGGCCGCCCGCCCCGCGAAGGTTCGCGCAGGGCAGGTGCAGCTCGAGCCCCGCCCCGAAATGATCGCTCATCGCCTCCGCCGCCTCGGTCCCGATCAGCTCCTCCAGGAGCGACCCCGGCACCCGCAGCGGGATCTTCACCAGCATCCCGCCGCGCTTCATCATCAGGCGGAACGCCGCCTCGAGCCCGACCACCTCGGCGATCTCGGCCGCGAGCCCGGTCAGGCGGGGGATCATCCGCCGCCCTCGCGCCGCGCCCCGCCCGTCCGCTTGTCGCGGCCCGGCGAGGTGCGGTGGACGGTGACGACGACCGCGCCCACGAGCTTGTAGGTCAGCCCGTCGCGGATCACCCCGCAGGCCTCGTGCTCCACGCCGTTCGCGACCTCGCGGGCGATCGCCCGGCGCACCGCGCGCAGGTCCACGCCGCGCACCCGCTCGAGGTAGCGCAGGACCGCATGGTCCGAGACGTGGATGCGCCGGCGCGTCATCCCGCCCCCCGCCGCGGCGCTTCGAGCGCGATCGAATGGCGCTTGCACATCGCCTTCAAGGCCTCCGTGACCGCCGCGATCGTCCCCGCGTCCCGCAGCATGTCGACGTCGAGGATCGCCGCCCCCTGCGCCCCGAACCGCGTCCGCACGAACGAGTTGAGCGAGCGGCGGTCCTTCGCCACGTGCCCGCCCTCCGCCAGCAGGCGCCAGAGCACGTGGATGTAGCGGATGTCGGGCCGCTCGGACCGCTTGCGCCCGCCATGCCCCTTCGCCGTCCACCCCCGCGCCCGCAGCGCCTCGACCACCGCGCGCAGCTCCGCCTCGGTCATGTCGGACGTCGACGGCTTGCCCGTCGCCACGAGCTGCAGCGCGCGCCGGTCGTCGGCCTCGAGCCCGATCTCGCGCGCCGCGGCGTGGATCGTCCGCTGCAGCTGGCGGGTCGCCGCGCTCATCCGAACACCGCCAGGAGGCACGCGAGCCCCAGCAGCGCGACCCCGAGCAGCGCGAGGTCGACCCGGCGGGGCGTGGCGAACCGCCAATCCGGGACCGGGTAGTCGATCCCGCCATCCGGATCGGGATCGGGTTCCGCGGCGCCCCGCTCGTGCAGCAGCCGCAGGTCGTAGGCCGCCTCCGCGTAGAGCCACGCCAGCGCCCACGCGACGTCCTCGCCGCCATGCTCGCCGATCAGCCGCTCGACGATCATCAGCGCGCGGGGATGCAGCTCGCCCGCCCCGAGCGAGGCCTCGATCTTCGTCGTCAGGAGCTGCGTCTCGCTGGCCATCACAGCGCCGCCACGTCGAGGCTGACCGGCACGCGCTGGCCGCGCTCGTCGGTCTCGTAGAACCGCAGGTAGGTCCGGCTGCCCGTCACCCGCACCGCGTCCGAGATCGCCTCCATCGCCCGCTCCCAGACGGCGTCCTTGCCGCCCTCGGGGCCGGTGATCGACAGCCGGCGCAGGCCCAGCACCCGGCCCGTGTCGATCCGGCCCACCTTGTTGACCTGGAAGGCCTGGTCGACCATCGCCCGCAGGTTGTCGTTCGCCCCCTGGCTCCACCGCGTGACGCAGTCGTCGATCAGCTCCTTGGCCGCCGCGAGCTCGGGGCCGAACGCCACGTGCTCCGAGATCTGGACCTGCACCTCCGCCTGCCCGTCGAACGTCGCGAGCGTCATGTTGCCCTTCGCCCCGCCCTTCTTCGCGTCGTACTCGGCCGCGATCATCGCCTTGAAGTCCCGCGCCTCCCCGAGCGCGCGCGCCTTGAACGCCGCCAGCCCGTCGCGCAGCGCGCGCGCCTCCGCGATCAGCCCGCGCACCAGCTCGTCCTCGAGCAGGTCCTGCGGTTTGATCGCGCTGACGGCGCGCAGGTCGCCCTGCCGGTTGATCATGTACCCCTCGGGCACGGCTCTCTCGTCGGTCATCGCGGACCCTCCTCGTTCGTGGTTTCGGTGTCGGGGGCGTCGGGGCCCGGCCCGCGCCCCAGCAGCAGCCAGTCGAGGCTGATCGCGTGGACCTCCGCGATCCGCATCAGCGTGAGCGCGGTCGGCACGTACACCCCCCGCCGCCAGGCGAGGACGCTGTTGGGATGCACCCCGAGCCGCCGAGCCGCCCGGCCCGTGCCCGGCCCCAGCACGCGGTCCAGCCGCTCGCGCATCGCCTCGAGGCGCTCGCGGGGCGTCATGCCGTCCCCGCATGCGGCGTCAGCGTCAGCGTGTTGCGGTCGATCACCTGGTTGAACGCCGCCCGCCGCACGGCCATCGGCTCGCCCGTGCGCACGTGCCGGTAGACCGCCGCGATCGCCGCCGCCTGGATCAGCGCGTCGGCCGCCTCCGGCGTCCGGCAGCCGACGTTGATCAGCTGCCGCATCAGGACCTGGTCGACCCCCGCGAGCCCCGGCGCGTCCACCTTGAACGGCTCCGCCTTCCCGTCGGTGTCGGTCATGCCTGCGCCTCCTTGCGGGGGCAGCGGGCGCAGGCGCGGAACATCGCCACCCGCTGCGAATTCGTGTTCATGAACGGCCGCCGCTGCCAGTCGCGGCAATCCGAGGACGGGATCGTCCCGAGCTGCGGGCACTCGACGGTGCCGGCCATGTAGACCCCGCGCACCACGTCCTCGCAGGCCGCGTACGAGCCCTGGTAGCTCCTCGACAGCACCGTGCTCACCAGCGAGGCCGACCGCTTGAGCCGCTGCGCCACCTGGTTCTGGCTCGTCGCGTCGACCTGCCGCGCCAGCTCCTCGACCCAGTCGGGGATGCCCTCCCCCCAGGCCGCCCGCGCCGCCGCCAGCCGCGCCGTCCGCGCCGCGCTCACGACGTCACCCCGATCCCGGCCACGTAGGTCAGCGCGCCCAGGTTCGCGTCCCAGAGCGCCGCCACCCGCCGCTCGACCGGCGGGATCGGCCCCGTCCGCCGCGCGAGCACGTAACGCGCCGGCCGGTGCCCCGGCCGCGCCTTCTGCATCACCCGCAGGTACTCCCCCTTGAGCAGCGACTGGCAGAACGCCTGCGCCGACCGCTCCGTCACCGGCGCCTCGGGCAGGTTCGACACCGCCACCAGGTCGAGCGGCGAGAAGCTGCCCATCAGCTGCATCGCCCGCCACATGTTCCGCCGCGGATCCGCCGAGCCCTCCCCCGAGAGCCGCGACCGCAGGTCCTCGAGCCCCGCCGACCGGGCCCCGTGCGCGTAGACCCGCGCATGCCCGTCCATCCGCAGCTCGTGGATCCGGCCCCGGCCCTCCCAGGCCCGCAGCAGCTCGCGCGCCCGCCCCCGCCCGAGCCCCGTCAGCCGCTCGATCGTGCGCGCGGTGATCTCCGCCTCGCCCGCCAGCAGCGCCCAGGCATCCGCCTCCTCGGCGCGCCGCGCCTCGACGCGCGCGGGGTTCATGCGATCCTCCGCGGGCCGGGCGCCACGGCCTTCGCGCGGCCCTCCGGCCCCGCGCTAAGATAGCGGGGGTTCGGCGCCTCGCCCGAGAACAGCGTCGCGCCGCCCATCTCCTTCGATCCCATCTCCGCGCGCCCCTGCGTCCGGGCGCGCTCGACCACGAGGCTGATGTTGACGCACATCCGCCGGATCGACGGCCCCGACGCCGCGAGGATCGCGCGCCGCAGCTCGGGCGCGATCGCCACGTCCGGCGCGTACACCATGATCAGCTGCTCGAGGTCCTGCGCGGTCCCGGGCTCGGCCTGGACCCAGTCCAGCATCCGCCCGTGCACCCGCTCCCACCGGCGCAGGTCCTGCGGCAGCGTCTCCTCGCCGATCAGGATCACGCCGACCTGCGCGCTCTCGTAGATGTCGCGCACGACCTCGATCATGCCCGCGTGCACCAGCGCGTCCGCCTCGTCGATCAGCAGGGTCCGGCCCGACCGCGCCAGCCGCTCCGCGATCTGGTCCGAGATGTCGCCGATCACCTTGGCCGGCCGGATCGAGAGCTCCTGCGCCACCGCCTCCAGGAACTTCTTCGTCCGCCACGTCGATTTCATCTGCACGACGTGGCAGTCGTGGCGGTTCGCCGCGTAGCCCGCCGCCGTGCTCTTGCCCCAGCCCGAGGGCCCCGAGAACGTCGCCATCCCCGGCAGCCCGGCCGCGCGGTTCTCCACCCGGTCCACGAGCCGGCACAGGGCCGCCACGTTCCGCAGCGCCGCGACGTTGTTGTAAAGTGCCGTCATCCGTGCTCTTCCTCCTGCTGCGCTCATCCGCGCCGCCCGTTCCGGGCATTCGCGGTGGACCGGGTGCCCGCCCGGTCCGCCGCCCCTCACATCCCGGCGAACATCGCGTCCCCGAAATCGTCGTGGAGCGCCTTCGAGGCGCGCCACGAGGCCGACTGCGTGTAGATCGCGAGCCACCGCTCCTGCTCGCGGGTGATCCCGCCCGCCGCCCGCGCCGCCTCGAGCTCGAGCGC
This sequence comes from uncultured Alphaproteobacteria bacterium, assembly GCA_963729425.1. Classification (GTDB taxonomy): domain Bacteria; phylum Pseudomonadota; class Alphaproteobacteria; order Rhodobacterales; family Rhodobacteraceae; genus Jannaschia. Next base: position 387,155 of record CAVSOF010000026.1, on the reverse strand, counting down.
GCGCCGGAACGTCGCGCGCTCCTCGTCGACGGCCTCGGGCTCGGGCGCGGAACGCCGCGCGGCGAGGTCCTCGACGATCGCCGACCGCACCGCCTCCACCGCCTCGGATGACGCGGGCTCCCGCGCGGCCTCGGCCCGGCGCGTGAAGATCGGCGTGACCACGCGCGCCTCCGGCGGCTCCGCGGGCTCCGGCGCCACGGCCGTCAGCGCGTCGCCGACCTCGAGCGCCGTCTTCCGGCGCAGCGCCTCGAGCGCGCGCTTCTCGGCGGTCATCCAGTCGCGCCGCGCCTTGGCATGCAGCCGCGCCTCGTCGACGTCGTAGAACCCGACCTTGCGCTGGCACGGCGCGTGCCCGAGATACCGGCCCGCCCCGTCGTAGACGTGCACCCCGTCCCAGAGCGCGGCGACGTCGAACCGCGCCATGACGCTTCTCGCCCGCATGCGCCGACAGCCAGGGCGCCCAGTAGTGGTTGTCCATCAGCACGATCTCGCCCGTGCCGGACCGTGCGCGCAGGCCCTCGGCCCCCATCAGCCAGAGCCGCCGCTGCGCCTCGGTCGCCTTGCGGATCGGCGCTGCGGAGTAGCTCGCCTCGAACACCTCCGCGAAGGACCGCCCGCACGCGACCTCCGACCGCCGCCCGCGGCGCAGGTTGTGCGCCTCGATCCCCTCCGCCAGCACCGCGAGGAACGCCTCGAGCGGGACCGCCCGGCTGCCGTAGTTCTCGGGCTTCGCCGTGGGCGAGTTGCCCGTGTAGGCCCCCTCGAGGCGGATGTCCTTCGACACCCGGTCGCACAGGTCGCGGAACGCCCGCTCGATCGGCTTCGACTGCCCCGAATACGGCTGCGCCCAGTGGATCGCGCACCCGAGCTGCGTCAGCAGGCCCGGCATGTCGTCCTCGCGCACCCGGAACCGGTAGCGGTTGGGCGCGCCGCCGGTGATCTCCTTGGCCGCGAACTCCCGCCCGTTGTCGAGCGTGACGTGCCCCGGGATGCCGTAGCGCTCGACCATGTCGCCGATCGCGAGCTTCGTGGTGTGCGCGTTCGGCGTCCGGTCGACCCGCCACGCCACCAGCATCCCCGAATGCACGTCCTGGAACGCCACCATCTGCGGCCGGATGACCTGGTCCGGCTGCCCCGGCCCGCCGGGCCAGCGCACGAACACGTCGAACCGGTGCACGTCCCCGTTGACCGCCTCCATCGCGTGCAGCGCCGTCTTGTCGCGCCGCTGCGGCGGATACGCCGCCCGAAGCGCGTCGACCCCGCGCCGCGCCAGGATCCGCACCGGCCGCGAGACCTCGCGGTCGAGCCAGCGCTGGACCGTCTTGTAGGTCGGCACCGGCGTGCCGCGCGCGACCGCCAGCTTCGCGGCCTCGTCGTGGCACGCCCGCAGCGACTGCCCCCCCGCCCGCAGGTAGAGCCGGTGCAGGTCCGCGGCGAAGTCCGAGTCGACCGCGACCCGCGCGGGCGACATGCCCCGCTGCGCCGTGCGCGGCACGAGATGCGCGAGCCGGTCGTCCGCCCGCGCCCCCGCGACCGACGCCGTCCAGTTGTAGAGCGTGCGCGCGCTGACCCCGGCCGCGCGCGCGGCATGCGCCGTCGCGGCCGTGGCGGGCGTTCCCGCCGCCGTCAGCGCCTCGGCCTGCTGGATCGCCGCCAGCCGCCGCGCGGCCTCGGCGCGCGCGGCCTCCGGGGCCGTCTCGTAGGCGGCCCAGGCGGCGTCGCGGTCGAGGCTCGGCGCGGGGGCGGCGGGCACGGCCTCCCGCGCGAGGATCGCGGCGCGCGCGGCGGCGGGAAGCACGTCGCGGTGGTACTCCCATCCGCCCCCGCGGATGCCCTGCCGGCGGTACATCGCGCGGTCCCCGCGCCAGCCCGACCGGTCGGCGAGACGGTTGATCGCCTGCCGGGAGCGCGGCAGGTCCGGCAGCTTCGCGGCGGCGAGCTCCGCGGGCGTCCACCAGACGCGGCCGCTCACGACCCGTCCCCCTCGCGCAGGAGGAACGAACGGAACCGCCGCCGCGCGGCGATCGGCGCGCGCTCGTAGGCCGCGCGCAGCGCCTCGTAGGCCTGGTCGGCCGGATCGCGCGCGTCCCGCGCGTCCCGCCCCGTCGCGGCCTTGATCGCCTTGGCGGCCGTGCGCGAGGTCCCGTCGCCCAGCCGCCGCACCACGTCCTTGCGCAGCGCGTCGTCGGCCAGCTTCGAGAGGGCTTGAAGATCCGCGAGCGTGGCCGCCCGCGGCGCGGCGCGGAGCTGCGCGACCTCGTCCGCGGCGAGGTGCTGGCCCGCCGCGAGGACCTTGAAGATCTGCCGCTCGGTCAGGCCCGTTGCTTCGGCTGTCGCCTTGGCGAAGGATGCAACTGAACCGAATTCAGTTGCATCGCTCCAACGCGCGCCGGCGCCCGCGAAACCCCGCTTCGTATGGGGGTGCAACCGCTCGTGAAGCGCTTTCGTGCGCGCCATGAATACCGTCCGGTCGAGCGCGTTCAGGTCGCGCCGCCCGAGGTTCTCGTGCAGCTCCATCATCTCGGCCCAGTCGTCGCCGCAATCCCAGACCGTCGCCGGGATCGTTTCCCACCCGAGCAGCCGCGCCGCCTCCAGCCGGTGACGGCCCGCGACGAGCTCGAGCCGCCCGTCGCGGTGCGCGACCTTGCGCACCGTGATCGGGTTCAGCAGCACGCCGCCTTCCTCGAGCGAAACGCGGATGCCCTCCACCCCGGCGTCGTTCACGTCCCTTAGGCGCGGCCCGACATGGACCTCCGCGATCGTCACCTCGGTGATGCCGGCGACCCGGCGCGGGCTACGCATCCCGCCACCCCGCCGGCGCGGCCTCGAGCCGGTAGAGCCAGCGTCGGACCCCGGCATCGTCCACGTCGCGCCGCACCGCGATCGTGCAGCCGTTCGCGCGCAGCTCGGAGATCACCGAGTTCACCGCGCAGACATGCGCCTCGAGGATCAGGTCCCGCGTCGACATCCAGTCCCGCGCCGTCTCCAGCACGTCGAGCGCCCGGCGCAGGCGGGGCGACGTCGCGAGGCTCGCGCTCCTCATCGCGCGGCCTCCCCGTTCAGCCAGCCGCCGCGCTTCCGCGACCGGCATCCGGGGCACATCCGGTTGTGCGGCCCCTCCGACTGGAACGTGTCCGCGCACGTCATGCACGGCCGCGCCCGGACCCGCGCCTTCGCCCGCATCCGGTCGAGCACGTCCTCGACGTCGTGCTGCGTGAACCGCACGCCCGACAGCGCCTCGCCGGACCCGTCCACCGCGCGGAAACCGCGCGAGCCCACCCGCACCACCCGCGCCCCGCGCAGCCGCTCGGCGTCCACCGCGGGCTTCGGCCCCGGTTGCGCCCGCTCGCCCTCGCGCAGCTGGTACCAGCCGTCGCCGAGGTGGATCATGCCGTAGCCCGACCCCGCCAGGGCCCGGCGGGCCGCCGCCGCGACCCGGTGGAAGTTCGTGGTGACAGGCCCCGTGATCGGCACGTCGCCCCACAGCCGCCGCACGATCGCGGCGCGGTCGACGGGCGCGCCCTCGGCGATCGCGGCGATCACCGTGGCGGCCTGCGGGGCCGCGCGCGCCATCGCCGCCTCGCGCGCCGCCCGCGCCATCGGCGCCACCGACCGGGTTTCCGTGGGCGCGCTCATCGCAGCAGCTCCCCGAAGAAGCTCAGCACCACCAGCAGGCCCATCAGGCTCGCCGCCCCGATCGCGTCCCCCACGACCGCGCCGATCTCGCGGCGCGCGTCCCAGGCACGAAGGCATAGGTCATGCACCTCGCCGTGCACCCGTGCGGCGACGGCCCTCATGCCGCGCTCCCCGTCCGCTTGGGGGCGGGCTCCGGCGCCGGGCGCGGCACCTCCGCCGGCCAGTCGAGGTCCCCGGGCCAGATCGCGGCGAACTGGCCCAGGATGCGCGTGTAGGTCGACGTCCGCGTGTCGGCGCCGGCGGCGAGCTTCGCGAAGAAGTCGCCGCGGCCCATCAGGCGCGTCGAGATGGCCCAGTGCGTGACGCCCTGGTGGTCGGCCAGCGTTTCCGCGAGGGCGACAAGCTGTTGAGGAGGCGTTTTCATGGTGACCATGCTGGCGCTTATGCGCTACGCGGTCAAGGCTCTTGTGCGCCCTCTATGTGAATAATTGACGGGGTTGGCGCTTTAACGCTAACCCGCAGCGTGGACACCTTGTTGGAAGTAATCGACGAAGCGCTGCTGCGTAGGGGCTTAACCGACGCGGAAGCGTCGCGCCTTGCAATCGGGAAGAACCATCTCCTCAAGAACCTTCGGAACCCCCGTGGTGAAGCGTCCCGCCCGAACTACCACGCGATCGAGCGGCTGGCCGAGGTGCTGGGGCTCGAGCTCTACTTCGGCCCGCCGCGCGACGCCGCGCCCCATCCGCCCGGCGCCGACGCCGACCTCACCTTCCTGCCCCGCTACGACATCGAGGCCGCTGCGGGCGACGGCTGCCTCCACGAGGGCGACCAGGCCCCGTCCGCGCACATCGCCTTCCGCACCGACTGGCTCCGCGCCCGCGGCATCCTCGCCCGCCACGCCGCCCTGATCGACGTCCGGGGCGACAGCATGGAGCCCGAGCTGCGCGGCGGCGACCTCGTCCTCCTCGACACCCGGCCCGTTCGAGCCGCGCCGGGGCGCCGCCTACGTCTTCGTCGACGTCGACGGCTCCGTCCGCCTCAAGCGCCTGTCGAGCACCCACGAGACCATCTACTTCGTCTCCGCCAACCGCGATCACCCCACCGAGGCCCGCACCGGCGACGACGCCGCCCGCATCCGCATCGTCGGCCGCGTGGCATGGTTCGCCCGAACGATGGACTAGGAGGACGATCATGGACCGACCGCACCGGATGGCCCCGGCCCTCGCCGCCGCCGTACTCGCCCTGCCCGCCCACGCGCAGGGCAATGCTGAACTCGCGGATCAGCTCGGAATGGTCCTCGGGAGCGCCGATATCTGCGATCTCGAATTGGACGAGGACGCGATACTGGCCGTCATAAACGATCGGGTGGATGCGAGCGATCTGGCATTCGCCGCCGATCTTGATACCGAGACCCGGTATCAGGCCATTATTGCGGGCCGGTGGTCCGGCATTTCCAGGATTGCGCAATGCCGTGCAGTGGAGAATTCCGCCCGCGCGAACGGCCTGATGGACTGAACGCCCGATCTCGCGTTCCACTTGGAAGGCCCCGCCGGACCATCGCGTTGAACGCTAACCTGCTGCCTCCGCTCGTGTTTTCGCTATCTGGAACGCCGCGGGTCCATCTGGAACGCGACGTTCCACTTGCGGGACACCTACGATTGCAAACCGCCCCGCGCGGCCGACCCTGCCGACCCCGTTTCGGCCATATTTGAAGGGCCCTTCAAGCCCCTTCTGCCCCCACGCCAGCCGGGACGCCTGACGCCCCCTCGAAGGCCGTCCGGGCCCCTCCAGCCCCGTCTGTGCAGGACAACGCCCCGACCGCCCGATCACCCCGCCGAACCTCGCAACCCCCTTCCCCACAAGCCCCATCCGCCCACTTCCCCCCTCATCCGCCCTCTTCCGCCCATTTGCAGTCCTAACTGTCCCCGCACACCGCCGATGCGACGGCGCGCGCCCGGATCGGCCCGTCGACCGCCGCCAAGGGCCGGATGCCTCCGCCCGGATCTTGCCGTCGACGGCCTCCACCGGCCCCGCCTTGCCACCCGGGATGGCTTCGGTAGGCACGCGGTCGACCTCGCGGACCCTCGACCCGGAGACGAGACCGATGCCCCCTCCCCTAACCGAGGCGATCGCGGCCTGCCGCCTCTGCGCCGACCGCTTCGCCGCCACGCGGACCGCGCACGCGCCGCGCCCCGTCGTCTGGTTTCGGCCCGGCGCGCGGATCCTGATCGCGAGCCAGGCGCCGGGCATGCGCGCCCACCTGTCCGGCAAGCCCTTCGACGACCCGTCGGGCGTGCGGCTTCGCGAGTGGATGGGGGTCGACGGCGATACGTTCTGGGATCGCGACCGCGTGGCGATCGTGCCGATGGGGTTCTGCTTCCCCGGCTACGACGCGGCGGGCGGCGACATCCCCCCGCCCGCGATCTGCGCGGCGACGTGGCGGGCGCGCGCGCTCGCGCATGCGGGCGACGTGCCGGTGACGCTGCTCGTGGGCGGGCGGGCGCAGGACTGGCACCTCGGGCGCGGGCGCGTCACCGACCGGGTGCGCGACTGGCGCGCGCTCGCGCCGGCTACGTTCTGCCTGCCGCACCCGTCCTGGCGCAACACGGCGTGGCTCGGGCGCCATCCGTTCTTCGAGGCCGAGACGCTGCCCGCCCTGCGCGCGGCCGTCCGCGCCGCGCTGGCCGCGCCCCCGGCCGCGCGCTAAGTGCGCCCGCATGGCCGATCCCACCCCCCTCGACCGCGCGCATCTGGAGGCCGAGGGTTCGGGCGACGACGCCGCGCGGCTGCGCTTCTTCGAGCGGCTGGCGGAGGCCGAGCTGCACCTCCTGCTCGACGCCGAGGAGGGCGCGACGGTCACGCCCCGGCTCGTGGAGGTCGAGGGCGCGCGCTACGCGCTGGCCTTCGACCTGCCCGAGCGCCTGAGCGCCTTCGCCGGGCCCGCCTCCGCCGCCACGCTGTCCGGCCGCCGGCTCGCCGCGATGCTCGCGGGCGAGGGCCTGGGGCTCGCGCTCAACCTCGAGGACGCGCCGTCGGCGCAGCTCCTGGAGCCGGCCGCGATCGCCTGGCTGTCGGAGACGCTCGCGCACGCGCCCGCCGAGGCCGAGATGCGGATCGCGGAGGTCGCGCCCCCCGGCGACCTGCCCGAGACGCTGCTCACCGCGCTCGACGCCAAGCTGCAGCTTGCGCCGGGCCTCGCCGCCGGGGGCTACCTCGCGCGCGCGACCTACGGCGACGGGACACGCGCGCATGTGCTGGCCTTCGTGGAGCCGGTGCCGGGGGCGGAGGGCGACCTCGCGCGCGCCGTCTCCGAGGCGCTCGTCTTCTCCGGGCTCGACGCCGGGCAGATCGACGTGACGTTCCTTCGCGCCGCGCAGCCGCTCGCCGCGACCATGGCCCGGCACGGCCTGCGCATCGAGCTGCCGCGCCTGTCGCCCGCGGGGCCCGTCCGCGACCCCGACGCGCCGCCGCGCCTGCGCTAGCTGCTCCTGCTCAACCGCGGCGCCCTTCCATCGGCGCGAGCGCGATCCCCTCGGCCCCGAGCGCCGCGCGGACCGCACGCGCGATCGCCACCGCGTTCGGCCCGTCCCCGTGCAGGCAGACCGAGTCGCAGGCCGCCGGGATGCGTCGCCCCGACGCCGCGTGGATCGCGCCGTCGCGCACGAAGCGCACCATCCGCGCCGCGGCCTCGTCCGCATCCTCGATCATCGCGCCGGGCCGGCCCCGCGCGATCAGCGTGGCGTCGTCGGCATAGCCGCGATCGGCGAAGATCTCGCCCGCCCAGGCCGCGCCGAGCTCGCGCGCGACGGCCTCCTGCGCGGTCCCGGCGAGCACCAGAAGGATCGCCTCCGGGTCCACGCGCAGCGCCGCGCCATAGGCCGCGCGCGCGAGCCCGGCATCCTCGGAGGCCATGTTGGCGAGCGCCCCGTGCAGCTTGACGTGTCGGACCCTCGCCCCGACCGCGGCCGCGACGCCGCGCGCCGCGCCGACCTGCCACGCCACGAGGCTCGCGACGCTGCCGCCCGCCATCGCGATCCGCCGCCGCCCGAACCCCTGCAGGTCCGCGAAGCCCGGATGCGCGCCGATGCCCACGCCCCGGTCGCGGGCGGCGGTCATCGTCGAGGCCATCACGTCCCAGTCGCCCGCATGCGCGCCGCAGGCGACGTTGGCCGAGGTGACGACCTCGAGCAGCGCGGCGTCGTCGCCCATCCGCCAGTCGCCGTAGCCCTCGCCCATGTCCGCGTTCAGATCGACCCTCATCCCCACTCCTCCGCATGCGCCGACACGACGCCTCCCACGAGCTGCATCGCGCCGAGGTCCGGCACGTCGGCGGGCGCGCGCACCAGCGGCTCGACCGCGGGCGCGCGGGGCCGCGCGGCGCGCGCCTCGTCCGCGTCCACGAAGCGGAACGTGACCGGGTCGCCCGCGACGGCCTGCATCGCGCGCGGCATGTCCGCCTCGATCACCGTGCCGATGCGGGGGTAGCCGCCCGTGGTCTGACATTCCGGCCCGAGGATGTAGGGCACGCCGTCGCCGGTCATCTGCACGTCGCCCGGCAGCACGAAGTCCGACAGGAGCGTGAGCTGACCGTCCGTGGCGAAGCCCTCGCCCTCGGCCGCGAGCCGCACCCCCTGCCGGTTGCCGCGAGGGTCGCGACGGAACGTGGTCGCCTCGAACCGGTCGAGCACCGCGCGCGCGAAGAGCCGCGTCTGGGGCGTCGGCAGCAGGCGGAGCGCGCCGCCGCCGAAACGGTCGGGCGGCGACGCGAGGCGGCGCGGCGGGCCGCCCGACGGCGCGCAGGGGAGCCGGTCGCCCGCCTCCAGCGGCGCGCCGAGGCCGACGGCGAGATGCGCCGAGCGCGACCCCATCGTGGCCTCGGTCCCGAGCCCGCCCGCGACGTGGATATAGGAGAACGCGCCCCGCCCCGACGGGCGCAGGTCGAGCACCGTCCCGGCCTCGAACGCCCGCGTCGCGTCCCAGGCCACCGGTCGCCCGTCGGCGGTGGCGCGCATCGGCGCCCCGGTCAGCGCCACCATCGCGGCGACCTCCAGCGTCAGGGTGAGCGGCGAGCCCGGCGTCTCGATCCCCGCCCCCGCCTCGCCGCCCAGCAGCGCCGCCGCCTCCGCCCGCGCGCGCCCGTCCGCCGCGCCGCCGCGCGACAGGCCGCGGGCGAGGTGGCCGGGGCGGCCGTCGTCCTGCACGGTGACGAGCGGGCCGCAGGCGGTGACGGCGATCATCCGAGCGCCTCCCAGGTCGCCCCGCCGTGGCGGTCGGGATCGGCGGCGGCGAGCTCGGCCATGGCCTCCGCCGGGACGGCCCGGAAGCGGATCTCGTCGCCCGGCGACAGCGCGATCGGCCGATCGCGCGCAGGCTCGAAGCAGCCGAACGCCGTCCGCCCGACGCGGCGCCATCCGGTCGGCGCCTCGGTCCCGAACAGCACCAGCTGGCGCACCGCGACGACGAGGGCCCCCTCCGGCACGCGCGGCGTCAGCCCGGTCTGACGCGGCAAGTCCCAGGCCTCGGGCAGGATCCCGAGATAGGGCATGCCGGGCGCGAAGCCGAGCGTCAGGACCCGGAGCGGCGCGGCGGTCAGCGCGGCCACCGCGCCGTCCTCGTCGAGCCCGGCCATCGCCGCCGCCTCGGCGAGCTGCGGGCCGTCCTCGCCGCCGAACGCGCAGGGGATCGTCCAGCGCCTCCGCGGCGGCAGTGGCGGATCGGACCAGTCGCCGTCGTGCAGCAGCCGTTCGAGCTCCGCGCGCACCTCCGCGCCGTCGCCGCGGAACCGCACGAGGACGGAGCCGAGCGAGGAGGCGGTCTCGACCACGTCGTCGGGGCGGTCGGCCTCGAGCGCCGCGCGGTAGGCGAGGCAGGCGCGGTTCGCCGCGTCGTCGAGGCGGTCGGCGAAGCGCACGAGCCAGGCACCCTCTCCGAGCGGCTCGATGGCCGGAAGCATCGCCGTCACCGTCGCCCCGTCGACGGGGCCACGATCGACCACGTCCCCCGCCACCCGGATGATGCATCGCGCGCCATGCGGCGATCGATGACAGATCGTCCGCGAAACGTCGACATATCGTCAGCGTGTTTCTTCGCAGGATCTGCGGCGTGCTCCTCCGACGGCTCCACGACCGCGGCGCCGCTGCCCTTGCGGTCCGGCCCCGCCCTCTCCTACGTGGCCCGCGACATGACCGAGCCCCCGCCACCGAGCGCCTGCGACGCGCCGCGACGCGACGCCGTCCCGATCCGGACGTGGCAGCTATGGATCTGGCCCGGCCTGCTGGTGGCCTTCGCGCTCGGCGCCTGGACGCTGCCCTGGGACGAATGGGTGCCGGTGCTGCGCGACCGGGTGGCGGGCGCGGGCGCGTCGGGCGCCGCGCTCTACGTCGCGATCTACGTCGTCGTGGTGATCCTTCCGCTGCCGGCTGCCGCGATGTCGGTGGCGGGCGGGCTGGCCTTCGGCTGGTGGGGGTTCCCACTGGCGATGCTGGGGAGCCTCCTCGGCTGCATCCTGCCCTACTGGATCGGGCGGCGCTGGCTGCGCGCGCCGCTGCTCGCGCGGGTCTCGGGGCGCCGGCTGCTGGCCGCCGACCGCGCCATCGCGCGCAACGGCCTCGTCTTCGTGGCGCTGCTGCGGCTCACGCCGATCCTCCCCTTCACCGCGCAGAACTGGATCCTCGGGCTCACCGCCGTCGGGCCGGGAACCTACCTGCTGGCGACGACGCTCGGCCTCGCGCCCGGCACGCTCGCGATGGTCTGGATCGGCGAGATGGGCGGGCTCGCCTCGGTCGGCTCGGACGCGGCGCGGCTCTGGCTCGCGGGCGGCGGGCTCGCGGCGTTCGGCCTGCTCGTCGTCTGGCTCGGACGCGTCGCCACGATCGAGATGCGACGCGCGGGCTTCCACGACCCCGCGAGGCGCCGCGGCGGCGTCGGCGCGGAACATTCGAGCGAGGCGGGCATTGCCCCGACACCCGATGCGAAGGAACGCGAGTGACCGGCCAGAGCGACCTCACCACGCCGCGCGACCCCCATCAGCGCCGCCACCAGGCGATGCAGATGGTTCTGGTCTGGCTCGCGGTCTACCCTTCGGTCACGCTCCTGACCTACCTGACCGGCGATCTCGAGGCGCCGGTCTGGGTGCGGACCCTCATCACCACCGCCCTGACCGTGCCGCTCATCACCTTCCTCGTCGTGCCCAACGCCAAGGCGCTGATCTCCAAGGCCGACCCGAAGGCCTGACCCTCATCCGGCCCCGTCCTCCATGCGCTCGGCGCCGAGCAGCCCCGCCGCGCGGAGCTCGGCGAGCTCGGGCAGGTCGCCGGTCGAGCGCAGGCCGAAATGGTCGAGGAACGCGGGCGTCGTAACGAAGGTCGCCGGACGGCCCGGCGTGTCGCGGCGGCGGCCGAAACCGATCCAGCCCAGATCCAGGAGCTGCTCGACCACCCCGCGTGCGACCGAGACGCCGCGCACCGCCTCGATCTCGGCGCGGGTGGCGGGCTGGTGGTAGGCCACGATCGCCAGCGTCTCGATCGCCGCGCGCGAGAGCGGCCGCGTCACCGTGATCTCCTGCGCCATGAGATGCGACAGGTCGGCCGCCGTGCGGAACGCCCAGGCCTCGCCCGCGCGGACGAGGCGCACCCCCCGGGCCGCGTAGCGCTCCGCGAGCGCCTCGAGCGCGGCGCCGACGTCGCATCCCCCTGGCAGCCGCGCCGCGATCGCGGCCACGGTCATCGGCTCGGCGGAGGCGAACACCACCGCCTCGACCATGCGTTCCTGCGCCTCGGGCGGGGGCGGCGTCACCCGCCGCCCCGTCGCGGGCGCAGGTCGACCACGCCGCCCGGCCCGGCCTGCCGCAGATCGAGCGCGCCCGTCCGCGCCAGCTCGAGCGACGCCGCGAAGGCGGACGCCGTGGCCGAGCGCCGGCGGGAGGCGGTGCCGGTCCAGTCCGGCGGCAGGAACGTCGCGAGCCCGCGCCAGCCGGGATCCCGCCCGATCCGCTCGCGCAGACGCTCGCGCGCCGCCTCCAACGACCAGACCTCCGGCCGGTCGAGCGCGAGCGGGCGGAACCCGTCGCGCGCGCGGACGCCGGCATAGGCGCCCAGCAGCTCGCCCAGCGTCGCGGTGCGCACGACCCGCCGCGTCCGCGCCACCGCCTCCGGCGCGCCGCGGGCGAACACGTCGCGGCCAAGTCGGTCGCGGGCCATCAGCGCCGAACCCGCGCGGCGCATCGCGTCGAGCCGCGCGAGCCGGTGCGCGAGCTGCTCGGCCATCGCCTCCGCTGACGGCTCGTCCCCCGCGGGATCGGGCGGCAGCAGCAGCCGCGACTTCAGGTAAGCGAGCCAGGCGGCGGCGACGAGGTAGTCGGCGGCAAGCTCGATGCGCAGCGTGCGGGCGCGCTCGACGAAGGCCAGGTACTGCCGGGCCAGCGCGAGCACGGATACCGCGCGGAGGTCGAGCCGATGGGCACGGGCGAGCGCGAGCATCAGGTCGAGCGGGCCCTCGAAGCCCTCGACCGACACGACGAGCGCCTCGCCGTCCTCGGGTCCGTCCTGCGCCACGAGCGGCCCTCTCACGTCGATGCGGCAAGCTCCGCGCGGGCCCCCTCGACGTCAAGCGGGCCGGGCGGCCCACGCCGGGACAGCGCGCGCGCCGCTCGCCGGATCGCCGCCGCCGACATCGGACCCGACGCGGCCACCGCCTCGACCATCTCCGCCATCGCCCCGTTGCAGTGGAGCACGAGGTCGCAGCCCGCCGCGAGCGCGTCGGCGCAGCGCGCGCCGAGCGCGCCGCCGAGCGCGCCCATCGAGATGTCGTCGGTCAGCAGGAGGCCGTCGAACCCGATCGGCCCGCGTATCTCGGTTAGCACGGCGCGGCGAGACGGTCCCCGGCCGGTCGTCGAGCGCCCGGTAGACGACGTGCGCGGTCATCGCGATCGGCAGGTCCGAGAGTCGCCGGAACGGCTCGAAGTCGGTCGCTCGCAGCGTCTCGAGCGCCTCGTCCACGACGGGCAGGCCGAGATGGCTGTCGACCGTGCCCCGCCCGTGGCCCGGCACGTGCTTGAGCACCGGCAGGACGCCCGCCCGCGAGGCAGCCGTCGGCGTTCGCCCGCGCCCGCGCCGTCACCGCGCCCACGTCCGACCCGTAGAGGCGCGAGCGCAGGAACGGATGCGTGTCGGGCCGGGCCAGGTCCGCCGTGGGCGTGCAGTTCGCGTCGATCCCGACCGCGCGCAGCTCGGCGGCGATGAGCCGCGCGCGCAGCCACATCGCGCGGGCGGGGTCGGTCGCGGCCTCCATCTGCGGCGAGCGGGTCGGGCCAGCCGGTCCAGTGCGGGGGGCCCAGCCGCTGCACGCGCCCGCCCTCCTGGTCGACCATCACCACCGCGTCGCGCCCGACCGCCTCGCGCAGCGCCGAGGTCAGCGCGCGGAGCCGGTCGGGCGCATCGACGTTGCGGGCGAAGAGGATGAAGCCCCACGGATCGGCGTCGCGGAAGAACGCGGCCTCCCGGGGGCTCAGGTCGGGGCCTTCGCATCCGAGGATGCAGGCGGCGGGCACCTACCGGACCGTGACGGGGATGCATTCCGCGCCGCGCGCGGCCAGTGCCGCGCAGAACCGGCGGCTGTCGTCGACGCCCGCGAAGCCCACGGCGCGCAAGCGCCAGAAGTCCTGCCCGCCCACGCTCGCCGGCTCCAGCATCCGCATCTTGCCCGCCATGTAGTCGGCGAACCGCGCCTCCAGCCGCACCCATTCCCCGCGGGCGGAGGCGGGGCTGTCGAACGCGCCGAGCTGTACCGCACGGGTCCCGGCCGGCAGGGCGGAGGGCTCCACCTCGTAGCCCGCGTCCATCGCGGCGTCCGTCAGGATGCGGTCCGGGTCGCCCAGGGACGCGACGACGATCCCGGCGCGCTGCGCGGGGGCCTCGATCCCGGTCGCCGCGGCGACGGAGCGGAGCGCGGCCGGGCGCGGCCGCGGGCGCGGCGAGGACGCGACGCCCGGCTGCACCTCGGCGATGGCGGCGGCGATGGCCGAGCGGAAATCGATCGCGCCGTCGGCGGGAACCTCGGCGTCGGCGTCGGTGGCCACGTCCACGACCTCCTCCACGATCTCGACCTCCGCGAGCGCCGCATCCTCGGCCTCCACGACGACCTCCGCCGCCGCGATGCGCTCCGAGAGCGCGGGCGCGTCGAGCGCGACGGGCGGCGGCGCGAGCACGATGGTCTCCGGGGCGGGCGAGGCCGCGCCGCCCGAGGTGATGTCGGACAGGGCCATGCCCTGGAACGGGGCGACCGCGCCGCCGGGATCGGCGGGCGCGACCCGCATCGGCCCCTCGAGCGCGGCGATCACGGGCACCGTCGAGACGTCGCGGAACGTCAGGTCCACGACCCAGGCGACGAGCCCCGCCGTGAGCCCGACCGAGGTGACCGCGCCCACCCAGTTCGCGATCCCGAAGCCGCGCAGCGCGCCGCCGAGCCGCGAGCCGCCCTCCATGCCGTAATCCGCGCCGTGATAGTCGAAATCCGCCATATGCCTGTTCCTCGCCGACCGGGCGCGCGGCGCCGGGCGGTCATCGGTGTCACTGCTCCGGGCCCGGGGCTGCCTCGTGCGCCCGCGCCCGCCTCGACCGTCCCGCGCCGCCGCCCCTTAGGGGGTCTTCAGCGCATCTCCTGAGCCGGTTCGACGCCGAGGATACCGAGGCCCGACGCGATTACAACGGAGACCGCGCGGACGAGCGCGATCTTCGCCCGGCTGACCTCGGCGTCGTCCTGCACGAATCGCAGCGAGGGATCCTCGTTCCCGCGGTTCCAGAGCGCGTGGAAACGCGAGGCGAGGTCGTAGAGGTGGAACGCCACGCGATGCGGCTCGTGGGCCTTCGCGGCGACCTCGACCAGCCGTGGCCATTGCGCCACATGCGAGGCCAAATCCAGTTCCGCCTCGTGGTCGAGATGCGCGAGGTCCGCGCCGCGCAGCGATTCGTCGGACACGTCGATCCCCTGCTCCGCCGCCCGGCGCAGGACCGACATCGCGCGCGCATGCGCGTACTGCACGTAGAAGACCGGGTTGTCCTTGGACTGCTCGAGCACCTTCGACACGTCGAAGTCGAGCGGGGCGTCGTTGCGGCGGGTCAGCATCACGAAGCGCGTCACGTCCGGCCCGACCATCCCGATCACCTCGGCCAGCGTCACGAAGGTGCCCGCGCGCTTGGACATCTTCAGCTCCTCGCCGTCGCGCGTCAGCCGCACGAGCTGCGTCAGCTTGACGTCGAGCGGCACCGCGCCGTCGCTCAGCGCGGAGACCGCGGCCTTCATCCGCTTCACGTAGCCGCCGTGATCGGCCCCGAACACGTCGATCAGCGCGTCGAAGCCGCGCGCGATCTTGTCGGCGTGGTAGGCGATGTCGGGCGCGAAGTAGGTCCACGAGCCGTCCGACTTGCGGATCGGCCGGTCGACGTCGTCGCCATGCGCGGTGGAGCGGAACAGCGTCTGCTCGCGCGGCTCCCAGTCGTCGGGCAGCTTGCCCTTGGGCGGCTCGAGCGTGCCGCGGTAGATCAGCCCCTTGGCGTCCAGCGCCTCGATCGCCGCCTCGATCCGGCCGGTCCCGTAGAGCGCCTTCTCCGATGAGAAGACGTCCATCGCCACGCCGAGCGACGCGAGGTCGGCGCGCACGAGATCCATCATCGCGTCGGTGGCGAAGTCGCGGACCTCGGCGAGCCAGACATGCTCGTCCTTGCCCACGAAGGCGTCGCCGACCTTGGCCTTCAGGGCCTCGCCCACCTCGATCAGGTAGTCGCCGGGATACGTCCCCTCGGGCCAGTCGACGGAGAGGTCGTGCGCCTCGAGGTAGCGGTTGTAGACGGAGCGCGCGAGCACGTCGACCTGACCGCCGCCGTCGTTGACGTAGTATTCGCGCGTGACGTCGTGGCCCGCGAAGGCCAGCAGCGAGGCCAGCGCGTCGCCGAACACCGCGCCGCGGGTGTGGCCCACGTGCAGCGGGCCGGTCGGGTTGGCGGAGACGTACTCGACGTTGACCCGCGTGCCCTGCCCCATCGTCGAGCGCCCGTAACCGGTGCCGGTCGCCAGCACCTCGGCCACCACGCCGCGCCAGACCGCGGGCGCGAGCCGCAGGTTGATGAAGCCGGGGCCGGCCACCTCGGCCGACGCCACCCTCGGGTCGTCCGCGAGCCGGGCGGCCAGCGCGTCGGCGATGGCGCGCGGCTTTATGCCGGCGGGCTTGGCCAGCACCATCGCCGCGTTCGTCGCCATGTCGCCATGACCTGCGTCGCGCGGTGGCTCGACCGTCACGGCGTCGGTCGCGAGCCCCTCGGGCAGCGCGCCGTCGCGGACCATCGCGTCGAGCGCGTCGAGGGTCAGGGCGCGGATGTCGGCGAAGACGTTCATGTCAGGGTCCGGAGCTTGGGTCGGGCCCCACTAGCCCCCGCCGCGGCCACGTTCAACGCGGCGGCACGGTACCGGCGACGGTGACCCGCTACCGCTCGCCGTCCGTCCCGATCAGCCGCTCGTGCTCCTGGATCGCGAAGCGGTCGGTCATGCCCGCCACGTAGTCGCACACGATCCGCGCGAGCCCGGTCTCGTCGCCCGCCGCCTCGACGTCGTGGCGCCACTGGCGGGGGAGCTCCGACGGGTCGGCGAGATAGTAGGGGAACAGCTCGTCGACGACCTGCGTGACCCGCGCGCGCATCTCCACCACCGCGGGCGCGCGGTACATCCGCTCGAACAGGAACCGCCGGATCACCTGCAGGTCCCGCCACATCGCGGGCGAGAACCGCGCCATCATGCGCCCGGCATGGCGGATGTCGGCGGGCGAGCCGGGGGCGAGGTCGCGCAGGTTCGCCTCCGTCACCGCGATCACGTCCTCCACCAGCACGCCGAAGAAGCGCCGCAGCGCCTCGTGGCGGCGGCGGTAGAGGTCGAGCCCGGGATAGCGCGCGTCCACCCGGGCGAAGCAGTCGCGCAGGATCGGCAGCTCCGCGAGCTCGGCGGTCGAGAACAGCTCCGCGCGCAGCCCGTCATGCAGGTCGTGGTTGTTGTAGGCGATGTCGTCGGCCAGCGCGGCGACCTGCGCCTCGGGCCCGGCATGGGTGTGCAGCTCGAGATCGTGGACCGCGTCGTACTCGGCCAGCGCGTAGGGCACGGGCCCGCCGCCGCGCGCCGGGATCACGGGACCGTTGTGCTTGGCGATCCCCTCGAGCGTCTCCCAGGTCAGGTTGAGCCCGTCCCACTCGGCGTAGTGCCGCTCGAGCCGGGTGACGATCCGCAGCGCCTGCGCGTTGTGGTCGAAGCCGCCATAGGGCGCCATCAGCCGGTCGAGCGCCTCCTCGCCGGTATGGCCGAAGGGCGGGTGGCCGAGGTCGTGGGCGAGCGCGACCGCCTCCGCGAGCCCCACGTCGAGGCGCAGGTGCCCCGCGATCGTGCGCGCGACCTGCGCGACCTCGATGGAATGCGTGAGCCGGGTGCGGAAGTAATCGCCCTCGTGTTCGATGAAGACCTGCGTCTTGTGCTTGAGCCGCCGGAACGCGCTCGAATGGATGATCCGGTCGCGGTCGCGCTGGTAGGGATCGCGATGCGCGCTCTCGCCCTCGGGATGCAGGCGACCGCGCGTGCGGGCCGGGTCGCTGGCATGGGGGACGGGCAACGCGCGGGCTCACTTGGCAGGCGGGATCGCGGGCCATATATCGATGCGCGCGCCCTTGCACAGCCCCGCCGCCGCCGCGCGGCCGGATCGGAGACGCCCATGGACCTCGCCCTGCCCCCCCGCGTGACCCCCCGCGCCTTCGAGCGGCTGGGCGAGATCGGCGCGAACGCGCAGGGCAAGGCGCTGCGCGTCGCGGTCGAGGGCGGGGGCTGCTCGGGCTTCCAGTACCAGATCGCGCTCGACGACCCGGCGGAGGGCGACCTGATCCTCGAGGGGGCGGGCGAGCGCGTGCTGGTGGACGAGGTCTCGCTGCCCTTCCTCGGCGGCGCGGTGATCGACTTCGTGGAGGAGCCGATCGGCTCGCGCTTCGCGATCGAGAACCCGAACGCCGCCTCGTCGTGCGGCTGCGGCGTCAGCTTCGCGATGTGACCGGCCCGGACGGCAGGCCCGAGGTCAGCCGCACGAACCGCGTCAGGAGCGCCGCCGTCGCCGCCGCGAGCCCGACGACCAGCCCCAGCCACACCCCCGTCGGCCCCCAGCCGAGGCCGAAGCCGAGCGCGTAGCTCGACGGGATGCCGAGGGTCCAGTAGGCCACGATCGCGTAGACCATCGGCCGCCGCGTGTCCTGGATCCCGCGCAGCATCCCGAGCGCCATGACCTGCCCCGCATCGACGAGCTGGAACAGCGCGGCCAGCGCGAGAAGGTGCACGCCGAGCGCCAGGATCGCCGCCGCGTCCGCGTCCCGCGGGTCGAGGAACGCGCCGATCAGCCACGGCCCCGCGCCGAGGTAGAGCGCGATGGCCAGCAGCGCCGCCCCGCCCGACAGCATCCCCGCCGCGACCGAGGCCAGCCGCAGCGACGCGCGGTCCTCGCGCCCCCAGGCCTGCCCCACGCGCACGGTCGCCGCGAAGGACAGGCCGAGATGGACCATGAACGTCAGCGCGGCGATCTGGATCGCGATCCCGTGCGCGGCGAGCGGGACCGTCCCAAGCCAGCCCATCATCAGCGCGGTCGCCGCGAACAGGCTCGCCTCGGCGACGTGCGTAAGCCCGATGGGCCAGCCCAGCCGGAAGATCTCCCCGAAGGCGGGCCAGTCGGGCCGGTGGATGTTGCGCAGCAGGTCGAACCGCGCCATCCCCGGACCCCGCACGGCGTAGGCCAGCAGCACCGCGAGCGTCATCGCCTGCACCGCGACCGAGGCGATCGCCGCGCCGCGCAGCCCGAGCTCCGGGAAGCCCGCGTTGCCGAAGATCAGCAGCCAGTTCAGCGCCGCGTTCGCGGGCGCCGCGAGCAGCGTGGCCCAGAGCACGATCCGCGTCCGCTCCAGCGCCGCGAGGTGGCTGCGCAGCGTCGCGACCAGCAGCCACGGCACCATGCCGAGCCCCGCGATCCGCAGGTAGGCCTGCGCGTCGGCGGCCACCTCGGGGCGCTGGCCGAGCGCCAGCAGCACGGCCTCCGACCAGACCATCACCGGCAGCAGCGCGAGCCCGGTGAGCGCCGAGAGCCACAGACCCATCCGGGCGATGCGGCGCACCCGCACCTCGTCGCCCCGTCCGATCGCCTGCGCGGCCATCGGCATGACCGCGCCCGCGAAGCCCGCGCCGAGGATGAACAGCGTGAAGAAATAGGACGACGCGAGCGTGATCGCCGCCAGCGCGGAGATCGAGTAGCGCCCGAGCATCAGCGTGTCCGTCAGCCCGATCAGAAGCTGCGCGACCTGGGACCCGACGAGCGGCAGGCCGAGCACGAGGGTCCGGGTCAGGTGATCGCGCAGGCCGGTGGACATGCCCCGCCGCTACGCCCGCGCGCGCGCAGAGGCAATCGCAGCCTCAGCGTTCGACCACGAGCCTCGCCATGAGCCGCGACCGATGGCGCAGCGACGCCGCGCGGTGGCGCTCCACGATCCGCCGGCCCGCGTCGTCGGGCGCCGCGCGCGCCGCGGTCGACCTGCGCGGCGAGGAGGCGGTCGCCCAGCATGACGACGTGCTGGAGCCGGCGACCGGCGGCGAGGCTGCGCAGCACGCGCCGCACCACCGCGCGACCCAGCCCGTCCGCCGCGGCGGGATGATGCGCGAGCACCGGGGCGAACGTGGCGAGCTCCGCGCGCTCGTCCCGCAGGCCGTCGCCCCATTCCACGAGCACCGCGAGCGTGTCGGGCGTGGCGTTCCAGACGACGTCGATCTGATCGCAGAGCCCGTCGATCCGCCAGATCACCGCGCGGATCGCCGCCGCGAAGCCGCTTCCCGGCGGCCCCTCCCGGCGCGGAGGGGAGGCGTTCGAGGGCGGCGCGGGCACGGACATCGAAGTCTCCTTCGATCATCCAACCCCGCGCGCCCCCGGCGGTTCCGGCCAGCCTTTGCGCAAGGATTTCCGCCCCCATCCCTGCCGGGGACGCCTCGGGAAGACCCGAAGGGCGCGGTTGTCAGGCCGCCCTGACGCCCTGACCGTCAGGTCAGCCCACGAGCTCGAGGCCCGCGAAGAAGTACGCGATCTCCTCGGCGGCCGTGTCCGGCCCGTCCGACCCGTGCACGGAGTTCTCGCCGATGGACAACGCGTGGTCCTTGCGGATGGTCCCCTCGGCCGCCTCCGCCGGGTTCGTCGCGCCCATCACCTCGCGGTTGCGCGCGATCGCGTCCTCGCCCTCGAGCACCTGCACCACGATCGGCTCCGACGACATGAACGTCGTCAGTTCGTCGAAGAAAGGCCGCTCGGCATGGACCGCGTAGAACGTGCCCGCCTGCGCCTTCGTCAGGTGGATGCGCTTGGAGGCCACCACGCGCAGGCCCGCCGCCTCGAGCTTCGCCACGATGGCGCCGGTCAGGTTGCGCCGCGTCGCGTCGGGCTTGATGATCGAGAAGGTGCGTTCGAGGGCCATGGCCGGTCTCCGTGTGAGGCTGCGTCGGGCGCGCCCCTAGCAGCGCGCGGGGCCCGAGGGAACCGCCGGTTGACGCCGCCCGCGGGCCGGGCCAAGGCGGCGCCATGCTGCAGATCACCGAGCTCAACTACTCCGTCGCGGGGCGCATGCTGCTCGACGGGGCGACGGCGACGATCCCGGCCGGGCACAAGGTCGGTCTGGTGGGGCGCAACGGCACCGGCAAGACCACGCTTTTCCGCCTGATCCGGGGCGAGCTGTCCCCCGACGCGGGCGAGATCGTGCTGCCGCAGCGCACCCGCATCGGCGGCGTGGCGCAGGAGGTGCCGTCCTCGGAGACGACCGTGCTGCAGACCGTGCTCGACGCCGACGCGGAGCGCGCGGCGCTCATGGCCGAGGCCGAGACCGCGACCGACGCGCATCGCATCGCCGAGGTGCAGACCCGGCTGCAGGACATCGACGCCTGGTCCGGCGAGGCGCGCGCATCCAGCATCCTCAAGGGGTTGGGATTCGAAGTTCACGAGCAGTCGCGCCCCTGCTCGGCCTATTCGGGCGGCTGGCGGATGCGCGTCGCGCTCGCGGGCGTGCTCTTCGCGCAGCCCGACCTGCTGCTGCTCGACGAGCCGACCAACTACCTCGACCTCGAGGGCGCGCTCTGGCTCGAGAGCTACCTCGCGCGCTACCCCCACACCGTCATCATCATCAGCCACGACCGGGGCCTCCTGAACCGCGCCGTCGGCGGCATCCTCCACCTCGAGGAGAAGGGGCTGACCTACTATACCGGCCCCTACGACACGTTCGTGCGGATGCGCGCCGAGAAGCGCGCGGGCCTCGCCGCCGAGGCCGCCAAGCAGGACGCGCGGCGCAAGCACCTGCAGGCCTTCGTCGACCGCTTCAAGGCCAAGGCGTCGAAGGCCAAGCAGGCGCAGTCGCCGCGTGAAGATGCTCGAGCGGATGGAGACCATCACCGCGCCCGAGGACGCCGCCCGCGTCGTCTTCACCTTCCCGCGCCCCGAGGAGCTGTCGCCGCCCATCGTCCGGCTCGAGGGCGCGGCGGTCGGCTACGGCGGCGACCCGGTGCTCGCCCGGCTGAACGTGCGCATCGACCAGGACGACCGGATCGCGCTACTCGGCCGGAACGGCGAGGGAAAGTCGACCTTCTCCAAGCTGTTGTCGGACAAGCTTCATGTGGAGCAGGGCGACAAGATCGCCTCGACCAAGCTGCGCGTCGGCTACTTCGCGCAGCACCAGGTCGACGAGCTGCACGTCGACGAGACGCCGCTCGAGCACCTGCGGCGAGAGCGGCCCGACGACGCGCCGCCCAAGCTGCGCGCGCGGCTCGCGGGTTTCGGGCTCGGCGTCGATCAGGCCGACACGCGCGTCGAGAAGCTGTCGGGCGGGCAGAAGGCGCGGCTGTCGCTGCTGCTCGCCACGCTCGACGCGCCGCACATGCTGATCCTCGACGAGCCGACCAACCACCTCGACATCGAGAGCCGGGAGGCGCTGGTGGACGCGCTGACGGCCTATACCGGCGCGGTCGTGCTGGTGAGCCACGACATGCACCTCCTGAGCCTCGTCGCCGACCGGCTCTGGCTCGTGAAGGACGGGACCGTCGGGCCCTACGACGGCGATCTCGAGCAGTATCGCGACATGCTGCTCGCGGGTGACGAGCGCCCCGCCAAGGCCGCGAAGGCCAAGGAGAAGGAGAAGGCCCCCGTCAGCCGCGAGGCGATGCTGGAGCTGAAGTCCGAGGCGCGCCGCGCGGAGGAGCGCGTCCGCAAGATCGAGGGGATGCGCGACAAGCTCGCGAAGAAGCTCGCCGACCCCGCGCTCTACGAGGAGGCGCGGCGCGGCGAGCTCGAGACCTGGAACCGGAAATACGCCGAGGTGATGCAGGCGACCGACCGGGCGGAGGCGCTCTGGATGGCGGCGATGGAGACGCTGGAGCGGGCCGAGCGATGACGCTGGTCGAGGCGGTCACGGCCTTCACCGCGCTCTTCGTCATCATCGACCCGATCGGGCTCGCGCCGATCTTCGTGGCGCTCACCGCCGGCATGACGCCGCGCGCGCGCCGCGCCATCGGCATCCGCGCCTGCGTGATCGCCGCCGGCCTGCTCGTGGCCTTCGCGCTCCTGGGCGAGGCGATCCTGAGCTTCCTCGGCATCTCCATGCCCGCCTTCCGCATCGCGGGCGGGATCCTGCTGTTCCTGACCGCGCTCGAGATGCTGTTCGAGCGCCGCACCAAGCGCCGCGAGGGGCAGGCCGACCAGCCGACGACCGACCCTTCCGTGTTCCCGCTCGCGCTGCCGCTCATCGCCGGGCCGGGCGCGATCGCGACGATGATCCTGCTGACCGACGAGGCCGCGACCATCCCCACCATGCAGGCGATCGGCGTCATGCTCGCCGTCGTGGCGACCGTGTTCCTCGCCTTCCTGCTCGCCGGGCCGATGGAGCGGCTGCTGCGCGCGACCGGGATCAACGTCGTGACGCGCCTGATGGGGATGCTGCTCGCCGCGCTCTCGGTGCAGTTCGTGCTCGACGGGCTCGCCGACCTGCCGTGGGGCGGCTGACGCCGTTGGCTTCGGCCGCCCGCGACCCTATCTGCAGGGCATGACCGGGGACGACACCGCCTATCTCGTCTACATGTCGCTGTTCGGTCTGCTGATCGGCGGCTCGTATCTGCTCGCGAACCGGCACCGCATGGGCCAGATGGCGCAGCAGGCGGCGATCTGGTTCTTCATCTTCGTCGGCGCCGTCCTCGTGATCGGCAACTGGGACCGCATCGAGCAGGCGGCGCTGCCGACGCAGCAGGTGATGTCGGGCGACGTGATCGACGTGCCCGCGCGCGGCGACGGGCACTACTACGTCCGGCTCGAGCTCAACGAGGCGCCGGTCACGTTCGTGGTCGACACCGGCGCGACCGACCTCGTGCTGAGCCACGACGACGCGCGCGCGGCGGGGATCGACACCGACGCCCTGCGCTACGGCGGGCGGGCCGTCACGGCGAACGGGTCGGTCAACACCGCGCGGGTGACGCTCGACGAGGTCCGGCTCGGGCCGCTGACGGATCGCGACGTGCCCGCGGTCATCACCGATGGCGACCTGCAGATCAGCCTCCTCGGCATGTCCTACCTGCAGAAGTTCGGGCGCATCGAGATCGCGGACGGGCGGCTGCGCCTGACGCGCTAGACGTTGCGCGACGCCTTCTCGCGCCACGCGCCCGACTCCTCGGACGCGCAGTAGCGCGCTCGCGCGCACCCAGCGCGTCGCCGTCCGCGCGGTCGACAGGATGCAGGTCCGCGTGGCGGCCCCACCCGGCGCCGCCGCGATCTCGGCCCCGTCGAGCGCGCGCAGGCAGCCGGCCGCCGCCGGTCCCGTCGCCTCGGCGCCGAGCGCCGCCCATCCACCGCAAACGACGCAGGCCCGCGCCGCCGCCTCGACCTCGGCGGCCGAGATCGCCGCCCCATCCACCGCGATCACGCAATCCGCGACCTCCGCCCCGGTCGTCAGCAGCACCGGCTGGCGGGCGTCGTGCGGCCCGCCCGCCAGTCCGTGCGGCTCGAACCCGTCGCCCGACCAGAGCCGCGCGTCGAGCCTCGCCATCCGCCGCGCATCGGTGCCGCGCACCACGCAGCGCCATCCCTGCGCCACCGCGCGGCGCAGAAGCGGCGCCAGCGCCTCGTCCGCCGACCGCTTCGTCAGGTGGTAGAAGTAGGCCTCACCCATCCACCGCCCCGGCCTCGAAGCGGTCCCGCACCAGCCGGTCGAGCGCGCGCACGCCCCAGCCCGTCGCCCCGCCCGGCGCGAGAGGCGTGCCGTCCTTGACCGAGGCCGTCCCCGCGATGTCGAGATGCATCCACGGCGTTCCCGTCGCTTCACGAAGCGCTGCAGGAACTGCGCCGCCGTGATCGCGCCCGCCGGGCGGCCGCCGACGTTCTTCATGTCGGCCACGCGCGACTTGAGCTGCTTGTCGTAGGCCTTCCCGAGCGGCATCCGCCACGCCCCCTCGCCCTCCGCGTCGGCGGCGGCGAGGAACGCGTCGGCGAGCCCGTCGTCGTTGGCGAAGACGCCCGCGTTCTCGTGACCGAGCCCGATCACGATCGCGCCCGTCAGCGTGGCGAGGTCGACCATCGCGACGGGCGCGAAGCGGTCCTGCGCGTACCAGAGCAGGTCGCACAGCACGAGCCGCCCCTCCGCGTCGGTGTTGATGACCTCGACCGTGTCGCCCTTCATCGAGCGGACCACGTCGCCCGGCCGCATCGCGCGCCCGTCGGGCATGTTCTCGACCAGGCCCACCAGCCCCACGACGTTGGCGCGCGCGCGCCGCGCGGCGATCGCGTGCATCGCGCCCGCCACCGTGCCCGCGCCGCCCATGTCCATCGTCATGTCCTCCATCCCGCCCGCGGGCTTGATCGAGATGCCGCCGGAATCGAACACGACGCCCTTGCCCACCAGCGCCAGCGGCGGCTCCTCGCCGCCCCCCTGCCAGCGCATCACGACGACCTTGGACGGGCTCTCGGACCCCTGCCCCACGGCCAGCAGCGTCCGCATCCCGAGCGCCTCGAGCGCGGCCTCGTCGAGCACCTCGACCTCGACGCCGAGCGCGCCCAGCCGTTCGAGGCGCGTGGCGAACTCGGTCGTCGTGAGCACGTTCGACGGCTCGTTCACGAGATCGCGCGTCAGGAACACGCCCTCGGCCTGCGCGCGCAGGTCCGCGAACGCGGCCTCCGCGGCGTCGGGCTTCGCGGCCGCGACCGCGATCGCGGCGACCGGCTTCGGCGCGTCGCCGGTCTTGTGGTCGGCGAACTCGTAGCCCCGCAGCACCGCGCCGAGCGCCACCTCCGGCAGACGCGCGACGCCGCCGCCCGCGACGTGCAGCGCCCGGCGCCCGCGCATCCTGCCCAGGGCGGCGCCCGCCTCCATCGCCGCGCGCGCGGTCGCCTTGCGCTCGAGCCGGACCAGCACCAGCGCGCTCGCCGCCATGCCTGCCGGGTAGCCGAGCTCGAGCGTCTCGCCCTCCGACAGCTCGCCCCACGCCTCCGATGCCGAGCGCGCGCTTCACCGCGCCCTTGGTCGCGCGGTCGATCCGGCGCGCGACCGGGTCGAGCTTGCCGTCCGCCGGCAGCAGGCAGGCGACGACGCCGTCGGCGGCGAGCGCCGCGTCGGGGTCGGGGGCGGCGAAGGCGACGGCGGCGGGGGTGGTCATGGGCGGCTCCGGGAGGGGGTGGCGGGATCGCCGGGACCGTAGCGACACGGCCCGGCGGTTTCCAGACGCGCCCCCGCGCGCGGGGCTAGGCCGTCTCGCGCATCCCCGGTAGGAAGGGCGCGCAGACGGCGCCCGGGGGACGGCTTGGCACTCTTCGACCGATACCTCGCGGGACGGCTGATGCTGCATTTCGGCTTCTTCAGCCTCGTCCTCGTCGCCGTCTACTGGGTGAACCGCGCGCTCGGGCTGTTCGACCGGCTGATCGCGGGCGGCTCGAACCTCGCCACCTTCCTCGAGTTCACCGCGCTCGCGCTGCCCAACGTGATCGTCGCGGTGCTGCCCGTCTCCGCGCTGGTGGCCGCGCTCTACGGGCTCAACCGGCTCGCCGCCGACAGCGAGCTCGTCGTCGCGCAGACGACCGGCCTCTCGCCGTGGCGGCTGGCGCGGCCGGTGCTGGCCTTCGGGCTCGTCGTCGCCGCGATGGTCTCGGTGCTGGGCCACGCGCTCGTGCCGATGTCGCGGACCGCGCTGAGCGAGCGCGGCGAGGCGCTCTCGCGCGACGTCACCGCGCGGTTCCTGCGCGAGGGCGAGTTCCTCGAGCCGGGCGACGGCGTCACCGTCTACGTCCGCGAGATCACCGAGCAGGGCGAGCTCCTCGGCCTGTTCCTGCAGGACCGCCGCAGCCCCGAGATCCGGACCGCCTACACCGCCGAGCGCGCCGTCCTCGTGCGCGCGGCGGGCGGCACGCGGCTGGTGATGTTCGACGGGATGGCGCAGTCGCTGCAGGTCGCCGACCGCTCGCTCCTGACCACGACCTTCGACGACTTCGCCTACGACCTCGCCGGGCTCGCGGGCACCGACGGCCGGTCCCGCCGCGACCCGCGCGAGATGTCGACGCCCGCCCTTGCTGCGCGCGGACGCCGAGACGCAGGCGCTCACCGGCGCGGACGCGCCGACGCTGCGTCAGGAGGGGCATTCGCGCTTCGCCGACGCGCTCGCGGCCCTCGGGCTGCCGCTGCTGGCGCTCGGCTTCCTGCTCATCGGCGGCTATCTCGCGCTTCGGCCTGTGGCGGCAGGTGGTCGCGGCGGTCGGGGCCGCGGTGCTGCTGCGGCTGGCCGCCAACGTGGCCGAGACCGCGGTGCGCTCCGGCGGCGCGCCGCGCCTGGGCGATCTACGCTGCCCGCGCTCGCCACGCCTCGCGCTCGGCGCCGCGCTCGTCTGGCGCAGCACCCGGGCCGGTGCGCCCGGCGGGGGCCGCGGCGTGATCCTCGCGCTCTACCTCGCGCGGCGCTTCGCCGGGCTGGTCGGCATCGTCGGGCTGGTCTTCGTCGCGCCTGCTGCTGCCGATCGACCTGATGGAGCAGGTCCGCCGCCTCGACGGGGCCGGGCTCTCCGACGCGCTCCGGCTCGCGGCGCTCAACATGCCCGCCGCGATCTACCAGATCCTGCCGCTGATCGTGATCCTCGCCACGATCGCGCTCTTCCTCGCCCTCGCCCGCTCCTCCGAGCTCGTCGTGATCCGCGCATCGGGCCGCTCGGCCGGTCGCGCGCTGCTGGCCCCCGTGGGCGCCGCGCTCGCGATCGGCGTGGCGGCGCTCCTCGTGGTCAATCCGATCGTCGCGGCGACGCAGGGCGCCTACGAGCGCGAGGCCAGCCGGTTCCGCGACGACGGCGGCGCGACCGCCGCGGCGGGCGGGGCCGGGCTCTGGCTCCGGCAGGGCGACGGCGACGGGCAGACCGTGATCCGCGCCGCGCGCGCCTCGCTCGACGGGACCGTGCTCTTCGACGCGACCTTCATCGCCTTCGACGCGCAAGGCAGCCCGACCGCGCGCACCGACGCCGCGCGCGCGGCCCTCACCCCCGGCCGGTGGGAGCTCGAGGACGCGAAGGTCTGGGCGCTCGGCACCTCCGACAACCCCGAGCGCGACGCGGTCGTGCGTGCGACGGCCGCGATCCCCTCGGCGCTCACCCGCGCGCAGATCGCCGACAGCTTCGGCGTCCCCTCCTCGATCCCGATCCTCGCGCTCCCGGCCTTCATCCGCGCGCTCGACGCGGCGGGCTTCTCGGGGCGCGCGCACCGCGTGTGGTTCCAGACCGAGCTCGCGAACCCCCTGATGCTCGCGGCGATGACGATGATCGGCGCGGCGTTCTCCATGGGCCATTCGCGCGGGCGCAGCGCGGGGCTCGGCGTGCTCGCGGCGATCCTCACGGGGTTCGCGCGTGTTCTTCCTGCGCAACTTCGCGCAGGTGCTGGGCGAGAACGGGCAGCTCCCGGTCGCGCTCGCCGCCTGGGCTCCGCCCGTCGCGGCGATCCTGCTGGCGACCGGCATCGTGCTGCGGCTGGAGGACGGATGAGGCGTCTCGCGGCGCTCCTCCTCGCGCTCCTCGCGCCGCTGGTCGCCCTGGCGCAGTCCGCCCCCGCCACGCTGGTGGCCGACCGCATCGACTTCGACCGCGGGCGGCTCTCGGCCAGCGGCAACGTCGAGATCTTCTCGGACGGCCGCACGCTGCGCGCGAGCCGCGTCACCTACATGCGCGACGCCGACCGCCTGCTGGTCGAGGGGCCGCTGACGCTGATCGACGGGCCGGACGCCATCCTGGTGGCGGACTTCGCGGAGCTCTCGGGCGACCTGCGCGGCTCGGTGCTCGAGGGGGCGCGGCTCGTGCTCGACGAGAAGCTCCAGATCGCCGCCGCCGAGATCGAGACCGGGGCCGAGGGCCGCTACACCGAGCTCCGCCAGGCCGTCGCCTCGTCCTGCGAGGTCTGCGCGGCCTATCCCGTACCGCTCTGGCGCATCCGCGCGCGCCGCGTCGTCCACGACCGCGCGGACCGCCGGATCCACTTCGAGAACGCCTGGTTCGACGTCGCGGGCATCCCCGTGGCCTGGCTCCCGCGGCTCAGCGTCCCCGATCCGACCGTGGAGCGCGCGCAACGGCATCCTGACGCCCGACGCTGGTCTCCGACGGCGCGCTCGGGACCGGGCTGCGGGTGCCCTACTTCATCGGCCTCGGACCCTCGCGCGACCTCACGCTGATCCCGTTCGCGACCACGACCGAGACGCGCAGCCTCGGCTTCCGCTACCGGCAGGCCTTCGACGCCGGCGCCATCGCGATCGAGGGCGCGGTCTCGAGCGACGACGTGCGGCCCGGCGGCGCGCGCGGCTACCTCTTCGCGACCGGCACCTTCGCCCTGCCCCGCGACTACCGGCTGAGCTTCGGGCTGCAGGCGGCGAGCGACGAGGACTACCTGCGCAGCTACGACGTGACCGACACCGACCGGCTGACGAGCCGGATCGCGGTGGAGCGCGTCGACCGCGACGATCGCGTCCTCGCGGAAGCCGTCGCCTACCGGACGCTCCGGCGGGGCGAGCGGAGCCGGTTCCTGCCCTCCCCCGTGGTCACCGTCGAGCGCGAGCACCGCGTCGCCCGCGACGTGCTCGGCGGGCAGCTCGTCTGGACCCTGCAGGCCCATGCCCGCGAACGCGCCGCCTCGGTCGTGCCGCCGGGCCGCCCGCCCGACGCGGCCCGCGACGTCACGCGCGCCTCCGCGGCGGCCGAGTGGCGGCGGACGCGGGTGCTGCCGGGCGGCGTGGTCGGGACCGCGCTGGCCTCGCTCGACCTCGACGCCTACCGCGTGCAGGAGGATCCGTCCTTCGGCGACGCGACCTTCGCGCGCGCCGTCCCCGTCGCGGGGCTCGAGGCGCGGCTGCCGCTCGCGCGCACCGGCGCGAACGGCGCGCGGCACGTGCTCGAGCCGGCCGCGCAGCTGATCCTCGCGTCCAACGACCGCCGCCGCACGCCCGACGAGGACAGCCTCACGCCCGAGTTCGACGAGGGCAACCTGTTCTCCGCGCAGCGCTTCGCCGGTCGCGACCGGCGCGAGGCCGGGACGCGGGTGAACCTCGGGCTGACCTACACGCGCGTCGACCCGTCCGGCTGGCAGGTCGGCGCGACCGTCGGCCGGGTCCTGCGCGCCGACGACCTCATGCAGTTCCGCCCCGGCACCGGGCTCGACGGCACGACCTCCGACTGGCTCCTCTCGACCGGCGCGGAATGGGGCGACCGGCTGCGCTTCCACCACCGGATGCTGGTCGACGACGGGCTGACGGTCGGGCGGTCCGAGACGATCCTCGCGCTGGTCCGGCCCCGTCACCGCGCTCGAGACGCGCGTCACCTATCTGCAGGCCGACCCGGCGGCCGACCGCCCGATCGACACCGCCGAATGGTCGCTCGCCGCGTCGCGCGAGCTCGGCCCCGACTGGACGGCCCGGGTGGACTGGCGCTATGACCTCGAGGCGGAGGACCCCCGCGACGCCGGCCTCGGCCTGACCTACCGGTCCGATTGCGTGACCGTGGAGCTCGACGTGGAGCGGACCTTCTTCGGCCGCTCGACGCTCGCCCCGGTGACGCGGTTCGGGCTCGGGGTGCAGCTCGCGGGGATCGGGGGCGACGAAGCGCGCGACCGGCGACGGCGCTGCGGAATATGAGGGGCGGGCGATGATCCGAGGATTGGCGGCCTTGGCCGCGGCGACGATGGCGCTGGCCGCGACCCTGGGGACGCCGGCGCGCGGCGCAGGGCAACCCGTTCGCCCCCGTCGCCACCGCGAACGGGCTCGCCGTCACCGCCTATCAGGTCGAGCAGCGGGCGCGTGTTCCTCGCGCTCCTGCGCGCGCCGGACGCCGACCTCGAGAGCGTGACCGGCACGCTCCTCGACGAGACGCTGCAGGTGCAGGCCGCGCGCGCGGCGGGGATCGAGCTCACGCCCGAGGATCTCGATGCCGGCCTCGTGGAGTTCGCCGCCCGCGCCGACCTCACGCCGGACGCCTTCATCGCGGAGCTCGAGCGCGCGGGCGTGGCGCCCGAGACGTTCCGCGACTTCGTGCGCAACGGCCTCTACTGGCGCGCCCTCATCCAGCAGCGCTTCGGCCCGATCGCGCGCCCCTCGGACGCGCAGGTCCGCGCCGCCGCCGCGCGCGAGGGCGGCGGGGCGGCCGCCATCCGCGTGCTCCTGTCGGAGATCGTGCTGCCGCTCACCCCGGAAACCGAGGCCGCGCAGAGGGCGCTGGCGCAGCGCCTGTCCGACACCGTCGGCGGCGCGGCCGGGTTCGAGGCGGCGGCGCGCGAGTTCTCCCGCTCCGGCTCCGCCCCGGCCGGCGGGCGGATCGACTGGCTTCCGCTCGGCCAGCTCCCGCCGCCGATCGCGAGCCAGCTCCTGACGCTCTCCCCCGGAGAGGTCTCGCAGCCGGTCGCGCTCGGCTCCGTCGTGGCGCTGTTCCTGCTGCGCGGGCCTCGACGACAGCGGCGCCGCGCCGACCGATCCCGTCACCGTCGACTACGCCGAGTACCTCATCCCCGGCGGCCGCAGCCCCGAGGCGCTCGCCGCCGCCGCCCGCATCCGCGCGCGCGTCGACGTCTGCGACGATCTCTACGGCGTCGCCCGCGGGCAGCCCGCCGCGCGGCTGACGCGGGCCGACGTGGCGATCGCCGACCTGCCCGGCGACCTGCGGCAGGTGCTCGCCACGCTCGATCCGGGCGAGGCCGCGACGCTGCTGCTCGACGGGGCCGGAAACCTGCGCTTCACGATGCTCTGCGGGCGCGGCGAAGCGCCGGTCGACGAGCGGCTCCAGGCGGTCGGGCAGTCGCTCGTCAACGAGCGGCTGGTGGGCTTCGCGCAGGGCTATCTCGACGAGCTGCGCGCCGATGCCGTCATCGTCCGGTAGCGGCGCGACCCGGCCGCTCGCGATCTCCTGCGGCGAACCGTCCGGGATCGGGCCGGAGGTCGTCGCGCGCGCCCGGGCGGAGACGCGAGGCATCCCGCTTCTCGTGATCGGCGAGCCTCGGCATTTCAGCGACTTCGGCGTCGACCTTCACGTAGTGGATGAGCCGGCGCAGGCCTCGGCGACCCGGCTCTCGATCCTCCGCCACGCCGTACCCGGCCCGGCCCGGCCCGGCCGTCCCGACCCCGCGCAGGCGGCGGGCGTGGTCTCCGCCATCGCGCGCGCGGTCGACCTGGCCACCACCGGCGCGGCCTGCGGCCTCGTCACCGCGCCGATCGCCAAGAAGGCCCTGCACGACGGCGCGGCGTTCCCGCATCCGGGCCATACCGAGTACCTCGCGGCGCTCGCGGGCGGCGCCGACGTGGTGATGATGCTCGCCTGCGACGCGCTCCGCGTCGTGCCCGCGACGATCCACGTCCCCCTCGACCGCGTGGCCGCCGACCTGACGCCGGCGCTCCTCGAGACCGTCCTGCGCGTGACCCATGACGGGCTGCGGCGCGACTTCGGGGTCGCGGCCCCCCGGATCGCCGTCGCGGGGCTCAACCCCCATGCGGGCGAGGGCGGCTCGATCGGGCGGCAGGAGGTCGACTGGATCGCCGCGCTCGTCGCCCGCCTCGCCCCCGCGCTCGGCTGCTTCGGCCCGCTGTCGGCCGACACGATGTTCCACGCGGCCGCGCGCGCGACCTACGACGCGGCGGTCTGCATGTACCACGACCAGGCGCTGATCCCGATCAAGACCATCGACTTCGCGGGCGGCGTCAACGTCACGCTCGGCCTGCCCTTCGTGCGCACCTCGCCCGATCACGGCACCGCCTTCGACATCGCGGGGACGGGTCGCGCCGATCCGACCTCGATGGTCGCGGCGATCCGCATGGCCTGGGACATGGCGGGGCGGCGCGGGCTGCGCTAGGGCGCGACGCATGCCGCCGATCGACGCCCTCCCGCCCCTGCGCGACGTGATCGCCGCGCACGACTTGCGCGCGCGCCGCTCGATGGGGCAGAACTTCCTGCTCGACCTCAACCTCACCGCCCGGATCGCGCGCGTCGCCGGGCCGCTGGAGGGCGTCGACGTGCTCGAGGTCGGCCCCGGCCCCGGCGGGCTGACGCGCGGATTGCTGGCGGAGGGCGCGCGGCGGGTGCTAGCGGTGGAGAAGGACGCGCGCTGCCTGCCCGCGCTGGCCGAGATCGCCGCGGCCTGTCCGGGGCGGCTCGAGGTGATCCACGGCGACGCGCTCGAAGTCGACGCCGCCGCCCGGCTGATGCCGCCGTGGCGAGTGGTAGCGAACCTGCCGTACAACGTCGGGACCGAGCTGCTGGTGCGCTGGCTGACGCCGGCGACCTGGCCGCCGCCCTGGTCGTCGCTCACCCTGATGTTCCAGCGCGAGGTGGCGGAGCGGATCGTCGCGGCGCCGGGATCGAAGGCCTACGGTCGGCTCGCGGTGCTCGCGCAATGGCGCTGCGACGCGCGGATCGCGCTGACCCTGCCGCCCGAGGCCTTCGTCCCGCCGCCCAAGGTCTCCTCGGCCGTGGTCCACCTGACGGCCCTGCCCGCGCCGCGCTTCGACGCGGACGCGGACGTGCTTCAGCGCGTGGTGGCGATGGGCTTCGGCCAGCGCCGCAAGATGCTGCGCGCCTCGCTCAGGGGCCTGGGCCCGGACGTCGAGGACGTGCTTCGGGAGGTCGGGATCGCGCCCACCGAGCGCGCCGAGCAGGTTCCGCTCGAGGCGTGGTGCGCGCTCGCCCGTGCGGTCGCGGCGCGTTCAGCCGGCTGAACCGTCCACCGTCGCGGGCGGCGCGGCGGCCTCCGCCTCGGGGCCCGGCGCGCGCTTTCGGGTACGCGTCCGGCGCGGCTTCGGTCCGCCGTCGCCGGTTTCGGGCGTCGCGACGGTCTCGTGCTCCGACGCCGCCTCCTCCGCGTCGACGGCCTCGCTCGAGCGCTCCGGCCCGCGGTCGTCGCCGCGCCCGCGCCGCCGCGCGCCCCGACGCGGGGCGGGATCGCCGCCCGCCTCGTCGCGCGGCGGCTGCGCGGCGCGATCCGCCGGGCGCTCGTCGCGCGCTTCAAAACGCCCGTCGCTCCGTCCGTCCTGACGCTCGTGCTGACCGCTCTGACCCTGCTGCGGCGGCTCCTGTCGACCGTTCCCCCCGCCCGGCTGGTCGTTCGGACCGCCCTGCCCGCCATGCTGCTGCTGGCGCGCGTCGAGCTCCTTCTGCGCGGCGGCGAGCATGCGGGTGTAGTGCTCGGAATGCTGCTGGAAGTTCTCGAGCGCCACGCGGTCACCCGAGAGCTGCGCGTCGCGGGCGAGCTGGGCGTACTTGTCGATGATCTGCGCGGGGGTTCCGCGGACCTTGCCCTCGGGGCCGGAGCTGTCGAAGACGCGATTGACGATGTTGCCGCCGCCCTGCGGGCGGTTGCGGTTCTTGTTCCGCGAACGGGACTTGCTGCTTCTCATGCCGTGATGTTCCGCTGGTCTGTGCCGGGTGCCATGCGCGCCAGTCGCGCGGGTCGCCGGGTCCAAGTGGTCGGGCGTCGCATCCGGGGCGCGCGCGAGCCGCGCCTCACCATCGATGCTGCGCGAGTTTATGAAGCGCCATCGGCATCATGACAAGCCCATTCGTCGCGTTCACCCCGGTTTCTCGCCACGCACGACCCGCTCGCGCCCGTCGAGGTCGCGCACGGTGCCGACCCCGATCAATCCCGCCGCCGTCAGCAGCGCGGCCACGCTCCCCGCCTGCCCCGCCCCGACCTCGAGCATGAGCCGCCCGCCCGGCGCCAGCCGCGACGGCGCGTCCCGCGCGATGGTCCGATAGGCGTCGAGCCCGTCGCCGCCCGGCGTGAGCGCCATGCGCGGCTCCCAGTCGCGGACCTCCGGCGCGAGCCCCGCCATCCCGGCCTCCGCGACATAGGGCGGATTGGAGACGATCAGGTCGAACGTGCCGTCGATCCCCGACAGCCAGTCGGCCCGCACGAACGCGGCCCGCCCGGCCACGTGCAAAGACGCCGCGTTTCGCCGCGCCACCGCGAGCGCGGCCTCGGACGCGTCCGTCCCGAGGCCCGTCGCCGCTTCCCGATCCGCGAGCAGCGACACCAGGATGCAGCCCGATCCGGTCCCGAGGTCCAGCACGCGTGCGAACGGCGCGGCGAGCGCGGCCTCCACCAGCGTCTCGGTCTCCGGGCGCGGGTCGAGCACGTCGGCGCAGACCGCGAAGTCGTGCCGCCAGAACGCCCTGCGCCCGAGGATGTGGCTCACCGGCTCGCGCGCCGCCCGCCGTTCGATCCAGCCCGCGAGGGTCGCGGCGTCCGGCGCCTCGCGCGCGAGCCGCGCCGCGTCGGCCGCCGCGCCGGGAACGCCCGCCGCCGCGAGCCGGTCGCGCGCCTCCGCCCCCGTCACGCCTCCGTCTCGGCCAGCGCCGCGGCCTGCGCGTCCGCCGTCAGCGCGTCGATAACAGCGTCGAGGTCGCCGGCCATCACCGAAGGCAGCGAATGCAGCGTCAGCCCGATCCGGTGGTCGGTCACGCGGCCTTGGGGAAAGTTGTAGGTGCGGATCCGCTCCGAGCGGTCCCCCGTGCCGACCTGCGCGCGCCGATCCGCGCTGCGCTCCGCGTCCGCCGCCGCCCGCTGCGCATCGTAGAGCCGCGCGCGCAGCACGTTCATCGCGATCTCGCGGTTGCGGTGCTGGGACTTCTCGGCGCTCGTCACGACCAGCCCGGTCGGCAGGTGGGTGATCCGCACCGCACTGTCGGTCGTGTTGACGTGCTGGCCGCCCGCCCCGCTGGCGCGCATCGTGTCGATGCGGATGTCGGTCGCTTGGATGTCGACGTCCACCGCCTCCGCCTCGGGCAGGACGGCGACGGTCGCGGCCGAGGTGTGGATGCGCCCGCCGCTCTCGGTCGCGGGCACGCGCTGGACGCGGTGCACGCCGCTCTCGAACTTGAGCCGCGCGAAGACGTTCTCGCCGGCGACCCGCGCCACGAGCGCGCGCAGGCCGCCGAGGTCGCTCTCCTGCCGCTCGACGACGTCCACCGCCCAGCCGCGGCCTTCGGCGTAGCGGCGGTACATCGTCTCGAGGTCGGCGGCGAAGAGCGCGGCCTCCTCGCCCCCGGTGCCGGGCCGGATCTCGAGGATCGCGGGCCGCGCGTCGGCCGCGTCGCGCGGCAGGAGCGCGCGGCGCAGGGCGGCCTCCGCAGCCTCGCGCGCGGCCTCCAGCCCCGGCATCTCGGCCTGCGCCAGCACCCGCATCTCCGGGTCGCTTAGCATCGCGCGCGCCTCGCCGAGCTCGCGGTCGAGGTCGCGCCAGGCGCGGATCGTCGCGACCACCCCGCCGACCTCGGAATACTCGCGCGTGAGCCCGGCGATCTCGTCGCCGGACGGGCCCGCGTTCAGCCGCGCCTCGAGGTACTCGAAGCGCGCGAGGATCTGGTCGAGGCGCTCGGCGGGGATCATCGGGCGGGGATGGCGTTCACGCCGCGTTTGGTCAAGGCCGCGGCCGGTGTTACGCTGGCCCGACATGGAGGATCGCCTATGCTCCGTCTCGCCTTCGTCCTCGTGCTCAGCACGATCCCGGCCGCGGCGCAGCCGACCTATCCCGGCGGCCGCCCGATCGACTGCTACTGCACCGACAGCACCGGGGGACGGGTCGAGCTCGAGCAGACCGCCTGTCTCACGGTCGGCTCGCGCAGCTTCGTCGGCCGCTGCGCCATGTCGCTGAACGTGCCGATCTGGCGCGACACGGGCGAGGCCTGCCCGACGGGCTAATCGCGGGCGTAGCGCGTCCGCGCGACGTAGTCCTTCCGCGGCCCCGTGACGCGCCACGTCACCGACCAGCACGGCCATCGGGTGAAGTCGTAGAGAAGCCGGTAGGCGTCCGGGGGGCAGTCATGCGCCGCCTCCACCGTCGCGCCCGGGCCGATCCGGTGGAAGGCCCGCCCGTCTCCGAAGGCCACCACGATACGGTCCCCCTCGGTCCGCCAGAGCGTGCGCCGCGTCGCCTCCACCGCCACGCCCCCGGCGCGCAGCCGACCCGCCTCGTCGCAATCGAACCCGTCCGCCTGGGGCGTCCAGCGCGCGCTGCCGGCGAACCGCGCGGCCCCGCCGCCCGCGTGCCGCACCGCGCGCGCGACGCGCCAGCGGCCCGCGAAGTCCGGCAGCGAGGGCGTTCCTTGCCGTGGCATGGCCCCGACCCTAGAACGCCGCCGACCCGCCCCGAAAGGCCCGCCATGATCCCCCGCTACTCCCGCCCCGAGATGGTCGCGATCTGGTCTCCCGAGACGAAGTTCCGCATCTGGTTCGAGATCGAGGCCCATGCCGGCGACGCGATGGCCGAGCTCGGGACGATCCCGCGCGAGAACGCCGAGGCGGTCTGGCGGGCGCGCGACGCGACCTTCGACGTCGCGCGCATCGACGCGATCGAGGCGGTCACGAAGCACGACGTCATAGCCTTCCTCACCCACCTGGCGGAGATCGTGGGCGAGAACGCCGCGCGCTTCGTGCATCAGGGGCTGACCTCCTCGGACGTGCTCGACACCACGCTCGCGGTGCAGCTCACCCGCGCCGCCGACATCCTGATCGCCGACCTCGAGGCGCTGCTCGTCGTGCTCGAGCGGCGCGCTCGCGAGCACCGCGACACGCTGCGCATCGGGCGCAGCCACGGCATCCACGCGGAGCCCACGACGATGGGCCTCACCTTCGCGCGCTTTCACGCCGAAATGGCGCGCAACCTGCGGCGGCTCAGGACCGCGCGCGAGGAGGTGGCGACGGGCGCGATCTCGGGCGCGGTCGGGACCTTCGCCAACGTCGACCCGCGCGTCGAGGCGCATGTGTGCGCGAAGATGGGCCTGACCCCCGAGCCGATCTCCACCCAGGTCATCCCCCGCGACCGCCACGCCGCCTTCTTCGCCACGCTCGGCGTCGTCGCGTCGGGCATCGAGAACGTCGCCACCGAGATCCGCCACATGCAGCGCACCGAGGTGCTCGAGGCGGAGGAGTTCTTCTCGGCCGGGCAGAAGGGCTCCTCGGCGATGCCCCACAAGCGCAACCCGGTCCTGTCGGAGAACCTCTGCGGGTTGGCGCGGCTGGTTCGCATGGCGGTCGTGCCCGCGATGGAGAACGTCGCGCTCTGGCACGAGCGCGACATCTCCCACTCGTCGGTCGAGCGCGCCATCGGCCCGGACGCCACGATCACGCTCGACTTCGCGCTCCACCGGCTGACGGGGCTCGTCGACAAGCTCGTGATCTACCCCGAGGCGATGCTCGCGAACCTGAACCGCCACCGCGGCCTCGTCATGTCGCAGCGGGTGATGCTGGCGCTGACGCAGGCGGGCGTCTCGCGCGAGGGCGCCTACGCGCTGGTGCAGCGCAACGCGATGAAGGTCTGGGAGGAGGGCGCCGACTTCCGCGCGGAGCTGATGGCCGACGAGGACGTCCGCGCCGCGCTATCCGAGGACGCGATCGCCGCGCAGTTCGACCTCGCCCATCATACCCGGCACGTCGACGCGATCTTCGAGCGGGTTTTCGGAGCGGGGTGAGCGGAACGATCTCGAATCCCCTGCTGACATCCACGCCGGACCCGGCGCCCGGGCCCGGGCATACGGACCGACGCCTACGGAGAAGGGCGGTCGGGCGATCCGAGCGACCGGCTTGGCGATTGCCAACGCGCACGGTCACGGAAATACCCGGAGCGACGAGCTGACCGCCGGGACGCCCCGCTCCGCCACGACGCACGGCGACGGACATCGATCCGCCGGGTTCGGGGTTGATCCGCTGGCGGCCAATCGAGGCTCCGCCGCTCCGCCCCCTCGGACGCCGGCGCCGGATCAGCTCGCCCCCCGCTCTCGTGCCGCCGCGCCCGCCCACATTGCCATGCATGATGCTATCTTGGTCCCTTTACCACGCTCGCTTCACATCTTTCACCCCTACCACCTACCCAGCACACGTGTGCACTGTCCGCGACCGGATCGAGATCACCGCCACACATCAGAACATCATCGCCGATCCCAGCACCATCCGACCCAGTAGAGAGCTTCCCTGAAGGCCCGCCGGGAACGTGTAGACATGGTCATCCACAAGCCCGTCGCGGCTGACATGCATCCGGCGATGGCGACGACGCGCCCGTTGATGCGATGGACTGCCGGGTGATGGCGCTTGATGCTCGGCAGGAACTGAAGCGCCCCGGCGAGGCAGAACACGAAAGCGGTCAGGATGTGCACCGTGATCGGAAGCGGATCGGCCAGGCGCGCGGGTTCGGGGGCGCGATGGCCGACCGCCAGCAGTTCAGCACGCGGATCAGCCCGCCGACGGTGGGCACAACAGTAGATCAGTACAATGCAGCAGGGCCCATTCGATCGCGCAGGGAGATCATCGGATGATCCGCCACGGGCGCGGCGCTTCGCTTCAGACGAGCCGGCTGTCGCATCGCGCTTCCCCCAGAACGCCGTGCTGCCCTGCCGGCCCCGAAGCCCAGCTCATCGCCGGGATCCGACGTCCTCCAGACCGCTCTTCCGCAACCAGGCGATGCCCCGTCGTTCGCTGACCACCCAGGTGCGCCAGCGAAGCTGGATGAGCGTCCCGAAGACGGACCGCCGCGTCATGCAGGCGAACAGGACGCCGCCGGGTCTGAGCACGCGAGCCATCTCGCGGAGCGCGGCCTGCGGGTCGGGGAGATGTTCGAGGACATGCGCCGCCATCACGACGTCGAAGTTGCAATCCGGATAGGGGATCGACCGGATGTCGGACTGCCGAAGCTCCGCCACGATCCCCGCGTGGCGCAACTCCGCGTCTGCCGCGGCCAGCATGGCACCGGACGTATCGATTCCGTGGTAGTCGAGCGGGGCCGTGGTGAGGCTCGCGAGCGCCAGCGAGAGGCTGCCAGTTCCGATCCCGCAATCGAGGACCCGCGCGTCCGGCGCCGCGAGCGCTTCCGCCGCGCCACTTAAAGGCAGAGGATCGCGGTACGCCGTATCAAGCTTCAAGCGATGCGACATCCGTGCCCAGCCCCGGGACGCATCGTCGTACAGGCCCGCCAGATCTCCTGCACTGCGGGTGCGACGTCGCAGGGCGATCTCCCAAG
Source organism: uncultured Alphaproteobacteria bacterium (assembly GCA_963729425.1). Taxonomy (GTDB): domain Bacteria; phylum Pseudomonadota; class Alphaproteobacteria; order Rhodobacterales; family Rhodobacteraceae; genus Jannaschia. Next base: position 347,957 of record CAVSOF010000026.1, on the reverse strand, counting down.
ACCCGAACCTGCCGCTCGCTATGGGGATGCTCGCCGATGCAGCTGGCAGGGACGAAGTCGCCCACGTTCGTTCCGCTATGGTCATCGCACAGGTCCGTTCGGTCAGGATCGTCGTCGAGGCCGTTCTGGACCGAGTGTGTCTGATACGAAATTGCGCATCATTCTGGGTCTGGTATACGCAGATCATGGAGTGGCGACGATCGGCCTTCGACTGGAACCAGGCCCGCCGCCTCGGACCGCGAAGAAGGGTCGCTGCGGCGGCCGCCCGCGCCCTCGGCCTGACCCAACCGACGCTCAGTCGCCAGGTCGCGGGGCTCGAGGAGGCGCTCGGCGTCACCCTGTTCGAGCGGACGTCGCGCGCGCTGCTTCTGACGCTGGCCGGTACGGAACTGCTCGAGCACTTTCGCGGCATGGGGGACGCAGCGAACCGCATTTCCCTCACGGCGACCGGACAATCCGAAGCCGTCACGGGCAAGGTCGTGATCGCCGCCACCAACGGCATGGCGACCTACGTCCTGCCGCGGGTGCTCAAGGACCTGCGGACCAGGGCACCCGGTCTTCAGATCGAGATCATCGCTTCGAACGAAACCAGCGATCTGCGACGGCGCGAAGCCGACATCGCGATCCGGCACAAGCGCCCGCAGGACGAGAACCTGTTCGCCAGACGGCTGCGCGACACGGTGGGGCAGCTCTACGCGTCGAAGCAGTATCTGGACGAGGTCGGCCGTCCGTCGACCGCCGCCGATCTGGCGAAGATGCACTTCGTCGGCTTCGATGCACCCCTGCGTCAAATCGTGATCTGGTCCCTCGCCCCCTTCACACTACCCTTCCGTCACGCTTACCCGGACAAGGAGACCCCCATGACGGCCATCAAGACCCTCTTCGTCGCCGGCGCGCTCGTCGCCGCGCCGGGCCTCGCGCTGGCCCAGGGCTGCAACTGGACCAAGCAGCAGCAGACGACGATGTCCTGTGCGCCCGGCACCGCGCTCGACGCCGAGACCGGCCAGTGCGTCGCCGAGGCCACGAGCTGAGACCTACGCGCGGGGCGGCACCGTCCGCCCCGCGACCATGACCGCCGCCACCGCGCGGTCGTCCCCCATCATCATCGTCGGGAACAGCGCGTCCCAGATCCCGTCCGCGCGCGCGTGCCGCTGCGCGATCGCGGGCGTCGAGGCGAGGTCGAGCACCACGAGGTCCGCGTCCGTCCCGGCCGCGAGCGTCCCGATCCGGTCCGCCGCGTGCAGCGCGCGCGCGGAGCCCTCGGTCGCCAGCCACAGCATCTGCGCGGGGTGGAGCGGCGCGCCGCGGAGCTGCGAGACCTCGTAGGCCGCGGCCATCGTGCGCAGCATCGAGAAGCTGGACCCCCCGCCGGTATCCGTCGCGAGCCCCACCGGCATCGTCCGCGCGAGCCCCATGTCGAACAGCCCCGACCCGATGAACGTGTTCGAGGTCGGGCAATGCACCACCCCCGATCCGCTCTCCGCCAGCCGGTCCCGCTCCCGCGGCTCGAGGTGGATCGCGTGGCCGAAGAGCGCGCGCGGCCCGATCAGCCCGTGGCGCTCGTAGGTGTCGAGGTAGTCGCGCGCCCCGGGATGCAGCGCGCGGACCCAAGCGATCTCGTCGACCTGCTCGCTCAGATGCGTCTGCATCGCGCAGGTCGGGTTCGCCGCCCAGAGCGCGCCCAAGGCCTCCAGCTGCGCCTCGGTCGAGGTCGGGGTGAACCGCGGCGTCACCGCGTAGCGCGCGCGCCCCGCCCCGTGCCAGCGCGCGAGCAGCGCCGCGCTCTCGTCGTGCGCCGTCCTCGCGTCGTCGCACAGCGCATCCGGCGCGTTGCGGTCCATGCAGGTCCGCCCGGCCCAGACCGCCATGCCGCGCGCCTCCGCCGCCTCGAAGATCGCGTCGACGCTCGCGGGATGGATCGTGCAGAAGCTGCAGACGCTCGTGGTCCCGTTCGCGAGCAGGAGGTCGAGATAGGTCGCGGCCACCGCCCGCGCGTGGGCCGGGTCGGCGAACCGCGCCTCCTCGGGGAAGGTGTAGGTCTCCAGCCAGTCGATCAGGCGCAGGCCCCAGGACGCGACGATCGCCGTCTGCGGATAGTGCGCATGCGCGTCCACGAAGCCCGGCAGGATCAGCCCGTCGCCGTGATCCACGACCGCCGCGCCGGGATGCGCCGCGCGCACCGCGTCCGCGCGGCCCTGCGCCACGATCCGGTCACCGTCGATCGCGACCGCGCCGCGCCGCTCGTGGCGCGCCGCCGTCTCGGGCGGGACGGCGAACGGGTCCGCCTCGAAGGCGAGGGTCTGGCCGAGATGGATCGTAGTCATGGCCCGCTCGCTACCGTGGCCGGCAAATGCCCGCTACCCCTCGGCCGGGCCGCGCGCTAGGCAGCGCCGACCCCAGCCCCCGGAGGACGCGCCATGCCCGAACCCGATCCGCGGGACGACGCCGGGGCCGAGGCCCAGCCGACCGACGCCGGGGACGACGCGTTCGAGGAGGAGGTCGAGCTCGACGAGCCGCGCCTCCGGCTGGTGCAGCGCGCGGTGGAGGCCGACGACGGCCCGGCCGTCGACGCGCTTCTCGAGCCGCTGCACGGCGCCGACGTGGCCGACCTCCTCGAGCAGCTCGACGACGGCGAGCGCGCGGGGCTTCTGCGGCTCTGGTCGGGCGGCATCGACGGCGAGATCCTGTCGGAGCTCGACGAGACGCTCCGCGAGGAGATCCTCGCCGGGCTCAGCCGCGAGGACGTGGCCGAGGCGGTGCGCGAGCTCGAGACCGACGACGTCGTCGACCTGATCGAGAACCTCGAGGACGAGAGCCGCGCCGGCGCGATCCTCGACGCGCTCACCCCGGTCGACCGGGTCGCGGTCGAGCGCGCGCTGACCTTCCCGGAACATTCCGCCGGCCGCCTGATGCAGCGCGAGGTCGTCGTCGCGCCGTCCTACTGGACCGTCGCGCAGGCGACCGACCACCTGCGCCGCCACGCCGACCTGCCCGGCCAGTTCTATCACGTCATCCTCGTCGATCCGCGGATGCGGCCCGTGGGCTACGTCACGCTGGGCAAGCTCTTGTCGACCGACCCCGAGACCCCGCTCGCGGAGATCGAGGAGGAGAGCTTCCGCACGTTCGAGGCGACCGATCCCGAGAGCGAGGTCGCCTACGCGTTCAACCAGTACCACCTGATCACGGCGGCCGTGGTCGACGCCGACGACCGCCTGCTGGGCGTCATCACGATCGACGACGCGATCCGCATCCTCGACGAGGAAGCCGGCGAGGACATCCTGCGGCTCGCGGGCGTGGACGCCGAGGAGCGGCTGTCGTCGCGCACGCTCGGCGTGGTGCGCCGCCGCTTCCCCTGGCTCGCCGTCAACCTCTTCACCGCGATCCTGGCCTCGCTCGTGATCGCGCAGTTCGAGGCCGTGCTGCAGCAGATCGTGGCGCTCGCGGTGCTCATGCCGATCGTCGCGTCGATGGGCGGGAACGCGGGCACCCAGTCGCTCACGGTCGCCGTCCGCGCGCTCGCCACGCGCGACCTTACGGGCGCGAACGTCTGGCGCGTCATCCGCCGCGAGATCGTCGCGGGCGCGATCAACGGGCTCGCCTTCGCCGTCATCATGGCGGTGGTCGGGGTGATCTGGTTCGGCTCGCCGATGCTGGGCGCGGTGATCGCGGTGGCGATGGTCATCAACCTCGCCGTCGCGGGGCTCGCGGGGGTGGGCATCCCGGTCGCGCTGGAGAAGTTCGGGATCGACCCGGCGCTAGCCTCCGGCGCGTTCGTGACGACGGTGACGGACGTGGTCGGCTTCTTCGCGTTCCTCGGGCTGGCGGCGCTCTGGCTGCTCTAGGTACGAGCTTCGACCGAGGTGTGAGGCGATGACGGGCGGGCGGCGGGCGGGGTTGCAGACCACACGCACCGGCCCTAGCGCGCCGCCTCCAGCAGCGCCCGGGCGGCCCCCCGCGCCGCCTCGGTGACCTGATCGCCCGAGAGCATCCGGGCAATCTCGTCCACGCGGTCGGCCTCGGCCACGGGGATAACGGTCGAGGTCGTCGCGTCCTCGGTGGCTCGCTTCTCGACCCGCCAGTGATGCGCGCCGAGCGCGGCCACCTGGGGGGAATGCGTCACCACGAGCACCTGACCGCCCGTGGCCAGCGCCTTGAGCCGCCGCCCGACCGCGTCCGCCGTCGCCCCGCCCACGCCGCGGTCGATCTCGTCGAAGATCAGCGTGCGCGTCCGGTCGCCCCCGGTCAGGCAGACCTTGAGCGCCAGCAGGAAACGGCTGAGCTCGCCCCCCGACGCGATCTTGTCGAGCGGGCCCGCGGGCGCGCCGGGATTGGTGGCCACCGTGAACGCGACCTCGTCGGCCCCCTCCGGCCCCGGCGCCCCGTCCTCCACGCCCGTCGAGAATACCGCGCGCTCCATCTTGAGCGGCGCGAGCTCGGCGGCCATCGCCGCGTCGAGCCGCGCCGCCGCGCGCCGCCGGATCGCACGCAGCGCCGCCGCCGCCTCGTCGTAGCGCGCCTGCGCCGCCGACGCCGCCTTCGCCAGCGTCGCCAGCCCGCCCTCGGAGGCGTCGAGCAGGTCGAGGCGCGCGCGCAGCTCGGCCCCGAACGCGGCGAGGTCGTCGGGCGCGACCGAATGCTTGCGGGCCAGCGCCCGGATCGCGAAGAGCCGCTCTTCCGCCTCCTCGAGCTCGCGCGGGTCGAAGTCGAGTGCGTCGAGGCACGACTCGACCCCCGCCTGCGCCGCGCCCAGCTCCTCCATCGCGCGCCCGAGCGCGTCGAGCGCGGGGGCGAGCGTCTCCGCCGCCTCCCCCGCCGCGCCGTCGAGCCAGCGGGTGGCGTCCATCATCTGCCCCTCCGCACCCTTCGGCCCGATCGCGTCGAGCGCGCGCGCGACGTCCGCGCGGATGCGCTCGGAGGCCTGCATCAGCCGCCGGCGAGCGTCGAGCGCGGCCTCCTCGCCGGGTTGCGGGTCGAGCGCCTCGAACTCGCCCGCCGCGTGGCGCAGGAACTCCTCCTCGGCGCGCGCGGCGTCGCGCGCGGCCTCCGCGTGGCGCAGCGCACGGCGCGTGGCGGCGCGCGCCGACCACGCCTCCGCCACCGGCGCGAGGTCGGCCTGCGCGAAGGCGTCGAGCAGGCGGCGATGCCCGCGCGGGTCCAGGAGCCCGCGGTCGTCGTGCTGCCCGTGCAGCTCGAGGAGCGTGTCCGACAGCGCGCGAAGCACCTCGCCCGAGACGCGCGTGCCGTTGACCCAGGCGGTCTTGCGCCCGTCGGTCGCGTTCACGCGGCGCAGCAGCAGCTCGCCGTCCTCCGCCTCGATCGCGTGCTCGGCCAGCACCGCCTCGCGCCGCGTGGCCGGGCGGCAGGTCGAAGCTCGCCGTCACCTCGCCCTGCGACGCGCCCGCCCGCACCAGCGCCGCGCGCCCGCGCCAGCCCAGCACGAAGCCCAGCGAGTTCGAGCAGGATCGACTTCCCCGCCCCGGTCTCCCCGGTCAGCACGTTGAGCCCCGGCGCGAAGTCGAGCGACAGGCGGTCGATGATGAGCATGTCGCGGATGTCGAGATGGCGCAGCACCGCCTCAGCCTCCGGTGCCCGGCACGGGGCGGCGAAGCGGGGTCGGGGAGGGGCGCGGCGCGGGGCATGGGCACGATCTATGCCGGCCGGGGCCGGTTGGCGACCCGGCCGCTAGAGCCAGCGGCCGCGGATCGTCCGGTCGTAGATCTCGCGCAGCCAGCCCGACCCGCGCGCGTCCGGCGAGAGCCCGCGGCCGGTGAGCTGCCGGAACGCGTCGTCGTAGAACGGCGAGGACTGGAAGTTGTAGCCCAGGATCGCGCCCGCGGTGGAGGCCTCCGCATCGAGCCCGAGCGAGAGGTACGACTCGACCAGCCGCAGCAGCGCCTCGGGCGTCTGCGTCGTGGTCTGGAACTCCTCCACCACCGCGCGGAAGCGGTTGATCGCCGCCGGATATTGCTGGCGGCGCAGGTAGTAGCGCCCGATCTCCATCTCCTTGGCGGCGAGGTGGTCGAAGGCGAGGTCGAACTTGAGCACCGAGGAGCGCGCGTACTCGCTCTCGGGATAGCGCTCGATCACCTCGCGCAGCGACTGCAGCGCCTGGAACGTCAGCCCCTGGTCGCGGCCGACCTGGTCGATCTGGTCATAGTAGCTCAGCGCGAGGAGGTACTGCGCGTAGGCCGCGTCCTCGTCCGCCGGGTAGAAGTCGATGAACCGCTGCGCCGCCGCGCGCGCGTTCTCGTAGTCGCGGTCGCTGTGATAGGCGAAGGCCTGCATGATCAGACCGCGCTTGGCGAAGTCGGAATACGGGTAGAGCCGCTCGACCTCCGCGAAGAGCCTCGCCGCGTCGTCGGGCCGGTCGGCGGCCAGCCGCAGCTCGGCGCGCTCGTAGATGACCTCGGGCGCGGTGTCCTCGAGCGCGAGCGCCTCGTCGTCGCCCCGCCCGCACGCGCCGAGCGCGAACGCCACGGCGAGCGCGGCGGGCAAGCCGATCCGTCGCGTCCGCGAAGCCTTGCCCATGCGTGCCGTCTCCGTCCCTGCGCCCGTCGCCGGGCCCGCGCGGACCATAGGGTCTGCGCCTACGCCTGTGAAGCTCGGCGCGCGCGAAATCCGCGGCACCCGCGGCTCAGAGATGGGCGAAGACGTCGCGCTCGAGCCCCGCGCCCGGCAGCAGGTGGCATTCCGCCGCCTCGAGCGTGCGGACGCGGTAGGCGAGCGGGTCGGCGAAGAGCGCGCGCAGCAGGCGGTTGGTCATCGCGTGGCCCGCCCGGATCCCCTCGTAGCGCCCGAGGATCGGCGCGCCTGCGAGCGCGAGATCGCCCAGCGCGTCGAGCATCTTGTGGCGTACCGCCTCGTCGACGTGGCGGAAGCCCTCGGGGTTCACGACGCGGTCGCCGTCGACCACCACCGCGTTGGCCAGCGAGCCGCCGAGCGCGCGTCCGGCGGCGCGCATCGCGTCGACATCGGCCTGGCGGCAGAAGGTCCGGCTATCGCACAGCTCGCGCACGAAGCTGCCGTTGGAGAGCCGCAGCACCTTGCGCTGCCGCCCGATCGCCGCGTCGGCGAAGTCGATCGCGAAATCGATCTCGAGCTCGCGCGCGGGCGTGAACGCGGCCGAGGCCAGCCCGTCGGCGACCTGCACCCGGCGCAGCACCTCGATCGCGTGGACCGGCGCGTCGAGCCGGCGCGAGCCGACCTTCAGCATCGCGCGCACGAAGTTGGCGGCCGACCCGTCGAGGATCGGCACCTCGGGCCCGTCGATCTCGAGCGTCGCGTTCAGCACGCCGCATCCGGCGAGCGCGGCCATGACGTGCTCGACCGTCGCGACCGACGCGCCCGCCTCGTTGACGAGCGTGGTGCAGAGCGGAGAAGCCGCGACCGCGTCGTGGCGCGCGGGGATCATCGCATGCCCGGGCAGGTCGGTGCGTCGGAACCAGATGCCGTGATGCGCGGGCGCGGGATGGATGCTCAGCCGGGCCGGGAGCCCGCGATGGAGCCCCGTCCCCTCGAACCGGATCACGTCCCGAATGGTGGTCTGCATGCCGTCGCCCCTCGTGCCCGCGCGCCTCTGAACCGGACGCTTGATGCCTCGATCGTCAGCTAGGCGGAGGCCCCGCGCCATGCAATTCAAGGCTGGTTACGGGCTGAAACGTGGCGGCGGGCGAACGGGCGGGAATCGGCCGATCGTCGAACCAACGCGCCATACTTAAGACAAAATTTACAGATTTCGGCGTCGACGCGCCCGCTCCCGAACGTGAAACGGCGACCCCGGGGGGCCGCCGTCCATCGCCGCATCAACGGATGGCCGTGGTTCAGTTCGCCTGCCGGCGCAGGAACGCGGGGACCTCGATGCGATCGTCGTCCGGCTGCTCGAGTGGCGCGGCGGGCGCGGCCGCGGGCGGGCGACCGGTCGGAGCGTCGGCGCCGGACCCCGTCATCCGGTTGATGAAGCTGCCGAACCCGAACCGGGCATGCGTCTCGGAGACCGGAGGCCGGGGCGGCGGCGCCTGCGGCGCGCGGCGCTCGCCGTTGAGCACGGCGGCGCGGAGCCGCTCCATCGTCTCGGCCGAGGGCGTGCCCGAGGCGGGGCGGCGCGGCGCCCCCTCGAAGCCCGCCTGTTCCTCGGCGGCGTGGAGCTGCGGCGCGGCGGGCGCGGGCGCGTAGGCGGGCGGCGGCAGGTCGTCGGCCACGGCGCGCGGACGGCCGAAGAACGCGTCGGCGGCGCTCTGCTCCTCACCCGCCTGCTGGTCGGCGGCGTCGAAGAAGCTCGCCTCCTCGCGCGGGCGGGCGGGCGCCGGCGCGGAGGCGGCGACGGGCGCTCGGGTCGGGGCCGGAGTGGACGCCGGCGCTTCCGCGACGGCCGGCTCGGCCATGCGGCGGCGCGCGGCGGGCGCGTCCTGCGCCGAGCCGGCCGCATCGATGCCGGTCGCCACGACCGAGACGCGCATGACGCCCGCCATGTCGGGGTCGAGGGTGCTGCCCACGATGATGTTGGCGTCCTCGTCCACCTCCTTGCGGATGCGGTTGGCGGCCTCGTCCATCTCGAAGAGCGTGAGGTCGTGCCCGCCGGTGATGTTGATCAGCACGCCCTTGGCGCCCGACAGCGACAGCTCGTCGAGCAGCGGGTTGGCGATGGCCTTCTCGGCGGCCTCGACCGCGCGATCCTCGCCCTCGGCCTCGCCGGTGCCCATCATCGCCTTGCCCATCTCGTCCATCACCGAGCGCACGTCGGCGAAGTCGAGGTTGATCATGCCGGGCCGGACCATCAGGTCGGTCACGCCCTTCACGCCCTGGTAGAGCACGTCGTCGGCGAGGCTGAACGCCTCGGTGAACGTGGTCTTCTCGTTGGCGAGCCGGAACAGGTTCTGGTTGGGGATGATGATCAGCGTGTCGACGACCTTCTGCAGCGCCTCGACGCCCTCCTCGGCATGCCGCATCCGCTTGGAGCCCTCGAACGTGAACGGCTTGGTCACGACGCCCACCGTGAGGATCCCGAGCTCGCGCGCGGCCTGCGCGATGATCGGCGCCGCGCCGGTGCCGGTGCCGCCGCCCATGCCGGCCGTGATGAAGCACATGTGCGCGCCCGCGAGCCGCTCCACGATCTCCTCGATCGACTCCTCGGCCGCGCTCGCGCCCACGGCGGGGCGCGCGCCGGCGCCGAGCCCTTCCGTCACGCGCTGCCCGAGCTGGATGCGGGTGGTCGCGTTGTTCTGCGCGAGCGCCTGCGCGTCGGTGTTGGCGACGACGAAATCGACGCCCTCGAGATCCTTCTGGATCATGTTGTTGACGGCGTTGCCCCCCGCCCCTCCGACTCCGAACACGGTGATCCGCGGACGCAGATCGGGTGCGGCGCCCGCGCCGGGAACGGTGAGGTTCAATGCCATCGTCGTATCCACCTGTGCTATCGGCCCTGCCTCTGGCCATTCCACGAGCGCGGTTCGCCGCGTCTTTCGTTCACCGAAACGTAACCAAGCCGGGTCCGCGCGTCACCCCCAAACCGATTCGCGCCGGCGATTATTCGCGCCCGCCTACCAGTTGTCGCGGAACCAGCGGACCGCGCGCCGCAGCGACCGGCCGGAATGGCGGCCGGGATCGGCGTCGAAGTCCCAGAACTCGTCCTGCGGCTCCGCGCCCTGCATGCACAGGCCCACCGCGGCGGCGAAGGCCGGGCCCTTGGCCGCCTCCGGAAGCCCGTGGACGCGCAGCGGGCGGCCGAGCCGGACCTGGTTGCCGAGGATGCGCGCGGCGAGCTGGTCGAGCCCCGGCAGCTGGCTCGCCCCGCCCGTCAGCACGATCCGCTGGCTCGGCAGGTCGCCGAACCCCGCGCCGTCGAGCCGCTCGCGCACCGCCTCGAGCGTCTCCTCGACGCGCGGGCGGATGATCCCGATCAGCTCGGTGCGCGAAGCGGCGCGGCGGTCGTGGTGCCAGTCTCCGGTCTCGGCCTCGAGCGCGATCATCTCGCGGTCGTCCATCCCCGTCGCGTGCACCCCGCCGTAGCGCGTCTTGACCATCTCGGCCATCGGCTCGGGGATCCGCAGCCCCTGCCCGATGTCGCCGGTGACGTGCGCGCCGCCGATCGGCACCGTGTCGGCCCAGACCATGTGCTTGCGCAGGAAGATGGAGATTCCGGTCGTGCCGCCGCCCATGTCGATGCAGGCCGCGCCCAGCTCCTTCTCGTCCTCCACCAGCGCCGAGGTCGCCGCCGCGTAGGGCGCCGAGGCGATCCCCGCGAGCTCGAGGTCGCATCGGTGGATGCAGGTCAGCAGGTTCTGCGTCGCGTGCGCGTCGACCGCGAGCAGGTGCATGTCGGCGCGCAACAGCTCGCCCGTCTGCCCGCGCGGGTCTCGCAGGGTGGTGCGGTGGTCGATCCCGAAATTGACCGGCTGCGCGTGCAGCACCGCGCGGCCCTCGCCGATCTCGGGCGCGTCGATCGACGACAGGACGCGTGCGACGTCATGGACCGAGCACGGCCCGTCCTCGAGCACGACCTCCCCCGAGAGCGGCCAGGAGACCGGCCGCCCGCCCGAGAAGCACGCGATGACGTGGTCGACGCGGACCTTCGCCATCCGCTGGGCGCCCTGCACGGCGGTCCGGATCGCGCGCTCGGTCTCGGGCATCGCGTCGACCTCGCCGCCGCGCACCCCGCGCGAGCGCGTGGTCGTCGCGCCGATCACGCGGAAGTTCGACTGGCCCGCCATGTGGCCCACGCCCTCGCCCACCGGCGCGTTCTCCTCGAAGCGCAGCACGAGGCAGGCGGTCTTGTAGGTGCCGACGTCGAGGATCGCCACGACGCCGCGCTGGAGCGCGGCCTGACGGTGGCGGCGCATCGCCCGCTGGGCCTGGAACAGGCGGCTCATTCGTCCCTCCTCGTGGCGTCCGCGCGCAGGCCCTCGCCCGCATCCGTTCCGACGAGCGCCGCCCGCTCGAGCGTGCGCGAGCGCACCAGCGCGGCCCGCGCATCCGGCGTCAGCCGCAGCGTCGGACGCTCCGGCAGGCGCATGTCCACCAGCGACACGTCGCGCCCCAGTATGTCGCGCGCGGCATGCATCGCCAGCACCCGGTCGAGCGCGACGGCGGGCCCCGCCTCGGGCAGCGCGATGCGCTGGCCGCGCGTGAGCACGACGTCCCAGCGCCGCTCGCCGACCCGCGCGAGCCCGATCAGCCGGTCGGCCACGGGCGCGGCCGCCGCGATCAGCGCGAGCGCCTCGGGCACCGCCGCATCGGCCCCCTCGCCCGCCAATAGCGGCAGCGCGCCGGCCGCGTCGAGCCCGTCGAGCGTGGCGATCCGGTGACCCGTCGCGTCGAGCGCGAGGATGCCGTCCGCCCCCTGCCAGACGACCGCCGGCAGCCGCTCGGTCACGCGCAGCAGGAGCGTGCCGCCGCCCGTCACGCGGACCTCCGCATCCGCCACCGGGTCGAGCGTCAGGAGCTGCTCGCGCATCGCCGCCGGATCGAGCTGGAACTGCGACAGCGGCAGGTCGACGGCCAGCGCCTCCTGGATGTCGGCCTGCAATTGCGCGCTCGCCCCCTCCACGCGCAGCATCGTGACGGTGAACTCGGGCCGGTCCTGCACCGCGCGCACCATCTCCCGCCACCCGTCCGCGATGGCCACGCGCCGGTCCGCGTCCCCGAGCCAGACGCCCACGAGCGCGCCGAGCGCGAGCGCGGGCACCCCGTAGCGCAGCGACGCGCGCACCCACGGCGTCAGCCACAGCCGCTCGAGCCTCCAGCGCCAGCGCGACGGCGCGGGATCGGCGTGGCCGGTCACCGGTCGCACGACGCGTCCTCCACCAGCAGCGCGCAGAGCGCGCCGAGGTCGAGCCCCGCATGGGCGGCCTGCTCGGGGGTGAGCGAGGTCGGCGTCATGCCGGGCTGGGTGTTGGTCTCGAGCAGGATCAGCCCGCCCGTCCCCCGCGCCGGGTCCCAGCGCAGGTCGGTCCGGCTCAGCGTCCGGCAGCCGAGCGCGCGATGCGCCCGCAGCGCGTAGTCCGCGCAGGCCCCGGCGATGGCGTCCGGCAGGTCGGCGGGCAGCGTGTGGCGCGATCCGCCCTCGGCGTATTTCGCCTCCCAATCGTACCAGCCGTCGACGTGGATCTCCGTGACCGCGAGCGCCCGGTCGCCCAGCACGGTGCAGGTCAGCTCCCGGCCCGGCGCGTAGGCCTCGACCATCACCCGCGCGGGCATCGTGTCCGGCAGAGCGGGCGGCCGGTTCGCGCCCGCGGGCACGATGTGGATGCCGACCGAGGAGCCCTCGTTGACCGGCTTGACCACGTAGGGCGGCGCCATGACGTGCGACGCCGAGGCCTCCTCGCGCGCCACCACGACGCTCGCCACCGTGGGCAGCCCCGCGGTGGCGTAGACGTCCTTGGTGCGATGCTTGTCCATCGCGAGCGCCGAGGCCGCCACGCCGGAATGGGTATAGGGGATGCGCAGCCATTCGAGCAGGCCCTGCACGCAGCCATCCTCGCCCCAGCGGCCGTGGAGCGCGTTGAAGACGGCGTCGGGCGCGGCGTCGCGCAGCCGCTCCGCGAGGTCGGGACCCGCGTCGATCTCGGTCACGTCGTAGCCGCGCGCGCGCAGGCCCGCCGCGCAGCCGCGCGCCGAGGACAGCGAGACCGCGCGCTCGCTCGACGGGCCGCCCATCAGGACGGCGACGTGCTGGTATGTCCTGCCCGACATGCCCGATCCATTGCGCCGCGACCCTGCCGCCGCGGCCTGCCTGTTCCGCCCCCGGGGCCTCTCGCGGACCGCTTCAGGGGGCGCCGGGTTCTCCGACCCGTCTGATCTCCCACTCTAATCGCAAACCGCTCGCGGCGAAAACCCTCTCCCGCACGCGCTCGCCCAGCGCCTCGAGATCCGCGGCCGTAGCGCCTCTCGCGTTGACGAGGAAATTCGGATGCTTGTCGGACATCGCCGCCCCGCCGAGCCGCGCGCCGCGCATCCCGGCATCCTCGATCAGCTTCCACGCCTTGAGGTCGTGCACATCGTCAGCGCGGCCGGTGCTGGACTGGCCCGAGGGGTTGCGGAACGTGGAGCCGGCGCTGCGCTCGCGGGTCGGCTGCGTGGCGTCGCGGCGGGCGAGCTGGTCCTCCATCGCGGCGCGCAGCACGGCCGGGTCGGCGCGCGGGGCGCGGAACGTGGCGCGGACGATCACGTGGCCCTCGGGCAACAGGCTGGCGCGGTAGCCGAGCGCCAGATCGGCCGCGGGGATCGTCACCGCCTCCCCCGCGCGCGTCACCACGTCGACCGCCTCGAGCCGGTCGGCGACGTAGGTGCCGTAGCAGCCCGCGTTCATCCGCACCGCGCCGCCGATGCTGCCGGGGATGGTGCGCAGGAACGCGAGGTCGAGCCCGGACTCGGCGGCCTGCCGCGCGACGCGGGCATCGAGCGCGGCGGCCCCGGCATGGACGCGGTCGCCCTCGACCTCGATTCCCGCGAAGGCGCGTCCGAGCCGGATCACGACGGCGCGGATGCCGCCGTCGCGCACGATGAGGTTGGAGCCGACGCCCATCGCGAAGACGTCGACGTCCGGGTCGAGCGCCGCGAGGAACGCCCGCAGGTCGGCGGTGTCGGCGGGAAGGAACAGCGCGTCCGCCGGGCCGCCCACGCGCAGCCAGGTCAGGTCCGCGAGCGTCCGGTCGCGCATCAGCGCGCCCCGCGCCGCCGGCAGGTCCGCCCCGCTCACGGCCGGACCGCCGCCGCGACCCGCAGCGCCAGCGCGCGCAGCGGCCAGCGCAGGACGAGCGCCATCGTCCCCGCCCCGAGCGCGCCCCAGCCCGGGCCCGTCGACCAGCCGATCCGGACGAGGAGCGGCAGCCCCGCGGCGGCGAGGCCGTAGGACGCGGGCCAGGATCGCGCGGGCGACAGCGTCACCATCGCCACCCAGGCGACGACGACCCAGAGGCAGAGCGCGATCAGGGCCACGGGAACCCTCGTACGAAATGGCAAGAACGGGCTCCGCGGCCTGTGCGAAACGTGAAGGACGCCCTCATCCGGCCAGCCGCCCCGGCAGCGCGTTGGCCCAGGCCGAGATCGTCCCCGCGCCGAGGCAGACCACGACGTCGCCCGGTCCGGCCTCCGCGCGCACGAGCGCCTCGAGATCGTCCTCCCCCTCGACCGCGACCGCATGGCGGTGGCCGGTCCGCACCAGACCCGCCACGAGGTCGTCGCGCGAGGCCCCCGCGATCGGCACCTCGCCCGCCGCATAAACATCTGTGATTCCAGCCACATCCGCGTCCGCGAAGGCGCCGCAGAAGTCCTGGAACAGCGAGGCCAGCCGGGAGTAGCGATGCGGCTGATGCACCGCGATCACCCGCCCGCCGGGCTCGATCGACTGGCGCGCGGCGCGCAGCACGGCGGCGATCTCGACCGGATGGTGGCCGTAATCGTCGACGATCGCCGCCCCGTTCCACTCGCCGACCCGCGTGAACCGCCGGTTCACCCCTCCGAACGACGCGAGCGCGTCGCGGATCGTGTCGTGCGGCACGCCGAGCTCGCGCGCGACGGCCACGGCGGCCAAGGCGTTGGAGACGTTGTGGTCCCCCGGCATCGGCAGCGCGCAGCCCTCGATCATAGAACCCTCCGCGCGCAGCGCGACGTCGAAGCGCGCCACCCCGCGCTCGTAGCGCAGGCCGGTCGCGCGCACGTCGGCCTGCGCGTTGAAGCCGAACGTGGCGACGCGGCGGTCGGTCAGGCGGCCCACCAGCGCGCGGACCTCCGGGTGGTCGGTGCAGCACACCGCGAGCCCGTAGAACGGGATGCCCGAGACGAAGTCGTCGAAGCCCTGCCGCAGCCGCTCGATCGTGCCCCAGTGCTCCATGTGCTCGGGGTCGATGTTGGTGACGATGGCGATGGTCGCGGGCAGGCGGTTGAACGTCCCGTCGCTCTCGTCGGCCTCCACCACCATCCAGTCGCCGCCGCCCATCCGCGCGTTCGAGCCGTAGGCATTGACGATGCCGCCGTTTATCACGGTCGGGTCGATCCCGCCCGCGTCCAGCAGCGCGGCCACCATCGTCGTGGTCGTCGTCTTGCCGTGCGTGCCCGCGACCGCGACGTTGGAATGCATCCGCATCAGCTCCGCCAGCATCTCGGCCCGGCGCACCACCGGCAGGCCGCGCGCGCGGGCGGCGTCGAGCTCGGGGTTGCCGGGCTTGATCGCCGACGAGATCACCACGACCTCGGCCGCGTCGAGGTTCTCGGCGCGCTGCCCGACGAACACGGTCGCGCCGAGCGAGGCGAGCCGCTCGGTCAGGTCCGAGGCGCGCAGGTCCGAGCCCTGCACGACGTAGCCCTGCGAGAGCAGGACCTCGGCGATCCCCGACATGCCGATCCCGCCGATGCCGACGAAGTGGATCGGCCCGATCGCGGTCGGGAGCTGCGTGGCGTTCACGCCCGGCCCTCCGCCACCGCGACCACGAGATCGGCCAGACGCTCCGCCGCGTCGGGCCGCGCGACCGCGAGCGCGGCGCGGGCCATCCGCGAGGCGCCGTCCGGATCGCCCAGCACGGTCCCGACCTGCTCGGCCAGCGCCTCCGGCGTCAGCCGCCGCTCGGGGATCAGGATCGCCGCGCCGGCCTGCACCAGCGCCTGGGCGTTCGCGGTCTGCTCGTCGCGGATCGCGGCGGCGAGCGGGACGAGGATGGAGGGACGCCCGATCACCGCGAGGTCGGCCAGCGTCGAGGCGCCGGAACGCGAGATCAGGAGCTGCGCGTCCGCGAGCCGCGTCGGCACGTCCTCGAAGAACGGCGCGACCTCGGCGGCGAGCCCGGCCGCCGCATACGCCGCCTCCACGCGCTCGACGTCCTCCGGCCGGGCCTGATGCGCCACGCGCAGCCGGCCGCGGACGGCGTCGGGCAGGCGCGCGAGCGCGTCGGGGACCGCGTCCGACAGGATGCGCGCGCCCTGGCTGCCGCCCAGCACGAGCACGCTCATCGGATAGTCGCCGGGCGCGATGTAGGGTGCGCCCGCGCGCGCGAGGATCGCCGCGCGCACCGGGTTGCCGATCTCCACCCCCTCCACCCCTTCCGGCAGGACGGTGGGCCAGGTCCCGCAGGCAACCGCGTCCACGCGCCGCGCGAAACGCTCGTTCACGCGGCCGAGCACGCCGTTCTGCTCGTGGATGAGGCGCGGGAGGCGCATCAGCACCGCCGCCGCCATCGCGGGGATCGCCGGATAGCCGCCGAAGCCCGCGACGACCGCGGGCCGGTCGCGACGGAACCCGAGCAGCGCGCCCGCGAGCCCCGAGGCCAGCGCGAACGGCAGCCGTGCGCGCGCCGCGGCGCCCCCTCGCGCGGGCGTGGCCGACGACACGACGCCGATGTCGACCGCCTCCGGGAACCCGCCGGCGTAGCGCGCGCCGCGCACGTCCGTCGACAGCGCCACGCGCCAGCCGCCCGCGAGCATCGCCTCGGCCAGCGCCTGTGCGGGGAACAGATGCCCGCCGGTCCCGCCCGCCGCGATCACAAGGAGCGGCGGGCTCACCACGGCCCGCGCGACAGCAGATGGTCCCCGATCGCATTCTGCGGTCGCAAGCGCGTGAAGCACAGCAGCATCCCCGCGAGCGCCCCGGTCGCCACGAGCGAGGACCCGCCGTAGCTCACGAAGGGCAGCGTCATGCCCTTCGCGGGCAACAGTCGCACGGCGACGCCGAGGTTGATGAACGCCTGGCTCGCCAGCAGCACCGCGAGCCCCGTCCCCGCGAGCCGCACGAAGGCGTCGCGCTCGGCGCAGAGCCGCATCATCGAGCGCCAGGCGATGAACGCGAAGAGCGCGACCACGACGAGCACGAGCGCGAGCCCGTATTCCTCCGCCGCCACGGCGATGATGAAGTCGGTATGCGCATCGGGCAGGATCCACTTCACCCGCCCCTCGCCCACGCCGGTCCCGAAGAAGCCGCCCTCGCGGATCGCGTCGGTGGCGTAGCCCATCTGCGTGCGCGGATCGATGTCGGGCGACAGGAAGCCGTCGATCCGGCGGGCGAAATGCTCCGAGTTGGTGTAGGCCAGCACGCCCGCGGCGCCCACCGCCGCCACGACGAGGGTGAGCAGCACGATCGGGGCCCCCGCGACGAAGTAGATCGCCGACCATGCCACGACGACGAGCATCGCCTGCCCGAAGTCGGGCTGCAGCGCGAGGAAGGCCACCACGACGAACAGGATGACGGCGCTCAGCGCCTTGCCCGGCGGGCCGTTCGGCTCGAGCGAGGAGGCCATGAGCCAGGCGGTCATGACGACGAAGACCGGCTTGAGGAACTCCGACGGCTGCACCGACACGAAGCCCAGCGAGTACCACCGCACCGCGCCCTTGCCGAAATCGGTGCCCAGGATCGGCAGCGCCATGAGCGCGGCGGCGGCGAGGAAGAATCCGATCACGCCGAGGCGGCGCACCAGCTCGGGACGCATCATCGACACCGCGAGCATCACCGCGAAGGCCACGACCCCGAACGCAGCCTGCCGGATGACGTAGTGGAACGGCTGCAGCCCGTTGCGCTCCGCGAGCGGCACCGAGGCCGCGAAGCCGAGCAGCAGGCCGATCGCGAACAGTGCGACGAGCGCGCCCAGCGTCCCGCGATCGAGCGTCCGCCACCAGCGTGAGACGATGGCCTCGCCCGGAAGGGCGATGGCCGCGCCGTGCGCGATTTCCGTCATTGGCCTGCCCGCATCTGCCCGCCCGGTTTTCCGGGTCTGCCGCCAGACCGTAGCCGCTCGAAGCGCGTCGCGCCACCCGGGAGATCGCCCCGGTGGCGTCGGGTCAGGACGTGACGGCGGCGATCTTGGCCATCGCGCTCTCGGGCGCCTCGCCATAGGCGATCAGGTCCACCACGTGGCCATTCGCGTCGAGCACGAAGACCGAAGCGTAGTGGTCCATCGTGTAGTCCCCGTCGCCGAGCTCGCGGCGCTGCCAATAGACCCGCCACGACTTTGCCATCGCGCGCACCGCGTCGGGATCGCCGGTGATGCCGGTCACGTGGCCCGTCTGCGGCGCGAGGTAGTCGCGCAGGAACTCGGGCGTGTCCCGCTCGGGATCGATCGTCACGAAATGCGCGCCCAGCTCCTCGTTCGTCAGTCCGAGCTCCCGGAACCATGTCTCCATGTCGTAGACCGTGGTTGGGCAGACCTCCGGGCAATGGGTGAAGCCGAAGAACAGAAGGCTCGGGCGGCCCTCGAACGCGGCCTCGGTGATCGTCTCGCCGTCCTGGTCGACGAGCGTGAAGGGAGCGCCGAGGGCGGTGCCCGCGACGACCGGCGCGCGGTCCTCCATCGCGGCGCGAAGGCCGAGACCGGCGGCGAAGGCCAGGGCGGAGACGACGAGCGCGAAGAGGAGGGGGCGGTGCATCGGCGGATCCGGTGTGGCGTCGACGGTAGGCTTCGCATCGCCGCCGCCGCCGCGCAACCGGGCACCGAGTCGCATCGCGCCGGCCCCAGCGGGATCGATCGAATGCGAAGCATTGCCGGGGATCTGGCGGGGGGTCGTTTACCTCCGGTTCAGACCTCGCCGCGCATGACGGGCCCGTGGAACCGGAGGCGGTCATGACGCAGGAGGAGCTCGGGGACCACGTGATCGAGGCGCTCCACGCGACGTCCGACGGGTATCGAAGGCTGATCCGCGATCTCGTGGAGCGGGACGGCCACCTGGCGGTCTCCGACGTGGCCATCGCCCTGCACGGCGCCGCGACGCGGATGGACGCGACCGTCCGCCGCGCGGGCGCCTCCACGGTCGAGGCCCGGATGGCCCGGCGGCTCGCCGCGCTCCTCGCCCGCGACGCGACTGCGACGGGCCATTGGGCGGCCGGCGGGAGCACGATGGCCGAGGCGGGTCGTCGATGGGTGGAGGGCGACGACTTCCTCCTCCGCCTCTAGGCGGAAGCCGGCACAACCGTCCGGGCGCCGCGTCCGGGCAGACGAACCGCCTCGTCCGCGAGGACGACGGCACGCACCCCGCCCTCGCGCGGGCCACGATCCGTCCCGCCCGCGCGGGGCGCGACGACCGCCGCCTCCGGGGGGCGCAGACGACGCCGGGGAGAAACCCCGGTCGGTTCGGAGCGGGCGATCTGTCCGCAACGGCACCGGTGGAACACCGACTGGAAGGACGAGACATGAACGGCACGTCGAGCGAACGCTTCGGGAAATGGTCCGCCTCCCCGGGGACCCGCGGGGAAATGGCGGTCTTCGTGGCGATCGCGCTACTGATCGCCGGAGCCGTCGTCCCGGTCGGTCCGGCCATCCCCTCGACCGGACTCGGCGCGATCCCAGCGCCGTGCGGCGTCGTCGGGTCCGGCGCCGAAGGCTCCGGTATCGTCGGCCCCGTCGAACGTGTGCCGGTCGATACCGTGCCGACGTCGTCCATCGTCTTCGGCGGGACGCCCGCGGACGCCGGACCGCTTCGGGTCGAACGAAGCGCTGCGGCCGATGCCCGCCCGGACGACCGGGGGAGACGCCCGGACGGCGCCACGTCGGTCGCTATCGCGCATCCGAAGCCCGGCGACCTCTTGCTCGCGAGCTTGGATACCAGGGTGACGACCGTGTCGCGCATCACGCTGACGAGGGCTGAACGAGGCGGCCCCGTCGCGGCGACCGCCGTCCCCGTCGCGCGTCGCTCGACCTGCGCGCGTGGCGATCAGGTCGCTTCGATCGGGCCCGCCGCCGCGCCCCTTATCGCGACGATGTTCCGCCGATAGAGCTCGACGTCCGGCCCGGACCCCGCCCCGACGCCGAACACCGCCGATCCCGCGACGAGCACGTCCGCCCCCGCCGCCGCGACCTGGGCGGCGGTCGCGGGTCCGATCCCGCCGTCAACCTGGAGCCGGATCGGCCGATCGCCGATCGCCGCGGCGAGGGCGGCGAGCTTCGCGACGGTCGAGGGCAGGAACCGCTGTCCGCCGAAGCCGGGATTCACGCTCATCGCGAGGACCATGTCCACCTCGTCCAGCAAGGGCTCGACCGCCGATGCCGGCGTGCCGGGATTGATCGCGAGACCCGCGCGCATCCCCGCGCCGCGGATCGCCTGCAGGCTGCGATGGACGTGCGGCCCGGCCTCGAGGTGGATGGTCAGGACGTCGGCCCCGGCCTCCGCAAATGGCTCGATCCGCGCGTCGACCGGGGCGACCATCAGATGCACGTCGAGGATGCCGGAGACGTGCGGGCGGATCGCGGCGCAGGCGCCCGCACCGAACGCGATCGGCGGTACGAAGTGACCGTCCATCACGTCGAGGTGGATCCAGTCCGCCCCCGCTCGCCCGGCGGCGACGCATTCCGCGCCGAGCGCGGCGTGATCGGCGGCGAGGACCGACGCCGCGACGAGGACGCGGCCACCCGTCTTCCAATCGTCCGATCGTTCCATGGAAACCTCTCCCGTCGCGGGCGCCGTCATACCGGACCAGGCTCCGCCGGGCCAGCCGCCGCGTCGGTACCGAAGGTGCCCGCCTCGGTCACGACCCAATCGAGCGCGACGTCCGTCGCCTCCGTCGGAACCGATGCCAACCGCTGCGCCTCGACCGCAAGCCCGATCGAGACCCCGCGCGCCCAGCCCCGCGAGCGTCCGGTCGTAGAAGCCGCCGCCATAGCCGAGCCGCGCTCCGCGCGCGTCGAAGGCGAGGAGCGGCACGATCACCACGTCCGGCACCCGCCAGCCCCCGTCGATCGGGACCATCACGCCGAACGGCCCCGGCTCGAGCGCGCAGCCGGGCGTCCATTCGCGGAACCGCAGCGGCGCGCCCGGCGCCGTCACCACCGGCACGCAGACGCGGTTGTCACGCGCCAGCACGCGCATCGCGCCACGCGGATCGACCTCGGACCCGATCGGAAGGTAGCCCGCGATGGTCCGGCCTCGCAGCGCCGCGAGCCGAGCATAGAGCCGGGTCGCGGCCGCGGCGCGGTCGAGCGCCCCCGCCCCGTCGCGCGCCGCGCGGCACGCCGCGCGCATTTGCGCCTTGCGCGCGGTGGCGCTAGCCTCGTCCCCCATGGCGGCCTTCGACCATATCGCCGTCGCCGCCGCAACGACCCGGGCGGGCGCGGCCCATGTCGCGCGCGCGATCGGCGCGACGCCCGGGCCCGGCGGCGCCCACGCCCGGATGGGCACGCATAATCGTCTGGTCGGGCTGGCGGCCGGGCGAGTATCCTCGAGGTGATCGCGATCGACCCCGACGCGCCCTTGCCGGGCCGCGCGCGCTGGTTCGACCTCGATCGCTTCGCGGGGGCGCCGCGGCTCGCGACATGGGTGGCGCGGACAGACGATCTCGACGCCGTCGTCGCGCGACACCCCGAGATCGGGCGACCGATGACGCTCACGCGAGGGCCCTATCGCTGGCGGATGGCCGTGCGCGAGGACGGGGCGATGCCGTTCGACGGCGCGTTCCCGGCGATCGTCGAATGGGACGGCGACGCGCCGAGGCTACCCGATACGGGGTTGCGGATGCGGTCGCTCCGGATCGTCCATCCCGACGCGGCGACGCTCGCCCCGACCCTCGCCGCGCTCGTGCCCGATCCGCGGATCACCGTGGCGCCGGGCGACCTCAGGCTCGAGGCTGAGATCGACACGCCGGGCGGGCGGCGCACGCTCGCATGATCGCGCCGGACCCGGACGCGATCGAGGCCATGGCCGTGGCCGCGCGCGACGCGCTGCCGCCGCCGTTCGCGGCGCTCGCGGCGGAGGTCCGGCTGGTCGTCGCGGACTGGCCCGACGACGCCGTGCTCGACGAGCTGGTGATCGAGGACGCCTACGACCTGACCGGGCTCTACGAGGGCGCGCCGCTGACGGACCGGTCGGTGCAGACGCCCGAGCCGCCCTCCACCGTCACCCTGTTCCGTCGCCCGATCCTCGACGAATGGGCCGCGAGGGGAGACGTGACACTTGAGGCGCTGGTCGCGCACGTCACCGTGCACGAGTTCGCGCATCACTTCGGCTGGACCGACGACGAGATCGCGGCGATCGACGAATGGTGGACATGAGACGCCCTGCGAAGGGCGCCCCGGCGGTCAGGCGGCGACGCGGGCCGACAGGATCTCGTCGACGGCCTTGAGCGCGCCGTCCTCGTCCATGCCGTTCACCACCGCGAGCTCGCGCGTCAGCCGGTCGAGTGCGGCCTCGTAGAGCTGCCGCTCCGAGTAGGACTGCTCGCGCTGCTCGTCGTTGCGGTGAAGGTCGCGGACGACCTCGGCGATGGCGATGAGGTCGCCGGAATTGATCTTTGCCTCGTATTCCTGCGCGCGGCGCGACCACATCGCCTTCTTGACGCGCGCGCGGCCCTTGAGCGTGGTCATCGCCTTGGTGACGATCTCGGGCGAGGAGAGCGAACGCATGCCCACGTCGGTCGCCTTGTTGGTCGGCACGCTGAGGTTCATCTTGTCCTTGGCGAAGAGCACGACGAAGACCTCGAGCTCGTGGCCCGCGACGGACTGCTTCTCGATCGACACGATCTGCCCGACGCCGTGGGCCGGATAGACGACGTAGTCGTTGGGGCGGAACTCGGACTTCTTGGCCATGGGCATCCTCTCGATGTCTCTCCGGCTCGCGGGCACGGGGAATGGTGCGACGCCCTCGTCACGCCACGGATCGACCGCGGCGGCGGGGTCGTCTCGGCGTCAGGGGCGGAGCCCGCGACGATGGATCGCTTCGCCGTCCCACGACGGCTTCCTTCCATCGTAGCACGAATGCCGACCAGTTCGGAAGCAGCGCCTGCGCTCAGCCGCCCTCGCCCGCCGCCTCGGAGAACATCTCCATCTTGCCCGGCTTGCCGTCCATCGCCTCGGCGGTCGGCAACGGATCCTTCTTGGTGACGATGACCGGCCAGAGCTCGGAATACTTGCGGTTGAACTCGACCCACTTCTCCGCCTCGGGCTCGGTATCGGGCCGGATCGCGTCGGCGGGGCATTCGGGCTCGCAGACGCCGCAGTCGATGCATTCGTCGGGGTGGATCACGAGCATGTTCTCGCCCTCGTAGAAGCAGTCCACCGGGCAGACCTCGACGCAGTCGGTATACTTGCAGGCGATGCAGCTGTCGTTGACGATGTAGGTCATGCGGCGTCCTTCCGGTCCCTGTTCGGCGATCTAGCCCCGCGTCGGGCCGGGTTCAACCGAAGCGCCCGACGCGTCGCGCATCCCGTCGCGCGCGGCGTCCAGGCGTCGGCGGTCGCGTCCCGTCGGCCGCGCGCCGGCGCGGGGCATCGCGGGCGGGGTGTCGTCGCGGTAGGTCGCCTGCGCCTCGGCGGCGGGGCCACGTCGCGCGGCGAGCGCCGTGACGGTCACCACGCGGACGCGGTCGGCCTGCGGGAAGGTCAGCACGTCCCCCGCGGCGACCGCCTGCGCGGGCTTGGCCACGCGCGCCCCGTTGAGGCGGACGCCACCGGCGGCGACGACCCGCGCCGCGAGGCTGCGGGTCTTGAAGAACCGCCCCTGCCAGAGCCAGCGGTCGAGACGCTGGTTCGTCCCGTCCGTCACGTGTCCTTGAGCGCGGCGAGGGCCGCGAACGGGTTGTCGGGATCGATGCGGGCCTCGCGGCGGGGCTTGGCCTCGTGAGTCCTCGGCCCGGACTCGGACTTGCCAGGGCGTGACCGGTCGGACCGGGGGCCGCGGTCACCCTGCGGCTTGCCCTTGCGCGGCGGCTTGGCACGCGCGCCCTCGCCATCGCGGCGGGGCGTGCGGGAGGGACGGCGCGGCGCCCAGGTGAAGGTGTAGAACGTCTCGACCTCGGTCGTGGCCTCGCCCCCGGCGGGCGGCGTGGCGGGCGGCACGTCCGACCCCTGCTCCGCCGGCTCCGGCGTTTCGGCGTCGGAAGCTTCGCTCGCCGCGGCGTCCGCATCGGGAGACCGGGAAGCCCCATCGGCCGCGGATTCGTCCTCCGCGGGCCCGGCATCGGTCGCCTCCCCGCTCGGGGGCGACGCGGCCGCGAGCTTGGGCTTCGGGCGCTCGCCCCTCTCGGCCGCGTAGCCCAGGCCCCCCATCAGGTCGGCGAACTGCTCGAGCGTAAGCCCGCTGATCGAGAGCATGTCCGCGGTGGCCTCGAACCCCCCGCGCGAATCCGCCGGGCGGATCAGGTCGGCGAGCCGCTCGAGCATGTCGATGCGGATCGCGCGCGCGCCCGCGAGCCGGTAGCCGGCCATCGGGTAGTAGCCCTCGGGCGCGCCGGGCTTGGCGGGCACGGTGACCATGCCGGGCGGCGGCGCGTCTGGGAAGTCGTCGAGGCCGCGCGCGAGCGACCAGAGCAGCAGCCGGAGCCGCGTCGGCGCGGGCTTCAGCAGAAGCTGCTGGAAGATCGTGAACTGCCCGAACCGGATCCCGTGGCGGCGCAGCTGCGCGCGCGCGTCCTGATCGAGATCCTTGACCTCGGCGGCGACCTCCGCGCGCGGCAGCACGCCGAACGCCTCCATCAGCCGGAACGCGAAGCCGCGCGCGAGCCCGGTCAGCGCCTCGTCGCGCGCCATCGCGAGCAGCGGGTCCATCGCCGCGGCGACCTTGCGGTCCACGAAGTGCTGGAGCCTGCGCGCGACCTTCTGCTGGACCTCCGGCCCGGCCTCCTCGTCGACGAAGGCCTCGACGGAAGGGCGCAGCGGCTCGGGGCCGGTCACGAGCTTGCCCACGGCGTGCTCGCCCCACATCAGCCCGCCCTGGTCGGTGAAGTCCATCTCCGTGTCGGGCGCGTTGTAGAAGCGGTCCGCGCGCAGGTGGAACTCGGGGCGCAACGCCTGCGCCGCGGCCTGTCGCACGGTGCGGGCCTCGTCGGGCGAGGCCGTCCCGGTCTGGTGGAAGCGGAACCCCTCGAGCCGGCCGAGCGTCTCGCCCTCCACCGCCACGGCGCCCTGGTCGTCGATCTCGGCCAAGAGGCCCTCCTTCATCTTCAGCCGGCGCAGCAGCACCGAGGTCCGGCGGTCAACGAACCGGTTCGTCAGCGCCGCATGGAGCGCGTCCGACAGGCGGTCCTCTACCGCGCGGGTCGCCTCGCGCCAATGGCCCTCGTCCTCGACCCAGCCGGAACGCTGCGCCACGTAGGTCCATGTTCGCACGTAGGCCAACCGCTTGGAAAGCATGTCGATGTCGCCGTCGGTCCGGTCGATGCGCTTGACCTGCCGCGCGAACCAGTCGGCGTCCACGCGGCCGCGCTCGTGGAGGAACCCGAAGATGCGCGCCAGCAGCGTCGTGTGCTCGCCGTGGCTGATCCCCTGGAAGTCGGGCACGCGGCAGACGTCCCACAGGAGCCGGACGTCGCGCGCGTCGCGCAGGCGCGCGGCGACGCCCTCGAGCGCGTGCACCGTCTTGAGCGAGGCCGCGTCGTCGGCCTCGCGCCCGCGGCGCAGGATCGGGTCGGGGGAGGACACTTCCAGCGAGGCGACGAGTGCCTCGACCGAGCCGAAGTCGAGCCGGTCGCTGCGCCACATGAGCCGCTCGATCGGCTTGAACGCGTGGCCCTCGATCGCCTCCACCAGCCCGTCCTCGAGCGGGGCGGCCTCGCCGGTGACGCCGAACGTGCCCGGCTGCATGTAGCGCCCCGCCCGCCCCGCGATCTGGCCGAGCTCGTGGGGCATGAGCGGACGGATGCGCTGCCCGTCGAACTTGGAGGTGGCCGAGAAGGCGACGTGGCGGATGTCGAGGTTGAGCCCCATCCCGATCGCGTCGGTCGCCACGAGGTAGTCGACGTCGCCGTTCTGGTACATCGCGACCTGCGCGTTGCGGGTGCGCGGCGACAGCGCGCCCATGACCACCGCCGCCCCGCCCTTCATGCGCTTGAGGAGCTCGGCGATGGCGTAGACGTTCTCGACCGAGAAGCCGACGATCGCCGTGCGGCCGGGCATCCGGCTGATCTTCTTCGAGCCGGTATAGGTCAGCTCGCTGAACCGCTCGCGCCGGGCGAACTGCACCTTCGGTACGAGCGCCGCGATCGTGGGGCGCATCGTGTCCGAGCCCATGAACAGCGTCTCGTGCAGGCCGCGCATGTTCAGCAGCCGGTCGGTGAAGACATGGCCCCGGTCGGGGTCCGCGCAGAGCTGGATCTCGTCCACCGCGGCGAAGTCGGTGCCCATCCCCTGCGGCATCGCCTCGACGGTGCAGACCCAGTAGGCCGCGCGCGGCGGCACGATCCGCTCCTCGCCGGTCACCAGCGCCACGACGGAGGGACCGCGGACCGCGACGATGCGGTCGTAGACCTCGCGCGCCAGGAGCCGCAGCGGCAGGCCGATCACCCCGGTCCGGTGCGCGAGCATCCGCTCGATGGCGTAGTGCGTCTTGCCGGTGTTCGTCGGCCCGAGGACCGCCGTCACCCGCCCGAGGGGGCCGTCCATCTAGAGCGCCCGATCGCCGGTCGTCTGCTCGAGCCGCTCGATGGCGTCGCGGATGTTCTCCTCCGCCGGATAGACCTGATGGGCGGCGCGGTAGGCGCGCAGCGCGGACGCCTCCCGCCCCATCGCCTCGAGGATCACGCCCAGCCCCGACAGCGCGCCGTAATGCCGCGGCTCGAGGATCAGCGCCTGCTCGAGGTCCGACAGCGCCTCGCCGTAGCGGTCCATGAGGTAGAACGCGGTGGCGCGCTGGCTGAACCCCTCGGCGAAATCGGGGGCGTGGTCGATCAGCGCGGTCAGCTGCGACACGGCCCGGTCGAGCTCGCCCACGCCGATCGCCGCCTGCGCGCGCGACAGCAGGAGGTCGATCGTGGCGCTGCCCGAATGCGTCCAGCGCTCCTCGATCTCCGCGGCGAGCCGCCCCGCCTCGGCGGCGTCCTCCTCGGCGGTGAGCGTGCCGAGCCGGTTCAGCATCGCCTGCGCGTCGCGCAGGTCGAGCGCGCCGGGCTCCTGCGCGTGCGCGAACGTGGCGTAACAGCCGGCGATGCCGAGGCAGAGGGCCTTGAGGGCGGTGCGAAGGTCGACCATCGTGTCCGCCATCCCATCCGCCGGCACGGCGATCGACTGCGAGGTTACCCATGAGCGACATCATCGACGAGGCCGTCACCCAGCTCTCGGCCAAGATCGGCACCTTCGACGGCAGCGTCAAGTTCCGGGTCGAGGACGAGGGCTCGATCATGATGGACCAGGCCGGCGTCCGCGAGGGCGACGAGGAGGCCGAGTGCACGATGACGCGCCGACGCCGAGACGTTCCGCGGCATCCTCGACGGGGACGTCAACGCGACCGCCGCGTTCATGTCGGGCAAGCTCAAGGTCGAGGGCGACATGGGCACCGCGATGAAGCTGGGCGCGGCGCTGTCCTGACGGGCGTGGAGCCCGCGCCGTACCACGCCGGGGTGGCCTGCGGGCCGCCGGGCGAGCGGCCGGTCTGGATCGTCGCCGCCGACGGCACGCGGCTGCGCGCGGTGACCTGGCCGCGGGCGGAGGGCGCGCGCGGCACGGTGGTGATGCTGCAGGGGCGGACCGAGTATCTCGAGAAGTACTCGGACGCCGCGCGCGAGCTCGGCGCGCGGGGCTACGCGACCGCGTCGGTCGACTTCCGCGGGCAGGGGCTCTCGCCGCGCGGCGCGCATGGCGACCGGACGGGCCACGTCGAGGCGTTCGGGGACTTCCAGCTCGACGTCGACGCGCTGCTCGCCCTCTGCGCCGCGCAGGACATGCCGCGGCCCTGGCACCTGCTCGCGCATTCGATGGGTGGGCTCGTCGGGCTCCGGGCATTGTCCCGGCTCGGGGCGTTCCGACGGGCGGCGTTCTCGGCGCCGATGTGGGGGCTGATGCTGCCGCCGCACCGCCGCGCGCTCGGCTGGGCGGTCTCGGCGGGGGCGGCCGCGCTGGGGCTGGGGCGGCGGCCGGCGCCCGGCGCGTCGCGGCTCGCGGACCCCGCGGGCGCGCCGTTCGAGGGGAACCTGCTGACCTCGGACCCGGCGATGTTCGCCTGGATGAAGCGTCAGGTCGCGTCGCATCCCGAGCTGGCGCTCGGCGGGCCGTCGCTCGGATGGGTCTGGACCGCGTTCGGCGAGATGCACCGGCTCGCGCGCGAGGCCGCGCCGGACGTGCCCTGCCTGACGTTCCTCGGGACCGAGGAGGCCGTGGTGTCGCCCGACGCGATCCACGTGCGGATCGGGTCGTGGGACGGCGGGCGGGTCGAGGCGATCGACGGCGCGCGGCACGAGGTGCTGATGGAGGGACCGGCGGTGCGCGCGCGGGTCTACGACGCGATCGCCGCGCATCTGGGCGGCTAGGCGGCGGCCAGCCGTCCCCCGTCGAGGCGGACGATCCGGTCCATCCGGGCGGCGAGCTCGAGGTTGTGCGTCGCGATCAGCGCGGCCATCCCCGTCCCCCGCACCAGCGAGACCAGCGTCTCGAACACCGTGTCCGAGGTGCCGGGATCGAGGTTGCCCGTGGGTTCGTCGGCCAGCAGCAGCGCGGGGCGGTTCGCCAGCGCGCGGCAGAACGCCGTCCGTTGCTGCTCGCCGCCCGACATCTCGGCGGGACGGTGGTCCATACGGTGCCCCAGCCCGACGCTCTCGAGAAGCTCGGCGGCGCGGTCGCGCGCGATGCGCGGCGCCACCCCGTCGGCGAGCTGCGGCAGGGCGATGTTCTCGGCCGCCGAGAACTCCGGCAGCAGGTGGTGGAACTGGTAGACGAAGCCGATCCGCTGCCGCCGCATCGTCGTGCGGACGCGGTCGGAGGCCGCGGTCAGGTCGTCGCCGCCGATCGCCACGACGCCCTCGTCGGGCGCGTCGAGCAGCCCCGCGATGTGCAGGAGCGTCGACTTGCCCGCGCCCGAGGGCGCCACCATCGCGCAGATCTCGCCGGGTGCCACGGCGAGGTCGATGCCGTCGAGCACCCGGATCTCGCCCGGCCGCCCGAGATGGTAGCCCTTGCGGATGCCCGTCAGCCGCAGGGCGTCACTCATAGCGCAGCGCCTCGACCGGGTTCATCCGGGCGGCGCGGCGCGCGGGGAAGATCGTCACGACGAAGGACAGCGTGAGCGACAGAGCGATCGCGGTCAGGACGTCGCCCGCCTCGAGCCGGGCCGGGAGCGCGGAGATGTAGCGCACCGACGGGTCCCAGACGCCGCCCCCCGCGAGCCGGTCGACGAGCGCGAAGATCGCGTCGATCCAGATCGCGAAGGCGCAGCCCAGCACCACGCCGATCGCCGTCCCCACGATCCCGATGGAGGCGCCGCACAGGAAGAACACGCGCAGCACGGTGCCCTCCGTCATGCCCATCGTTCTCAGGATGCCGATGTCGCGGCCCTTGTTCTTGACGAGCATCACGAGGCCCGAGGTGATGTTGAGCGACGCGATCAGCACGAGGATCGACAGGATGACGAACATCACCCGGTCCTCCATCCTGAGCGCCTGGAGGTAGGCGCCCGAGCTGTCCTTCCACGTCCACAGGTAGTCGCCCGGCCCGGAGGCGAGCGAGAGGCCGGGCGCCGCCTCGTCGACCTCCTCGGGATCGTCGAGCGCGACCTCGACCGCGTCGGCCTGGCCCTCGCGGTTGAAGAAGAGCTGCGCCTCCGCGAAGGGCATGTAGACGCGCACCGCGTCGATGTCGTAGCGCCCGACCTGGAAGACGTAGGTGATCTCGTAGGCCTTGATCCTGGGCGAGGTCCCGAACGCGGTGCGCACCCCGTCGGGCGAGATCAGGCGCACCGTGTCGCCCGCGCCGACCCCGAGCTGGCGGGCCACGCCCGCGCCGATGGCGATGCCTGCGTCGAAGTCCGCGATGTCGCCCTCGCTCGTCTCGGGGGCCGCGACGCGGGGGATGCGGGCGAGGTCGGCCGCGCGGATGCCCACGACCTGCACGCCGGCCGAGCGCCCGCCCGAGGCGGCCATGACCTGCCCGTTCACGACCGGGACGGCGGAGGTCACGCGCGGCACGGTAGCGAGCCGGTCGGCCAGCGCGTCGTAGTCGCGGATGGTGCGCGTCGAGCCGCCGTTCGGCAACGCCTCGCCCTGGCTCAATACGGTGACGTGGGGGTTCGCGCCGACGATCGTGTCGACGAACTCGTGCCGGAAGCCCGACCGCACCGCGAGCGTCGCGATCAGCGCGAAGACCGCGAGCGCGATGCCCGCGAGGCTGATCCAGGTCATCACGCTGATGCCGCCCTCCGAGCGGCGCGCGCGCAGGTAGCGCGAGGCGATCAGCCATTCGGTGCGCGTGAAGAGGAACGGGCGGGACATGGGCACTCGGGCGGGGGGCGCGGTCGGGGACGCAATGCGCGCTCGCGCCCTGGGTGGCAAGCGCGGCGGCGGGCGCTCAGGGGTGGGCGGCGTAGATGTCCCGGACCCGCGCGATGGCGGCCTCGGGCGACATCTCCTCGGTCTCGCCCGTGCGCCGCGACGTCAGCTCGACGCGCCCGTTCGCGAGCCCCCGCGGCCCGGCCGTGATCCGCCACGGCAGGCCGATCAGGTCCATCGTCGCGAACTTGGCCCCCGCGCGCTCGTCGCGGTCGTCGTAGAGCGCGGTGAGCCCCTCGGCCGCGAGCTGCCGGTAGATGCCCGCGCAGGCGCTGTCGGTCGCGCCGTCGCCCTGCCGGAGGTTGACGATGCCGACGTGGAACGGCGTCACGCCCTCGGGCCAGACGATGCCGCGCTCGTCGTGGCTGGCCTCGATGATCGCGCCCAGCAGGCGGCTCACCCCGATCCCGTGCGAGCCCATGTGCAGCGCGGTGGGCTTGCCGTCGGGGCCCTGCACGGTCGCGCCCATCGCGTCGGAATACTTGGTGCCGAAGTAGAAGATCTGCCCGACCTCGATGCCGCGCGCGGTGCGGCGGTCGGCCTCGGGGACCTGCGCGAAGAGCGCCTCGTCATGGGTCTCGTCGGTCCGCGCGTAGCGGGTGGTGAACTCCTCCATCACGCCCCGGCACTGGTCGCGGTCGTCGTAGTCGATCTCGCGCGCGCCGAGCCGGATGTCGGTGACGGCGGCGTCGTAGAAGACCTCGCTCTCGCCGGTCTCCGCCAGAACGAGGAACTCGTGCGTGTCGTCGCCGCCGATGGGGCCGCTGTCGGCGCGCATCGGGATCGCCTGCAGCCCCATGCGCTCGTAGGTCCGCAGGTAGCTGACGAGGTGGCGGTCGTAGGCGTGCAGCGCGTCCTCGCGCGTCAGGTCGAAGGTGTAGCCGTCCTTCATCAGGAACTCGCGGCCGCGCATCACGCCGAAGCGGGGACGCATCTCGTCGCGGAACTTCCACTGGATCTGGTAGAGCGTCAGCGGGAGGTCCTTGTAGCTCGCCACGTTGCCGCGGACGATGTCGGTGATCAGCTCCTCGTTCGTCGGCCCGTAGAGCATCTCGCGGTCCTGCCGGTCGCGGAACCGCAGCATCTCGGGGCCGTAGGCGTCGTAACGCCCGCTCTCGCGCCACAGATCCGCCGATTGCAGCGTCGGCATCAGCATCGGGACGTGGCCCGCGCGCTGCTGCTCCTCGTGGACGATCTGCTCGATCCGGCGCAGCACGCGGTAGCCGAGCGGGAGCCACGAGTAGATGCCCGCGCCGGCCTGCTTGATCATCCCCGCCCGCAGCATCAGCCGGTGGCTGACGATCTGCGCCTCCGACGGCGTCTCCTTGAGGACGGGCAGGAAGTAGCGGCTCAGTCGCATGGGGCGGGCTCCGGTCGGGTGGTCCGGGCGATACCGGCGGCGTCGGGCGGGGGCAAGCGAGCGCTCAGCGCTGCGCCACCCGCACCTCCGGCTCCACGCCCAGCGAAGAGGCGAGCGACTTCAGACGCGCCTCCGCGACCTCGCCGTAGAGCGCCTCGCCGTCGCCGGGCGGCAACGCGAGCTCGAGGAC
This sequence comes from uncultured Alphaproteobacteria bacterium, assembly GCA_963729425.1. Lineage (GTDB taxonomy): Bacteria > Pseudomonadota > Alphaproteobacteria > Rhodobacterales > Rhodobacteraceae > Jannaschia. The sequence goes on along the minus strand of CAVSOF010000026.1, from coordinate 316,262 downwards.
GCCCTTCTTCGCGCGCAGCGTCAGTTCGCCCATCAACGCGGGATCCTGCGCCGAGAACATCGCGCCGAACCGCATCGCCTTGCCGACGACCTCCGCCTGTCGCGTGTCGTCCTCGCCCAGGAGCGGCGCGAGCGCGTCGAACGGCGTCCCCTCGCGCTTGTTGCGGTAGCGGTGCAGCAGCGCGAGGCCGAGATAGACGCGCTCCGAATGAGTGAGCCCGCCGAGGTTCGCGCGGGTCGCGTTGTCGAAGCAGATCTCCGCACGGTAGTCGGGATGCGCGCGCCACGAGACGTCGTGGAGCAGGCAGCAGGCGCGGATCAGCCGGTGGCGGCGGTCGTCCGCGCGCTCGAAGAGCGGCGCGACGAAGTGGTAGAGCACCCTTCCGAAGCCCGGCAGGCGCGCGTTCATCGCCTCGTTCTGCCGGCACGATTCGATCAGCGGGTCGCGGGCGCGCAGAACCTCGGGCATCTGCTCGTAGAGCAGGCCCTCGCGGATCCCGTAGCTCGAGATCGCGATCTCCCCGGGCCGCACGGTCCGGACGACGCGACCCAGCACCTCCGCGGCGAGCGGGACGAGCGCCATCCGCGCGGAGCTGGTCGAGGTCGCGCGGCCGAGCGCGGCGATGTCGGCCTCGGCGATGTAGCCCAGCGTCGCCTCGAGATCGTCCGCGGTCATCGTGTACTCGTGCAGGACGTGGAGCGGGTAGCCGCGCCGCTCCATGTCGGCGCGCGCGATCGCCCGCCACGACCCGCCGACGAGGTAGAGCCGGTCGTAGCGCTCGCGGCCGAGCGTCGCGGTCATCGCGGCGATGCCTGCGTCGATCTCGTCGCGGCGCGCGCGGGCCTCCTCGATCCCCTGCAGCTTGAGCGGGCCGAGCTTGCCCGAGACGGTCCCGCCGACCGCGCCGCCTTTGAGCTCGGCGAACTCCATGCTCGAGCCGCCGATGTCGCACATCAGCCCGTCGGCCTCGGGCCAGCCCAGCAGCACCCCCTGCCCCGACAGCCGCGCCTCCTCCGCCCCGTCGATGACCCAGAGCCTGAGCCCCGTCGCCGAGCGGACCTCCGCCTCGAAGGCCGGGCCGTCGGCGGCCTCGCGGACCGCGGCCGTCGCCACCGCGGTGAGCGAATTGACCTCCATCCCGCGCGCGAGGATCGCGAAGCGCTTGAGCGCGGCCATCGCGCGGACGCGCCCCTCGGGGTTCAGGACGCCGCTCTCGGCCAGGCCGGCGCCCAGACCGCAGAGGATCTTCTCGTTGTAGAAGTAGGCCGGCGAGCGGGCGGCGCCGTCGAACACGACGATCCGCACCGAGTTCGAGCCGACGTCGATCACGCCCACCCGGCGCAGGCCCCGCGCCTCGGGCCCGTCGAAGAGCGGGGCGCCGAACGGGCCGTAGCCCTCCGGCTCGAGCTGGTCGTCCATCATCGGCAGCGCGCCCCCCGGCCGACCCCGTCTCGCACCGATCTGACATGGCGGGTGCGGGGCGGTCAACGCCGCGCGGGCGGGGCCTCAGTCGGGCGCGTGCGTCAGCTCGGGCACGTCCTTGGCACCCGCGGAGCCGCGCCCCGACAGCGAGGGGTTCTCCATGAAGAAGCGGTGGCAGCTGAACGGGTTGTCGAGCGCGGCGAGGTCGGGCCGGGTCCAGGCCCCCTCCGGGCCCAGCGTCCAGGACTGCGCGACGTCGGCCAGGTTCGCGGCCATGATCTGATCGACGATCTGCGCCTTGACGGTCGGGTTGACGCATTCCACCAGCGTCTCGACCCGGCGGTTGAGGTTGCGCCCCATCCAGTCGGCCGAGGAGATGTAGACCCGCGCCTTCCTGCCCGGCAGCCCGCCGCCGTTGCCGAAGCACACGATCCGGCTGTGCTCGAGGAAGCGCCCGACGATGGACTTGACGCGGATCGTCTCCGACAGCCCCGCCACGCCCGGCCGCACGCCGCAGATGCCGCGGATCACCAGATCGATGCGCACGCCGGCCTGCGAGGCGGCGTAGAGCGCGTCGATGATCTCGGGCTCGATGATCGAGTTCATCTTGGCCCAGATCACGCCCTGCCGCCCCGCGCGGGCATGGTCCGCCTCCGCGCCGATCGAGGCGAGCAGGTGGTCCTTCATCTGGCTGGGCGAGATCGACAGGCTCTCGAGCCCGTCGGGGGGCGCGTAGCCGGAGATGTAGTTGAATACCTTCGTCGCGTCGCGCCCGAGCGCGGGCGAGCAGGTGAAGAGCGACAGGTCGGTGTAGATGCGCGCGGTAATGGGATGGTAGTTGCCGGTCCCGAAATGCGTGTAGGTCACCAGCCGCTCGCCCTCGCGGCGCACGACGGTCGAGATCTTGGCGTGGGTCTTGAGCCGGGTGAAGCCGTAGACGACGTGCGCCCCCGCCCGCTCGAGCCGTCGCGACTGGCGGATGTTGGCGGCCTCGTCGAAGCGGGCCTTGAGCTCCACGAGCGCGGTCACGGTCTTGCCCGCCTCGGCGGCCTCGCAGAGCGCGGCGACGACGGGGCTGTCGCGCGAGGTGCGGTAGAGCGTCTGCTTGATGGCGACGACGTCGGGGTCGACGGCCGCCTGCTGCAGGAAACGGACCACCATGTCGAACGTCTCGTAGGGGTGGTGGAGCAGCATGTCCTTCTGGCGGATGGCCGCGAACATGTCGCCGTCATGGTCCTGCACCCGCTCGGGCACGCGCGGCGAGAAGTCGGGCCAGAGCAGGTCCTTGCGCTCGCCCAGCACCATCTCCTTGAGGTCCGCGAGCCCCATCAGGCCCGCCACCTCGATCACCTCGTCCTCGCCCACGCCGATCTCGTCGACGATCTCGCGGCGCAGCGCCGCGGGCGCGTCCGCGGTGATCTTCATCCGCACGATCTCGCCCCGCCGCCGCCGCTTGAGCGCGGTCTCGAACTCGCGCACGAGATCCTCGGCCTCCTCCTCGACCTCGAGGTCGCTGTCGCGCAGCACGCGGAACGCGCAGTGCCCGCGCAGGACGTAGCCCGGGAACAGCTGCCCGATCTGCGTCAGCAGGAGCTCCTCGAGCGGCAGGAAGCGCATCGTCGCCGCGCCGCCCTCCGCCGGGGCGTCGTCGAGCCGCAGGAAACGGTCGATCTGCGCGGGGATCGGCAGGAGCGCCCGCAGCGTCCGGCCGTCCGAGCGCCGCTCCATCTCGACGGCGAGCGCGAAGCCCGCGTTCGGGATGAACGGGAACGGGTGCGCCGGGTCGATCGCGAGCGGCGAGACGATCGGGAACACGTCGCGCAGGAACCGGTCGGCCAGCCCGCGCCGCTCGTCGCGGTCGAGGTCGCCCGCGACCAGGAGCCGGATGCCCGCCGCCTCCATCTCCGCGCGGATCGCGGCCCAGGCGTCCTGCTGCGCCGACAGGAGCCGCACGGCGTCCTCGTCGATCATCGCGAGCTGCTGGGCGGGGGAGCGGCCGTCGGCGCCCGGCGTGCTGTTGCCCGCGCGCGCGAGCTCGCGCAGGCCCGCCACGCGCACGGTGTAGAACTCGTCGAGGTTGGCCGCCGAGATCGACAAGAACCGCAGCCGCTCGAGCAGGGGCACGCGGGGGTTCTCCGCCTCCTCGAGCACGCGCCAGTTGAAGGCGAGCCAGCTGCGCTCGCGGTTGAAGAACCGTCGCGGCGTGGTCATGCGCTCCGCGTCGAGCGTCGTTGCGGGAGGGAGCGGCGCACGCAGGAAGTCGGCGGCGGGGGGCGGCATCGATTTGGGCATGGGCGGGGAGGCTAGCGGGCCTTCGTGACGGGGACGCGACAGGCTAGGCGCCGGGTCCGGGGCTGTCCAGCGAGCCCGCCTCGCCCACGACCTCGCGCGCGAGCGCCGCGTTGATCGGCGCGCTCCGGCGAAGCGACTCCGCGTCGAGCCGGGCGACGACCGCCTGCGCGGCGGCGAAGCTGCGCTCGATGCGCGGCAGCAGGTAGCCGATGATCGCGGGGCGCACGGCGAGCTGCCGGTCGGCGAAGAGCTTCAGGAGCACCACCGACAGGAGCGCGTCGTCGGGGTCCTCCAGCACCGCGGGCGTGAGCGAGGACAGCCGCGAGGCGAGATCCGGCAGGCGCACCGGCCAGGCGGCGGGCGGCGCGCGCCCGGTCAGCATCAGGCCCCGCCCCGCCCCCGCGCAGGCGTTCCAGAGGTGGAACAGCGCCTCCTCGTCCACGCCGCGATCCGCGTCCTCAACCACCAGCGGCTCCTCGGCCAGCGCGGGCGCGTCGGCCGCCCGCAGCGCGTCCGCCTCCACGATCCGGGCGCCCGCCTCCGCGGCCCAGATCGCGGCAAGATGCGACTTGCCAGAGCCCTCGGGCCCCACCAGCGCGAGCCGCCGTTCGGGCCAGTCGGGCCAGGCATCCAGGAGGCCGAGCGCAGTCGCGTTCGCCGCCGAGACCATGAAATCCTCGCGCCCGCGCGCGTCGAGCCGGGGCAGCGCCAGCGCGAGCTGCTCCACGGCGCGTCAGCCGCGCGAGGCGGGGCGCGGCGGCAGCGCGCGCGCCGGCGGCGGGAGCGGCGGCGGGGGGGGCGCGTCCCGGGTCCCGCGATAGAGCATGCTTTCCTTGTACTCGCCCACGAGGAACCGCGCGACGACGCCAAGCGCCGCCGTCACCGGGACCGCCACCAGCATGCCGACGAAGCCGTAGACCGATCCGAAGGCCGACAGCGCGAACAGGAGCCAGACCGGGTGCAGCCCGACCGAGGAGCCGACGAGCTTGGGGGTGAGGATGTTGCCCTCGACGAACTGGCCCGCGACGAAGATCGCGGCGACCAGCGCGATCTGCGTCCACTCGCCCCAGAACTGGAACAGCGCCAGCCCGATCGCGAGCGCGCCGCCGACCACCGCGCCGATATAGGGGATGAACGTGATCAGCCCCGCGATCGCGCCGACGACCAACCCGAACTGGAGCCCGACGAGCATCAGCGCGACCGAGTAGAACGTGCCGAGGATCAGGCAGACGGTGAGCTGCCCGCGCACGAAGCTCGCCAGCGTCGCGTCGATGTCGCGCGCGATGCCGCGGATCGTGCCCAGATGCTCGCGCGGCAGCAGCTCGTCGACCTTCGCCACCAGCCCGTCCCAGTCGAGCAGGAGGTAGAACGCCACCACCGGCACCACGACGACGAACACGACCGCGTCGACCACGCCGAACACGTAGCCCAGCACCTGCTGGGCGAGCGCGCCGCCGCGATCGCGGACGGTCTCGCCCAGGTTCGCCAGCGCCGTCTGCACCGTCCCGCCCTCGGCCACGAGATCGGGGAAGCGGGCGTAGAGCCAGGCGCGCAGGGCGTCGAAGTAGTCTGGCATGTCGCGGATCAGCGCGGTGAGCTGCTGCGTGAGCGTCGGCACCAGGAAGGCGACGGCGAGGGTCAGCAGGAAGAGGCCCGCGAGCGTGATGACGAGCGTCGCCGCCACCCGGGGCAGGCCCAGCCGTTCGAGCCGGTCGGCCAGCGGGTCGAGGATGTAGGCGATGGCCCCGCCGACGAGGAACGGCAGCAGGACCGGGCCGAGGAACCACAGCGCGAGCAGGAACGCGATCGCGGCCGCCCCCCAGTAGATCGCCTGCGCGCGGACGGGCAGTCCCATGGGCGGCCTCCTTCGCGGCCGATCAATGCCCGGCGGCGGGGCCGGGATCAAGCGGGCGGCGGACGCTCAGGCGAGCCGCGCCTTCACCATCGCGCCCACCGCGCCGAAGTCGATGCGGCCCGGATACTTCTCCTTGAGCACGCCCATCACGCGGCCCATGTCGCGCAGCGAGGACGCGCCGGTCTCCGCCACGGCCGCGTCGACCGCCGCCTCCACCTCGTCGTCCGACAGCTTCCGCGGCAGGAACTCCTCGACGATCGCGATCTCGTCGAGCTCCTGCTGCGCGAGCTCGAGCCGCCCGCCCTCCTCGTAGGCGCGCGCGCTCTCCTGGCGCTGCTTGACCATCTTGGCCAGGATCGCGGTCGCCTCGGCGTCGCCTACGGCGCGGCCCTCGGCGCGCAGCGCGATGTCGCGGTCCTTGAGCGCGGCGTTCACCAGCCGCAGCGTGCCGACGCGGCGCTTGTCGTGCTCGCGCATCGCCTCCTTGAGGCGCGCGTCGATCCGTTCGCGCAGGTCCATGGGGTCTCCCGAGGGTCGTGGACGAGGTGGGCGGCCATATCGTGTCCCACGGCGATCGGCAAACCCCTGGCGAGGCGCATGCCGCAGCGTCCCGTTGACGCGTCCCGGCGCGGTCCATAGGAGCCGGGCGTCCCCCGTGCCGCAGCCCCGGAGCCCGCCATGCCCGTCCCGCCGACCGCCTGCCTCGCCCTCGCCGACGGCACGGTGTTCATGGGCCGCGGCTTCGGCGCGACCGGCACGGCGGTGGCGGAGCTGTGCTTCAACACCGCGATGACGGGCTATCAGGAGATCATGACCGACCCGTCCTATGCGGGGCAGGTCGTGACCTTCACCTTCCCCCATGTCGGCAATACCGGCGTGAACCCCGAGGACGACGAGACCGCCGATCCCGTGGCCGAGGGCATGGTCGTCCGCTGGGACCCGACCGAGCCGTCGTCGTGGCGCGCGACCCGCGACCTTGACGGGTGGCTCGCGGCGCGGGGCCGGATCGGGATCGGCGGCGTGGACACGCGGCGGCTGACGCGCGCGATCCGCCAGCAGGGCGCGCCGCACGTGGCGCTGGCCCACGACCCGGAGGGGCGCTTCGACATCGAGGACCTCGTGGCGCGGGCGCGGGCGTTCCGGGGGCTCGTCGGCGTGGACCTCGCGCGCGAGGTGACCTGCGCGCAGTCCTACCGCTGGGACGAGACGCGCTGGTCCTGGCCCGAGGGCCATGGCCGCCGCGAGGGCGAGGCCCGCCACAAGGTCGTGGCGATCGACTACGGCGCCAAGCGCAACATCCTGCGCTCGCTGGCCTCGATCGGCTGCGACGTGACGGTGCTGCCGGCCCGGGCCACCGCCGCCGACGTGCTGGCGCTCGCGCCCGACGGGCTGTTCCTGTCGAACGGGCCGGGCGATCCGGCCGCGACCGGCGCCTACGCCGTGCCGGCGATCCGCGAGGTGGTGGAGACGGGCCTCCCCGTGTTCGGCATCTGCCTCGGGCATCAGATGCTCGCGATGGCGCTCGGCGCGCGGACGGTGAAGATGAACCACGGCCATCACGGCGCCAACCACCCGGTCCAGCGCAAGCGCGACGGGCGGGTCGAGATCACCTCGATGAACCACGGCTTCACCGTCGACGCGCAGACGCTGCCGGACGGCGTGGAGGAGACGCATGTCTCGCTCTTCGACGGCTCGAACTGCGGCGTCCGCCTGACGGGCCGCCCGGTCTTCGCGGTGCAGTACCACCCGGAGGCCAGCCCCGGCCCGCACGACAGCGCCTACCTGTTCGACGACTTCGCCACGGCGATGGCCGAGCGAGGCGGGCGTTAAGGTTTCGTTCACGAACCGTTAAGACCTGCTTCAGCATGGTGACGCGCCCTGTCCCGGAAGCGCCGCCTCGATGCCGCCACCCGCCACCGATCCCGCGCCTGTCGACGGCGCGACGGAACCGATCGCGCTGCGGCGGGCGGATCGGCGCGTCGTCCCGTTCCCCGTACGCGTCCGACGACCGGCAGTGGCCGAGCCGGCGGAGGCCGATGGGCCGTCGCCGTCGTTCCGGCGATCGGCCTACGTGCGCCGGCCGAAGGTGGGCGAGATCCTGCTCGACATGGGGGCGATCACCGCCGCGCAGCTCGCCCGCGCGCTGATCCTGCAGCGACGGCTCTCGGCGCGGCTGGGCGACGTGCTGCTGCGCCGCGGCCTCGTCGGCGAGGACGTGCTGGCAGACGCGCTCGGGCAGCAGCGCGGGATGGGCCGGGCCGGACCCGCGCCGTCGGGCGCCGCCGCGGACGCGCTCGCGCGGCGGATGCCGGTGGAGCTCGCGACCCGGTACCGCGCGCTGCCCTGGGGCCGCGTCGGGGGCCGGACGCTGATCGCGACCGCCCGCCCCGAGATGTCCGACGAGCTGCGCGAGGCGCTGCCCGAGGACCTGGCCCCGTGCCTCTTCGCCGCCGTCACCGAATCCGCCCTCGATGCGCGGCTCTACGCCGTCCACGGCCCCTCGCTGGCGCGCGCCGCCGAATGCCGCGTGCCCGAGACGCTGAGCTGCCGGATGTGGCGCGCGCGGCCGGGCGCGGCGATGCTCGCGATCCTTGTGCTGTCGGTCGTGCTCGCGGCCTTCGTCTGGCCGGTCGGGACGTGGCGCGTGGCGACCGCGGTGGGCCTCGTCGTGATGATCTCCAATCTCGCCCTGCGCGTCGCCGCGGTGATCGCGCTCCGCCGCGCGCCGCGCGACTTCGCCTCGATCCGCCCGGCGGAGGAGGCGGCGCGCAAGCTGCCGTGCATCTCGATCCTCGTCCCGCTGCATTCCGAGCCCGACATCGCGGGCCCGCTGACCGCGCGGCTCGCGCGGCTCGACTACCCGCGCGAGCTCCTCGACATCTGCCTCGTGGTCGAGGAGGGCGACCGCGCGACGCTCGACGCGCTCGACCGGGCCACGCTGCCGCTGTGGATGCGCGTGATCCCGGTGCCCGACGGCTATCCGCGCACCAAGCCGCGCGCGATGAACTACGCGCTCAACTTCACGCGCGGCACCATCGTCGGCGTGTACGACGCCGAGGACGCGCCCGCGCCCGACCAGCTCATGACGATCGCCACCCGGTTCCAGTCGGCGCCGCCCGAGGTGGCCTGCCTCCAGGGGCTGCTCGACTACTACAACCCGACCCGGAACTGGATGTCGCGCTGCTTCACGATCGAGTACGCGAACTGGTTCCGGCTGATCCTGCCCGGCATCGCGCGGCTGGGCCTGGTGATCCCGCTTGGCGGCACGACGCTGTTCTTCCGCCGCGACGCGCTCGACCGGGTCGGCGGATGGGACGCGCACAACGTGACCGAGGACGCGGATCTCGGCGTCCGCCTCGCGCGGCTCGGCTACCGCACCGAGATCGTGCAGACGACCACGCTCGAGGAGGCGAACGCGCATCCCGTCACCTGGGTCAAGCAGCGGTCGCGCTGGATGAAGGGCTACCTGCTGACCTGGGCCGTGCACACGCGCCGCCCGCTCGCGCTCTGGCGCGACCTGGGGCCCAAGCGGTTCGCGGGGCTGCAGCTCCTGCTCCTCGGCTCGCTCCTGAACGCGCTCCTGATGCCGGTGCTGTGGTCGACGGGGTTGATGGTGTTCGGCATCCGCCACCCGATCGCCGACTGGCTGCCGGGCGATGGCGGGCTGGCGCTGGCCTGCGTGATGATCGGGGCGACGATCCTGTCGATGTCGATCACCTGGCTCGGCTGCGCCGCGCCGCACCACCGGCGCCTCCGGCCCTGGGTGCCGACGGTGGAGCTCTACTTCCCGCTTGCCACGCTCGCGATCGTGAAGGCGCTGTCGGAGATCGTCCTTCGGCCGTTCCACTGGGACAAGACGCAGCATGGCACGTTCGGCGGCACCGGCGAGGCGGAGATCACCTCGCTCGAGGAGGTGCTCGCCGGGCTCGACGCGCGCATGAAGGGGCGGATCGGGCACGGCGGCTGAGGCCGCGACCGCGCGGCCACTGGCGGGACGCGCCGCCCCGTCCTACCTGTCGGGCATGGAACGCATCTTCGACACCGACATCGTCATCGCGGGCGCGGGCCCGGCCGGGCTGGCCGCCGCCTGCGTGCTCGGCACCGAGGGCCACCGCGTCACGATCGTCGACCCCGTGGCGCCGGCGACGGAGGCCGGCATGCCCGGCTCCGACCTGCGCACCACCGCGCTCCTGCAGCCCGCGCGCGACATGCTCGCGGCGGCGGGGGTCTGGTCGCTCCTGGAGGGGGACGGGACCGCGCTCGCGACGATGCGGATCGTGGACGCCTCGCGCGAGCCGCCGGTCTCGCGGGACTTCGACGCGGACGACATCTCGGACGCGCCGTTCGGCTGGAGCTTTCCCAACGACGCGATCCGCCGTGCGCTCCTCGCCCGTGCCGATGCGCTCGAGACTGTCGAGACGCGGTTCGGCGCGGGGATCGAGACGTGGCTCGGGCGCGAGGCGGAGGCGCGCGTGGGGCTGTCGGACGGCACCCGGCTGACGGCGCGTCTGGTCCTCGCCTGCGACGGCAAGCGCAGCCCGCTCCGCGCGCTCGCGAGGATCGGCGCGCGGCGGGTGGGCTACGGGCAGACCGCGATCGTCTTCGCGGTCACGCACGAGGCTCCGCACGGGGACGTGTCGATCGAGATCCACCGCACCGGCGGCCCGTTCACGCTCGTCCCCCTGCCCGACGCCGACGGCGCGCACCGGTCGGCCGTCGTCTGGATGGACGAGGCGGGGACGCAGGCACGGCGGATGGCGCTCGACCCGGACGCGTTCGAGACGGAGGCGCAGGAGCGCTCGGGCGACGTGATGGGCCCGCTCGCGATGGCGTCCGACCGCGCCGCCTGGCCCATCGAGTCGGTGCTGGCGGAGCGGTGGACCGCGCGGCGACTGGCGCTGGTGGCGGAGGCGGCCCACGCGATGCCGCCGATCGGGGCGCAGGGGCTCAACACCTCGCTTGCGGACGTGGCCGCGCTGCGCGACCTCGCGCGCAGCCACCCGCTCGGCGGCGAGGCGATGCTCGCGGCCTATGCCCGCGGGCGCGCGGCGGAGGTCGCGGCGCGGATGGCTGGGGTGGACCTGCTCAACCGCACGTCGATGGCGGGCCTGGCGCCGGTGCAGGCGCTGCGCGCGGCGGGCGTCGCGGCGCTGCACGGCGTCGCGCCCCTGCGCCGCGCGGTCATGCGGATGGGCATGGGCGGATCGGTCCTGCCGGGGCGCTGAGCCGGCCCGCCACGCGTTGCGTCCGACGGCGATTTCGCCCACACGCCCCCCCGGAAGCCGCGCGGCCGCGCGGGCGAGCACCGAAGGGGGGACGGCCATGCGCGTCTACTACGACCGCGACTGCGACGTGAATCTGATCAAGGACATGAAGGTCGCGATCCTGGGATACGGCAGCCAGGGCCACGCCCACGCGCTCAACCTGCGCGATTCCGGGGCGAAGAATGTCGCCGTCGCGCTGCGCGAAGGCTCGGCCAGCCGCGCGAAGGCCGAAGCCGAGGGCCTGACGGTGATGGGGATCGAGGAGGCCGCCGCCTGGGCCGACCTGATCATGTTCACGATGCCCGACGAGCTGCAGGCGCAGACCTACCGCGACCACGTCCGCGACCACCTGCGCGACGGGGCGGCGATCGCCTTCGCGCACGGGCTGAACGTCCATTTCGGCCTGATCGAGCCGAAGCCCGGCGTCGACGTCATCATGATGGCGCCCAAGGGCCCCGGCCATACGGTGCGCGGCGAGTACCAGAAGGGCGGCGGCGTGCCCTGCCTCGTGGCCGTCGACCGCGACGCGTCGGGTCGCGCGCTCGAGATCGGGCTGAGCTACTGCTCGGCCATCGGCGGCGGGCGGTCGGGGATCATCGAGACCAACTTCCGCGAGGAATGCGAGACCGACCTCTTCGGCGAGCAGGCGGTGCTCTGCGGCGGGCTGGTCGAGCTCATCCGGATGGGCTTCGAGACGTTGGTGGAGGCGGGCTACGCGCCCGAGATGGCCTATTTCGAGTGCCTGCACGAGGTGAAGCTGATCGTCGACCTGATCTACGAGGGCGGCATCGCGAACATGAACTACTCGATCTCGAACACCGCGGAGTACGGCGAGTACGTCTCCGGCCCCCGGATCCTCCCCTACGACGAGACGAAGGCGCGGATGAAGGCGGTGCTGACCGACATCCAGTCGGGCAAGTTCGTCCGCGACTTCATGGTCGAGAACGCCGTGGGCCAGCCGTCGTTCAAGGCGACCCGGCGGCTCAACGACGAGCACCGCATCGAGCAGGTCGGCGCCAAGCTGCGCGAGATGATGCCGTGGATCGGCGACGGCCGCATGGTCGACCGCGCGAAGAACTGAGCGCGGGCGGCGCGCGCCCGGCCGGGGCGCGCGCCCGACCTCAGCGGTTCTCGAACGTCTTGACCTTGGCGTGCGGCTCGGTCGCTCGCGGTCCGGGCGCCTGCGCCGTCGGGTCGACCGGCTTGGGCTCGTTCGTCGCCGACGCCGTGCCGACGGCGTTCGGGTCGCGGTCGACCATATGGTCGGGCTCGCCGGGATGCGCGTCGGTGACGTGGTGCGGATCTGTGACCTCCGGATCGGGACGGAACTGCGGATCCGGCTCCCTGCGGGCCAGCGCGCTGACCTCCTCGGGGTGCTCGTCGTGCTTCTTGCGGGTACGGCGATAGCTCCAGAACGCGAACGCGATCACGATGGCGAGCGTTCCGAGCGCCTGCAACGGAAGCCAGAGTGAGGTATCCATCGCCGTTCCCTTCGAGTTGGACCGAGTGCTGCGCGGAAAACCCCGCGACGGGCCGGTCGGTTCCCGCGCCCGCCCCACGACCCGCCGCGGATTCAATCTCGATCGTCCGGCACGCAGCGCTCTCGCTCCCCGCCATGAGCCCGCCGTTCGGCCGGAGCGGCCGGTCGCATGCGCCATTCCGACGGTCGATCTCGTCCGCTCCGCCGGTCCCGCTCGCGCGGCCGGGGTCCCCCGTCCCGCGCCCGCCCCGCCGCTTGACAGCCCCCACCACCCCGCCGACACCCCGCCCATGCTGGACGTTCGCCCCGTCGGATACGTGATCGGCCTGCTGCTGCTCGCCCTCGGCGCGTCGATGGGGCTGCCGATGCTGGCCGATCTCGTGGCGGGCAACGGGCACTGGCCGGTCTTCGTCGAGACCGGGCTGCTGACGATGCTAGTCGGCATGTGCCTGTCGCTGGCGACGTCGAACGCCGTCGGCGACCGGCTGGGGCTGCAGGAGACGTTCCTGCTGACCGTCTCCGTCTGGGTCGCCCTGCCGATCTTCGCGGCCTTCCCGTTCGTCGTCGGCGCGACCGGGCTGTCCTACACCGACGCCTTCTTCGAGGCGATGTCGGGGCTCACGACCACGGGGGCCACGGTGATCGTCGGGCTCGACGACCTGCCTGCGGGGATCCTGCTCTGGCGCGGCCTGCTGCAATGGTTCGGCGGCGTCGGCGTGATCGTGGTGGCGATGGTGTTCCTGCCCGAGCTGCGCGTCGGCGGGATGCAGATCTTCCGCTCCGAGGCGTTCGACACCGGGGGCAAGGTCCTGCCGCGCGCCGCCGAGATCGCGTCGACCATCTCGGTCGTCTACGTGGGCATCACGGTCGTCTGCGCGATGGCCTACAACGCGGCCGGGATGGGACCGTTCGACGCCGCCGTGCACGCGATGACCACCGTGTCCACGGGGGGGTTCGCGAACTACGACGCGAGCTTCGCCGCGTTCCAGGGCGCGCACGAGTACATCGCCACGGTCTTCATGCTGGCCGCCGCCTCGCCCTTCGTCCTCTACGTACAGCTCCTCAACGGCCGGTCCGCGCCCCTCCTGCACGACAGCCAGCTGCGCGCGTTCCTCGGCACCGTGGCGGCGCTGGTCGCGGTCGTGACGGCGACGCTGATGATCGCGGACGGCTTCGGGCCCGAGCAAGCGCTGCGGGAGGCGCTCTTCAACATCGCCTCGATCATGACCGGGACGGGGTATGCCAGCGTCGACTACATGCAGTGGGGGGCGTTCATTGTCGGGCTGTTCTTCTTCTGCGGGTTGATCGGGGGCTGCGCCGGGTCGACCTCGTGCTCGGTCAAGATCTTCCGCTACCAGATCCTGTTCGCCGCCGCGCACGCGCAGCTCCGCCAGATCCGCTCCCCGCACGGCATCTTCCGCCCCCGCTACGCCGGCCGCACGGTGGAGGAGGACGTGCTTTCCTCGGTGATGGCCTTCTTCGTCCTCTTCGTGGTGACGCTCGGCGTGTTCGCCGTGCTGCTGGCGATGACCGGGCTCGACCTCGTCACGTCGATCTCGGGCGCGGCGGCGGCGGTGGCCAATATCGGGCCCGGGCTCGGCGACGTGATCGGGCCGGCGGGGAACTACTCCACCCTGGGCGTGACGGCGAAGTGGCTGCTGGCGGCGGCGATGCTGATCGGGCGGCTGGAGCTGGTGGTGGTCTACGTGCTCTTCACGCGCCGGTTCTGGACCGCTGTGAGCGTCACTCCCAGCATTCGACCAGCATCGTCATCTCGGAGGCGCGCTGCGCGAGGTCCTCGGGCGCGATCGCCCGCGCCCCCTCCGCCAGCCGCGGGCGGATGCCCGCATCCGCGAGCAGGCGGGCAAGCGCGGAGGCCTTGAGCGCGAAGGCCGCGTCGCGGGGCAGCGCGCGCCCGTCCCCCGGTTCGCCCGCGCCGAGCATGCCCGTCACGCGGCCGGCCGGATCGAGCACCGGGCCGCCCCGGTCGCCGTCGCGCGCCTCGAGCCGCAGCCGCAGAACCGCCTCGTCGCCGTCGAGCCCGCGGACGTCCTCGAGCGCGCCGAAGGTCAGCGTCGCCGTGCCGAGCACGCCGTCGAACGGGAAGCCCGCCACCGCGATCCGGCTGCCGAGCCGCCCCTCCTCGGTCGCGAGCGACGCGACCGTCACCGGCGCGGTCGGCGCGAGCGGGCGCAGCACCGCCACCCCGCCGGCGCTGGTCGCAACCTCCGCCTCCGGTCCGCCGCCGAGCGTGATCCGCGTGCAGCCGTCGACATGCGCGGCGGTGGTGACGGCCGCGCCCGACCCGTCCACGTAGAAGCCCGAAGCGACCCGCGACGGCCGCCGCACGTCCAGGCCCGAGACCGTGTCGCGGTCCTGCGCGGAGGGCTCGAAGCCCGCGTCCGGCGACAGGGCCGGACCGTTCGAGACGAGCGTACGGTCCATCTCCGCCAATGCGCGCGCGGCGATCCGGTCCTGCGCGGGGGGCCAGCTCAGCAGGTAGCCCGCGATCCGGTCGCCCTCGAGGCGCGCGACGACGCGCGTGGTGCGGTCGGACGCGACGCCGGTGATCGCGAAGGCGTCCTCGGATCGCGACCGCTCGCCCGCCTCGGGCACGAGGTCGACCGTCTGCATGATCGCGTAGAGCGCGGCGAGCGCGGCCGCGTCGCCGGGCGCCGAGATCAGCGACATCCGCATCCCGCCGGCCTCGCGCGGCTCGTAGTGGACGAACGGGGCCTCGATCCGGTCGAAGGCGAGCAGCCCCATCGGCGCCGTCAGCGCGAGCCCCGCCTCCGGCACGGCGAGCGGCTCCAGCCCGAGCGCCGCCTGCTCGGCCGCGTAGTCCGACAGCAGGCGGGACCGGCCCGCGGTGGTGAGGATCCCTGTCGGCTCGAGGCCCGACGCGCGCTGCCAGGCGGCCATCGCCGCGCGGGTGCCCCGCCCGAAGCTCGCGTCGATGGCCCCGTCGTAATGGCCGAGCCATTCGAGCGCGCGCTGGATCGCCTCGCGCTCGGGGCGATCGAGCGCGGCCTCGGAGGCGCGCGCCTGCGCCGGGGTCTCGTCGGGCGTGCGGGGCTCGGCGGACGGCTCCGCCTGCACATCCACCTCGGGCGTCCGGGTCTGCGCGTCGGTCGCGCCGCCCACGGGCCAGAAACGTTCGCGGAACGATCCCCCGTCCGTGACGTAGCTGTCGCGTGGCACGAGCCCCTGCGCGCGCAGCCGCGACAGCGTCTCGCGCGCCTCCGCCTCCGGGTACGGCCCGAGCGCGATCGCGTACCACGGCGGCGAGACCGCGAAGCCGTTCACGTCCGGCACGATGCGCGCGTAGTCCCGGGCGCGGTCGCGCGCGTCGTCGATGTCGGGATGCGCCTCGATCTGGACGTAGACGACGTCCTGCGCGTTGGCGTGCAGCGGCGTCAGCGCGAGGAGGATCGCGAGGAGGTGGCGCATGATCGGGACCGTGGCTCGGGGGGGCGTCGCGCGACCTTCCGCGTCCCGCGGGCCGACGCCAAGAGGCGCGCGCGCGCGGCCCGGCCCGGCCGTTCGTTGACGCCCCAACTGTTGCCGCATAGACGCGGTGGCCGACCCCGCCGCGCCCGCCCGGAGACCCGCCATGCCCACCGAGGCCCGCCCGCGCAGCTTCCAGGAGATCGTCCTGCGGCTGCAGGCCTACTGGGCCGCGAACGGCTGCGCGATCCTGCAGCCCTACGACATGGAGGTCGGCGCGGGCACGTTCCACCCGGCCACCACGCTGCGCGCCCTCGGGCCGAACCCCTGGGCCGCGGCCTACGTCCAGCCCTCGCGACGCCCCACCGACGGCCGCTACGGCGACAGCCCGAACCGCTGGCAGCACTACTACCAGTTCCAGGTCATCATCAAACCGTCGCCCCCGGACCTGCAGGCGCTCTACCTCGGCTCGCTCGAGGCGATCGGGATCGACATGGCGCTCCACGACATCCGCTTCGTCGAGGACGACTGGGAGAGCCCGACGCTGGGCGCGTGGGGGCTCGGCTGGGAGGTCTGGTGCGACGGCATGGAGGTCAGCCAGTTCACCTACTTCCAGCAGGTCGGCGGCCACGATTGCCGACCCGTCTCGGGCGAGCTGACCTACGGGCTCGAACGGCTGGCGATGTACGTGCTGGGCGCCGACGACGGCAACGCGATGCCGTTCAACGCGCCCGACGCGCCGATCCCGCTCACCTACGGCGACGTGTTCCGCGAGGCCGAGGCGCAATACGCGCGCTGGAACTTCGACGTGGCCGACACCGCGATGCTCGAGGCGCACTTCAAGGATGCGGAGGCCGAATGCCGCCGCATCCTGGACGCCCCCGCCGACGACCCGACCACCGGACGCCGCATCGTCATGGCGCAGCCGGCCTACGACCAGTGCATCAAGGCCAGCCACCTGTTCAACCTGCTCGACGCGCGCGGCGTCATCTCGGTGACCGAGCGGCAGGCCTATATCGGCCGCGTCCGGGCGCTCGCGAAGGGCTGCGCGGACGCGTTCCTCGCCACCGTCGCGGGCGGCGGGGCCGCCGGGGTGAACGAGACCACGGCGTGAGGGCAGCTCGGGCACGCGCTCCAGCCGACGATCGCGCAACCGTCGGCAGAAGAACGATATTAACTTTTATTTATTAAACAGAATCATGTTAACGTTTGGTCAGCGGTACCCGTCCCGGGTGCCGCCGTCCGCGGCCGCGTTCGGCTGCGGGTTCGTTCGAAGCGCCGGTCGGGCTTTAAGCCCTTGGACCGGCAGGCATAGTAGTGGAACCGATCATGTCTCGTATCCGTACCCTTCTCGGCGCCTCCGTCGCCGCAACCATCGCCCTCGGCGGTGCCGCGTCGGCCGCCACCGTCGATCTCGTCAGCATCGCCGGCAGCTGGAGCAACGTCGCCCCCGTGCCCGGCATCGCCGGCAGCGGCACGTCCGAGCTGACTCGTGGGGCAATCCCGTCACGACGGCGAACGGCGATCAGAGCGGCTACCGTTTCGATCCCGCGGCCGTCCCGCAGAGCGACCTTGCGGCCGATACCGGCTTCGCGCTCGGCACGTTCACGCACTCGAACAATCCGATCACCGGGACGACGCTCGCCAGCGCCGATCTCGAGGTCGAGTTCGGCATCAGCGTCGACGGCGGCGCGACGCAGTTCATCACGTCGATCTTCGGCTTCTCCCACCTGGAGACGGACAACGGCGCCAATCCCTGCGCCGATGGCGGCGACGGTCGGTTCGGGCGTGAACCTGAACGGGTGCGCCGATCGGGTGACGGCGACCACGAATGTCGGCTCCTCGGCCTCGTTCACGATCGGGTCGGACGTCTACAAGTTCGACATCACCGGCTTCGGTCCGAGCACGGATCCGCTCCGGACGTTCTGGACCATCGAGGGACAGGACAACGCCGTCGGCCTGACCGCGCGCTACACGCTCGAGAGCAACCTGCCCGCCGTGCCGCTGCCGGCCGCCGGATGGCTCCTCGCGGCCGGCCTCGGCGGGCTGGTCGCCTTCGGCAGGCGAAAGGCAGCCTGACCGGGCGGCCCGGGCGGCACCCCCCCGCCGCCCGGGCATGCCGGCCCCTCGCCTTGCCCCCGCCCCGGCCGCGGGGTAGCCCGCCCCGACCCCGAACCGGAGGGCGGCATGGGCCGGCTCGTCGCGATCCTCATCCTCGGCACGGCGCTGGCCGTCGGCGCGGGCATCTGGTTCGCGCAGACCCGCGGCTACTACGCCGCCGTCGACGGCCCGGTGACGCTCACGCTCGCCGCGCCCGACGGCGCGCTCACCACCCTGCCCGCCACCGAGGTCGCGGCGATCGCGTCGGATGCCTCGCCGCTGGGGTTCCGCGCCTGCTTCCGCACCGACATCGACCCCGCCGCGCTCGGCCGGGACCTCGTCGTCGAGCCGCGCCCCGAGGCCGCGCCGACCATCGCGCCGGGCTGGTTCCCCTGCTTCGACGCGGGCGCGCTGACGGCGATGCTGGCCGCGGGCGAGGCGCGCGCCTACACCGCGTTCCCGAACGCGCGCTACGGCGTCGACCGGATCGTGGCGCTCGCCCCCGACGGGCGCGGCTGGGCCTGGCACGAGCTCAACGAATGCGGCGACCGCGCCTACGACGGCACGCCCGTGGGCGAGGCCTGCCCGGATCGCGAGGGGTTCGCGCCGCTCGTCGAGGGGTCGATCTGAGATGCCCGACCTGCTGATCGAGCTTCTGTCCGAGGAGATCCCGGCGCGGATGCAGCGCCGCGCCGCCGAGGACCTCCGCCGCCTCGTGACCGACGGGCTGGTCGAGGCCGGGCTGACCTATGCCGGCGCGCAGGCGCATTGCACGCCCCGCCGCCTCGCGCTCGCCGTCCAGGGGCTGACCGAGCGCAGCGCCGATACGGTCGAGGAGCGCCGCGGGCCTCGCGTCGACGCGCCCGACAAGGCGGTCGAGGGCTTCCTGCGCGGCGCGGGCGTCGCGCGCGGCGACCTCGAGGAGGTGGAGGAGAAGAAGGGCCGCTTCTACCTCGCGCGCATCCGCAGGCCGGGGCGCGAGGCCGCGACGATCGTGGCCGAGGTGCTCGAGGCCGCGATCCGGGGCTTCCCCTGGCCCAAGTCGATGCGCTGGGGCGCCGGCACGCTCCGCTGGGTCCGCCCGCTGCGCCGCATCCTGTGCGTGCTGTCGCGCGAGGACGGCAGTCGAGGTCGTCGCGCTCGACGTCGACGGGATCGTCGCGGGCGACGTGACGGAGGGGCACGCCGCGATGGCCCCCGCCCCGTTCCGGGTCGCGGGGTTCGAGGACTACGAGGCCAAGCTGCGCCGCGCGAAGGTCGTCCTGTCCTCGACCGAGCGCGCCGAGACGATCCGCCACGACGCCGCCACGCTGGCCTTCGCCGCAGGGCTCGAGGTCGTCGAGGACGAGGCGCTGCTCGAGGAGGTGGCGGGCTTGGTCGAATGGCCGGTGACGCTGATGGGGCCGATCGGCGAGGCGTTCCTCGACCTGCCGCCCGAGGTGCTGCGGACGTCGATGAAGGAGCACCAGAAGTTCTTCTCCGTGCGCGACCGCGACGGCCGGATCGTGCGCTTCGTCACCGTCGCCAATCGCGAGACGGCGGACGACGGCGCGACCATCCTCGCCGGCAACGCCCGCGTCCTCGCCGCCCGGCTCACGGACGCCGCGTTCTTCTGGGAGAACGACCTGCGCGTGGCGCGGGCGGGCATGGGCGCGTGGCTCGACGCGCTCGGGAACGTCACCTTCCACGCCAAGCTCGGCTCGCAGCGCGACCGCGTCGAGCGGATCGCCGCCCTCGCCCGCGAGATCGCGCCTGCCGTCGGCGCCGACCCCGATCTCGCCGAGCGCGCTGCGCGGTTGGCGAAAGCCGACCTGTCGTCGCAGATGGTCTACGAGTTCCCCGAGCTGCAGGGCCTGATGGGGCGCTACTACGCCGAGGCCGCGGGCGAACCCGCGGAGGTGGCGGCGGCGGCGCAGGAGCACTACGCCCCGCTCGGCCCCTCCGACGCGGTCCCGACCGCGCCGGTGAGCGTGGCGGTGGCACTGGCCGACAAGCTCGACACGCTGGCCGGGTTCTGGGCGATCGACGAGAAGCCGACGGGGAGCAAGGATCCGTATGCGCTGCGGCGGGCGGCATTGGGATCAGTGATAGACTCGTTCGTCGGTAATCAGATTTCCGAATGGCAACACTTGGCAATTCGCAGATCGTTCAGGAGTCAGCGTTGAAGATATCTGTTATAATCTAAGGAAGTGCTACAGGAACGATGCGAGTGTTCGCAACCGGATGCTAGATTCGCTGTGGATGTCGGAAGTAGCAACTTGGCACACTTAGACGCAGGAGGATATCGTGCCCGCACGATGCTACGACCTCCTCGCCTTCCTCCACGACCGCCTCAAGGTCCATCTCCGCGACGAGGGCGTCCGGCACGACGTCATCGACGCCTGCCTCACCGGCGACCGGACCGACGACCTTGCGGACCTCGACCGCCCGCGCACGCGCGCTGAACGCGTTCCTCGCCACCCCCGAGGGCGCCGACCTGATCCAGGGCTACCGCCGCGCGCGCAACATCCTGGCGCAGGCCGAGGCGGCGGACGGGGTCGAGTACAGCTACGGCGCCGATCGCAAGCTCGCGGAGACCGACGCGGAGCGCGCGCTCTTCGACGCGATCGAGGGCGCGCGGCCGGGGATCGACGCCGCGCTCGAGGCGGAGGACTATCCCGCCGCGATGGCCGCGCTCGCCGGGTTGCGCGCCCCGCTCGACGCGTTCTTCGAGGCGGTGCAGGTGAACGCCGAAAGCGCCGTCCTGCGGCGCAATCGGCTGAACCTGCTGTCGGGCATCGTGCGGACCTGCGCGCGGATCGCGGACCTCGCGCGCGTGGAGGGCTGACGGGACGTCGCGGAAGTCCTAGCGTGTAGCGTGCGAGACTGGATATGCTGCGGCGCAACATCATGTTATGCCGCACCTGCACGATCCGCCCGGGAGGGCCCCGCCATGCTCGAGACGCCCGGCTTCGTCGAGGTCACGCCCACCGCCGACGTCTCCGTCGAGCGGCACGGCAACCGCGCCAAGTGCCTGCAGCGGCTCATCCGCATGGGCCTGCCCGTGCCGCACACGGTCGCGATCCCGTTCGACACCGTGCGCGAGATCGCGGACGGCACGATGCCCGACCTCCCGACGCTGATCGGCCTCTTCGACGGCGAGCCGATGCTGCTGTCGGTGCGCTCCTCGTCGCAGACCGCCGACTGGGGCGGGCCCGGCGCGGTGCTCAACATCGGGATGAACGATCGCGCGCATGCCTGGCTCGGCAACACGCTCGGCGACGGGGTGGCCGACAAGCTCTACCTGCGCTTCGTGCGCGCCTTCGCGATCGACGTGATGCGGCTCGACGAGCAGCCGTTCATCGACGCCGCGACCCCGGCGGAGGCGCTCGCGACCTATGCGGCCGAGGTGGACGAGCCGTTCCCGCAGGCCATCGCCGCGCAGCTCGCCGCCGTGCTCCAGACGATGGCGCGCGCCTGGGAGGGGACCTCCGCGCGGCTGCTGCGCCAGGCGCAGGGCGCGCCCGCCGATGCGGGGCTCGGCCTCGTGGTGCAGCGCATGGCGCAGGGGATGGGGCCGGGCCAGTCCGGCGCGGGCGTGGTGCAGTTCGTCGATCCCGCGACCGGCGAGCGGCGCGTCACCGGCCGCTACCTCGGCCAGTCGATGGGTCGCGACGCGCTCCACGACGCCGACCGCGCGATCTACCTCACCCGCGACGCGCGCGGCCCCTCGCTCGAGGCGCTTCTGCCCGAGGTCTATGCCGAGCTGATGGCCGTGGGCGACGCCTGCCGCCGCCGCCTGCGCGAGGAGATGCAGGTCGAGTTCACCATCGACCAGGGGCGCCTCGCGATCCTCGACGCCGTGCGCTGCCCGCGCGAGGCCCGCGCGAGCCTCGCCGTCGCCACCGCGCTCGCCCGCGACGGGATCATCGCGCGCGCCGACGCGCTGCTCCGCGTCGCGCCCGGCACGCTGTCGCGTCTGCTCCACCGGCAGATCGACGCGCGCGCCGAGCGCACGGTCCTCGCGCGCGGCATCGCCGCCTCGCCGGGCGCCGCCGCCGGCCGCATCGTCTTCGACAGCGCCGCGGCCCAGGCCTCGCAGTCGCAGGGCGAGCCCTGCATCCTCGTGCGCCGCGAGACCTCGCCCGACGACGTGCGCGGGATGCACGCGGCCGACGCGGTCCTGACCGAGCGCGGCGGCACGACGAGCCACGCGGCGGTGATCGCCCGCGGCCTCGGCCTGCCCTGCGTCGCGGGCGCGACCGGGCTGCGCGTCTCGCACCGGGACCGGACGCTGCGGCTCCCCGACGGGACGGTGCTCGCGGAGGGCGCGGAGATCACCGTGGACGGCTCCTCGGGCGAGGTGCTCGCGGGCATCGTCGCCACCACCGAGCCGTCGCTCGACGGCGCCTTCGCCGACCTGATGCGCTGGTCGGACGACGTGCGCGACATCGGCGTGCGCGCGAACGCGGACACGGTGGCCGACGCGACGCTCGCGCGCACCTTCGGCGTGGACGGGATCGGGCTCTGCCGCACCGAGCACATGTTCTTCGACCAGGCGCGGCTGACGGTGATGCGCGAGATGATCTTCGCGGAGACCGGCGAGGACCGCGCCGCCGCGCTCGAGCGCCTGCTGCCGATGCAGCGCGCGGATTTCACCGAGCTGTTCCGCCTGATGTCGGGGCTGCCGGTCTGCATCCGCCTGCTCGACCCGCCGCTCCACGAGTTCCTGCCTTCCGAGAGCGAGGGCATGCGCGCGCTGGCCGAGGCGCTGAACAGGCCGCTCTCGGAGGTGCGCGCGCGCATCGAGGCGATGCAGGAATACAACCCCATGCTCGGGATGCGCGGCGTCCGGCTCGGGATCGCGCTGCCCGAGATCTACGACATGCAGGCGCGCGCGATCTTCGAGGCGACGGTCGCCGCGCGGGCCGAGGGCGTGGACGTGCGCCCCGAGATCATGATCCCGCTGGTCACCGCGCGCCGCGAGGTCGAGCTGGTGAAGCGCCGGATCGACGCCGTCGCCATGGCCGTCCGTGAGGCCGCGGGCGACGCGTTCGACTACCGCCTCGGCGTGATGGTCGAGACGCCCGCGCGCGGCCCTGCGCGCGGGCGAGATCGCCGAGCTGTCCACGTTCCTGAGCTTCGGCACGAACGACCTGACGCAGATGACCTACGGGCTCTCGCGCGACGATGCCGGGCGGTTCATGTCCGCCTACGTCAACGAGGGCGTCTACCCGGAAGATCCCGTTCGGGACGCTCGACGTCGACGGCGTGGGCGAGCTGCTGCTGCTCGGGGCGTCGCGGGGCCGCGCGGCGCGGGCCGACGTGACGCTGGCGCTGTGCGGCGAGCACGGCGGGAACCCCGAATCGATCGGCTTCTGCCGGCTCGCCGGCTTCGACTACGTCAGCTGCTCCCCGTTCCGCGTGCCCGTGGCCAAGCTCGCGGCGGCGCAGGCGACCCTGCTCGGGCGTCCGCGCGGGGGCGTTGACGGAATCGCAACACCTTCGGGCTAGCAGGGCGGCGCAGCCCCCGGCCCGGAGGACGGATGCCCCCTACCGGATCGATCGTCCGCCTCGTGATGCTCGTCACGGCCTGCCTCGCGTTCGCCGGCATATCCGGCGCGCGCGCGCAGGGCCTCTTCGGTGCGTCGAACGGCGGCCTCGCGGTTCGGGCCGTGGTCGGCTCGGCGCGGCCGGGACTCATCGGCGCCGCACCGCTCGGCGGTTCGGCCGGTCCCGTCCTCGCGTCCTACGGCGCGGAGCCCATCGGTCTCGGCGTCGATCCGCTCGCGCGTGGCACGCGACCTCTCTCGGAACAGGCCCCATCGGTCGGGCGGCGGCGCACGCGCGTCTCGCGATATGGCGGCGCGCCCCGCTTCGGCGCCGCGCCCTCCCTCGACGGCCCCC
This sequence comes from uncultured Alphaproteobacteria bacterium, assembly GCA_963729425.1. Classification (GTDB taxonomy): domain Bacteria; phylum Pseudomonadota; class Alphaproteobacteria; order Rhodobacterales; family Rhodobacteraceae; genus Jannaschia. The sequence continues at coordinate 292,516 of CAVSOF010000026.1, read as the reverse complement.
CGGCGGACGGCGACGCGGAGTGGGCTTGCCTGCGGGAGGCGGTCTACTTCGAGGCGCGCGGCGAGCCCGTCGAGGGGCAGATCGCGGTGGCCGAGGTCGTGCTGAACCGCGTCGACGGCGATACCTACCCCGACACGGTCTGCGAGGTCGTCAACCAGGGCACCGGACGCCTGCACGCCTGCCAGTTCAGCTATACCTGCGACGGCATCCCCGACGCCGTGAACGACCCGGCCTCGTGGGAGGTCGCGGGCCGCGTCGCGCAGGCGATGCTCGGCGGCGCGCCCCGCCGCATCACCCGGGACGCGACGCACTACCACGCCGACTACGTGAACCCCTACTGGGCCAAGGCGTTCCCCCGCACCGCATCCGTCGGGCGGCACGTCTTCTACCGCGCGCCGCCCGGCGGATGAAGACGGCGTTGCCCCATTGGGGACCGGAAGGCGGCTCGGGCGCCGCGGCGGGCCGGATGCCGGCCCTGCCGTGTCTACCGGGCGGCGCGTGTCGGCACGCGCCGACGCGTCGTCGCTCGGTCGGGTCTCTCGAGCCACGCCGATGCCCCGTCGCCCGCTCCCGCCGCCACCCCCGGCCCGATCCGCCAACCCGTCCACGACAGGCACCCCCGCCGCGCCGCCGGCCCACGTCGCCTGCAGGGCTTCGCGATCCGCTCGCCCCCGCCGCCTCCGTCGTCGCCGGCCTGCGGCGGCGGCGGCGGCGGCGGCGGCGGCGAGATTGCGCGCCGCCGACCGAATGCCTTAGCAACCCACCGATCGCGCGAGTGTCGCGCCGGCGCAGGTGACGGGAACGACGCGGCGAAGGCTCCGTGCGATCCGTCGCGGATCGCTCGTCGGCATCGAATATCGCCCCCGACGAGGGCATGGTGTAAGGACCCGTGACAGAAGCGACGACACGAGGCGATGGCCATCCGATCCGAGACGGACGACGAATGGGGGCCGCGACGCGACCGGATCGCGCTGCGCGATCACGTCCGCGAGGTCGAGATCGGCGCGTTCGAGGGCGAGCGCGGGCGTCGGCAGCGCGTGCGCTTCGAGGTGGAGGCCGATCTTGAGGCCCGGCCGGACGCGCGGGCCGACGACGTGGACGCGGTGGTCAGCTACGACGTTCTCGTCGATGCCGTCGACGCGGCGATGGCCCGCGACCGCTTCGCACTCCTAGAGACCCTCGCCGAGCGAGTGGCCGACCATGCGCTACGCCAGCCGGGGATCGCGCGCGTGCGGGTGCGCGTCGAAAAGCTCGACCTCGGCCCCCATGCCCTGGGCGTCGAGATCGTCCGCGACCGGATCGCCGCCGCCGTCGAACCCGCCCATCCGCCGCCCGTCCGCATCGAAGTGCTGGCGGCCGACGACCGCGGCCCTGCCGCGCCCGGCGCCGTCATCCTCGTCGCGACGCCGGACTTCCCGATCCCCGGCGCACGGACCGCCGATGCCGCGCGCCGGATCGCCCTCCTCGCGCTCGACCAGGCCGGGTGGAGACGCGCGGCGACCCGGCCCGACTGGATCGTCGCGGGGACGCGTGCCGAGCTCGACCGCGCCGTGCGGGCCGGCGCGACGGCGGTCTGGACCCCGGCGCGGATGATCCTTGCGGCGGCCGACGCGCCGGGGACCGCGACCCCGGAGGCTGCCGCGCGTTGGCTCGCGGATGCCGTGCCGGGCGCGTCGTTCGACGATGGTCGGGACGCGCCCTGATCGGCGGGACCGCCCTCCTGCCGCTGCCCGCGCCCGGCTCGGACGGCCCGCGGCTCGCCGGGGGATGGCTCCGCTTCGATCGGGTCCGCCGCCTGCGCCGAGACGGACCGGGAGAGACGGTGCCGGTGAGCGACCTTGCGCCGGAAGAGTTGGCCCCCCTCGTCGCGCCCCGCGCGGCGGTCGCAGGCGTCGCCACGGAACGGCCGTCGATCATGGGCATCCTCAACGTCACGCCCGACAGCTTCTCCGACGGCGGCGCGCACCGCTCGCTCGACGCGGCGCTCGCGCAGGCGGAACGGATGGCCGCGGCCGAGATCCTCGACGTCGGCGGCGAGAGCACGCGGCCCGGCGCGGCGACCGTCGGGGCGGACGAGGAGGCCGCGCGCATCCTGCCGGTCATCGAAGCGCTGCGGGGTCGGACGATCTCGGTGGACACGCGCAAGGCGGCGGTCGCGCGCGCGGCGCTGGCCGCGGGGGCGGGCATCGTCAACGACGTCTCGGCCCTGGGCTTCGACCCCGCGATGGCCTCCACCGTCGCCGCCTCGGACGCGCCGATCTGCCTGATGCATTCCGGCGGACCGCCCGACGCGCCGCACGACGCCCCGCCGGACGGGCCGGACGGCGACGCGGTCGCGCTCGACGTGTTCGACGCCCTCGCGCGCGCCGTCGACCGGGCGGTGGCGGCGGGGATCGCGCGCGCCCGGATCGTCGTCGATCCCGGCATCGGGTTCGGCAAGAGCCACGGCCAGAACGTGGCGATCCTGGCCCGGATCGGGATCCTGCACGGGCTCGGCGTGCCGATCCTGCTCGGCGCGTCGCGCAAGGGCTTCATCGGGACGGTCTCGGGCGAGCGGCAGGCCCCCGCGCGGGTACCCGGCACGCTCGCGGTCACGCTTGCCGCGGTGGCGCAGGGCGTGCAGATGCACCGCGTCCACGACGTGGCCGAGATCGCGCAGGGGCTCGCGCTCTGGCGGGCCGTGACCGGAGGAGATGTCATGAGACTGTTCGGGACCGACGGCGTGCGCGGCCGCGCCAACGAGGGCGCGATGACCGCCGAGACGGCGCTTCGGCTGGGCGCCGCGGCGGGCCGCTACTTCCGGCGCGAGGGCGGAGGGCACGCCCCCCACCGCGTCGTGATCGGCAAGGACACGCGCCTGTCGGGCTACATGCTCGAGACGGCGATGACGGCGGGGCTGACGTCGACGGGGATGAACGTGCTGCTGCTCGGTCCGGTGCCGACGCCGGCCGTGGGATTGCTGGCGCGATCGATGCGCGCCGATCTCGGCGTGATGATCTCGGCCAGCCACAACCCGGCGACCGACAACGGGATCAAGTTCTTCGGGCCCGACGGATTCAAGCTCTCCGACGAGGCCGAAGCCGAGATCGAGCGCATGGTCGCGGACGGGGTGCGGCTGGCCGAGCCCGAACGGATCGGGCGCGCCAAGCGGATCGACGACGGGCGCGGCCGCTACGTCGAGTACGCCAAGACGACGATCCCATCGGGCATGACGCTCGAAGGCCTTCGTGTGGTCGTCGACTGCGCCAACGGCGCCGCCTACCGCGCGGCCCCCGACGTGCTGGGCGAGCTCGGCGCGACCGTGATCGCGATCGGCGTGGCGCCCGACGGCCACAACATCAACGAGCGTTGCGGATCGACGCATCCCGAGGCGGCGGCGGCGGCGATCCGCGAGCACGGCGCGGACGTGGGCATCGCGCTCGACGGCGACGCCGACCGGGTGATGATCCTCGATGCCGATGGCCGGGTCGGCGACGGCGATCAGCTGATGGCGCTTCTCGCGGCTCGCTGGGCCGAGGACGGACGCCTGCGCGGCGACGCGCTGGTCGCCACCGTTATGTCCAATCTCGGGCTCGAGCGGTTCCTCGCGGCGCGCGGGATCGGCCTGCACCGCACCGGCGTCGGCGACCGCCACGTGGTCGAGGCGATGCGCGCGGGCGGCTACAACCTCGGCGGCGAGCAGTCCGGGCACGTGGTGATGACCGACTACGCGACCACCGGCGACGGCCTGATCGCGGGGCTCCAGTTCCTGTCGGAGATGGTCCGGACGGGGCGGTCGGCGGCCGAGCTGATGCACAGCTTCCAACCCGTGCCGCAGCGGCTGGAGAACGTGCGCTTCGGCGCCGGCGCTCGCCCGCTCGAGGCGGCGGGGGTGCGGGCGGCGATCGCCGAGGCGGAGGGTCGGCTTTCGGGCACCGGTCGGTTGCTGATCCGCGCCTCGGGGACGGAGCCGTTGATCCGGGTGATGGCGGAGGCCGAGGACGAGGGCCTGCTGCACGCCGTCGTGGACGACGTGGCGAACGCGGTGCGCGCGGCGGTCTAGACCGCGTGGAGCGCCGCGCCGGCGAGCGCGGCGAGGGCGAGCGTCTCGAGGAGGCCGCGGCGAAGGACCAGCAGCCAGAGCGCGGCGAGCGCGGTCAGGCCGAGGGCCGCGGGGTCGAGCGAGGCCGGGTCGGGCACCGGCGGCGAGCCCGCCGCCACGCGAACGAACAGGACGTGGATCGCGAACCAGGCCGACAGGTTCGCGATCACCCCCGCGACGGCCGCCGAGACGAGGTCGAGCGCGCCGCGCAGCCGCGGTTCGGCCGTCAGTCGCTCGAGATGCGGGGCGCCCGCGAAGATCCACAGGAAGCACGGCACGAACGTGGCCCAGAGCGCGACCGCCACCGTCGCCACGGCCGTCCCGGTCCCCACCTGCGCCCCGCCGAGCCAGCCCGTGAAGACGGTCACCAGGATGAGCGGGCCCGGCGTGGTCTCCGCGAGGCCGAGCCCGTCGACCATCTGCTCGGGCGTGAGCCAGCCGCGCGCCTCCACGGCGGTCTGCGCGAGCGCCGCCAGGACGGCGTAGGCGCCGCCGAAGCTGACGGTGGCGAGCCAGGAGAACAGGAGCGCGGCCTGCGCCGGGACCGATCCGGGTGCCGCCGCGAGAAGCGCGAGAAGCGGCGCCCACCAGATCGCGAGCCAGAGGGCCACGGTGCGCGCGGTGCCGGAGACCCGGCGCGGCGCGGCCCGCGGGGGCGCCTCCCCGGACGCGGTCGCGGCCCCGAGCAGCAGCGCGGCGCCGAGCACCGCCCAGAACGGCGCGCCCACGACGAACAGAGCCGCGAAGGAAGCGACCGCGACGCCGAGCGCCAGCGTGCCCCGCACCGCCTTCGCACGCAGACTTCCACAAGCGCGCCCGCGACGATGGCCAGCGCCGCGGCCTTCACCCCGAGGAACGCGGCCTCGACGAGCGGCAGGCGTCCGTAGGCGAGGTAGGCTGCCGCGAGCGCGACCATCACCGCAGCGCCCGGCAGGACGAACAGCAGCCCCGCCAGCAGCCCGCCCGGCACGCCGCGCAGCCGCCATCCCGCGAAGGTCGCGAGCTGCATGGCTTCCGGCCCCGGCAGGAGCGTGCAGAAGCCCAGGCCCCGCAGGAACGTGTCCTCGTCGAGCCAGCCGCGCCGCTCCACCAGCTCGCGATGCATCAGCGCGATCTGCGCCGCCGGGCCGCCGAAGGACAGCAGCCCGATGCGGCCGAAGGCCCGCAGCAGCTCGGCGATCGTCGGCGGGGTCACGGCATCGGGTTGGCGGGCATCGGCCCCGGCTACGGGCGGCACGCGACGGTCGCGCGACACGGCCTCGGCCTCAGACGCCGGCGGTCAGCGTACCGAAGAGCCGCGGCTCGAGCACCTCGGACGCGAAGAGCGGCCCCTGCGTGAGGACCGAGACGGCATCGTGGCTGTGCAGGCTCTCCTGATGGCTCGCGACGACGCGGAAGTCGCCCGCGCCCGGCATCCCGGTCAGCGCGCGCGCGAAGAGCCGCGCCGCGTCCTCCACGAAGATCGGGTTGGCCGCGTTCAGCTCGGCGAAGGCCTGCTCGTCCTCGCGCTTGACGATCACCTGCGTCTCGGTCGGGACGGCGGAGCGGCAGGCGTCGATCACGTCCTCCGGCCCGAGCTCGCCCGTCACCTCGAGCGAGAGGCGGGCCGTGGAGCGCTGCGAATGCGGCGTCGCGAGCTGGCCGCGGACCTCGCGCGCGTGCTCGGACAGCGCCAGCGAGCAGGGGCAGGTGGAGGAATAGACGTAGTCGACGTGCAGCACGCGCCGCGCGCCGCCGTGCCGCGCACGGCCTCGTGGACGACGTCGTAGTACTGCCAGCCGACGAGGCCCGAGCGCAGGCTCGGCAGCGGCAGCGGGAGCGAACAGCGCAACGCGAGCCGGCCCTCGTCCGAGCCGTCGCGCGCGTAGTCGTCGAGCACCGCCTCGGCCACCGCGAAGCCCACCGGCGCGTCGGCGCGCTCGTAGAACCGGCGCAGGATCCGGCTCATGTTGATGCCCTTGCGCCCGGCCTCGAGCCCGACCGTGCCGGTGACGGCGACCTGCACCACCGGCTCGCCGTGCCGCGTGACCGCGCGCATCGGCAGCCGGAACCCCGCGATGCCGACGTGCTGGATCGGGCGGTCGTCGCCGCGGATCGCCGAGGCCGGGCCGTTCTGCACGTCGGGGAGCCGCGCGCGGTAGGCGTCGTCGGTCACGAGGTCGGGATAGCTCGTCGAGAGTGCGCCGCCGCGCGACGCCTCGAACCGGCGCAGGAGATCACGCGCCGCGCGCGCCTCGTCCTCGGTCGGATCGCGGTCGATCTCGGGGGCGTGGGCGTTCATGGCATGGCCCTCCGTCAGGCTCGCGGGCGCGCGGGACAGATGGACCCTGCCGCCGGGCCGCGCAAGCCGCCGGGCCGCGCGCGACCCCCGCGCGCCCGCCGCCGACGCCGCTCAGGCCGCGTCGAGCGCGCCCGTCACGTCCGCGAGGAGGTCGTCCGCGTCCTCGAGCCCGACGGAGAGGCGCACGAGGCCCGGCCCGATCCCGAGCGCGGCCCGCACCGTCTCGTCGAGCCGTTGATGCGTGGTGGTCGCGGGATGCGTGGCGATCGACTTCGCGTCGCCCAGATTGTTGGAGATGATGACGATCTCGAGCGCGTTCAGGAACCGGAACGCCGCCTCGCGCCCGCCCGCGAGGTCGAGCGACAGGACCGTCCCGCCGCGTTCCATCTGCGCGCGGGCGAGGTCGTGCTGCGGGTGGCTCGGCAGATGGGGATGGATCACGCGCGCGATCTTGGGGTGCCCGTCGAGCACGCGCGCGATGCGCTCGCAGGTCTCGGCCTGCGCGCGGACCCGCAGGTCCATGTGCTCGAGCCCCTTGAGCATTACCCAGGCGTTGAACGGCGACATGCTTCCGCCGGTATGCTTGAGGTAGGGCTCCACGGTGCCGCGCACGAAGTCCCGCGTGCCGCAGATCACGCCGCCGAGGCAGCGCCCCTGCCCGTCCACGTGCTTGGTCGTCGAATAGACCACGACGTCCGCCCCGAGCTCGACGGCGCGCGAGAAGGTCGGCGTCGCGAAGACGTTGTCGACCACGACCAGGGCGCCCGCCGCGTGCGCGAGGTCGCAGACGGCGCGCATGTCGACGAGCTCCAGCGTCGGGTTCGAGACGCTCTCGAAGAACACGGCCCGGGTGCCGGGCCCGATCGCCGCGCGCCAGGCCCCGAGGTCGGTGCCGTCGACGAAGGCCACCTCCACGCCGTAGCGGGTCAGCACCTCCTCGAGGATGTAGAGGCACGAGCCGAAGAGCGCGCGCGCCGCCACCACCCGGTCGCCCGCGCGCAGCATCGAGACGAGCGCGCCGTTGACGGCCGCCATGCCCGACGCGGTGGCGAAGGCGTCCTCGGTGCCCTCGATGGCGGCGATGCGGTCCTCGAACATGGCCACGGTCGGGTTGCCGTAGCGGGCGTAGACGAATTCCTCGCGGCTCGAACCCAGGAACCTCGCCTCCGCCTCCTCGGCGCTGGCGTAGACGAAGCCCTGGGTGAGGAACATCGCCTCGCTGACCTCGCCGTATTGCGAGCGCCGGGTTCCGGCATGGACGGCGAGCGTGCGCGGGCGGCGGGGCGTGGAATCGGGCGCGTCGCGCATCGCGGGGCTCCTGGCGGCGCGGCGGACGCCTCGTGGCAGCGGTTAGGCGGGGGCCGCTGCGCGGTCAATGGCGGGGGGCGGGGCGGCGGCGGGGGTGTTTCGCGGCCTTGCGCCATCCTATATCGACGGCGCGGGCGGTTCGGAGGGCGGCGAGATGGGTTCCAGGGGGTTGCGCTCGGTCGCCTTCGTCGCGCTGGCCGGGCTCGTGGCGCTCGCCGGGGCGGGCCTCCTGCCCGTCGGGCTCTGAGCGTGGCGCAGCGTTTCGGCGGCCGCCACAGCCCGGGCGGGACGGGGACCGGGGCGGCGCCCGCGCCGTCGGGCCTCGCGCCGCCGGTGCGCTACCGCGCGCGGACCTCGATGCTGATGGCGCTCGCCGCGCTCCCGCTCCTGACCGCGTTCGTCCAGGGCGGCGCGCTCGGGCTCGCCGCGAACCTCGCCGCGGCGGGGGCGATCTTCGGCGGCGCGGTGCTCACGCGCGAGGGCGCGAAGGCCGAGGCCGCCTGGGCCGCGCGCAAGGTCGCGCGCCGGCCCGCGATCCCGCGCAAGCTCTTCGGCGCGGCGGCGATCGGGATCGGCGTGGCGCTGGCCGCGTCCGGGGCCGGGCTCGGCGGCCTGCTCGGCGGCGCGGTCTACGGATTGGTGGCGGCGGTGCTGCACGTCGTGGCGTTCGGGCCCGACCCGATGTCGGATCGCGGGATGGAGGGCGTCGACGCGTTCCAGACCGAACGCGTCGCGCGCACCATCGAGGAGGCCGAGCGCCATCTCGAGGCGATGCGCGAGGCGGTGCTGCGCTCGGGCGACCGCGAGGCGCAGGCGCGCGTCGCGGACCTGTCGGCGCGGGCGCGCGAGATGTTCCGCACGGTGGAGGACGACCCGCGCGACCTGACCTCGGCGCGCAAGTTCCTCGGCGTCTACCTGATGGGCGCGCGCGACGCGACGGTGAAGTTCGCCGATCTCTACGCGACGACCCGTGACGCCGCCGCCAAGACCGACTACCTGCGCCTCATCGACGACCTCGAGCGCGGGATCGGCGCGAAGCGCGAGCGGCTGATGCTCGCGGACCGCACCGATCTCGACGTGGAGATCGAGGTGCTGCGCGAGCGGCTGCGCGCCGACGGCCTGACCACCGGAGACTGAAGACATGGACACCCAGACCCGAGCCCGCGCCGCGGAGGCCACCGCCGAGATCGACCGCCTGGTCGCGGCCCCCCTGCCCGAGCCCGCGAACGCGCTCGTCCCGCTCGAGGCCGCGCCCGAACCCGAGGCGGCCGAGATCCGCCGCCGGATGGGCGAGCTCGACATGGGCAACACGCAGTCGATCATCGCCTTCGGCTCGGCCGCGCAGGGCGAGCTGCAGCAGATCAGCCAGGCCATGCTCGCGGACGTCAAGAACAAGGACGTGGGCCCCGCGGGCGACAGCCTGCGCTCGATGGTCAGCACGATCCGCGGCTTCTCGGTCTCCGAGCTCGACGTGCGGCGCAAGCGGTCGTGGTGGGAGAAGCTTCTGGGCCGCGCGGCGCCCTTCGCGAAGTTCGTCGCGCGGTTCGAGGACGTCCAGGGGCAGATCGACCGCGTGACCGACGACCTGCTGGCGCACGAGCACGTGCTCCTCAAGGACATCAAGTCGCTCGACAAGCTCTACGAGAAGACGCTCGACTTCTACCGCGAGCTCGGCCTCTACATCGCGGCCGGCGAGGCGAAGCTCGCCGAGCTCGACGCGACGGCGATCCCCGAGAAGGTCGCCGCGGTCGAGGCGATGCCCGAGGACGAGAAGATGGTCGGCGCGCAGCAGCTGCGCGACCTGCGCGCCGCGCGCGACGACCTCGAGCGGCGGGTGCACGACCTCAAGCTCACGCGGCAGGTCACGATGCAGTCGCTGCCCTCGATCCGGCTGGTGCAGGAGAACGACAAGAGTCTCGTCACCAAGATCAATTCGACGCTCGTGAACACCGTGCCGCTGTGGGAGACGCAGCTCGCGCAGGCGGTCACGATCCAGCGCTCGCGCGAGGCGGCCGAGGCGGTGCGCGACGCCAACGACCTGACCAACGAGCTGCTGACGTCGAACGCGAAGAACCTGCGCGACGCGAACGCGGTGATCCGCACCGAGATGGAGCGCGGCGTGTTCGACATCGAGGCGGTGCGGCGCGCCAACGACGACCTCGTGGCGACGATCGAGGAGAGCCTGCAGATCGCGGATGCGGGCAAGGCCAAGCGCGCCGAGGCCGAGAAGGAGCTGCAGGCGATGGAGGCCGAGTTGCGCTCGACGCTCTCGCGGGCCGGCGCGCGCGGCGACAAGGTCGGCGACACCGCCGGCACGGCCGTCCCGGGCGCCTGATCGTGGGACGGTCGCGCCCGAGCGCCCCGGCCGGGGTCGCCGCATTCGCGCTCGCGCTGGCGGGCTGCGGGCCGATGCCGCTGGCCGACGACCCGTTCTCGGCGCGCCCAGTGATGGCGGAGCGCGCGGTGCCGCTCGAGCGGTCGCAGGCCAGCGTCGAGCTCGAGCGCTACTATGTGGCGCTCCAGCAGCGGCTGCTGGCGCAGGGGCGGATGCGCCGCGACGTCGATCCGGCGGACGCGCCGTTCGGGCCCGCGCAGCTCGCGCGCGACTTCGAGCGGATCGCGCTCTTCTCTGAGTACCAGCAGGTCGGCGGGCGGCTCGTCGCGCGGCGAGAGCGAGGCGGAGCTTCGCCGCTGGGAGCGGCCGGTCCGTGTCCAGATGCATTTCGGCGCCTCGGTGGACGCCGCGACGGTCGCCGACGACACGGCCCGGGTCGCGGCCTACGTCGACCGGCTCGCCCGCGTCACCGGCCATCCGATCGCGCTCGTGCGGGAGGGCGGCAACTACCACGTCTTCGTGGCCTCGCTCGACGAGCAGCGTCTGCTCGGGCCTGATATCCTGCGCGCCGAGCCGGGCCTCGGCCCCGAGACGGTGCGCGCGATCACCAGCCTCGACCGCGACACCTACTGCGCGGTCTACGCCTCGTCGTCGTCGGCGCGGCCGAACGCCTACGTCTCGGCGGTGGCCTTCGTGCGCGCCGAGCATCCCGACCTGATGCGCGAGGCCTGCTACCACGAGGAGATCGCGCAGGGGCTCGGCCTCGCCAACGACGCGCCCGAGGCGCGCCCGTCGATCTTCAACGACGACGAGGAGTTCGGGCTGCTCACGGTCCACGACGAGCTGCTGCTGCGCATCCTCTACGACCCGCGGCTGCGGGTCGGGATGCGCGCGCCCGAGGCCCGTCCGACCGTCCGCGCCCTCGCCGAGGACATGCTCGCCGGGGGCCGGGTCTGACCCGCCGCTCCCGCCCGACCGACACCTAGGAGCCCGCCATGCCCATCTTCGACTTCCTCTCCGGCCAGTTCGTCGACGTCATCGCCTGGACCGACGACACCCGCGACACGCTCGTCCACCGGTTCGAGCGGCACGGCGCGGAGATCAAGTACGGCGCCAAGCTCACCGTGCGGGAGGGGCAGGCCGCCGTCTTCGTCCACGAGGGGCAGCTCGCGGACGTGTTCATGCCGGGCCTCTACATGCTCGAGACGAACAACATGCCGGTGATGACGACGCTGCAGCACTGGGACCACGGCTTCCGCTCGCCGTTCAAGTCCGAGGTCTACTTCGTCTCCACCACCCGGATGACGGACCTCAAGTGGGGCACCAAGAACCCGATCACGCTGCGCGACCCGGAGTTCGGCCCGGTCCGGCTTCGGGCCTTCGGCACCTACGCGATCAAGGTCGCGGACCCGGCGAAGTTCATGACCGAGATCGTGGGCACCGACGGCGAGTTCACCCGCGACGAGATCCAGTTCCAGATCCGCAACATGATCGTCCAGGCCGCCTCGCGCGCGCTGGCGCAGGGCAACATCCCGGTGCTCGACATGGCGGCGAACACCGACGAGCTGGGCGCGATCGTGGCCAAGGCGATCTCGGGCACGATCGCGGAATACGGGCTGACGGTGCCCGAGCTCTACATCGAGAACGTGTCGCTGCCGCCGGCCGTGGAGGCCGCGCTCGACAAGCGGACCTCGATGGGGGTGCTGGGCGACCTCGACCGCTACCGCGACTTCGCGACCTCCGAGGCGATGCAGGCGGCCGCGACCACGCCGAACTCGGGGATGGGCGCGGGGCTCGGCATGGGGATGGGCATGGGGATGGCCGGCGGCATGATGCAGGCGGGGCCCTGGGGCCCGCGCCCGGCCGCGGCACCCGCGGCGCCGCCGCCCCCGCCGGTCGAGCACGTCTGGCACGTCGCCGAGGGCGGGGCGACGAAGGGCCCGTTCTCGAAGGCGCGGCTCGGGCGGATGGCGGCCGAGGGCGAGGTCACGCGCGAGACGCTGGTGTGGACGCAGGGACAGGACGGCTGGATGGCCGCCGACGCGGTGCCCGAGCTCGCGCAGCTCTTCACCGTCATGCCGCCGCCCCCGCCGCCGGGCGCCTGAGCGTCGCCGCGCCCGGTGAAGGTCCCGACGATCCCGCGCCACCCCGAGCGCCCCGCGGAGATCCCCGCGACGCAGGAGCACCGCTTCCCCTGCGACGCGTGCGGGGGCGACATGCGGTTCGAGCCAGTCGGCGAGGCGCGATGGTCTGCGACCATTGCGGCAATCGCGAGGTCCTGACCCCGCGCGCGGAGACGATCCGCGAGATCGCCATCGCCGAGGGGCTCGACGCGGGCTCGGCGCAGCAGGAGGAGACGACGGTCCTCGACTGCACGAACTGCGGCGCGCAGGTGGAGTTCGACCCAGACATCCACGCCGCCGAATGCCCGTTCTGCGCCACGCCCGTGGTGACCGGCACCGGGGTGAACCGGCACATCAAGCCCGCCGCGGTGCTGCCGTTCCGGCTCGAGGAGCGCGCGGCGCACGACGCGATGAACGACTGGCTGGGCTCGCTGTGGTTCGCGCCCAACGGGCTGCAGCGCTACGCGCGCAAGGGACGGAAGCTGTCGGGCATCTACGTCCCGTTCTGGACCTTCGACGCGCAGACCGACACGGCCTACGAGGGCCAGCGGGGCGACACCTACTACGTCCGGCAGACGGTGATGCGCGACGGCCGCCCGGTCTCCGTTTCCGTGCCCAAGATCCGGTGGTCGCACCGCCGGGGCCGGGTGCGGCGGTTCTTCGACGACGTGGTGGTGCTCGCCTCGACGTCGCTGCCCAAGCGGCACACCGACGGGCTGGAGCCCTGGGACCTGTCCGGGCTCGCGCCCTACGCGCCGCAATTCCTCGCGGGGTTCCGGGCCGAGGCCTACCAGGTCGGGCTCGAGGACGGGCTGGTGGAGGCGCGCGCGCGGATGGAGGCGGTGATCGCGCGCGACGTGCGGATGGACATCGGCGGCGACCAGCAGCGGATCACGGCGATGCGCACCAGCCTGTCGGGCGTCACGTTCAAGCACGTCCTGCTGCCGGTCTGGATCGCGGCCTACAAGTATCGCGGCGAAAGCTTCCGCTTCGTCGTCAACGGGCAGTCCGGGCCGGGTGCAGGGCGAGCGGCCCTACTCGAAGTGGAAGATCGCGCTCGCCGTGATCGCCGCGCTGATCCTCGCGGTCGTGGCCGCGGCGTTCTACGGCGCCGCGCAGGCCGGGGCGATGGGCGATGCCCGTGGGCGGGCCGTCCGGCTGCGATGAGGGAGAGCGCTCGGATGATCCTGTGCGCGGGCGAAGCCCTGATCGACATGCTGCCGCGCGAGGTGGACGGCGCGACGGGCTTCCTGCCGGTGCCGGGCGGGGCCGCGCTCAACACCGCCGTCGCGATCGGGCGGCTCGGCGCGCCGGTGGCGTTGCATACGGGGATGTCGAACGACCTTTTCGGGGATCGGCTCCGCGCGGCGATGGCGGAGGCGGGCGTCGTCGACCGGACCGCGCGGTCCGACCGCCCGACGACGCTGGCCTTCGTGACGCTCGTGGACGGCCATGCGGAGTACGCCTTCCACGACGAGGCGACGGCGGGGCGGATGCTCACCCCCGCCGACGCGCCGGACATGGGCGGGATCGAGGCGCTGCTGCTCGGCGGGATCAGCCTCGCGGCCGAGCCCTGCGGCGCGGCCTTCGAGGCGCTGGCGGCGGCGAACGGGCGGCTGCCGCTGATGCTCGATCCCAACGTCCGGCCCGCCATCGTAGGCGACGGCGCGGCGTTCCGGGCCCGCATCGGCCGGCTGGCGGCGATGGCCGACGTCGTGAAGGTCTCCGACGAGGACATGGACTGGCTCGGCACGTCGCCCGCCGACCTGCTCGCCGCCGGCGCGTCGGTGGTCTGCGTGACCGAGGGGGCGCGCGGCGTGCGGGCCATCACCGCCGGGGGCGATGTCCACGTCCCCGCGCGCACGGTCGCGGTGGTGGACACGGTCGGCGCGGGCGACACGTTCAACGCGGGCCTGCTGACCGGTCTGTGGCGGGCGGGCGCGCTCGCGAAGGGCGCCCCGCCCGCGGACGCGCTCCGCGACGCGCTGGCGCTCGGCGTCGCGGCGGCGGCGGTCACGGTCGGCCGCGCGGGCGCGAACCCACCCTGGGCGCGCGAATTGTGAAGGCGCTCCTGCAGCGGGTGACGCAGGCGCGGGTCGAGGTCGCGGGCGAGGTCGTCGGTCGCTGCGGGCCGGGTCTCCTGATCCTCGTCTGCGCGATGCGGGGCGACGAGGCCGCGAATGCCGACGCGCTGGCCGCGCGGATCGTGAAGCTGCGCGTGTTCCGCGACGGCGAGGGCCGGATGAACCGCTCGCTCCTCGAGGCGGGCGGCGGCGCGCTCGTCGTCAGCCAGTTCACGCTGGCCGCCGACACGTCGCGCGGCAACCGGCCCGGCTTCTCCACCGCCGCCCCTCCGGAGCTGGGCGAGCCGCTCTACGAGCGCTTCGTCGCCGCGATGCGCGGGCACGGCGTCGCGGTCGAGACCGGGCGGTTCGGCGCGGAGATGGCGCTGCACATGGCGGGCGACGGGCCGGTGACGATCGCCGTCGAGCGCTAGCGCCGATGGACGCCGCGCGAGCCTGCGCGTAGCGTCCCGCGACCGTCACCCCGGAGGCCCGTCCCCCATGCCCGACACCACCCTGCCGAACTCCTGGGACGCGCGCGCCAAGGCCTCGAGCTTCTTCGGCTTCACCGACCTGCCCTCGATCGAGGCGCGCGGGACGGTGGTGCTGACGCATGGCGAGGGGCCCTACGTCGTGGACACCGACGGACGGCGCTACTTCGACGCCAATAGCGGGCTGTGGAACATGATCGCGGGGTTCGACGACCCGACGCTGATCGCCGCCGCGCAGAAGCAGTATGCGACCTTCCCCGGCTACCACGCCTTCTTCGGGCGGATGTCGGACCAGGCGGTGATGCTGTCGGAGACGCTGGTGCGGGTGTCGCCCTTCGAGGACGGGAAGGTGTTCTACACCAACTCCGGCTCCGAGGCGAACGACACCATGGTCAAGATGCTGTGGTTCCTGCACGCGGCGGAAGGGCGTCCGCAGGCGCGCAAGATCATCACGCGCGTCAACGCCTATCACGGCGTCACCGCCGTCAGCGCGTCGATGACGGGCAAACCCTACAACGCCGTGTTCGGCCTGCCCCTGCCCGGCTTCCTGCACCTCACCTGCCCGCATTACTGGCGCGAGGGCCGCGAGGGGGAGAGCGAGGCGCAGTTCGTCGAGCGGCTGGTGGACGAGCTCGAGGCGCTGATCGCGCGCGAGGGCGCGGACACCATCGCGGGCTTCTTCGCGGAGCCGGTGCAGGGCGCGGGCGGAGTGATCCCGCCGGTGGAGGGCTACTTCGACGCGATGCTCCCCGTCTTGCGCCGCCACGGCATCCCGATCGTCGCCGACGAGGTCATCACCGGGTTCGGGCGCACGGGATCGGTCTGGGGCTGCGAGAGCTACGGCTTCGTGCCCGACGCGATCATCTCGTCCAAGGCGCTCACCGCGGGCTACTTCCCGATGGGCGCGGTGATCCTCGGGCCGGACCTCGCCGACCGGCTGCAGCGCGCGACCGACGTGATCGAGGAGTTCCCGCACGGCTTCACCGCGTCGGGCCACCCCGTGGGCTGCGCGGTGGCGCTCGCGTCCATCGACCTCGTCCTGAACGGCGGCCTGCTCGACAACGTCCAGCGGATCGTCCCGCGATTCGAGGCCGGGCTCGCCAGGCTCGCCGAGCACGAGCATATCGGCGAGTGGCGCGGCCGCGGGCTGATGGGCGCGCTCGAGGCCGTGCGCGACAAGGCGACCGGGGAGCCGTTCGAGGGCCACCTGTCGGTCTCCGAGCGGATCGCCAACACCTGCGGCGATCACGGGCTGCTCTGCCGCCCGCTCGGGCAGTCCATCGTGCTCTGCCCGCCCTTCATCACCACCGACGCGCAGATGGACGAGATGTTCGCCCTGCTCGGCGCCGCGCTCGATGAGGTGTTCGCCGGGCTCGCGTGACGGGCGTTTACGCCCGCCGCGGGCGGTCCTAGCCTGCTCGGCGTCATGCCAAAGGAGCCTGCCATGATCCGCCTCGCCGCCGCCCTGCCCCTCCTCCTCGCCGCCCCCGCCTGGGCTCAGGATCCGATCTGCGGCGGGATCGGTCTGGTCGGCGAATGGGTTGGCGGGTCCGAGGACGCGTCGGACCTGATCGGGCTCGAGGGGGCGGTGGCGCTCGACGGGCGCGTCCCGATCGGCGGTCATCTCGTGCGGATGTTCACCCTCTCGGAGCCGGGCGACGTGCGGATCGAGGCGCGCGCGGTGCCGTCGGGCGATCCGTACATGACCGTCTTCGACGCGGGCGGCCTAGAGATGGCCACCGACGACGACGGGCTGGGCGACCTGGGGGCGCTGATCGAGGCGCCGCTCGACGCGGGGACCTACTGCCTCGCGGTGCGCAGCTACGAATCCGGCGTCACCGACGTCGCGGTCGCGATCGGGTCGTCCGCGTCGGCCTTCGCCCCTCCGCCCCCGCCGAGGGACGAGGCATCGGTAGAGGACGACGGCTACGGGGGGCCGCTGTGCTTCGAGCCGGATACGCCGACCCTCGGCGACGGGCTCGACGCGGCGGCACTCACCTCAAGCAGCACGGCGACGGCGAGCGCCTTCGACGCGCCGTCCTACGCGTTCTCGCTGTCCGAGCCGACGCTGCTTACGGTGACGGCGACGAGCGAGACGGGCGACCCGGTCCTCCACGTCGTCGACGTTGACGGCGACGTGCTCGCGGAGAACGACGACTTCGACGGACTCGACTCGCGGATCGACTTCGGCGAGGCGCTCCCCGCGGGCGAGTACTGCATCCAGGTGGACGACCTGAACGAGGACGACGCGCCGATCACCGTGACCCTCGGGGCGTTCGACCCGGCGGCCGACCGCGCGCGGCGGCTCGACCTCGCCGAGTTCGCGCCGACGGCGGCGGACGGGGTCGAGGTCGCGGCCCTCGACCCGCTCGAGACCTCGCTCTTCGAGGAGGTCTCGATGGAAGGGGCGGCGCGCTGGTTCCGCCTCGAGCTACCCGAAGGCGGGCTGGTGCGGTTCGAGGTGGTCGGAGAGGGAGCGGACCCGGCCGTGACGGTGTTCGACCGGGCGGGGCGCAGGCTCGGCGAGAACGACGACGGGCCGGACGGCCTCGACAGCCTGCTCCACCTCGCGCTGGACGCGGGGACCTACACGGTCGCGCTCCGGCTCGTGGGCATGGACGGAGAGGCGGGCGTGGTGCGGCTCCTGATGGACCGCTACGTCCCGGCCGATTGAGGTCCGCTCAGCCGTTCATCCGGGCCAGCATCGCCTGCATCTCCGCCAGCTGCTTGCGGATCGCGTCGAGCTCCTCGCGCGAGCCGTCGTCCGAGGCGGGAGCGGGCGCCGCAGGCGCGTCGCCCGGCGGCACCCAGCCCGCGGTCATCGCCTTGAAGAACGCGGCCTGCTGCTCGCGCATCGCCTTGAACCCAGGCATCTGCGCCATCGGGTTGATCGCGGTCATGTTCTCGACGAGCTTGGACTGCCCCGATCGCAGCATCTCGAAGCTCGAGGCGAGGAACTCGGGCACGACCGACTGCGCCGCGCCGGTATAGGAGCGCACGAGGTCGGTGAGGACCGCGAGCGGCAGCACGCTCTCGCCCCGCGTCTCGTGCTCGGCGATGATCTGAAGCAGGTAGGAACGCGTGAGGTCGGCGCCCGATTTCAGGTCGACGATGCGCACCTCCCGCCCGGCCCGGATGAACCGCGCGATGTCCTCGAGCGTGACGTAGTCCGACGTCTCGGTGTTGTAGAGCCTGCGGCTCGCGTAGCGCTTGATCAGGAGCGTCGTCGTCGCGTCGGTCATGCGCCGGGCCTCCATCGTGGCAGGCACGCAGGATGGGCCTGACGCGGGGCGGACGCAAACGCAAAAGGGGCGGCACCGCGCGGCGCCGCCCCCAATCCGTCGGAGCCGTGGAGGCCCCGGTGGATCACATCGATTTGCCGGTCATGTTGCTGGTGGCGACGGTGGCGTCGGAGGTGGCCTTCTTCATGGCCTGCGTCGCATCCTCCTGCGCCTCCTTGCCGGCCGACATCATCAGCTCGACCGTCTCCATCTGCACGCGCTTGGCGATCTCGGCGAAGGCGGCCATGTTCTCGGCGGCGACCTCGGCGGAAGCGGAGGCGAAGTCGCCGACCGACTTCGCGTAGCCCTGCGGGTCGTCCTTGACCTCGGCCACCGGCCCCATCTTCGAAAGCGTCTCGCGGGCCCACTTGTGGCTGATCTCGGCGGACTGCTCGGCGGCCTGCAGCGCGACCTTCGACATGCGCTCGGCGAAGGCGGCCTGCGTCTTGAACGCGTCGGACATCGCGGAATTGTCCATCGGGAACGCGCCCATCATGTCGGTCATGTACTTGCTGAAATCCTGCGGCGAATTGGCCATGTCGTCACTCCTCGGGTTCGCGTCGCGCGGTCCGCCCGGCCATCGGGCCAGCTCCGTCGCGGCTGATCCGGATATGGATGCTGCACTGCAGCATGACAAGTCCCCCGGGGCCTTGCCGCGACGATTATTCCGCTGCGGCAGGCGCGGCGCCGCTTCCGGAGACGACGTAGGTGCCCGGCGCGGGCGCGAGCACGGGGCGACCGTGGGAGCCGGGCCGTCGCGCCGGGACGTGCTCGCCCGACCGCGGGCGCAACCACGCCTCCCACCGGGGCCACCAGGAGCCCTCGTGGAACGAAGCCCCCTCGAGCCAGGCATCCGGCGTACCCTCCAGCGCCGCCTCGCTCGTGTAATGACCGTATTTCCGCTTGGATGGCGGGTTCACGATCCCGGCGATGTGCCCCGATTGCGAGAGGATGAACGTCGCGTCGTCGGAGCCGAACTGCCGCGCCGTCTCCCATGCGCCCCGCCAGTGCGCGATGTGGTCGGTCTCGCAGGCGACGTCGCAGACCGGGACCGTCACGTCCCCGAGCGTCAATCCCTCCGCGTCCAGGAGGTCGAACCCCGTCGTCGCGAGCTCGTTGCCGATGCACAGCCGCCGCAGGTACTCCGTCACCATCGGCCCCGGCAGGTTCGTCCCGTCCCCGTTCCAGTGCAGCAGATCGAAGGCCGGGGGCGGCTCCCCCATCATGTAGGACCGGATCGCGGGCGCGTAGACGAGGTCGTTGGAGCGCAGGTAGCTGAACGTCCGGCCCATGAAGAAGCGGTCGAGATAGCCCCTCGCCCGCCCCTCCCGCTCGATCCCGTCGACGAAGTCGTCGTCGAGGAACACGCCCATCTCGCCCGGGTCCGAGAAGTCCGCCAGCGTGGTGAGGAACGTGGCCGACGCGACCGAGGCATCGCCCCGCCGCGACAGCAGCCCGAGCGTCGCCGCGAGCGTCGTGCCCGCGATGCAGTAGCCGACCGCGTTGACCTGCGGCTCCCCGGTGATCGCCTTCGCCGTCTCGATCGCCTCGAGGAAGCCCTCCTCGACGTAGTCTGCGAACGTCGTGTCCGCGTAGGTCTCGTCGGGATTGATCCAGCTTACGACGAAGAGCGTGTAGCCCTGTTCGACGATCCACCGCACCAGGCTGTTGGCGGGCTTCAGATCGAGGATGTAGAACTTGTTGATCCAGGGCGGGAACAGGACGATCGGCGTCGCGTGCACGGTCTCGGTCGCCGGCGCGTACTGGATCAGCTCGAACATGCGGTTGCGGTGGACGACCGAGCCCTCGGTGGTCGCCAGGTCCTCGCCCAGCCGGAACGCATCCGGATCCGAGAGCGTCACCAGCCAGTCGCCGTGGTTGGCCTCGATGTCGCGCACGAGGTTCTCGAGCCCGCGCACGAGGCTCTGGCCTTCCGTCTCGACGGCCTTCGCCATCGCCTCGGGATTGGTGGCGAGGAAGTTGGTCGGCGCGAACAGGTCCACGATCTGGCGGCTGAAGAACTCGACCCGCCGCTTGTCGTCCGGGTCGAGCCCGTCGATGTCGCGGACGGCCTCGGCGATCGCCCCGGCGCTCGCCTCGTATTGCTGGCGCACGAAGGCGAAGTAGGGGTGGCTGGTCCAGACCGGGTCGCGGAACCGCTTGTCCGACGACGGCTCGACGTCCGCCGGCGGCCGTCCCGTCGCGAGCGCCGCCTGCGCCTCGGCGGCCTGGCGCAGCGTCTGGCCCCAGTATCCGACCTGACGCTCGATCATCTTCGCGGGGTTGGCCGCGACCTCCGCCCAATAGGCGGCCATCGCCTTGGCGAAGATCGCCGGCCCCGGCCCCTGGAGCCCCGGATCGGAGGCGCGCCGAGCGCCGAGCGCCGCCGTCAGTCGCTTGGTCAGCGTGTCCATCCGCGCGATGTTCTCGTTGATGCGCGCGAGCGCCTCGGCCCCGTCGGGTGCCTCCGCCGCCCCCGCCCCTCGGTCCGCGCCCTCCCCGGTCTCGCCCCCGCCCATGGCTTGCCTTCCCCCGGTCGCGCTGCAACTGCTGGTTAACCTCTGACGGGTAGCCTAGCGCAAGCCCGCGGGGATGTCAGGGCGCGCGGGCCGCGCCGCCGGTTATGACGAGGGTTCGACGATGCGATTGATGGCCGCCTACGACATGATGGAAGCCGCGCGGAACGCGAATGCGTGGTTCGGCGCGACTGCCCGGACCTGGGCCAGCTTCCCCGCGACCGCGATGGTCCCTAACCCCCTCTTCCCGCTCGTGGCGGCCTGGGGCGAGGTGACCGAGCGCAGCTTCGCGCGCATGGTCGCCAAGCCGGACTGGAACCTTCCGCCGCTCGTGGCCTCCGACGGGCGCGAGATGATCGTCGAGCCGGTCGTGGACGTGGCCCGTCCCTTCGGCGACCTCGTGCGCTTCTCGGTCCACGGGCGCGAGCCGATGGCGCGGCGGATCCTGCTCGTGGCGCCGATGTCGGGGCATTACGCGACGCTGCTGCGCTCCACCGTCGTCTCGCTCCTGCCGGATGCCGACGTGTGGATCACCGACTGGCACAACGCGCGCGACATCCCCGTCTCCGCGGGCAAGTTCGACGTGGAGGACTACACGCTCTACCTCGCCGACTTCATGACCCATCTGGGCGCGGACCTCAACGTCGTCGCCGTCTGCCAGCCCGCGCCGCTGACGCTCGCCGCGACCGCGCTCCTGGCCGAGCGCGACCCCGACGCGCAGCCCCGGACGTTGACGCTGATCGGCGGCCCGATCGATCCCGACGCCGCGGCGACCGACGTGACCGATTTCGGCCGCCGGGTCACGATGGGTCAGCTCGAGCAGTCGATGATCCAGCGCGTCGGCTTCCAGCATGCCGGCGTCGGGCGTAAGGTCTATCCCGGCCTGCTGCAGCTTTCGTCCTTCATCTCGATGAACGCCGAGACGCACGCGACCGCGTTCCGCGATCAGGTGATGGCGGTGGCTTCGGGCACCGCCTCCGACCACGACCGGCACAACCGCTTCTACGACGAGTACCTCGCCGTGATGGACATGACGGCCGAGTTCTACCTCTCGACCGTCGAGCGCATCTTCAAAGGGCTCGAGATCGCGCAGAACCGCTTCACGGTGGAGGGGCGCCGGATCGACCTCGGCGCGATCGAGCGGGTCGCGGTGCATACCGTGGAGGGCGGCAAGGACGACATCTCCGCGCCGGGCCAGTGCGTCGCAGCGCTCGACCTGCTGACCGGGCTGCCGGACGCGAAGAAGGCGAGCCACCTCGAGCCCGACGCCGGCCATTACGGCATCTTCGCCGGCGGCTCGTGGCGGCGCAACATCCGGCCGCTCGTGCTCGACTTCATCGATGCGAATGCCGGCGCGGACGTCAAGGATCGCAAGAAGTCCCGCCCGCGCCGCAAGGTCCGCACGGACGCCCCGGAGGCGCTGAAGGGCAGCGGCAAGATCGCCGTCTGACCGATGCCCGGGACGGGGCGCGCCTTCGCCTGCCGCTGCGGGGCGCTCACGGGCGAGATCGCGGACTTGTCGCCCGCCGTCTATACCCGCGTCGTCTGCCACTGCGCCGACTGCCGCGCCGCCCATGTCCACCTCGGTGGACCCGATCCCGGCCCGGTCGACACGATCCACACGTCGCAGTCGAACGTCCGCCTGCGGGTTGGGACGAAGCACATCGCGGCGTTCCGCCTCACCGCCCGCGGCCCGATCCGCTGGCACGCGAGCTGCTGCGCGACGCCGCTCATGGCCACGGCCCCGGCGCCGAGGCTGGTCCACGTCGCGATCGAGACGTCGCGCCTGACGCATTGCGAAGGGCTCGGCCGGGTCCGCACGGAGGCGTTCGTCCCGACGCGCGACGGAGCCACGGGGCACCGCGGGGCGCTTCGCATGGTGGCCGGCATCGCGAGCCGCATCGCCGCCGGCAATATGCGAGGGGCCTGGCGGGCATCACCGTTCTTCGACGGCATCGGCGACCCGATCGTCGCTCCGGTGATCGTTACGACGGCGGCGCGGTCGAGCGCGAAGTCCAAGGTGACGGCAAAAGCGACGTGATGGTCGCCAGCATCCGTTCGCATTCCGGATCGGTGGCGCCGAGCAGGATCGTTCGAAGTCGGCCGGCGGACGGGCACGCGCCGACAGCCAGCCCTCCGGAGTCGGCCGGAGTCCCCGCGGTGATCGATGGGCCTTCGCGACGTCCGCTCAGCGGCCGTATCACGTGGTAGTGCCTTCCGAGAACTGGGACCGTCGCCGCGACGAACCACCTGCCTTGAGGCCAAGAGGCGCCTCATCACGACCACCGGTGCCCGCAACCGACCGTCCGCACCCGCTCCGAGCGATTGTCCTTTAATGACGGCCTCTGCGGTCGCGCGAAGTCGGAGCCGCGCCGCGCCGACGAAGGCATCCCGCATCCCCCCCGAACGCCGAAGGCCCCCGCGGGGGGGGCCTTCGGTCGTCTCGCGGTGGTCGCCGGTCGCCGGTCGCGGTCGCAGCGGCGGGCGGTCGCCGGTCGCGCGGGCGGCGGCGGGGGTCGCGCCCCTCCGGCCCCCGGCGGTCCGGCGGTCCGTCAGTCGGTGATCTTCGACACCACGCCCGCGCCCACCGTGCGGCCGCCCTCGCGGATCGCGAAGCGCAGACCCTGCTCCATCGCGATCGGCGCGATCAACTCCACCCCGAACGACACGTTGTCGCCCGGCATCACCATCTCGGTGCCCTCCGCCAGGTTCACCGTCCCCGTCACGTCCGTCGTGCGGAAGTAGAACTGCGGCCGGTAGTTCGCGAAGAACGGCGTGTGGCGACCGCCCTCCTCCTTCGTCAGGATGTACGCCTCCGCCTCGAACTTCGTGTGCGGCTTCACCGAGCCGGGCTTGCACAGCACCTGGCCCCGCTCCACCCCGTCGCGGTCCACGCCGCGCAGGAGCGCCCCGATGTTGTCGCCCGCCTCGCCGCGGTCCAGCAGCTTGCGGAACATCTCCACGCCCGTGCAGGTCGTCTTCTTGGTGTCGCGGATGCCCACGATCTCGATCTCGTCGCCCACGTTGATCACGCCGCGCTCGATCCGACCCGTCACCACCGTGCCCCGGCCGGAGATCGAGAACACGTCCTCCACCGGCATCAGGAACGGCTGGTCCACCGCGCGCTCGGGCGTCGGGATGTAGCTGTCCACCGCCTCCATCAGCGCCCGGATCGCGTCCTCGCCGATCGCCTGCTCGGTCCCGTTCATCGCGTGCAACGCCGAGCCCTTCACGATCGGGATGTCGTCGCCGGGATACTCGTAGGACGACAGAAGCTCGCGGATCTCCATCTCCACGAGCTCCAGAAGCTCCTCGTCGTCGACCTGGTCGACCTTGTTCATGAACACCACCATGTGCGGGATGCCCACCTGACGGCCGAGCAGGATGTGCTCGCGCGTCTGCGGCATCGGACCGTCGGCCGCGTTCACCACCAGGATCGCGCCGTCCATCTGCGCCGCCCCCGTGATCATGTTCTTCACGTAATCCGCGTGCCCGGGGCAATCCACGTGCGCGTAGTGCCGCGCAGGCGTCTCGTACTCCACATGCGCCGTCGAGATCGTGATCCCCCGCGCCTTCTCCTCGGGCGCCGCGTCGATCTGGTCGTACGCCTTGAAATCCCCGAAATACTTCGTGATCGCCGCCGTCAACGTCGTCTTGCCGTGGTCCACGTGACCGATCGTCCCGATGTTCACATGCGGCTTGTTGCGCTCGAACTTCGCCTTGCCCATGGGGTGGCTCCTGCTGTGTCTGGATGTCTGGGACCGCGCCCGCCGGTCGGGCGGACGCGGGGCGCCGTCAGGCGAACTTCTTCTGGATCTCGTCGGAGATGTTCTGCGGGACCGGCTCGTAATGGTCGAACTGCATCGTGAAGTTCGCGCGGCCCGAGGACATCGAGCGCAGCGTGTTGATGTAGCCGAACATGTTGGCGAGCGGGACGTAGCAGTCGATCGCGATCGCGTTGCCGCGCGTGTCCTGCCCCTGCACCTGCCCACGACGCGAGGTGAGGTCGCCGATGATCCCGCCGGTATACTCCTCCGGCGTGATGACCTCGACGCGCATGACCGGCTCGAGCAGCTTGGCGCCGGCCTTCCGCAGGCCCTCGCGCATGGCCATCCGCGACGCGATCTCGAAGGCGAGCACGGACGAGTCGACGTCGTGGAACTTGCCGTCGAGCAGCTGGACCTTGAAGTCGATCACCGGAAAGCCCGCGAGCGGACCGGAATCGAGCACGGACTTGATGCCCTTCTCGACGCCCGGGATGTACTCCTTGGGCACCGAGCCACCGACGATCTTCGACTCGAACGAATAGCCCTCGCCCGGCTCGGTCGGCTGCAACAGCAGCTTGACCTCGGCGAACTGGCCCGAGCCGCCCGACTGCTTCTTGTGGGTGTAGGTGTGCTCGAGCTCGTGACCGATCGTCTCGCGGTAGGCGACCTGGGGCGCGCCGATGTTCGCCTCGACCTTGAACTCGCGCTTGAGCCGGTCGACGAGGATGTCGAGATGGAGCTCGCCCATCCCCTTCATGATCGTCTGGCCGGATTCGATGTCCGTCTCCACGCGGAAGGACGGATCCTCCGCGGCGAGCCGGGCGAGGCCCGCGGACATCTTCTCCTGGTCGGCCTTCGTCTTGGGCTCGACCGCGATCTCGATGACCGGCTCGGGGAAGGTCATCGTCTCGAGGACGACCGGGTCCTGCGGGTCGCACAGCGTGTCGCCCGTGGTGGTGTCCTTGAGCCCCGCGAGCGCGATGATGTCGCCGGCCCAGGCCTCGTCGATCTCCTCGCGGTTGATCGAGTGCATCATCATCATGCGCCCGACCCGCTCCTTCTTGCCCTTGGTCGAGTTCAGCAGGCTGTCGCCCTTCTTGAGCTTGCCCGAGTAGATGCGCGTGAAGGTAAGCGAGCCCACGAACGGGTCGTTCATGATCTTGAAGGCGAGGCCGGAGAAGGCCATGTCGTCGTCCGCGCGGCGCGGGACGTTGCGCACCTCCTCCTCGTCGCCGGGCTTGAAGCCCATGTAGTCGACCACGTCCATCGGCGACGGCAGGTAGTCGATCACGGCGTTGAGCAGGGGCTGCACGCCCTTGTTCTTGAACGCGGAGCCGCAGAGCACGGGGATGAACTTGATCGCGAGCGTGCCGCGGCGGATGAGCTTGCGAAGCGCGTCGACGTCGGGCTCGACCCCTTCCATGAGGTAGGCCTCCATCGCGTCGTCGTCCATCTCGACCGCGGTCTCGAGCAGCTTGCCGCGCCACTCGTCGGCCTGCGCCTTCAGGCTGTCGCGGATCGGCTGCTTGATCCAGGACGCGCCCAGATCCTCACCCTGCCAGACCCACTCCTCCATCGTGACGAGGTCGATCATGCCCTCGAGCTCGGTCTCCGAGCCGATGGGGATCTGGATCGGGGCCGGCACGGCGCCCGTGCGGTCCTGGACCATGCGGACGCAGTTGAAGAAGTCGGCGCCGATCTTGTCCATCTTGTTGACGAACACGATGCGCGGGACCTTGTAGCGGTCGGCCTGGCGCCAGACGGTCTCGGTCTGCGGCTCCACGCCGGCATTTGCGTCGAGCACGCAGATCGCGCCGTCGAGCACGGCGAGCGAGCGCTCGACCTCGATCGTGAAGTCGACGTGGCCCGGCGTGTCGATGATGTTCATCCGGAACTTGGTGTCCGAGGTCGCGTCGGCGGTCGGCTCCTCCTGGCGCTGCCAGAACGTCGTCGTGGCGGCGGAGGTGATCGTGATGCCGCGCTCCTGCTCCTGCTCCATCCAGTCCATCGTGGCCGCGCCGTCATGGACCTCGCCGATGTTGTGCGACTTGCCGGTGTAGAACAGGATCCGCTCCGAGCACGTCGTCTTGCCGGCGTCGATATGCGCCATGATGCCGAAGTTGCGGTAGCGGTTCAGGGGATAGTCGCGTGCCATGGGGATTGCCTCGGATGGGAGGTGAAACGGGTCGGGGGCCCCGGACGGGCCCCCGCGTCAGGTCGTGAGATGGGGGCCGGAGCCTACCAGCGGTAGTGGCTGAACGCCTTGTTGGCGTCGGCCATCTTGTGCGTGTCCTCGCGCTTCTTCACCGCCGAGCCGCGAGACTGGACCGCGTCGATGAGCTCGCCGGCGAGGCGCTCCTCCATCGTGTTCTCGTTGCGCGCGCGAGCGGCCTTGATCAGCCAGCGGATCGCCAGCGCCTCGCGGCGCTCGGGACGGACCTCGACGGGGACCTGATAGGTCGCGCCGCCGACCCGGCGGGAACGGACCTCCACCGACGGCTTGATGTTCTCGAGCGACTCGGTGAACACGTCGATCGGCGAGCGGCGCAGCTTGCCCTCCACGCGCTCCATCGCGTTGTAGACGATCCGCTCGGCGACGGCCTTCTTTCCGTCGATCATCAGGTTATTCATGAATTTGGTCAGGACCGTGTCGCCGTACTTGGCATCGGGCAGGACCTGGCGCTTCTCGGCGGCGTGGCGGCGGGACATGGGGGCATCCTTCGAATGTCTGTCGGGCGGGCCGGGGCGGTCCCCGGCTCAGGTGTCGGCGGGCGCCGGGCTCACTTCGGCCGCTTGGCGCCGTACTTGGACCGGCGCTGGCGGCGATCCTTGACGCCCTGCGTGTCGAGCACGCCGCGCAGGATGTGGTAGCGCACGCCGGGAAGGTCCTTCACCCTGCCCCCGCGGATCAGCACGACCGAGTGCTCCTGCAGGTTGTGGCTCTCGCCGGGGATGTAGGAGATCACCTCGAAGCCGTTCGTGAGCCGGACCTTCGCGACCTTGCGCATGGCCGAGTTCGGCTTCTTCGGGGTGGTCGTGTAGACCCGCGTGCACACGCCGCGCTTCTGCGGGCAGCCCTCGAGGTGCTGGGACTTCGAGGCGCGGACCTTGGGCGACCGCGGCTTGCGGATCAGCTGCTGGATGGTGGGCATGTGTCTGTCGTTCCCGTCTGGTTCAATCGCTCGTCCGGCGCCGACGCCCCAAACCGTTCGAGCCGCGGCCGCCCGGATTCCGACCTGGGCGACGCGGCGTGGCACAGAGGGCGCGGGGCGCAGTGCCCGGACCGTGTCCGACGGTATGGCTTGCCGGACCCGGACGACGCGCGCCCGGACCGAATTGCCGCCCCGATACGGGATCGTCCCGGGGGTGTCAACGCGCCGTGCCGAGGGCGCGGGCCGGAACGGAAGACCCCCGCCGGATCGCTCCGGCGGGGGTCAGGGTCGCGTCAGAGGAGCCGACGAGCGATCACTCGTCGCTCTCGACCGCCTCCGGCACGGGCGTCTTGAACGCGTCCTCGGCCGAGGTGGTGGGCTCGGGCGCGGCGAGCGCCGCGGCCTTCTCCGCCTCGATCCGGGCCTCCTCGATCACCACGCTGTCGCGCGCCGTGGCGATGGCGCGCATCGCCTGCGTCGCGCCGCCGGTCCCGGCCGGGATCAGGCGGCCGACGATCACGTTCTCCTTGAGCCCCACGAGCTTGTCGCGCTTGCCCTGCACCGAGGCCTCGGTGAGCACGCGCGTCGTCTCCTGGAACGAGGCCGCCGAGATGAAGCTGCGGGTCTGCAGCGACGCCTTGGTGATCCCGAGCAGGATCGGCTCGGCGCGCGCCGGCCGGTCGCCGCGCTTCTCGGCCTTCTCGTTGGCCTCCTGCAGCTCCGCCTTGTCGACGTTCTCGCCCTTCAGCAGCGTCGTGTCGCCGCTGTCGAGGATCTCCCACTTCTGGAGCATCTGCCGGACGATGACCTCGATGTGCTTGTCGTTGATCTTCACGCCCTGCAGCCGGTAGACGTCCTGCACCTCGTCGATCAGGTAGTCGGCCAGCGCCTCGATCCCCATGATCCGCAGGATGTCGTGCGGCGCGGGGTTGCCGTCCATGATGTAGTCGCCCTTCTGGACGAAGTCGCCTTCGGCCACGGGGACGTGCTTGCCCTTGGGCACCATGTAGTCGACCGGCTCGAGGCTGTCGTCGGACGGCACGACGGTGATGCGACGCTTGTTCTTGTAGTCCTTGCCGTACTTCACCGTGCCGTCGGCCTCCGCGATGATCGCGTTGTCCTTGGGCCGGCGCGCCTCGAACAGCTCCGCCACGCGCGGCAGGCCGCCCGTGATGTCCTTGGTCTTGGCGCCCTCGCGCGGGATGCGCGCGACGACGTCGCCCGCCTTCATGTCCTGCCCGTCCTCGATCGACAGGATCGCATCCACCGACATCGCGTAGCTCAGCGGATTGCCCGCCTCGTTGCGGACCGGCTCGCCGTCGGCGCCCACCAGGATCACCTCGGGCTTGAGCTCGTTGCCCTTGGGCGCCGAGCGCCAGTCGGACACGATCTTCTGCGTCATGCCGGTCGCGTCGTCGGTCTCGTCGCGCACCGAGATGCCCGCGTAGAGGTCGACGAACTTCGCGCGCCCGTCCGCCTCCGCGATGATCGGCAGCGTGTAGGGGTCCCACTCGAAGAGCTTGTCCCCGCGGCCGACCTTGGCGCCGTCCGTCACGTGGAGCGTGGTGCCGTAGCCCAGTTTGTGCGACGCGCGCTCCTCGCCGTTCTCGTCGATGATCGCGAGCGACATGTTGCGCCCCATCACGACGATCGCGCCGTCCTCGTTGGCGAGCACGTTGGCGTTGCGGAACGCCGCGGTGCCCGGCGAGGACGCCTCCATGAACGACTGCTGCCCGCCCTGCGCGACGCCGCCGATGTGGAAGGTCCGCATCGTGAGCTGCGTGCCCGGCTCGCCGATCGACTGCGCGGCGATGATGCCGACCGCCTCGCCGATGTTGACGCGCGTGCCGCGCGCGAGGTCGCGTCCGTAGCAGTTCGCGCAGACGCCCTCCTCGGCCTCGCAGGTCAGCGGCGAGCGGATGCGCATCGAGGCGACCGATGCCGTGTCGATCGCGTCCGCGCGGCGCTCGTCGATGAGCTCGCCCGCCTTGACGATGACCTCCTCGGTCCCGGGCACGACCACGTCGTCGGCCGCGACCCGCCCGAGCACGCGCTCGGCCAGCGTGGCCACGACCTCGCCGTCGTTGACGGCGGCGGTCGCGGTGATCGCCTTCTCGGTCCCGCAATCCTCGATCCGCACGATGCAGTCCTGCGCCACGTCCACGAGGCGACGCGTCAGGTAGCCCGAGTTCGCCGTCTTGAGCGCCGTGTCCGACAGCCCCTTCCGCGCGCCGTGGGTGGAGTTGAAGTACTCCAGCACCGTCAGGCCTTCCTTGAAGTTCGAGATGATCGGCGTCTCGATGATGTCGCCGTTGGGCTTGGCCATCAGGCCGCGCATCCCGCCGAGCTGCTTCATCTGCGTCACGGAGCCCCGCGCGCCGGAATGGGCCATCATGTAGACCGAGTTCTGCTCGAGCTCCGCGCCGTCCGCGTCGGTCCCGGCGATGGAGATGTTGGACATCATCGCCTCGGTCACCTTGTCGTTGCACTTCGACCAGGCGTCCACGACCTTGTTGTACTTCTCGCCCTGCGTGATCAGGCCGTCCATGTACTGCTGCTCGAAGTCGGCGACCTGCGCGCGCGTCGCGTCAACGATCGGCCACTTGGTGTCGGGCACGACCATGTCGTCCTTGCCGAACGAGATGCCCGCGCGGAACGCCTCGCGGAAGCCGAGCGTCATGATCTGGTCGCAGAAGATGACCGACTCCTTCTGCCCGCAGTAGCGGTAGACGGTGTCGATGGTCTGCTGGACCTCCTTCTTGCGCAGGAGCCGGTTCACGAGCGTGAACGGCGCCTTGGCGTTAAGCGGAAGCATCGCGCCCAGCCGGACGCGTCCCGGCGTGGTCTCGAAGAGGACGCCGACCTCCTCGCCCATGTCGTCGATCTGCGTCACGCGAGCCTTGATCCTGGCATGCAGGTGCACCGCGCCCGCCTCGAGCGCGTGCGTGACCTCGTCCACGGAGGAGAACGTCATCCCCTCCCCCTTCATGCCGGTCCGCTCCATCGAGACGTAATAGAGCCCGAGGATCATGTCCTGCGACGGCACGATGATCGGCGCGCCGTTGGCGGGCGACAGCACGTTGTTCGTGGACATCATCAGGACGCGCGCCTCGAGCTGCGCCTCGAGCGACAGGGGCACGTGCACGGCCATCTGGTCGCCGTCGAAGTCGGCGTTGAACGCCGAGCAGACGAGCGGATGCAGCTGGATCGCCTTGCCCTCGATCAGCACGGGCTCGAAGGCCTGGATGCCCAGCCGGTGCAGCGTCGGCGCGCGGTTCAGCAGGACCGGATGCTCGCGGATGACCTCGTCAAGGATGTCCCAGACCTCGGGGCGCTCCTTCTCGACGAGCTTCTTGGCCTGCTTGACGGTGGAGGAGAGGCCCTTCGCCTCGAGCCGCGAGTAGATGAACGGCTTGAACAGCTCGAGCGCCATCTTCTTGGGCAACCCGCACTGGTGCAGCTTCAGCTCCGGCCCGGTCACGATGACCGAGCGGCCCGAGAAGTCGACGCGCTTGCCGAGCAGGTTCTGGCGGAACCGCCCCTGCTTGCCCTTGAGCATGTCCGACAGCGACTTGAGCGGGCGCTTGTTGGCGCCGGTGATGACCCGGCCGCGGCGGCCGTTGTCGAAGAGCGCGTCGACCGATTCCTGCAGCATCCGTTTCTCGTTGCGAACGATGATGTCGGGCGCGCGCAGCTCGATGAGCCGCTTGAGGCGGTTGTTGCGATTGATCACGCGGCGGTAGAGGTCGTTGAGGTCCGACGTCGCGAAGCGGCCGCCGTCGAGCGGCACGAGCGGGCGCAGCTCGGGCGGGATCACCGGGATCACCGTCAGGATCATCCATTCGGGCCGGTTGCCCGACTCGATGAAGCTCTCGACGATCTTGAGGCGCTTGATGATCTTCTTGGGCTTGAGCTCGCCGGTGGCCTCCTTGAGGTCCTCGCGCAGCGTCGCGGCCTCCTGCTCGAGGTCGATGGCGGCGAGCATCTCGCGGATCGCCTCGGCCCCGATATTCGCCTGGAACGCGTCGGCGCCGAACGCGTCCTGCGCGTCCATGAACTCCTCCTCGGACATCAGCTGACCGTAGGCGAGGTCGGTCAGGCCCGGCTCGATGACGACGTAGTTCTCGAAGTAGAGGATCCGCTCGAGGTCGCGAAGCGTCATGTCGAGCATCAGCCCGATGCGGCTCGGCAGCGACTTGAGGAACCAGATGTGCGCGACGGGCGAGGCCAGCTCGATGTGGCCCATGCGCTCGCGCCGGACCTTCTGCAGCGTCACCTCGACGCCGCACTTCTCGCAGACGACGCCGCGATACTTCATGCGCTTGTACTTGCCGCACAGGCACTCGTAGTCCTTGATCGGCCCGAAGATGCGCGCGCAGAACAGGCCGTCGCGCTCGGGCTTGAACGTGCGGTAGTTGATCGTCTCGGGCTTCTTGATCTCGCCGTAGGACCACGAGAGGATCCGCTCGGGGCTCGCCAGCGAGACCTTGATCTCGTCGAACACCTTCTGCGGCGCGATCGGGTTGAACGGGTTGTTGGTGAGTTCCTGGTTCATGTCGTGACCTTCGTGTTGGGGCGCGGGGGAGCGAGGGGCGGGCGCGGGGCCCGCCGGACGGCCGGAGCCGTCAGACCTCCTCCTCCGAATCCAGGAGTTCCATGTTCAGGCCGAGGCCGCGGACTTCCTTGACGAGCACGTTGAAGCTCTCGGGAACGCCGGCCTCGAAGTTGTCCTCGCCCTTGACGATGCTCTCGTAGACCTTGGTGCGACCGGCCACGTCGTCGGACTTCACCGTCAGCATCTCCTGGAGCGTGTAGGCCGCGCCGTAGGCCTCGAGCGCCCAGACCTCCATCTCGCCGAAGCGCTGTCCGCCGAACTGCGCCTTGCCGCCCGAGCGGTTGCTGCGTGACGAGGGAGTAGGGCCCGGTCGAGCGCGCGTGGATCTTGTCGTCCACGAGGTGGTGCAGCTTGAGGAGGTACTTCACCCCCACCGTCACCTTGCGCGAGAACCGCTCGCCGGTGCGGCCGTCGAACAGGTCCGACTGCCCCGACGTGTCGAAGCCGGCGCGGGTCAGCGCGTCGTTGACGTCCTCCTCCTTGGCGCCGTCGAAGACCGGCGTGGCGATCGGCACGCCGGCCGTCACGTTGCCCGCGTACTCGACGAGCATCTCGTCCTCCATCGAGCCGAGCGCCTCGGCGTAGCCCTCCTCGCCATAGGCGATCTTGAGCGCGTCGCGCACCGGCGTCAGGTCGCCCGAGCGCCGGTAGCCGTCGAGCGCGTCCTCGATCTTGAGCCCCATGCCGCGCGCGGCCCAGCCCATATGCGTCTCGAGGATCTGCCCCACGTTCATCCGGCTCGGCACGCCGAGCGGGTTGAGCACGAAGTCCACCGGCGTGCCGTCGGCGAGGAACGGCATGTCCTCCATCGGCACGACCTTCGAGATGACGCCCTTGTTGCCGTGACGGCCGGCCATCTTGTCGCCCGGCTGCAGCTTGCGCTTCACCGCGATGAAGACCTTGACCATCTTCATCACGCCCGGCGGCAGGTCGTCGCCGCGGCGGACCTTCTCGACCTTGTCCTCGAACCGCGCCTCGAGCGTGCGCTTCTGAATCTCGTACTGCTCGTTGAGCGCCTCGACCTGTTTGGCCGACTCCTCGTCCTCCAGCGCGATCTGCCACCACTGGCCACGGCTCAGCGGCGCCAGCGCGGCATCGTCCACGATCGAGTTCGGCTTGAACCCCTTGGGGCCCTTCACCGCCTTCTTGCCGCCGATCATGCCGCCCAGTCGGGCGTAGATGTTGCGGTCGAGGATCTCGCGCTCGTCGTCGCGGTCGCGCGCCAGCCGCTCGACCAGCTCGCGCTCGATCTGCAGCGCGCGCTCGTCCTTCTCGACGCCGTGGCGGTTGAACACCCGGACCTCGACCACCGTGCCGTAGTCGCCCGGCTTGACCCGCAGCGACGTGTCGCGCACGTCGGACGCCTTCTCGCCGAAGATGGCGCGGAGCAGCTTCTCCTCGGGCGTCATCGGGCTCTCGCCCTTGGGGGTGATCTTGCCCACCAGGATGTCGCCCGGCTCCACGTCGGCGCCGATGTAGACGATGCCCGCCTCGTCGAGGTTGCGCAGCGCCTCCTCACCGACGTTGGGGATGTCGCGCGTGATCTCCTCCGGCCCGAGCTTGGTGTCGCGGGCGGCGACCTCGAACTCCTCGATGTGGATGGAGGTGAACACGTCGTCGCGGGAGACGCGCTCCGAGATCAGGATCGAGTCCTCGTAGTTGTAGCCGTTCCACGGCATGAACGCGACGATCACGTTCTTGCCGAGCGCCAGCTCCCCCATGTCGGTCGACGGCCCGTCGGCCAGCACCTCGTTCTTCGAGACCTGGTCGCCCACCTTCACCAGCGGGCGCTGGTTGATGCAGGTGTTCTGGTTGGAGCGCTGGAACTTGCGCAGGCGGTAGATGTCCACGCCCGCGTCGCCGAGCGCGAGGTCCTCGGTCGCGCGCACGACGATGCGCTCGGCGTCGACCTGGTCGATCACGCCGCCGCGCTTGGCCATGATCGCGGCCCCGCTGTCGCGCGCCACGACCTCCTCCATGCCGGTGCCCACGAAGGGCGCGTCGGCGCGCAGGAGCGGCACGGCCTGCCGCTGCATGTTCGACCCCATCAGCGCGCGGTTCGCGTCGTCGTTCTCGAGGAACGGGATCAGCGCCGCGGCGACCGACACGAGCTGCTTGGGGCTCACGTCGATCAGGTCCACGTTGTCGCGCGACTGCAGCATGTAGTCGCCCGATTGACGGGTCGAGACGAGCTCGTTGCTGGAACCGCATGTCGTCGGTGAGCTGCGCGTTGGCCTGCGCCACCGTGTGCCGCATCTCCTCGGTCGCGGACATGTACTGCACGTCACCCGTTACCTGCCCGTCGACGACGCGACGGTACGGCGTCTCGATGAAGCCGTACTTGTTCACACGCGCATAGGTCGCGAGGCTGTTGATGAGGCCGATGTTCGGCCCCTCCGGCGTCTCGATCGGGCACATCCGGCCGTAATGGGTCGGGTGCACGTCGCGGACCTCGAAGCCCGCACGCTCGCGCGTCAGGCCGCCCGGCCCGAGCGCCGACAGACGGCGCTTGTGCGTCACCTCCGAGAGCGGGTTCGTCTGGTCCATGAACTGCGACAGCTGCGAGGAGCCGAAGAACTCGCGCACCGCGGCGGCGGCGGGCTTCGCGTTGATCAGGTCCTGCGGCATCACCGTGTCGATCTCGACCGACGACATGCGCTCCTTGATCGCGCGCTCCATCCGCAGGAGCCCGACGCGGTACTGGTTCTCCATCAACTCGCCGACCGAGCGCACCCGGCGGTTGCCGAGGTGGTCGATGTCGTCGATCTCGCCCCGCCCGTCGCGCAGCTCGACGAGCGCCTTGATGCACGACAGGATGTCGTCGTCGCGCAGCGTGCGGACCGTGTCCTCGGCGTCGAGCGCGAGGCGCATGTTCATCTTCACGCGGCCGACGGCCGACAGGTCGTAGCGCTCGCCGTCGCGGAACAGCTGGTCGAACAGCGTCTGCGCGGCGTCCACCGTGGGCGGCTCGCCCGGGCGCATCACGCGGTAGATGTCCATGAGCGCGGTGTCGCGGCCCATGTTCTTGTCGGCCGCCATCGTGTTGCGGATGTACGGGCCGACGGTGACGTTGTCGATGTCCAGCACCGGGATCGTGTCCACGCCCGCGTCGACAAGCGCCTTGAGCGTCCCGCCGGAGACCTCGCCGTCCTTGCCGATCTCCCAGGTCAGCTCGTCGCCGGCCTCCGCGAAGATGGCGCCGTTGGTCTCGTCCACGAGGTCGCGCGCGGCGAACTTGCCGACGATCGCGTCGAACGGCACGAGGATCTCGTCGACCTTGCCCTCGTCGCGCAGCTCCTTCGCCTTTCGCGGCGAGATCTTGGCCCCGGCCTCGAACACGACCTCGCCGGTCGCGGCGTCGACGACGTCCATCGCCGGACGGGTGCCGGAATAGCGCTCCGGGAAGAACTTGGTGGACCACCCCTCGCCCTTGCGCTGCGTGTACTCGACCGTGTCGTAATAGGCGTTGACGATCGCCTCCTGGTCCATGCCGAGCGCGTAGAGCAGCGTCGTCACCGGCAGCTTCCGGCGGCGGTCGATCCGGCAGAACACGAGGTCTTTCGCGTCGAACTCGAAGTCGAGCCACGAGCCGCGGTAGGGGATGATCCGGCAAGCGAACAGGAGCTTGCCGGAGGAATGCGTCTTGCCCTTGTCGTGGTCGAAGAACACGCCGGGCGACCGGTGCATCTGGCTCACGATGACCCGCTCGGTGCCGTTCACGATGAACGTGCCGTTCTTCGTCATCAGGGGCATGTCGCCCATGAAGACGTCCTGCTCCTTGATGTCCTTCACCGACTTGGCCGACGTGTCCTCGTCCACGTCGAACACGATCAGCCGCAGCGTCACCTTGAGCGGCGCGGCGTAGGTCATGTCGCGCGTCTGGCACTCCTCGACGTCGTATTTCGGCTCCTCGAGCTCGTAGCGCACGAACTCCAGGATCGCGGTCTCGTTGAAGTCCTTGATCGGGAAGACCGACTGGAACGTCCC
The DNA here is from genome assembly GCA_963729425.1 of uncultured Alphaproteobacteria bacterium. Lineage (GTDB taxonomy): Bacteria > Pseudomonadota > Alphaproteobacteria > Rhodobacterales > Rhodobacteraceae > Jannaschia. The sequence continues at coordinate 256,516 of CAVSOF010000026.1, read as the reverse complement.
CATCAGGCCCTCGCCCTCCTGCGGCGCCTCGCCGTCGCCCGAGCGCAGGAACAGGTCGTAGGACGACTTCTGGACCTCGATCAGGTTCGGCATGCGGAGGACTTCCTCCAGCTTGCCGTAGTACCGGCGGATGCGCTTGGACGACGTCTGGGTCTGGGCCATGAGGAGGCTCACCTTCTTCTAGGGTCTCGCGCCGCGCCGTCCGTCGGGCATCGGACGGGCGCAGGCCTGCGATGGATCGCGAGTGGGACCATCCGGCCCGCCGTCCCACCGGCGGGCCCCCGTCCCTGTCTCCTGACCGGGAAAGCCCGCGGATGCGGGCTTTCCGGGACGGGAGAGGGTGGCGCGGGACATCGCCCCGCACCACCCCCAGGTCGCATCCTCAACCCGCCATGCGGGTGAGGCGGATCACTTCAGCTCGACCTCGGCACCGGCCGCTTCCAGCTTGCCCTTGAGCTCGTCGGCCTCGGCCTTCGTGACCTGCTCCTTGACCGGCTTGCCGCCCGCCTCGACCAGATCCTTGGCTTCCTTCAGCCCCAGTCCGGTGATCGCGCGGACCTCCTTGATGACGTTGATCTTGTTGGGGCCGGCGGCCTTCAGGATCACGTCGAACTCGGTCTGCTCCTCGGCGGCCGCGCCGCCCGCACCATCGGCCGGACCGGCCATCATCACCGCGCCGCCGGCGGCGGGCTCGATGCCGTACTCGTCCTTCAGGATGGTCTTCAGCTCTTGCGCCTCGAGCAGGGTCAGTCCGACGATCTGCTCGGCGAGGGATTTTAGATCGGCCATGTCATTCGTTCCGTTCGTTTGAGTTGTGGTCCGTCGCCGCGGCCATCGAGGCCGCGGCGCGGGAATGGTGGGGTCGCCGCCTCAGGCGGCGCGGTCCTCGATCGTCGACAGGATGCCCGCGATATTGGCCGCCGGCGCGCCGATGGCGGACGCGACGTTCGCGCCCGGCGCCGCGATGCAGCCCACGATGGAAGCGATGAGCTCCTCGCGGCTCGGCAGCTTGGCGACCGCGGCGACGCCCGCGACGTCGAGGGCGTTCGCCCCCATCGCACCGCCCAGGATCACCAGCTTCTGGTTCTCCTTGGCATAGGCGTCGACGACCTTCGCGGCGGCGACCGGGTCCTCGGAATAGGCGAGGACGGTCATTCCGGTCAGGTAACCGCCGATCGACGCGACGGCCCGATCACCGAGCGCGATCTTCGCGAGCTTGTTCTTGGCGACGCGGATCGAGCCGCCCGCCTCGCGCATCCGCGCCCGCAGATCCTGCATCTCGGCGACGGTCATGCCCTCGTAATGGCTGACCACGACGACGCCCGAGCTTTCGAAGATCTGGCCGAGTTCCTCGACCACCTTCTCCTTCTGGGCTCTATCCATAGAGACACTCCAATCGTGGAGGGGGACCCCCCGGCTCCGTTCCACCGGGCGCATGCCCGGCGTTCGAGTCCTTCACGGGTCCTTCGCAACCCCGACCGCCCCCTCGGGAGCACGGAAGCCGTTCCATTCCCGTCTCGGGCAGGATTTAGAGGCACCAGGGCCCACCCGCCGTCTCGGACGACACGAGCGACGACCGGGTCAACCCCGGCAATCGCTCGCGGCCCCTCTAGTGGACACGACGCGGGATGGAAAGCCCCGCGCCGCGACTTTCTCGCGCCCGGCCGGGAGGACCGGGCGCCCGCGACCTCAGGCGTTGCCCGTGGCGCTCTCGACGGAGACCGACACGCTCGGGCCCATCGTCGAGCTGAGCGAGATCTTCTGCAGGTACGAGCCCTTCGCGCCCGACGGCTTGGCCTTCGCCACCGCGTCCACGAAGGCCATCACGTTCTCGCGCAGCTTGGCCTCGTCGAACGACGCCTTGCCGATCCCGGCATGGATCACGCCGGCCTTCTCGACCTTGAACTGCACCTGGCCGCCCTTCGCGTCCTTGACGGCCTGCGCCACGTCCATCGTGACCGTGCCGACCTTGGGATTCGGCATCAGGTTGCGCGGGCCGAGCACCTTGCCGAGCCGGCCGACGATCGGCATCATGTCGGGCGTCGCGATGCAGCGGTCGAACTCGATCTTTCCCGACTGCACCGTCTCCATCAGGTCCTCGGCTCCGACGATGTCGGCCCCGGCGGCCTGCGCCTCCTCGGCCTTGGCCCCGCGCGCGAAGACCGCGACGCGCACCGTCTTGCCCGTCCCGTTCGGCAGCGAGACGACGCCGCGGACCATCTGGTCGGCATGGCGCGGATCGACGCCGAGGTTCATCGCGATCTCTACGGTCTCGTCGAACTTCGCCTTGGCGTTGCCCTTGAGCAGCGCGACCGCCTTCTCGACCGTCACGTCCTCCTGCCCGGCGAACGCCTCGCGGGCGGCCTTGGTCCTCTTTCCCAGCTTCGCCATCACTTCACCTCGATGCCCATGGACTTCGCGGAGCCCAGGATGATCTGCATTGCCGCCTCGACGTCGTTGGCCGAAAGATCCTTCATCTTCGCCTCGGCGATCTCGCGGACCTGCGCCACGGTCACGCTCCCGGCCGTCTCGCGGCCCGGCAGCACGGCGCCCTTCGGACGGTTGCGCTTGCCCACAGGCTTCAGGCCTGCCGCCTTCTTGAGGAAATAGGACGCGGGCGGCGTCTTGATCTCCATCGTGAACGACTTGTCCTGGTAGTACTGGATCACGGTCGGGCACGGGGCGCCGGGCTCCATCTCCTGCGTCTTGGCATTGAACGCCTTGCAGAACTCCATGATGTTGATCCCGCGCTGACCGAGCGCGGGCCCGACCGGCGGGCTCGGATTGGCCTGCCCGGCCTTGATCTGCAGCTTCATCTTGCCGACGAGCTTCTTCGCCATTGGCTCTCTCCTTCATGGCGGCGGGACGCGTCCCGCCCTACAATCGCGCGCCGGGACCGATCCCGGGCACCTTGCCGTGGTTCGGCGCCGCGCGCCCTTCCGGGCCCGCGCCGCCTCCCACGTCCGATCACGCGGCCTTGGCGACCTGCGTGAACCTCAGCTCGACCGGCGTGGACCGGCCGAAGATCGAGACCGACACCTTGAGGCTCTGCGCCTCGTCGTCGACCTCCTCCACCTCGCCGGCGAAGCCCTCGAAGGGGCCGTCGACGACGTTGACGTTCTCGCCCACCTCGAATGTGATGAGACTGCGCGGCGCGTCCTCCCCCTCCTGCACGCGGTTGAGGATCTGGTTCACCTCGGCGTCGCGCATCGGCATCGGGCGCCCCTGCGGGCCGAGGAATCCAGTGACGCGGTTGATCGAGTTCACGAGGTGGTAGCCCTCGTCGGACATCTCCATCCGCACGAGCACGTAGCCCGGCATGAAACGTCGTTCGGACGTTACCTTCTTGCCGCGGCGGACCTCGATCACCTCCTCGGTCGGGACGAGCACCTCCTCGATCTGGTCGCCGAGCGCCTGCTCGTCCACCGCGGTCCGGATCTGCTCGGCCACGCGCTTCTCGTAGTTCGAGAGCACGCTCACCGAATACCATCTCTTCGCCATGAACGAACTGACCTCATCTTGGTGGACTGCGAGACCCGGAACCGCCTCCGGACAACGACCACGCAACGCGCTCCCCTGCCGGGCTGCGCCCCCCTAGACGGCGGGCGTCCCGGTTTCAAGCCCGTCGCACGACCCCGCGATCGCCATGCCGACGCGCGTCAGAAGGACGTTAGAAGCTCGGTAAGGCCAGTCCGGATCACGAGGTCGACGAGTGAGAAGAACGCCGCGACGAGCATCGCCAGCAGGAACACCATCACCGTCGTCAGGAGGACCTCGCGCCGCCCTGGCCAGGTGATCTTGGCGACTTCCGCACGTGTCTGCTGGATGAACTGAATCGGATTCGTGCCTGCCATGCGCCTGTCCGCCTCTGGAATGGTCGGCTGATAGGGGAACGGGCGCGCGAACACAACGCCGGACACGGCTCGGCGGATCGTGTTGCCTGCCGGGATCGGAGCGGGTGGACACACCTCCGCCGGACCGTATCCGAACCCCTGCAACCCCTCTACGGGCTCGGTAAGGGACGCCCATCCATTCCTGGGATCGACGGCTGCGCCGCCTCAGGCGAGGCCCGTCAGGTTCGGAAGCCGCGGCGCCGCGCCGGCGTCGAGATCGAGAACCTCGGCCTCCCAGACGGCCGCGTCGGTTCGTTCGTCGGCGCGCTCGAAGCGCTCGATGAGCCGCAGCATTTGCGATGCCGCCCCCTTGAGGGAGAGGTTGGCGGTCGTCACCTCCTCGAACATCGCGGTGTTCTGCTGAGTCGCGCCGTCGATCTCGGACAACGCGCGATTGATCTCTGCCGCGGCGCTCGATTGGGCCTCGGTCGAATGGGCGATGTCGGCGACCTGCTCGCCGATCTTGCGGATGCTCCCGCCGAGGCTCGACAGCGTCTCCCCGGTCCGCGCCACGCGCTGGACGCCGCGCTCGATCTGTTCCGTGCTCCGCGTGATCAGCGTCTCGATCTGCAGCGCGGCGGCGGAGGCCCGCTGCGCGAGTGCGCGAACCTCGGTCGCCACGACGGCGAAGCCACGCCCGGCCTCGCCGGCGCGTGCCGCCTCGACCCCGGCATTCAGCGCGAGCAGATTGGTCTGGAACGCGATGTCGTCGATGACGCTCAGCGTGCGCGAGATCTCCTCCGATGCGGCATGGATGTCCTCCATCGACGCGACCGCGTCTCGCACGACCTCGTCGCTGGCGCAGGCCTCGCGCGAAGCGGTCTCGGCGAAGCCGCGGACGTCGGCGGTGAGCCGTGCCGTGGACGCGATCGAACCCACGATCTGCTCGAGCGCGCTTGTCGTCTCCGCGAGCGACCCCGCCGTCCGCTCCGTGCGCTTGGAGAGGTCCTCGGCGGAGGCGGACAGGTCGCTGGTGTCGTCGAGGATGCCCGTCGCGTGGCGGGAGAGGTCGGACAGCGCGGCCTCCAGCCCCTCGGCCATCGTGTTCGTCGACGACTGGAGCCGCGCGAACACGCCGCCCCGCACCCCCCCCATCCGGACCCAGAGCCGTCCGGCCTCGAGCTCGGACAGCACGTCGATCACGTCGTCCACGCCGCGTTCGACGCGCGCGAGGAGCGCGTTGAGCATCTCCCGGAGCTGGGACTGGGATGCCGGGACGTCCTCCGTCCCCATCCGGACGTGGAAGTCGCCCTCCGCCGCCGCGGAGAGAACGATCCGCAGATCGTCGAGGAGGCCCTGTTGCTCATCGACCTCCCGGCGCACCGCGTCGGCGGCCTCGCGCGCGCGGCTGGCTTCGTCGATGCGCGCCGCCTCGCGCGCCTCGACCTGTTCGACCTGAAGCCTACGAGCCTGCTCCTCGGCGGCCGCGTGCCGGCGGGCATAGTCCAGCCGCACGGTGACGCTATCGCGGAATTGCTCGAGAGCGTTGCGCATCCCGCGCATCTCCGCGCTCCGTCCTTCGGGCAGGACCACGTCCGTCTTTTCTCGCGCGATGTCCTGCATCGCGGCGATCGCCCGGCGGAGCGGCCGGCCGAGCTGGAACTCGAGCGAGGCGTAGGCAATGGCCGCGGTGAGACTGATGATCACCAGGGTCAGGAGCACGATCAGATCGCGCTGCCGTGCAAGCATCGCGTCCATCATCGTCATGTCGAAGATCACGTCGATCACGGCAGACCCGGTGGAGGCATCGCCCAGCGGTACGCGGACCATCACATAGGGGTCGCGTGTCACACGCCCGAGTTCCGTGATGCCGGGATCGGCGCGCGGGAGGCCCGCGAAGATCCCTCCGGCGCCGGCGGTGGCCTGCTGCAGGACGACGGCACCGTCGGAGCCGACGACCCGGGCGGCGCGGATCTTGATCCCATCGATCGCGAGAACGACCCGGGTCGCGTTCGAGGCGGCCACGACGTCGCCCCGGCGCAGGTCGTCGGAGACCCGGCCCGCGAGGATGACGGCCTCGAGCTCGGCGTTGACGAGGAACTCCTCGGTCAGGACGGCCTCCGTCACGCGGTAGCCTGTCGTGCCGAAGACGAGCAGGCCAAGGGCGATCACGAGGATCGTCACCGCCGTGATCCGGGTGGCGAGCGACGAGCCCCAGCTCGTGCCGCGCCGTGCCGGGTCGGAGCCGTAGTCGGGCGGGCTTTCGGCGGACGGTGACTGCATGACGCGGGCCTCTCGCGGATTCGCGATCGGCTTAGCGCATCGGGATTAACGGGGCCTTTCCCATGGCCCGGCTGGTGGCCTTGGCAGGGGCAGCAGGGTTCGAACCCGCGACCTGCGGATTTGGAATCCGCTGCTCTACCAACTGAGCTATACCCCTGCAGGCCCGCGTCCGATAGGACGGCGGCCGCGGGCGCGCAAGACCGTCGCGACCGCCGGCATGGAGCCCGCGATGCCGAGCGCGTGATGCGCGGCGATTTGACGGGAACCGCTGCCCGAGATCAGGTGTTGTCGTGCCGATGGGACAACCACTGCGGCCGCGAGGTCGTACGCCATCATCGCACGGAACGCACTCTGGAAGGATACGACATGAACCGCACTCTCGCCACGATCGCCACCGTCGCCGCCCTCGGCTTCGGCGGCGCCGCCGTCGCGCAGTCCACGCCCGGCATGGGCGAAGGCTACGACATGCTGCAGACGGCGCTGATGAACGACTTCACGGCGCTCGGCATCGCGACCGACGAGCTCGAGGGCCTGACCCTCGGCCAGATCGCCGCGATCAAGGGCATCGTCGAGGAGGACGACAGCGACTCGAACAAGAAGAGCCGCATCGAAGCCATCATCGACCAGGAGTGATCGCGGCCGCCCTCGGGCGGTGACGATCGGATCGGGCGCCCCGGCCATCACGGCCGGGGCGTTCGCACGTCGGGCCTTCAGTGACCGAGGATCTGGCTCAAGAACAGCTTCGTGCGCTCGTTCTGCGGCGACATGAAGAACGGCTCGGGCTCGTTCTGCTCCACGATCTGCCCCTGATCCATGAAGATCACGCGGTGCGCGACCTGCCGCGCGAAGCCCATCTCGTGGGTGACGCAGAGCATCGTCATGCCCTCCTCCGCGAGCTGGATCATGGTGTCGAGCACCTCCTTGATCATCTCGGGGTCGAGCGCCGAGGTCGGTTCGTCGAAGAGCATGATCCGGGGCCGCATGCACAGCGACCGGGCGATCGCCACCCTTTGCTGCTGCCCGCCCGAGAGCTGGCCGGGATACTTGTTCGCCTGATCGGGGATCTTGACCTTCTCGAGGAAGTACATCGCCGTCTCCTCGGCCTCCCGCTTGGGCGTCTTGCGGACCCAGATCGGCGCGAGGGTGCAGTTCTCGAGGATCGTGAGGTGGGGGAACAGGTTGAAGTGCTGGAAGCACATCCCGACCTCGGACCGGATCTTGTCGATGTTCTTGAGGTCCGACGAGAGCGGCGTCCCGTCGACGGTGATCGAGCCCTGCTGATGCTCCTCGAGCGCGTTGATGCAGCGGATCAACGTCGACTTCCCCGAGCCCGAGGGTCCGCAGATCACGATCCGTTCGCCCCGCGTGACGGTCAGGTCGATGTCGCGGAGCACGTGGAATTGCCCGTACCACTTATTCATGTTCACGATCTGGATCGCCGTCTCGCCGGAGGCGTCGTGGCGGGTCGGTGCTCGAGCGGGTGCGGCGTCGGTCATGGTCATCGAAGGGGTCCCCTCAGCGGTGGTCGGTACGCAGCTGGCGCTCGAGCCATTGCGAGTATTGCGAGATGGCGTAGCAGACGGTGAAGAACATCAGGCACGCCGCGGCCCAGAGCTCCCAGTAGATGCCGGCCCAGGACGTCGAGGCGAGGATCGGACCGCGGATCATGCCCACGAGGTCGAACATCGAGATCACCGAGACGAGCGTGGTGTCCTTGAACAGCCCCACCGCCACGTTGACGATGCCCGGGATCGAGATCTTGAGCGCCTGCGGCAGCACGATCAGCCGCATCGACTGCGCGTAGTCGAGCCCGAGGCTGTCGCCCGCCTCGTACTGCCCCTTGGGCAAAGCCGCGAGCCCTCCCCGGATCACCTCGGCGATGTAGGCCGAGGCGAAGAGCGTGATCATGATGATGACGCGCAGGATCAGGTCGAAATTGGTCCCCGGCGGCAGGAAGTAGGCGAGCACGACGTTCGCGACGAAGAGCAGCGTGATGAGCGGCACGCCCCGGACGAACTCGATGAAGATCACGCAGAAGCCCTTCACGATAGGCAGCCGCGATTGGCGGCCGAGCGCCAGCACGATGCCGATCGGCACCGAGAGCGACACGCACACGACGCCGAGGATGAGGTTCAGCATGAAGCCCCCCATCGCGCGGCTCGCGACCGCCTCGAGCCGCAGGACCCTGGGGAACTCTTCGGCCAGCAGGCCGCCGACCCACCACGTCAGCACCGCGGCGGCCAGCCCGGCCGCGAGCCCGAGGACGAAGCCGCGCCGCTCGACGGTCGAGAAGACGAGGTAGCCCGCGACGAAGCCGAGCGCGGCCACGATCGGCGTGATCGCCGTCCCGCCCCAGATCAGCCAGTAGGCGAGGAACGGGTAGATCGCGGTCAGCGCGAGCGTCCAGCGCGGCAGGTACATGATGAAGAGCGCCGGCGGGACCGCGAGGAACAGCAGGAAGAACGCGATCACCGGCCGGAAGCGCAGCTCCGCGGGATACTGGAAGCCGAAGAGCAGCTGCGGCCACCGTTCGCGGAGGACCGCGAAGCACCCGCCGCCGTTGCCCTGCAGGATCTCGCGGCATTCGTTGAGCGAGTTGCCCTGCCATGTCCCGTTGACGATCCAGGGCACCACGCCCGACAGGATGTACCAGATCGCGACGAGCGCCAGCACGGTCAGGAGCGCGTTGGCCCAGGTCGCGAAGAGGTTCTCGCGAAGCCAGCGGATCGGGCCGGATTCGCGCGTGGGCGGCGGCGCGGAGGGGATCTCGCTCTCGCGGACGAAGGCGATCGACTCGGCGTGCGTGTCCGACATGGATCAGCGCTCCCTGAGGGCCACGGAGGCGTTGTAGGCGTTCATCACCGCCGAGATCACGAGGCTGAACGTCAGGTAGAACGCCATCAGCAGCAGGATGCATTCGAGCGCCCGCCCGGTCTGGTTCAGCGTGATGCCGCCAAGCGTGCCGGTGAGGTCCATGTAGCCCACCGCGATCGCGAGCGAGGTGTTCTTGGTGATGTTGAGGTACTGCGAGATGAGCGGCGGGATGATGACGCGCAGCGCCTGCGGCAGCACCACGAGCGACATCACGCGACGCGGGCGCATCCCCAGCGCGGCGGCGGCCTCGGTCTGGCCGCGGCTGATGGCCAGGATGCCCGCGCGGACGTTCTCGGCAATGAAGGCGCCGGTATAGATGGACAGCGCGAACCAGAGAGCGATCAGCGAGTTGCGCGCGAGAAGGCCGCCCTGGAAGTTGAAGCCGCGAAGCTCCGGGATCTCCCATCGCAAACCGAGCAGGAACAGCGTCAGCCCGATCGGCACCACCCAGAGGGCGAGGTTGATCCACAGCGTGTTCGGCCGCGCCCCGGTCGCGTTCTGCTTCTTGGTCGCCCAGGCATTGACCGCCCGGACCGCGAAGAACGACGCCGCGAGCACGCCCAGCACGATCAGCCAGTTGACGCTGCTCGTGACCTCCTGCGCCACCGTGGTCGTCACGCCGTCGACGTCGACCTCCTCGGGCGCGACGGCGCCGACGCCGTTGGTGAAGTAGGGGCGCGGGACGTAGAAGCCGCGATTGGTGATCGCCATCACGCCGAGCACCGGCGTCGCCTCCGGGTCCTCGCCGCGGAAGGCGGAGGGCTGCGGAAAGACGTTCGCGGAGATCGTGAAGATGATGAGGATCCAGATCAGGACCGGTATGTTGCGGAAGATCTCGACATAGACCGCCATCAACTTGCCGACGATCCAGTTGGACGACAGCCGCAGCACGCCGGCGATGACCCCGAACAGCGTGGCGGTCACGCAGGCCAGGATCGCCACGATCAGCGTGTTGATCGCGCCGAGTATGCCCGCGCGCAGGTGCGACGACTGGCTGGTGTAGGACAGCGGCTGCTGGTTGATGTCGTAGCCCGCCGGGTCGGACAGGAAGCCGAAGTCGATCCCGACCTGCTGGAGCACCGGGTTGTTGATCGCGTTGTTCAGCAGCCAGCCGAAGAACGCGAAGATGGCGAACAACGCGATCGCCTGGAACGTATAGGACCGATAGCGGGTGTCGCTGATCAGCTGGCCTATGCGGAAGCCATCCGCCCGAGGCGGGTCGGTCATCGTCGTCATCGCGTGTTCCCCGTGTCCCGTCGGGTCGCCGGACGGGGCGGTGGTCCGCCTTCTCGTCCGCCGGTCCGGGTTCGGCCCCACCCCCGTGGAGGGCCGTCCGTCGTCATGGAGAAAGGGGCGCGGGACCGGCCCGCGCCCCCCTCGAGAGCCTTAGCGGAAGGGCGGCGCGTATTGCAGCCCGCCCTCGGTATAGAGCGCGTTCAGCCCGCGCGAGAGGCCCACGTCGCTGCCCTCGCCGATGTTGCGGTCGAAGATCTCGCCATAGTTGCCCACGGCCGCGATCGCGTCCTTGGCCCAGGTCGGCTCGAGGCCGATCATCGCGCCGAGCTCGCCCTCGGTGCCCAAGATACGGTTGACCTCCGGGTTGTCGCCCGCGGACGCCGCCATCTCCTCGACGTTGTCCTGCGTGATACCGTATTCCTCGGCCGCGACGAGCGCGTAGTACGTCCAGCGCACGATGTCGCCCCACTCGCTGTCGCCGTGGCGCACGACCGGACCGAGCGGCTCCTTGGAGATCGTCTCGGGCAGGATCACGTAGTCGTCCGGCGCCGGGTAGGTGACGCGGACGGCGGCGAGCGCCGAGCGGTCGGTCGTGTAGACGTCGCATGCCCCGGCGAGGAGCTGCGTGCGCGCCTCGGCCTCGGTCTCGATCGGGACCGGCTCGTAGGACAGGTTGTTGACGCGGAAGTAGTCCGCGAGGTTCAGCTCGGTCGTGGTGCCGGTCTGGATGCAGATCGTCGCGCCGTCGAGCTCGGTCGACGAGGAGACGCCGAGCGCCTTCGGGACGATGAAGCCCTGGCCGTCGTAGTAGTTCACGCCGACGAAGTCGAACTTGAGGTCGGTGTCGCGCGAGAAGGTCCAGGTCGTGTTCCGGGCCAGCATGTCGATCTCGCCCGAGGCGAGCGCGGTGAAGCGCGTCTTGCCGGTCGTGGAGATGAACGTGATCGCGTTCGGGTCGCCGAGCACGGCGGCGGCGACGGCGCGGCAGATGGCGACGTCGAAGCCCTGCCACTCACCGTTCGCATCCGGCGAGGCGAAGCCCGGAACGCCGGTGTTCACGCCGCAGTTGAGGATGCCGCGGTCCTTGACCTCCTGCAACGTGTCTATCTGCTGAGCCTGCGCGGCGGCGCCGGCCAGGCCGGCGAGCGCGAGCGTGCCGAGGAATGTCGTCTTGGTCATGGTACCTCTTCCTGATGTTCCGCGCGGTTCGTCCGCCGCGCGGCATGGCCCCTGTTGCCGGGGCGTTCATTTCGTTCGGGCACGGCGTCGAGGCCGCGCCACCGGGCGAAAAGAGGCATGACGGGGACCGGAAGGTCAAGGGACGATGCCGCTTCGTCGGGCGAATGACGCTTCAGCAGGCATCGTGGGCCCTCCCCTGCCCGCCCGCGCGCCGCTTCTCGCGCGCCGTTCAACCGGCGCGGTGCCGCTCGAGGTAGTCGTGCGCCTGGAGGAACGCCGCGCGCTTGACCGCGATCCGATCGGCCTCCTCCTCGTCGACGCCCCAGACGCTCGCCTGCCAGTCCTCGTCCACACGCCCCAGCGGCCAGACCCCGTCGGGCGCGTGCCCCTCGAGCACGGCCAGCCCGAGCACGAGGCTCCCGGTGAGCGTCACGAACTCCGACAGGGCGGTCAGCTCCCAGGGCGATGCCGCCTCCACCCGCGCGCGCAGCGCCTCGGTCGCGTTCGCGGGCTGCGCCACGGGGATCACCCCCTGCGTCACCGCGAGCCGCGCGCCGAGCGCGTCGTCGGCCCAGTCGAGCATCGGGTCCCACGCCGCCCGCTGCCGGGCCACGAGGTCGTCGGGGCCCGCCGCGCGGTAGCACAACAGGTCCGACGCGCCGTATCCCGAGAGTTCCGCGGCGACCGCCGCGCGCTGCGGGATCACCTTGTCGAGCGTCGCGTTCGCCGCGCGCGTCAACGGCATCGAAAGCGGGTCGACCGTGTCGCCCTGCGCCGCCCATTCCGCGGCCACGCCGGATGCGAGCGTCCGCGACGGCATCGCCAGGATCGCCTTCGCGGGCGTCCGCACGTCGCGCCCGTCGAGAAGGATGGTCCAGCCCTCCCCCGACGGCGCGACCTCGGCCGCGGTCCAGAACCGCCGCGCCCGCCACTCGCTCACGGCCGCGCCTCAGCCATCGTCGTCCTCGAACGGATCGACGGGCACGTCGGCCGCGTCCCAGCCCAGCATCGCCCAGGTCCGCGCCATATGCGGCGGCAGCGGCGCCGTGAGGTGCAGCCGCGCGCCCGTCATCGGATGCGTGATCCGAAGCGAGCGGGCGTGGAGGTGCAGCATCCGGCCGATCTCCTCGCCCATCCCCGCGCCCCAGCCGTCGCCCGCATTCTCCTGCGCCGAACCGCCATACTTGCCGTCGCCCGCGATCGGATGCCCCATCTCGGCCATGTGGACGCGAAGCTGGTGCGTGCGGCCGGTCACGGGGACGAGCGCGACCCAAGAGGCCCGCTGTCCGACGTTCGACAGCACCGCGTAGTCCGACGTCGCCCGCTTGGCGCCTGGAACTGCGTCGACCTCGTCGGGGTGCACCGCGCGCATCCGCTCGCCGCCATCCCCGCCGCCGCCTGACTTCACGAGCCCGTAGCGCACCGTCCCCATGCGCGGATGCGGCACGCCCGCCACCACTGCCCAGTAGACCTTGCGCGTGTCGCGGTCCCGGAACGCCTCCGACAGCCGCGCCGCCGTCAGACGGTTGCGCGCCATGATCATCACGCCCGACGTGTCGCGGTCGAGCCGGTGGACCAGCCGCGGCTGCTCGTCCGCGTCGAAGCGCAGCGCGTCGGCCATCCCGTCGACGTGCCGCGTCTGGCCGCTGCCGCCCTGGCTCGCGAGGCCCGGCGGCTTGTCGAGCGCGATCAGGTGCTCGTCGCGGTAGAGCACGCGCGAGCGGATCATCGCCGCGTCCGCCTCGACCACCTTCGCGCGGCGCGGCGCGGCCGGACCGCGCTCCTCGGGCAGCGGCGGCAGGCGCACCGCCTGCCCCTCCTCGACGCGCGTGTTGGCGCGCACCCGGCCGCCGTCGACGCGGATCTCGCCCTTCCGGCAGAGCTTCTCGACCGCGCCCTGGCTCACCTGCGGAAACCGGCGGCGGAGCCAGCGATCGAGGCGCTGCTCGCCTTCGCCCGCCCCCACCTCGATGGTCTGGACGCCGCTCACGGCCACGCCCGCGCGAGTGCGAGCCCGCCCGCGAGCCCCGCGAGCGAGAGCCCGACCGACGCCGCGACGTAGAGCGCGGCCCATCCGAGAGCCCCGCGCTCGATCAGCGCGACCGTCTCGAGCGAGAAGGCCGAGAAGGTCGTGAACCCACCGAGCAACCCCGTCATCAGGAACGGCTGCCAGCCCACGTGCCGCGCCAGCGCGACGGCCAGGACGCCTATCGCGAAGCTGCCCGCGACGTTCACCGCCATCACCGCGACCGGGAACCCGTCCCGCGCGAGCCAGACCCCGCAGGCGTGCCGCAGCACCGCGCCGAGCGCGCCGCCGAGGGCCACGGAGAGGATCGGGGCGGTCATGACGGCCGTCTCCGTCGGGTACCGGGGCATGTCAACCGCGCGGTCAGGCCCGGCCCCGCTTCGCGCGCTGCTCGACGAACCAGTCGAGCCTGCGCCCCAGCTCGCGCTCGAAGCCGCGATCGACCGGGACGTAGTAGACCGGCCGCTTCATCCCCTCCGGGAAGTAGGATTGCCCCGAGAAGCCGTCCGCGTGGTCGTGATCGTATTCGTAGCCCGCCCCGCGCCCCTGCTCGCGCATCAGCGCGGTCGGCGCGTTCAGGATGTGGTCCGGCGGCGGCAGCGAGCCCTGCGCCGCCGCGTCGCGCCGCGCGGCCTTGTAGGCCGAGTAGCCGGCGTTCGACTTGGGCGCGAGGGCGAGATGGATCACCGCGTTCGCGATCGCGAGCTCGCCCTCCGGGCTGCCGAGCCGCTCGTAGATCTCCCATGCCGAAAGGCAGATCGCCTGCGCCTGGGGGTCGGCCAAACCGACGTCCTCGACCGCCATCCGCGTCACGCGGCGGGCGAGGTAGCGCGGGTCCTCGCCGCCCTCGAGCATCCGCGCCAGCCAGTAGAGCGCCGCGTCCGGGTCCGAACCGCGCACCGACTTGTGCAGCGCGGAGATCAGGCCGAAATGCGCGTCCCCGGCCCGATCGTACTGCGCCGCGCGCCGGTGCAGCCGCCGGGCCAGCGCCGCCCGGTCGATCCGCTCGGCCGCGCCCCAGCCCGCGACCTGCTCGATCAGGTTGAGGAGCGCGCGCCCGTCGCCGTCGGCCATCTCCTGCAGCGCCTCGCGGGCATCCGCGTCGAGCGGCAGCTTCGCGCCCAGCGCGCGCTCCGCCCGTTGCGTCAGCAGCTCGAGATCGCGCAGCGGGAGACGTTCGAGGACGAGCACCTGCGCGCGGCTCAGGAGCGCGCCGTTGAGCTCGAAGGACGGGTTCTCGGTCGTCGCGCCCACCAGCGTGATCGTCCCGTCCTCCATATGCGGCAGGAAGCCGTCCTGCTGCGCGCGGTTGAACCGGTGGATCTCGTCGACGAACAGCAGCGTCCCGCGCCCGTTCGACCGCCGGTGCCGCGCCGCCTCGAACACCTTCCGCAGGTCGGCCACGCCGGTGAAGATCGCGCTGACCTGGACGAAGTGGCGATCGGTGCGCTCCGCCAAAAGCCGCGCGATGGTGGTCTTGCCCACGCCGGGCGGGCCCCAGAGGATCAGGCTCGGCAGCGTGCCGCGCAGCATCTCGGTCAGCGCGCCGTCGGGGCCGAGGACGCCGCGCTGGCCGATCACCGCCTCGAGCGTGTCGGGACGCAGCCGGTCCGCGAGCGGGCCGCCCTCGCGGGCGGCCTCGGGCGGGGGCGGCGTCATGTCGAACAGGTCGGGCACGCCCCGCCCTACCGCGCGCCGCCCGGCCGACCAAGCCCGAGCGTCAGTGCATCTTGGATGCCAGCGAGACGTTGACGCACACATTGGGCAGCCCCTCGATCTGGACCATCGGCCCGGCGGGCTCGCAATCGAGACCGACGCGGTAGCCCACCCGCATCAGCGTCTGCGAGACGAGCCCAAGCACGGAGGTCGCGCCGAGTTCGCGCGCGGCCCGCACGATCTCGGCCACGAGCCGAAGCTGGACCCTGGTGCGCATCGCCGCTGGGACGGAGTCGCACACGAAGCCGCGGCTCAGCTCCCAGACATGCGGCGCGACCGGGGCCTCGTCGTGAAGGAGCGTGTCGGGGATGGTGTCGAGGAGCCCGCGCTGCGCGTCGCGGATCATGTAGGAGTAGATGCCGCAGCGATGCGTCGTCGGCGTCAGCCGGGCTCCGGCGAGGACCGTCCCGTCGTCGTGCACCGCGACCCAACGGCTTGCGGGCGTGTCGTACTGGTCGAACTCCATCCCGTCCGCCTGCGGCAGCTCCCAGCGCGCGAGCTCGATGAAGGTCCGGTGGCGCGCGCGCAGCAGGTCCGAGAACAGCTTGCCGTGGTCGTGGAGGTTGGCGAAGGAAAGGGTCGTGACGTGCATGGGGCAATACTCTCTCGTTCGGCGCGCCGGGGGCGTCCGTGATTGTCTGTTCGCGGTCGGGTGGGGGTCCGGTCGCTAGATCAGCTGCATGTCGCGCGCCATCCGCACGGCCTCCTCGGTGTCGTTCGCGCCGATCTCCGCGGAGACCTCGGACAGGCGCGAAAGGTAGGTCGCCTCGTCGATCCCGAGGCTCGCGGCCGCCTCGGCGGCGGGCGTGCCGTTCCCCGCAAGCCGAAGCGCGTCGAGAAGCGGCGGGGTCAGCCCCTCGGGCGTCGCGGCGACCTCGTGAAGTCGCAGGGTGACCTCGGCGACGGCGTCGAGCTCGCCGTCGGTGAACTCGCGGTCGTCGCGCGCCACGCCCGCGAGCGTGCGCGAGGTGATCTTGCCGCAGGACACGGTCGCGCCGTATTTCAGCCCGTGTTCCGCCGCCTCGCGCATCACCCCGAAGGGATCGGGCAGCGCGATCTCGCTCCAGCGGATGCGGCCGGTCTTGCCGATGCCCCAGAACACCATCGGATCGCGCAGCGCGAAGGAGTTCTTGTCGTAGGTAGCGCACCATTCCCGCGACATGGTCGAGCGCGAGAAGAGCGGCTTCGCGAAGCGGATATGGACGCCCACGCGGTAGCCCAGCGGGGCGAGCGCGGCCAGCTCGGCCAAGGTCCTTACGATGAGTTGGCTTCGTTCGTGCATCGTTCCAATGGTCCCGGGCCTCGGCGCCGGTCAAGCTCGGCGCCCGGACCGTTAGGCAACATGAAGATTAAGCGATCGTGAATTGCGCCGCGATTTCGCCACGATACCGCCGCTTTTCGAAGGAATCCCCGGCGGCGCCGCACCGGTATCCAAACACGAAACAGACCGATTTCCGACTCCGCCAACGAACGAGGGGCCTCGCCGAAATCTCCGGCGGGGCCCCATCATGGCGCGCGTGTCGGGCTCGCCGTCAGGCCTGCGCGGCGTCCTCGGCGTCGAGCCGCGCGCGGTCGCCCGCGCCTTTGGCGTCGACGTCACGGTCGACGAACTCGATGATCGCCATCGGCGCCATGTCCCCGTAGCGGAACCCGGCGCGCATCACGCGGACGTAGCCACCCTTGCGATCGAGGTAGCGGGGCCCGAGGACGTCCATCAGCTTGGCGAGGTGACGATCCTCCTTGAGCCGCGCGCGCAGCAGGCGGCGGGCGTGCAGGTCGCCCCGGCCCGCGAGCGTCACCATCTTCTCGACGATCGGGCGCAGCTCCTTGGCCTTGGGCAGCGTGGTCTTGATCTGCTCATGCTCGATCAGCGAGCCGGCCATGTTGGCGAACATCGCCTTGCGGTGCTCGTGGGTGCGGTTCAGGCGGCGATAGCCGCGTCCGTGGCGCATGGTTTCACTCCGTATCCATTTTGCTTTGTCCGGGCCGGGATGCGTCTCCCGGCCTCACCTGTTGGGGCACCATCGCCCGGGTCGTCGGGGCCGCGTCCAGCGACGCGGCACCCGTGATCTCAGAACTCGTGCTCGAACTTCTTGGCGAGGTCCTCGATGTTCTCCGGCGGCCAGTCCACGATATCCATGCCGAGGTGGAGGCCCATGCCCGAGAGCACCTCCTTGATCTCGTTGAGAGACTTTCGCCCGAAGTTGGGCGTCCGCAGCATCTCGGCCTCGGTCTTCTGGATCAGGTCGCCGATATAGACGATGTTGTCGTTCTTCAGGCAGTTGGCCGACCGCACCGAGAGCTCGAGCTCGTCCACCTTCTTCAGGAGCAGCGGATTGAACTCGAGGTCGTCGCCGCCATCCGCGCCGCGCGCGGCCTCGGGCTCGTCGAAGTTGACGAACACCTGGAGCTGGTCCTGCAGGATGCGCGCGGCGTAGGCCACGGCGTCGTCGGGGGCGAGCGAGCCGTCGGTCTCCAGCTTCAGCGTCAGCTTGTCGTAGTCGAGCACCTGCCCCTCGCGGGTCGGCTGGACCTCGTAGGAGACGCGCTTGACCGGCGAGTAGATCGCGTCGATCGGGATCAGCCCGATGGGCGCGTCCTCGGGCTTGTTCTTGTCCGCCGAGACGTAGCCCTTCCCGGTCGAGACGGTCAGCTCCATGTAGAGGTCCGCGCCGTCGTCGAGGTGGCAGATCACGTGGTCGCGGTTGAGCACCTCGATCCCGTTGCTCTCGGAGATGTCGCCCGCGGTCACGACCATCGGACCCTTTGCCGAGATCGAGACGCGCTTGGGCCCCTCGACCTCCATCTTGAGCGAGACGCCCTTCAGGTTGAGCACGATGTCGGTCACGTCCTCGCGGACGCCGGAGACGGACGAGAACTCGTGGAGCACGTTGTCGATCTGGACGCTGGTGATGGCGGCGCCCTGCAGCGAGGACATCAGCACGCGGCGCAGCGCGTTGCCCATCGTCAGGCCGAAGCCGCGCTCGAGCGGCTCGGCCACGACGGTGGCCTGGCGGGCGGGGTCGTTGCCGGGGCGGACGTCGAGCTGCGACGGCTTGATCAGCTCCTGCCAATTCTTGTGGATCATGGGGCCCTGTCCCTCCATTCTCGTCCGGCCGCGGGGCGGTTGGCCGGACACTCGAGGTTGAAACGGCGCGGACAGGGGCCGCGCGAGGCGGTCCCTGCCCGTAGGTCGTGGTGCGGTCAGACGCGCCGGCGCTTGGGCGGACGGACGCCATTATGCGCCATCGGCGTCACGTCGCGGATCGCGGTGATCTGGAGCCCGACGGCGGCCAGCGCGCGCAGCGCCGATTCGCGCCCGCCGCCCGGACCCTGGACCTCGACCTCGAGGGTCTTGAGCCCGTGCTCCTGGGCCTTCTTGCCCGCGTCCTCGGCGGCCATCTGAGCGGCGTAGGGCGTCGACTTCCGCGATCCCTTGAACCCCATCGTACCGGCGGACGACCACGAGATCGCGTTGCCCTGCACGTCGGAGATCAGGATCTTGGTGTTGTTGAACGACGAGTTCACATGCGCCACCCCGGCGGCGATGTTCTTGCGTTCCTTGCGCTTGGGGGCGCGTCGTGCGGCTTCGCGTGCCATGTCCCGTGCCCTCCCCTACTTCTTCTTGCCGGCGATGGCCTTCGCGGGGCCCTTGCGCGTGCGTGCGTTGGTGTGGGTCCGCTGGCCGCGGACGGGCAGGTTCCGGCGATGGCGCAGGCCGCGGTAGCAGCCGAGATCCATCAGCCGCTTCACGTTCATCTGCGTCTCGCGGCGCAGGTCGCCCTCGACCTGCACGTTGGCGTCGATGAACTCGCGGATCGAGAGCACCTCGGCGTCCGACAGCTCGTTGACCCGGCGCTTGCCGTCGATCCCGACCGCCTCGACGATCTCGCGCGCCTTCGACGCGCCGATGCCCGTGATGTAGGTGAGGGCGATCGGCACCCTCTTCCCCGTGGGGATGTTGACGCCAGCGATGCGTGCCAAGTGGAGATTCCTTCCCGTCGCGGTTCCGTGATGCCAGAACCTTTTCTCACGATGCCGTCCGCCCACCCGGGCGCGACGGTCCCGCCCGGACCATAGGAGGCCCCGCGGAGTGCGTCCCCTATGGTCTCGGCCCGGTGGCGTCAAGCGACGCCCGGCGCCCTGTCAAGACGTTTCTGAGTCCGCCGTCTCGAGCGTCCGCGAGACGGCGCCCGCGACCTCGTCGATCTCGCCCAGCCCGTCGACCGTGCGCAGCGCGCCCTTCGCATAGTAGTAGCCCACGAGCGGCGAGGTCTTCTTGTAGTATTCCATCAACCGCGTCCGAAGGCTCTCGGCGTTGTCGTCCGGGCGACGCTTGAACTCGGTCCCTCCGCAGGAAACGCAGATCCCGTCGGCCGGGATCGGCCGGGTCACGTCGTTGTAGACCTCGCCGCAGGACGCGCAGGTGCTCCGCGCGACGATGCGGCCGACCAGCGCGTCGTCATCCACCCGCATCTCGATCACGGCGTCGAGCGTCATCCCGTGGTCCGCCAACAGCGCGCCGAGCGCGTCGGCCTGCGCGAGCGTGCGCGGGAAGCCGTCGAAGATGAAGCCGCCGCCCGCCGGGTCCGACAGGTGCTCCCCGATCAGCCCGATCACCACGTCGTCGGTCACGAGCTTGCCCGCATCCATGATCGCGGCGACCCGGTGTCCCATCTCGGTCCCCGAGGAGCGGGCGGCGCGCAGCATGTCCCCCGTCGAGAGCTGCACCATCCCGCGGTCGGTCTCGAGCCGGCGTGCCTGGGTCCCCTTCCCCGCACCCGGCGGGCCCAGCAGGATCACGTTCATCGGCGCACCGGCGTCTTCGAGCGCGACCCACCGGCGCCGCCGCCGCCCCGCCGCTTCCCGCGCAGCTGGCTCTTCTCGATCAGCCCCTCGTACTGGTGCGCCAGCAGGTGCGACTGGACCTGCTGGATGGTGTCCATCCCCACCGACACGATGATGAGGATCGACGTGCCGCCGAAATAGGCCGTGATCGACAGCTCGTGGCGCACCAGTTCCGGGATCAGACAAACGAGCGCGAGATAGCCCGCGCCGAGCACCAGGATCCGGTTCACGACGTATTCGAGGTAGTCCGCCGTCCGCTTGCCGGGCCGGATGCCGGGAATGAAGCCGTTCTGGTTCTTGAGGTTGTCGGCCACGTCGTCGGTCTTGAAGGCGACGTTGTGGGTGTAGAAGTAGGCGAAGAACACGATCATCGCGGTGAAGAACAGCAGGTAGAGCGGCTGCCCCGGCCCGAAATACGCGGTGATGGTGGCCAGCACCGGGTTCGTCTGGCTGCCCGAGAACGTGCTGATCGTCGTCGGCAGCAGCAGGAGCGACGAGGCGAAGATCGCCGGGATCACGCCCGACGGGTTCACCTTGATCGGCAGGTGCGACGAGCCGCCGTCGTAGACCTTCATTCCGACCTGCCGGCGCGGGTACTGGATGTGGATCTTGCGCAGGCTGCGCTCCATGAACACCACGAACAGGAGGGTCGCGATCAGCATCGCGATCACGCCGAGGATCACCGGCGTCGAGATCGCGCCCTCGCGGCCGGAGGCGAAGAACTGCGCCATCGCGCCCGGCAGCTCGGCCACGATGCCCACGAAGATGATGAGCGAGATGCCGTTGCCGATGCCGCGCGCGGTGATCTGCTCGCCCAGCCACATCAGGAACATCGTGCCGCCCACCAGCGTGATCACGCAGGCCGCCCGGAAGAACAGCCCCGGATCGTGCGCCATCCCGCCCGATTCCAGCGACACCGCGAGCCCGTAGCCCTGCAGCGTCGCGAGCGCGACCGTGCCGTAGCGCGTGTACTGGTTGATCTTCTTGCGCCCCGCCTCGCCCTCTTTCTTCAGCGCCTCGAGCTGCGGGACCATCGACGTCATCAGCTGCACGATGATCGACGCCGAGATGTAGGGCATGATCCCGAGCGCGAAGACGCCCATCCGCCCGATCGCGCCGCCGGTGAACATGTTGAGCACGCCGCCGAGCCCCGCCGACGCCTGCTCGACGAACTGCCGCAACTGCGCGCCGTCGATGCCGGGAACGGGGATGTAGGTGCCCAGCCGGTAGATGATGAGCAGGCCGAGCGTGAACAGGATGCGCTGGCGAAGCTCCTTGGCCTTGCCGAACGCCCCCCAGCTCATGTTGGCGGCCATCTGCTCTGCTGCCGAAGCCATGGCGGCCCCCCTCGTCGTCGGCCCGCCGGGTGCCCGCTGGACGGGCGGCGGTGCGTAAATGTCGGGACGAACGTAGGCGGGCCGCGGCCCGCCCACAAGCGAAGCACGCCCTCAGGCGGCGGGCGCGCGCTCCGGCAGCGTGACCGAGCCGCCGGCCTTCTCGACCGCCTCGACCGCGCCCTTGGACGCGCCGGTGGCGGTGATCATGACCTTCGCCGTCAGCTCGCCCTTGCCCAGCACGCGCACCCCGTCGAGCCGGCGCCGCACCAGCCCGCAGGCGACCATCGCCTCCTCGGTGACCGCGCCCGCGTCGAGCTTGCCCGCGTCGACGAACTCCTGGATCTTGCTCAGGTTCACGATCGCGAAGGACAGCCGGTTCGGCTTGTTGAAGCCGCGCTTGGGGAGGCGCTGGTAGAGCGGCATCTGCCCGCCCTCGTAGCCCTTGATGGCCACGCCCGAGCGGGACTTCTGGCCCTTGATGCCGCGCCCGCCGGTCTTGCCCATGCCCGAGCCCGCGCCGCGGCCGACGCGCTTGGGCTTGTGCGTGGCGCCCGGATTATCGCGGAGGTCGTTGAGTTTCATGTCGCTTCCTTTCGGGCCGGACGCGCCCCCGAAGCGAGGTGGGGCGGACGCGGCATGTGCGTGACGATCGGTCCCTGTCGGACCACCGCGCGGGCCTACACGCCTGCCCCACACGGCGCAAGCGGCGCGCGCCCGGCCCGGCGCCGTGGGTCGACGCGCCGCCCTACCCGGACCGCCTGCGTGCTCCTATCTCCCCAGGAACCGACCCCTGACCGGAGCCGCCCCATGCCCGCCCGCCTCCTCGCCGCCGACCGCACTCCTCGCCGTCGGCGCCACCGCCGCGCCAGCCGCGATCTGCGACTACAAGCCGACGCGCCTGATCTCGACCATGACCGCCTCGGCGCAGGGCGGCGGCGCGGGCGGGGCCGTCGCGGATGCCGTGGGCAACTACGCGCTGGTGAACGCGAAGACCGGCGCGACCATGCTCGCCACCACCGCCGTCACGAGCGGCGTCGGCGCGGCCACGGCCGGCGCGTCGGGCTTCCTCGCCTCCGCGCTCGCCGTCGTCACCGCGCCCGCCACCATCGTCGCGGGCTCCGTCACCGCCGTGGCGCTCGGCGGCTACGAGGGCGCCTGCTACTTCGCCGTCGAGCGCGTGACCGACCCCGAGCTCGTCCTCGCGATCCTGCGCGACATGGAGAGCCAGGCCGATCCCGACCGGTTCCTCCTCGTCACGCCCGAGACCACCGGCGAGCTCACCCTCGTCCTGCGCGACCCCGAGACCCCCGACGAGGTCGCGCAATACGAGACCCGCAACCTCTACATCGCCGACGGCATGCTCCTGCACCGCGACCGGCTGCGGAACACGCGGGTGGGGAAGGTGATCTTCGTGGACGACGACGCGGAGGCCACGACGGAATAGAGCGCCGCTCGGGCGCCATCGTGCGGTAACCGATGGCCACGTCCCTCCCGCTTGCCGGCGTCGCGGATCGCATCGGCGCGGGCACGGGGATCGGACGCCGCCCCGGAGCTGGAGCACGATGGCGATCTAGCCGGCGCCTCCGTCGCATTGCCCGTCCGACGCACCGGATGCGAATGGCGAGATCGCCGCCCCGTCGAACGCGAAAAGCCCCGGCTGTCATGGCCGGGGCTATCGATGGCTCCGTGCCCTCGGATCGCGTGGCCTCAGCCCCGCTCCTCCACGATCTCCACCAGGTGCGGGATCTTGGCGACCATGCCGCGGACCTCGGACGTGTCCTCCAGCTCGCGCGTGCGGTGCATCTTGTTGAGCCCGAGCCCGATCAGCGTCGCGCGCTGGATCGCGGGGCGGCGGATCGGGGAGCCGATCTGCTTGACGACGATGGTGGCCATGCTCACGCCTCCTCGACGACGGGCGCTTGCTCGCCGTCGATCCTGGGACCGTCGCCGCGGTCGAGGATGTCGGCGACCTTCTTGCCGCGGCGCTGCGCGACCGAGCGGGGCGACGATTCCTTGACCAGCCCGTCGAGCGTGGCGCGGATCATGTTGTAGGGGTTCTGCGAGCCGATCGACTTCGACACCACGTCCTTGATGCCGAGCATCTCGAACACCGCGCGCATCGGGCCGCCCGCGATGATGCCGGTGCCCTCGGGCGCGGTCCGCATCACCACGCGACCGGCGCCGTGGCGGCCGTTCATGTCGTGGTGCAGCGTGCGGCCGTCGCGCAGCGGCACGCGGATCATCTGCCGCTTGGCCTGCTCGGTGGCCTTGCGGATCGCCTCGGGGACCTCCTTGGCCTTGCCCTTGCCGAAGCCGACGCGGCCCTTCTGGTCGCCCACGACGACGAGCGCCGCGAAGCCGAAGCGCTTGCCGCCCTTCACCGTCTTGGAGACGCGGTTGATCGCCACCAGCCGGTCGGCGAATTCCGGGTTCTCGTCGCGTCCCCGGCCGCCACCGCGGCCACCCCTGTCGTCACGTCCCGCCATGCGGTCTCTCCTCGTCGTCCTCGGGCGCGCGGCCCGTCCATCTCGATCCACGGTGAGGCCCGCGGGCCTCCCGGATCATCGAGGGGGCGCGAAGCCCCCTGCCCTCCTGCGCGACCCGCCGGAGCGGATCGCGGCTTTCGTCAGAACTTCAGCCCGCCCTCGCGCGCCGCGTCCGCGAGCGCCTTGACCTTCCCGTGGAACAGGAAGCCCCCGCGGTCGAAGTAGACGTCGGCGATGCCGGCCGCCTTCGCGCGCTCCGCGATCGCCGCGCCGACCTTGGCCGCCGTCGCCACGTCGTTGGCGCCGCCCAGGTCCTTCTCGAGCGTCGAGGCGGCCGCGAGCGTGCGGCCCTCCGCGTCGTCGATCAGCTGGACGCTGATGTTCTTGTTCGAGCGGTGCACCGACAGGCGCGGACGCCCCGCGGCCATCTTGCGCAGCTTGTTCCGGACGCGCAGGCGGCGCTTCAGGAACAGGTCCCTCTTCGTGTTTGCCATCTGTCTCGTCCTTACTTCTTCTTGCCTTCCTTGCGGAAGATGAACTCGCCCTTGTAGCGGATGCCCTTGCCCTTGTAGGGCTCCGGCGGCCGCCAGCCGCGGATGTTGGCGGCGACCTGGCCGACCTGCTGCTCGTCGCTGCCCTCGACCACGATCTCGGTCTGCTTGGGCGCCGTCACGGTCACCCCCGCGGGCACGTCGAAGTTGACGTCGTGGCTGTAGCCGAGCGCGAGCTTCAGGACGTCGCCCTGCATCTGCGCGCGGTAGCCGACGCCCTGGATCTCCAGCTCGCGCCGGAACCCCTTCGTCACGCCGATCACCAGGTTCTCGACCATGGTGCGCGACATGCCCCATTGCTGGCGCGCGCGCTTGGACGAGCCGCGCGGCGCGACCGTGATCGCGCCGTCGTCGAGCGTGAGCGACACGTCGTCGGTCGCCTTGAAGCTCCGCGTGCCCTTGGGGCCCTTCACCGAGACCGTCTGCCCCGCGAGCGTGGCCTCCACGCCGGAGGGCAGCTCGACGGGGCGCTTGCCGATGCGAGACATCGCGACCTCC
Organism: uncultured Alphaproteobacteria bacterium; assembly: GCA_963729425.1. Lineage (GTDB taxonomy): Bacteria > Pseudomonadota > Alphaproteobacteria > Rhodobacterales > Rhodobacteraceae > Jannaschia. The sequence continues at coordinate 231,649 of CAVSOF010000026.1, read as the reverse complement.
TCAGAATACCGTGCAGAGCACTTCGCCGCCGACATTGGCGGACCGGGCTGCTGCATCGGACATGACGCCACGCGAGGTGGACACGATGGACACGCCGAGACCCTGGCGGACCGACGGCAGCGAGCCGACGCCGATATAGACGCGGCGGCCCGGCTTCGACACGCGCTTGACCTCGCGGATGACCGGCACGCCCTCGTAGTACTTGAGCGCGATCTCGATCGTCGGGTGGCCCTGGCGGTCCGAGGCGCTCTCGTAGCCGCGGATGTAGCCCTCGTCGGCGAGCACGTCGAGCACGTGCGCGCGCAGCTTGGAGGCCGGGGTGGAGACGGTCGACTTGCCGCGCATCTGCGCGTTGCGGATGCGGGTCAGCATGTCGCCGATGGGATCGTTCATTGCCATATCGCCCTCACCAGCTCGACTTGACCATGCCCGGGATCTGCCCCTTCGAGGCGAGATCGCGCAGCATGATGCGGCTGAGCTTCAGCTTGCGGTAGTACGCCCGCGGCCGGCCGGTGACCTGGCAGCGGTTGTTGAGCCGGACCGGCGACGAGTTGCGCGGCAGCTCCGCGAGCTTCATCGTCGCGCGGAACCGCTCGTCGGCGGGCTTGCTCTCGTCGGTCGTGATCGCCTTCAGCTTCGCGCGCTGGCTCGCGTACTTCTTGACCAGCCGCTCGCGCTTCTTCTGGCGCTCGATCATGGATTCCTTTGCCATGTTCCTCGCTCCTCAGCTGTTGAACGGCATGTTGAAGGCCTTCAGCAGGGCCTTGGCCTCCGCATCGGTCTTCGACGTGGTGCAGATGATGATGTCCATTCCCCACATCTCGTCGATCTTGTCGAAGTTGATCTCGGGGAAGACGATGTGCTCCTTGAGCCCCATCGCGTAGTTGCCGCGCCCGTCGAACGACTTGCCCGACACGCCGCGGAAGTCGCGGATGCGCGGCATCGCCACCGTGATGAGGCGGTCGAGGAACTCGTACATCCGGGCGCCGCGCAGCGTCACCTTGGTGCCGAGCGGCATGTCCTCGCGGACCCGGAAGCCCGCGATCGACTTCTTGGCCTTGGTGACGACCGCCTTCTGGCCCGCGATCGTCGACAGGTCGTCCTGCGCCGACTTGGCCTTCTTGCTGTCGCGGACCGCTTCGGCGCCGCAGCCGATGTTGAGCACGATCTTCTCGAGCCGCGGGATCATCATGTCGTTGGAGTAGCCGAACTGCTCCCGCATCGCGCCCTTCACGGTCTCGCGATAGACGGCGAGGAGCCGCGGCACGTATGTCGCCTGGTCGAGCATCAGATCACGTCCCCCGTCGTCTTGGCGTAGCGCACCTTCTTGCCGTCGTCCCCGAAGCGGAAACCGACGCGCGTGGCCTTGCCGTTCGCATCCATGACCGCGAGGTTCGACAGGTCGATCGGCATCGCCTTCGACACCCGGCCGCCCTGCGACGTCTGGCTCTGGCGGGTGTGCCGGATCGCCATGTTGATCCCGTCGACGACGGCCTTGCCGGCCTTCGGGTCGACGCTCACGATCTCGCCGTCGCGGCCCTGGTCCTTGCCGGCCAGCACCTTGACGCGGTCGCCCTTGCGCAGCTTCGCGGCCATCACAGCACCTCCGGGGCGAGCGAGATGATCTTCATGAAGTTCTTCGCGCGCAGCTCGCGCACGACCGGCCCGAAGATGCGGGTCCCGATCGGCTCGTTGTTGTTGTTGAGGATCACGGCGGCGTTCCGGTCGAAGCGGATCGCGGTGCCGTCCTCGCGGCGCACCTCCTTGGCGGTGCGCACGACGACGGCCTTGCGGACGTCGCCCTTCTTGACGCGGCCGCGCGGCAGCGCCTCCTTCACCGACACGACGATGACGTCGCCCACCGAGGCGTAGCGGCGGTGCGAGCCGCCGAGCACCTTGATGCACTGCACCCGGCGCGCGCCCGAATTATCGGCAACGTCCAGGTTGGTCTGCATCTGGATCATGTTCGTCTCCCGACCTTTGGGGGGGCGATGCCGGCCCGTATCCCCAGGGTTTCGTGGTTATGGCGTGGCGATCGCTACTCGGCGATCACCTCCCACCGCTTGGTCTTGGACCGCGGCGGGCATTCCTGGATGCGGACCTGGTCGCCGACCTTGTACTGGTTCGTCTCGTCGTGGGCCCGGTACTTCTTGGACTTCCGGACCGTCTTCTGCAGGAGCGGATGCTTGAAGCGCCGCTCGATCGAGACCGTGACGGTCTGCTCGTTCTGGTTCGACGTGACCACGCCGGAGAGGATGCGCTTGGGCATGGGCTCAGGCCTCCGTCTTGGTGCTGGCGGCCGCCTCGGCCGACGCGGCCTCGGCCGCCTTCTGGTTCAGGATCGTCATCACCCGTGCCGTCTCGCGCTTCACCACGCGGATGCGCGCCGTGTTCTCGAGCTGGCTGGTGGCCTGCTGGAAGCGCAGGTTGAACGCCTCCTTCTTGAGGTCCGTGAGCCGCGTGCGCAGCTCGTCGGGCGTCTTCGATCGCATCTCGGTCGCGTCCATCGCGCTCGTCCTTCCAACATCACCGGCCCGCTTCGCCGCGCCCGAAGGCGCGCGAGTCACGGGTTGCTCCGGTGGAGTTCAACGTGTGAGCGCCGCCCCTAGACGAGGCGCGAGGGGGGCGCAAGGGGATCTCTGCCGGGGCGGGGGAACGTCGATTGCCTGCCTGAACCGGGATCCTAACCTGGTCCTATCGCGCGGCGATGATCGGAGGCCTCGTGGCTGTGGATCGCAACCGGCCTCCGCGGGAATGCATGGACGACGGGGATGGACCGCACCACGATAGACGGACGATCGATCGCGGACCGATCCTGGGACGCCGGCAAATAGTGATCGCCCTGCTCGGCGTGGTGGCCATTTCGCTGAGAGCCTTCGCGTCGTTCAAGGATTCGAACCGGAGGCCCGTGACGGAGTCGCCGGTCGCCGCGGCACCCGCCGAGGACGGTCGCATCGACGCCGATTGCGCGATCGCGACGACGAACTCGACCGGGTCGGTCATCGACGTGACGGTCGGACGGTCGATCTGCAACGCCGACGCTCCCGGATGATCGCCCGAACGGCCGCGCTCATCCCTCTGGCGCTGCCGATGCCGACCGTCGCGCAGGCACAGGAGAACGGCCAGGCGATGTGCAGCATCCTCCTCGACGGCGTGGAGAACGGCAGCGTCGATCTGACCGTCTATCAGAACGTGTGCCAGTTCTCCTCGCCCCGCGAGCAAATCGCCGACGCCCTGCGGACGGCCGACCTGGGCCACCTGCTCGGGCTCGACGACGACCCGGAGACCGTGGCCATTCTTTCCGAGCCTCTCGCGGATGCCGATATCGCGGCCCGGTTCCTCGCGGCGGCGACGGGCGAGATGGTCGGCCAATGGGTCGCGAAGGCCACGGCGGCGGGTCTCGATCCGAACCTTCTCTCGGGTGACCGGCCGTCGGAGCGACGCTCCCTGCTGGACGTCGCGCTCGACGGCGACAACGTCGACGCGGCGATCGCGCTCCTGGCGCACGGCGCAAGCCCGCACACCTACGCGACCCTCTGGGGCATGGAGGGATCCAGGCCGGACATGCTCTGGCCGCTCGATCGGATCGAGGACGTCGCCGCCACCCGCGACCGCAAGGCGGCGCTGATCCGCGCCATGGTGGCGGCCGGCATGACGTGGCCGGGGGCTTCCGACGAACGCGCCATCTCGCTCGGTCGTCGATACCGACGACGCGCTACCGTCGCATCGTCGCGGCCGCGATGGAAGGCGCTGACGCCCCGGCATCCACGGATCCCGACGGGAGATGCCGACGCTACGTCGCGCCCGGGACCCCTGACTGGTGCGCCGAGGCCGAGGCGCTGTCGACCAGGCTCGTGGAACGACGCCAGGGCGGAATGCTCCTTTCGTTCGAGATCGGCGCGCTTCTCGCGGTCTACGAGAACCGCCTCTACCTGCTGGGCGTGCACGACTCCGCCTACGGACAGGGCGACTATGGAGGATACGGCCTCGTCGTCGCCGATCTCGGTCTCGACCGGATCGAGTACTTCTATCACGGCCGGAACGCGGGCGGCATGGGGAACTGTTCGGTGCTGCGAAGTCGGGTCGACGGCAGTGTCCTCCGGGAGCCGACGTTCCACGACCAGCACGCGAGTTGCTGGCGCCGGGAGGTCCTGCGACGCGAACTCGGAAGCGCCGTCTACACGGGCGACCTACGGGGCGGATTGGAGCGCCGAGAGGTAGGCGGTCGTGACGATCGTCCGACGCGGAGCGTCCGATCGCGAGCCTCCGAGGCTCTCGCCGCCGGAGGGCCTGCGAAGCGCCCCTCGCGCCGCCCGAACGCCGTCTCGGCCGCGGACGCGACCGACCGGCGGGACCGATCCGGCATCCGCTGCTTTCGACCTGCCGATTCCTTCGATATCCCGCCCTCATGCGATCAGGTCCCGGTACCCGCGACCCGGCGGGCCGACACCCGGTCCTCGTGGGTCACCCTCCCCGGCACCCTGCGGGCCGGGAATCCCGCCGGATCGGCATGTCGCCCGCCGCCCGAGTGGTCGGTCCGGCGCACCACCGGGAGCTCCCGCACGGGTCTGAACCGGGATGGCAGCGCCGGCGTTGATCCTGTCCACAGCAGGAGCGACACCGATGGCAGACCATTCCTGGGCGATCCCCGTCATGCGTGCCGGCTATGCCGGGCGCGGCGTCACCTACCTCGCCGTCGCCGGCCTGTCGCTCTGGGCGATCTGGCAAGGCGGCGACGCGGAGGGCACGTCCTCGGCGATGGACACCCTCTCGGGCAGCGCATGGGGGCTCGCCGTCCTGTGGATCATCGGCCTCGGCCTCATCGCCTACGCCATCTGGCGCGGGATCGACGCGGCGGAGGATCTCGAGGATTACGGCTCCGAGGCCAAGGGGCTCGTCGCCCGCGCCGGGATGATCGTCACCGGCCTGACCCACGGCGCGCTCGGCGCCGCCGCGATCGGCACCGCCCTGCGCGGGGCCGGGTCGGACGGAGGCGGGTCCGGCGGCGGCGGCGTCGAGGCGGCCGTCGGGACCGTGCTCGGCTGGCCCGGAGGCCGCTGGCTCCTCGCCTTCGCCGCGCTCTGCACCATCGGGGCGGGCATCTACTACGCGATCAAGGCGTGGAAGGCGAAGTACCGCGAAAAGCTCGCCGCCAACCGCTTCACGACGAATTGGGACTGGGCGCTGCGCGCGGGAGTGCTCGCGCAGGCCGTCGTCATCCTTGTCATCGGCGGCTTCCTCGGCGCGGCCGCCTGGAACGGCAGCGAGGAGGAGGCGGGCGGCGTCGGTCAGGTCTTCGACTGGCTCGCGAACCAACCCTTCGGCAACGTCCTCGTCGTGGCGCTCTGCGTCGGGCTGCTCGGCTTCGCGTTCTTCTGCCTCGTCAACGCCGCCTACCGGATCGTGCCCCGCGTGTCGGGCGGCGACGTCTCGTCGCTCGCCGCCGGGCTCAAGGCGCGCGCCTCCTGAACCGACGTGCCGGACGGCTGGGGGGCCGTCCGCCCATCGAGGGCTCGACCGAACCCGTCGGCGTACCAACGATCCTCGCCGGCCGGGCGACGTGCTCCTTAGCACCGGGAGGGTCGAAGGAGCTTTTCGCCGCCGCGCCGACCGGGCGTGGGTTCCGCCCGCAAGGCCCACCGGCCCTTCCGCCGCTGCACGGAACGGGCCTTACCACCCGTAGTTGAAGCTCACCGACACGCGATCCTCCTCGCTCATGTTCACCGGCACCTCATGGCGCAGCCAGCTCTCCCAGAGCAGCACGTCGCCTGCCGCCGGCTCGACATAGGCGAAGGTCCGCATCCGGCGCCGGGCGTCGGGGCGGCGCAACGGGGCGGCCATCATCATCGGCAGGCGGGGATCCTCGAACTTGATCGCGCTCACCCCGTCGGGCATCGACACGTAGGTCGTGCCCGAGATCACCGAGTGCGGATGCAGGTGCCCGGTATGCACCCCGCCATAGGGCAGGATGTTGATCCACATCGAGTCGAGCTTGAGCGGGCGGTCCTTCAGGTCGAAGGCGAGATCCTCGGCGAAGGCCGCGACGTGGCGGTCGAGTGTCTTGACCAATGCCTTGAAGATCGGAAACCGCCAGCCGAGGTCGGTGAGCGACGCGTAGCTCGTGTAGCCCGCGAAGGCATTCGCCGCGCACCACGCCTGACCCGCCTCGTCATCCTCCGCGATCGACAGGCACGACGCCTCGAGCTCGCGGCCGTCGATCGCCGGCCGCTGCTCGGCGAGGGCGGCGTGATAAAGGCGCGTCACGAAGAGGGAGGAAATATCCGGCATGATGCGCTCCCCTCGGGCGGGCGGCGAGGGCGTCGAAAGCCCCGGAAGCCGCATCCGCATTTCGTACGAAACATGAAACTGCACGTTTCGACTTACCCCAAAACGTGAAGAAGGCCCCCACATTCCGCGGGGGCCTCCTCATCGGCGTGGCAAGGGCGGCGCGAGCCTACCAATCCTCGCGCTGCACCGTGCGCGTCTTGATCGGCAGCTTCATCGCCGCGAGCCGAAGCGCCTCGCGCGCGGTCGCCTCGTTCACGCCGTCGAGCTCGAACATCACCCGGCCCGGCTTCACCTTGCAGGCCCAGTAGTCGACCGAGCCCTTGCCCTTGCCCATCCGCACCTCGACCGGCTTGGAAGTGACCGGCAGATCGGGGAAGATCCGGATCCAGACACGGCCCTGACGCTTCATGTGGCGCGTCATCGCCCGGCGCGCGGCCTCGATCTGGCGCGCAGTGACGCGCTCCGGCTCGATCGCCTTCAGCCCGAACGTGCCGAAGTTCAGGTCCGACCCGCCCTTCGCCTCGCCGCGGATGCGGCCCTTGAACGCCTTGCGGAACTTGGTCCGTTTCGGTTGCATCATGACTGGCTACTCCTCAACGCCGAGGACCGCGGGGACCGCGATCGTCGCGACGGCCACCACCGGCCCCACGGGGGCTCGGGCCGTCCTGCAGCTCCTGCGCCTTGCGGTCGCGCGCGGCCGGGTCGTGCTCCATGATCTCGCCCTTGAAGATCCAGACCTTGATCCCGATGATCCCGTAGGGCGTCTTCGCCTCGGAATGCGCGTAGTCGATGTCCGCGCGCAACGTGTGCAGCGGCACGCGGCCCTCGCGGTACCATTCGGTCCGCGCGATCTCCGCCCCGCCGAGACGGCCGGCCATGTTGATCCGGATGCCGAGCGCGCCCATCCGCATCGCGTTCTGCACCGACCGCTTCATCGCGCGGCGGAACGACACCCGCCGCTCGAGCTGCTGCGCGATGCCCTCGCCCACCAGCGCGGCGTCGAGCTCGGGCTTGCGGATCTCGACGATGTTGAGGTGAAGCTCGGACGACGTCATCGAGGCGAGCTTCTTGCGGAGCACCTCGATGTCCGCACCCTTCTTGCCGATGATCACGCCCGGACGCGCGGTATGGACCGTCACCCGGCACTTGCGGTGCGGCCGCTCGATCACGATCCGGCTGATCCCGGCCTGCTTGCACTCCTCCTCGATGAAGGCGCGCATCTTCAGGTCCTCCAGCAGGAGGTTGCCGTAATCCTTCGTGTTCGCGAACCAGCGGCTGTCCCAGGTCCGGTTGACCTGGAGGCGCATGCCGATCGGATTGACCTTGTTGCCCATCAGGTTGGCTCCCCTACTTCGCGCACCTTGATCGTGATTTCCGAGAAGGGCTTGGTGATGCGCCCGAACCGGCCCCGGGCCCGCGGACGGCCCCGCTTCATCGTCAGGTTCTTGCCGACCCAGGCCTCGGCCACGATCAGCGCGTCCACATCGAGGTTGTGGTTGTTCTCGGCGTTGGCGACGGCCGATTGCAGGCACTTGCGCACGTCGATCGCGATCCGCTTCTTCGAGAAGACGAGATCGGTGATCGCCCGGTCGACCTTCTTGCCGCGGATCATCGCGGCGACGAGGTTGAGCTTCTGGGGCGACGTGCGCAGCGAGCGCAGCTTCGCCATGGCCTCGTTGTCGGCCACGCGGCGGGGGTTCTTCTCCTTGCCCATGGCCTACTTCCTCTTCGCTTTCTTGTCCGCCGCGTGCCCGTAATAGGTCCGCGTCGGGGAGTACTCGCCGAACTTCTGGCCGATCATGTCCTCGGACACGTTGACCGGGATGTGCTTGTGCCCGTTGTAGACCCCGAAGGTGAGGCCCACGAACTGCGGCAGGATGGTCGAGCGGCGCGACCAGATCTTGATGACCTCGTTGCGCCCGCTCTCGCGCGACTTCTCGGCCTTCTTCAGCACGAAGGCGTCGACGAACGGCCCCTTCCAGACGGATCGGCTCATGTCAGCGGCCCTTCTTCTTGGCGTGGCGCGATCGCAGGATCAGCTTGCTCGACGCCTTGTTGCGGTCGCGCGTGCGCGCGCCCTTGGTCGGCTTGCCCCACGGCGTGACCGGGTGCCGGCCTCCGCTCGTGCGGCCCTCGCCGCCGCCATGCGGGTGGTCGATCGGGTTCATGACCACGCCGCGCACCGACGGGCGGATGCCCTTGTGCCGGTTGCGGCCCGCCTTGCCGATGTTCTGGTTCGAGTTGTCGGGGTTGGACACCGCGCCCACCGTCGCCATGCATTCCTGCCGCACCAGCCGCAGCTCGCCCGACGAGAGCCGGATCTGCGCGTAGCCGCCGTCGCGTCCGACGAACTGCGCGTAGGTGCCCGCCGCCCGCGCGATCTGCCCGCCCTTGCCGGGCTTGAGCTCGACGTTGTGGACGATCGTGCCGATCGGCATGCCCTGGAACGGCATCGCGTTGCCCGGCTTGATGTCGGCACGCGCGCTCGCGACCACGCGGTCGCCCACGGCGAGCCGCTGCGGCGCGAGGATGTAGGACGCCTCGCCGTCGGTGTAGCGGATCAGCGCGATGAAGGCGGTCCGGTTCGGATCGTACTCGATCCTCTCCACGTTCGCCTGCACGTCGAGCTTGGCGCGCTTGAAATCCACGATGCGGTAGAGCCGCTTGGCCCCCCCGCCGATGCGGCGCATCGTGATCCGTCCGGTGTTGTTGCGACCGCCGTGCTTGCTCAGCCCCTCGACGAGGGACTTGAGCGGACGGCCCTTCCACAGCTCCGAACGGTCGATCAGAACCAGCCCGCGCTGGCCCGGCGTCGTCGGCTTGTACGACTTGAGTGCCATGTTACCTGTCTTCCGTTTGTGGCGCGCGGGGACGTGCCCCGCGCAGGATGCAGGGCCCCGCAGGTCCCCGGTTCATGCGCCGCCCCCGCGGGGGCGGCCGGCGCTCAGAGCCCCGTCGTCACGTCGATCGTGTTGCCTTCCTCGAGCGTCACGTAGGCCTTCTTGACGTCCTTGCGCCGGCCCATCTGTCCACGGAAACGCTTGGCCTTTCCCTTGGTGATGGCGGTGTTGACCGCCTTCACCTTGACGCCGAACAGCGCCTCGACCGCGGACTTGATCTGCGGCTTGTTGGCGTCGATCGCCACCTCGAACACGACCGCGTTCGCCTCGGAGGCGAGCGTCGCCTTCTCGGTTATGATCGGCTTCCGGATCACGTCGTACTCGTTCATTTCAGCCGCGCCTCCAGCGCCTCGACGCCCGCCTTCGTGAGCACGAGCGTGTCACGCTTGAGGATGTCCATGACGTTCGCGCCCATCGAGGGCAGGACGTCCAGGTTGCCGAGGTTGCGCGCGGCCTGCGCGAAGTCCTCGTTGACGGTGGCCCCGTCGATGATCAGCGCGCGCTTCCAGCCGAGCGCGCCGATCTGCTTGGCGAGCGCGGAGGTCTTGGCGCCCTCCGCCGACAGCGCGTCGAGCACGACGATCTTGCCGGCCTGCGCCTTGGCGCTCAGCGCGTGCATGAGCCCGAGCCGGCGGACCTTCTTGGTGAGCTCGTGGCCGTGGCTGCGCGGCGTCGGACCCTTGTAGGTGCCGCCGCCGCGGAAGATCGGCGCCTTGCGCGAGCCGTGGCGCGCGCCGCCGGAGCCCTTCTGGCGGACGATCTTCTTGGTCGAGTAGTTGACCTCGGAGCGGGTCTTGACCTTGTGGGTCCCGGCCTGCGCCTTGTTCCGCTGCCAGCGCACGACGCGGTAGAGGATGTCGCGGCGCGGCTCGAGGCCGAACAGCGCATCGTCGAGCTCGACGGACCCGGCGGAGCCGCCGTCGAGGGTGATGACGTCGAGCTTCATGCGTCGCCCTCCTTCTTGTCGGCATCCGGGGCCGAACCCTCGACGTCCGAATGATCCGTGTCGGCCTTGTCCTCGGCGATCGACTCCTCGGCCTCGGCCAGCGCGGCCTCCTCGGCGGCGGCCTGCTCGGCGGCCAGCGCCTCGGCGGCGGCGCGCTCCTCGGCCTCGGCGGCGGCGGCGGCCTCCTCGGCGGCGCGCTGCGCCTCGCGGCGCGACGACATCAGCGCCGCGGGGACGATGGCGCTATCGGGGAACGGCTTCTTGACCGCGTCCTTGATCGTGACCCAGCCGCCCTTGGAGCCCGGCACCGCGCCGCGGACCATGATCAGGCCGCGGTCGGTGTCGGTGCGCACGACCTGCAGGTTCTGAGTGGTCACGCGAGCGGAGCCCATGTGACCGGCCATCTTCTTGCCCTTGAACACCTTGCCGGGGTCCTGGCACTGGCCGGTGGAGCCGTGCGAACGGTGGCTGACCGAGACGCCGTGCGACGCGCGCAGGCCGCCGAAGTTCCAGCGCTTCATCGCGCCCGCGAAGCCCTTGCCGATCGACGTGCCGGACACGTCGACGAACTGGCCCGCGAAGTAGTGGTCGGCGATGATCTCCTCGCCCACCTCGATCATCGCGCCCTCGTCGACGCGGAACTCGGCGACCTTGCGCTTGGGCTCGACGCCCGCTGCCTTGAACACGCCGCGCATCGCCTGGCTGGTGCGCTTGGCCTTGGCCGCGCCCGCGCCGAGCGTCACGGCGGTGTAGCCGTGCGCGTCGACGGTGCGCTGGCCGATGACCTGCAGCCCGTCGAGCTGCAGGACGGTGACGGGGACCTGGCGCCCGTCTTCCATGAAGAGGCGGGTCATCCCGACCTTCTTCGCGATCACGCCCGAACGAAGCATCCGCGAACCCTCCTCAGACCTTGATCTCGACGTCCACGCCGGCGGCGAGGTCGAGCTTCATGAGGGCGTCCACGGTCTGCGGCGTGGGGTCGACGATGTCGAGCATTCGCTTGTGCGTGCGGATCTCCCACTGGTCGCGGGACTTCTTGTCGATGTGCGGGCCGCGCAGGACGGTGAAGCGCTCGATCTTGTTGGGAAGCGGGATCGGGCCTCGGATCTGCGCGCCGGTGCGCTTGGCGGTGGCGACGATCTCGGCGGTGCTCGCGTCGAGCACGCGGTAATCGAACGCCTTCAGCCGAATGCGGATGTTCTGGCTCTTCATGTCACGTCCATGGCAGGCAGGCCCGCTTGCCGCGGGACCCGCATGGGAGCCCGAGAGGAGGAGACCGGCCCATCCGGAACCCCTCGTCGCGCCCTGTCCGAGATGGCCGGCCGTCCGGCCCGCCACCGTGGAGCCGCGCCCCTAGACCACGCGCACGCCCCCCGCAACCCCGTTCCGAACCCGCATGGGCACATCGCCGCCGCGACCGTCCCGCCCGTTCCTCTCGCGCCCTCCGCATCCCGCATCCCCCCCGAACGCCGAAGGCCCCCGCGGGGGGGGCCTTCGGTCGTCTCGCGGTGGTCGCCGGTCGCCGGTCGCGGTCGCAGCGGCGGGCGGTCGCCGGTCGCGCGGGCGGCTGCGGGGGTCGCGCGACTTCCGCCCCCGGCCGTCCGTCGATCCGTCAGTCGGTGATCTTCGACACCACGCCCGCGCCCACCGTGCGGCCGCCCTCGCGGATCGCGAAGCGCAGACCCTGCTCCATCGCGATCGGCGCGATCAACTCCACCCCGAACGACACGTTGTCGCCCGGCATCACCATCTCGGTGCCCTCCGCCAGGTTCACCGTCCCCGTCACGTCCGTCGTGCGGAAGTAGAACTGCGGCCGGTAGTTCGCGAAGAACGGCGTGTGGCGACCGCCCTCCTCCTTCGTCAGGATGTACGCCTCCGCCTCGAACTTCGTGTGCGGCTTCACCGAGCCGGGCTTGCACAGCACCTGGCCCCGCTCCACCCCGTCGCGGTCCACGCCGCGCAGGAGCGCCCCGATGTTGTCGCCCGCCTCGCCGCGGTCCAGCAGCTTGCGGAACATCTCCACGCCCGTGCAGGTCGTCTTCTTGGTGTCGCGGATGCCCACGATCTCGATCTCGTCGCCCACGTTGATCACGCCGCGCTCGATCCGACCCGTCACCACCGTGCCCCGGCCGGAGATCGAGAACACGTCCTCCACCGGCATCAGGAACGGCTGGTCCACCGCGCGCTCGGGCGTCGGGATGTAGCTGTCCACCGCCTCCATCAGCGCCCGGATCGCGTCCTCGCCGATCGCCTGCTCGGTCCCGTTCATCGCGTGCAACGCCGAGCCCTTCACGATCGGGATGTCGTCGCCGGGATACTCGTAGGACGACAGAAGCTCGCGGATCTCCATCTCCACGAGCTCCAGAAGCTCCTCGTCGTCGACCTGGTCGACCTTGTTCATGAACACCACCATGTGCGGGATGCCCACCTGACGGCCGAGCAGGATGTGCTCGCGCGTCTGCGGCATCGGACCGTCGGCCGCGTTCACCACCAGGATCGCGCCGTCCATCTGCGCCGCCCCCGTGATCATGTTCTTCACGTAATCCGCGTGCCCGGGGCAATCCACGTGCGCGTAGTGCCGCGCAGGCGTCTCGTACTCCACATGCGCCGTCGAGATCGTGATCCCCCGCGCCTTCTCCTCGGGCGCCGCGTCGATCTGGTCGTACGCCTTGAAATCCCCGAAATACTTCGTGATCGCCGCCGTCAACGTCGTCTTGCCGTGGTCCACGTGACCGATCGTCCCGATGTTCACATGCGGCTTGTTGCGCTCGAACTTCGCCTTGCCCATGGGGTGGCTCCTAAACCTGAGAGGGGGCCGTTCGGCCCCCGGAATTGCATCGGGCGCCATCTAGCCACGGGGTCGAACGATGGCAAGGCGCTCCGGCCGTACCCCGGTCAGGCCTCCAGGCCGAACCATTCCGGGTTCGTCAGCATCCAGTCCTGCACCTTCTTGGCCGCGTTCCGAGCCAGCGTCGCAAGCTGCTCGTCGGCGTCGCGGATCAGGCCCGACCCCACGATCGCCGTGTCCGCGCCCTCGAACGTCGTGATCTGCTCGGGTCCGCCGATCTTCGCCTGCGGCACGGCGGTCCAGACGTTGGCCGAGATGATCAGCACAGACTTCGGCGCGAGCACGATCGGGATGCCGGGACGCGCGAGCGAGTAGCCGTCGACGTTGACCGCGACGTAGAAGAGCGTGCCGCCCTCGTAGCGGCCGAACCGGCGCTCGAGCTCGGACTGCATCACCCGCTTGAGGTCCGCCTCGGAGGCATCGCGGGAGGGCGGGATCCTCTGCGCGCCCCGCGCCACCACGATGGCGCTGGCGAGCTGGAACGTCCCCATCGGCCGCAGCGGCTCGCCCGCCGGGTCGCGGACCGCGCAGCCCGCGAGCGTCGTGGCTGCGGCGAGCGCGCCGAAGCGCCGTCGGCTCATCGTGTCGGTCACCGGCGTCTCCCAAGGCCCTAGCCTCGCATGGACTACAGGGTTCGGCGGCGCGGCGACAAGGCGCGGATCACGCGAAGCGATTGTCCCGCGGGAAGCCCCGCGGCGCCATCCGCCCCGCCTGCGCCCGCGCGCCGAACCATTCCGACAGGTCGGCCTGATGGCGCGTCCGCCCGGCCGGATCGGGCCAGCGCAGCCCGTCGGCCAGCGTCACCGTCGCCACGTCCGACAGGCCGCCATCCTTGAACCGCTGCAGCCGCACGCCCTTGCCGCGCGCCATCTCCGGCAGCTCGGCCAGCGGGAAGATCAGCATCTTGCGGTTCTCGCCCACGCACGCGACGTGGTCGCCCTCCACCGGGACCGGGGCGAGCGCGGTGGTGCCGGGGCGCAGGTTGAGCACCTGCTTGCCCGCGCGGCGGAGCGCGACCATCTCCTCCTCGGGCGCCACGAACCCGTCGCCCGCGCTCGACGCCAGCAGCAGCCTTCGGCCGGGCGCGTGGAGGAGGATGTCCACGACCGACGCGCCCTCCGCGAGGTCGATCATCAGGCGCAGCGGCTCCCCCATCCCGCGCCCGCCGGGCAGCTGGCTCGCGGGGATCGTGAACGCCCGCCCGTCGCTCGACCAGACGAGCAGGCGGTCCGTCGTCTCCGCGTGGAACAGGAAGGCCGGGCCGTCGCCGTCCTTGAACTTCAGCTCCCGGTCGAGCGGCCGATGCCCGCCGAGCGCGCGGATCCAGCCCATCCGCGAACAGACCACGGTGATCGGCTCGCGCTCGATCATCGCCTCGAGCGGGACGTCGGCGACCTCCACGGCCTCCGCGAAGTCCGTGCGGCGGCGACCGAGCGGCGTGGCCTTGCCGAAGCGCCGGCGCATGTCGCGCAACTCGCCCGCGACGGCCTTCCACTGCACCGCCTCGTCGCGCAGCAGGTCGTCGAGCCCCGCCCGCTCCGCCATCAGCGCGTCGCGCTCGCGCAGGAGCGCCAGCTCCTCGAGCCGGCGCAGCGCGCGCAGCCGCATGTTGAGGATCGCCTCGGCCTGCACCTCCGTCAGCGTGGGCGGAGCATCCGTCGGCAGCGGGGAGACATAGGCCGCCTCGTCCCGCGCCCGTCCCGGCCCGTCACCCCACGGCTCGTGCATCAGCGCCTCCTTGGGCGCGTCGTCGTAGCGGATCACGTCGATCACGCGGTCGAGATTCAGGAACGCGATCACGAACCCCTCGAGCACCTCCAGCCGGTGGTCGATCTTCCCCATCCGGTAGCGCGACCGGCGGACGAGCCCGTCGCGCCTGTGGTCGAGGAACGCCTGCAGCACCTCGCGCAGCGAGCACACGCGCGGCGTCACGCCGTCGATCAGCACATTCATGTTGAGCGCGAACCGCGTCTCGAGTTCCGACAACCGATAGAGCGTCGACATCAGGACGTCCGGGTCGACGTTGCGCGACCGCGGCTCGAGCACGATGCGGATGTCCTCGGCGCTCTCGTCGCGCACGTCGGCGAGGATCGGGACCTTCTTGGCCAGCACCAGCTCGGCCAGGCGCTCGATCAGCTTGCCCTTCTGGACCTGGTAGGGAATCTCGGTCACGACGATCTGCCAGCGGCCCTGGCCCAGATCCTCGATCCCGTGCCGCGCGCGCAGGCGGAACGCGCCGCGGCCGGTGCGGTAGGCCTCGCGCATCGACTCCCGCGGCTCGACGCAGATGCCGCCGGTCGGGAAGTCCGGCCCCGCGACGTGCTCGAGCAGAGTCTCGTCGCGCGCGTTGGGCGAGCGGATCAGGTGCAGGCAGGCGGCGACGAGTTCGTCGAGGTTGTGCGGCGGGATATTGGTCGCCATCCCGACCGCGATCCCCGACGCGCCGTTCGCGAGCAGGTTCGGATAGGCGCCGGGCAGCACCACCGGCTCGCGCAGCGTGCCGTCGTAGTTGTCGCGGAAGTCGACCGCGTCCTCGTCGAGCCCGTCGAGCAGCGCCTCCGCGGCGGCGGTCAGGCGGGCCTCGGTGTAGCGCGCGGCGGCCGGGTTGTCGCCGTCGACGTTGCCGAAGTTCCCCTGCCCGTCCACGAGCGGGTAGCGGACCGCGAAGTCCTGCGCGAGCCGCGCCATCGCGTCGTAGATCGCGGCGTCCCCGTGTGGGTGGTAGTTGCCCATAACGTCGCCGCTGATCTTGGCCGACTTGCGGAACCCCCCCGAAGGCGAAAGCCGCAGCTCGCGCATCGCGTAGAGGATGCGGCGGTGGACGGGTTTGAGCCCGTCGCGCGCATCCGGGAGCGCGCGGTGCATGATCGTCGAGAGCGCGTAGGTGAGGTAGCGGTCGCCGATCGCCGAACGCAGCGTTTCCGACACGACCCCGCCCTCGGGCCGCGCGGCGGGGGGGGCCTGCGGATCGCTCATGGTGGTGGGGTCTAGGGGGCGTCCGCGGGGGGCACAAGCGAGCGCGGCGGGGCCGGTTCCGTCACGGCGGATGCGCCGATCGGGCCTTGGGCGTGCGGGCGCGGCCGTGCTAGCCGGGCGGGAACCCGATGCCGTGCGCGGGGATTGACCACCGACCGCCGCGACGAGGACCCGCCCGATGCTCAGGATGACGCTCGCCCTCGCCGCAGCGATCTATGTCGGGCTCGTCGTCTGGGGCGACCCGGTGACGGAGGCGATGGCCTCCACCGACGCCGCGCCCGCGATCGACACCGACCTCGCGGTCGCCGCGGCGCTCGGGCCGGAAGCGGACCCGGACCAGCCGGTGATCCTGTCCGATGACGGCCCGCAGGTGACGCGGGCCGCGACCCGGACCGTCGTGCCCGAAGCGTCGGTCGTCGCGGCCGGGGCGGGGCAGCCGATGCTCGTGAGCCTGATCCCCGCCGCCTCCGAACCCGCGGCGCCGGCCACCGTGGAGGCCGCGTCCGATGCTGCCGGGGACGGCCCCCGGCTGCGCGTCAGCGGGAGCGTCGTGAACCTGCGCTCCGGTCCGTCCACCGCGAACCCGGTCGTCGCCGCGCTCCCCGAGGGGACGCTGACCGAGCCGCTCGGCGAAGCGCAGGGCGGCTGGATCGAGATCCGCGCGATCGAGGGCGGCGCGACCGGGTTCATGGCGGCCCGCTTCCTCGAGCCCGCTTGAACGACGCGCCCGCGCCCGCGCGATCCATCCTGATCACCGGCTGCTCGAGCGGGATCGGACGCGACGCCGCCCTGACCCTCCATGCCCGCGGCTGGCGGGTCTTCGCCGCCTGCCGCAAGCCCCGCGACTGCGAGGCGCTCGAGGCGGAGGGCCTCGCCTCGCCGCTGATCGACTACGAGAGCCCCGACACGATCGAGAGCGGCCTCGGCGCCGTCCTCGAGGCCACCGGCGGACGGCTCGACGCGCTCTTCAACAACGGCGCCTACGCGATCCCCGGGCTGGTGGAGGATCTGCCGACGGATGCCCTGCGCGCGATCTTCGAGGCCAACCTGATCGGCTGGCACGACCTCACGCGCCGCGTCCTGCCTGTCATGCGCGCGCGCTGGCGAGGGCCGGATCGTGCAATGCAGCAGCGTCCTCGGTTTCGTCGCCTCGCCCTATCGCGGCGCCTACGTCGCCGACGAAGTTCGCGCTCGAGGGGCTGTCGGACACCATGCGGATGGAGCTGCGGGGCACGGGCATCCACGTCTCGCTGATCGAGCCCGGACCGATCACCACGCGGTTCCGCGCCAATGCCCGCGAGCGATTCCACCATTGGATCGACTGGCGCGCCTCCGCCCGGCGCGACGACTACGAGCGCGTGATGCATCGGCTCGACGACGCCGCGCCCGACCGCTTCGAGCTCCCGCCCTCCGCCGTCACCGCGGCACTCCTGCGCGCCCTCGATGCCCCCCGGCCCGCCGCGCGCTACCGCGTGACCACGCCGACGGTGGCGGCGATGGTGCTCAAGCGTCTGCTGCCGACGCGGCTCCTCGACCGGATCGTCTCGCAATCCTGACGGCGTGCCTTAGGTATCCCGGCGACGAGACGGAAGGACGGACCGATGCGCGACGATCCCCTGTTCTACGTAGTCATGGGCGCCTGCCTCGTCGTCCTGCTGATCCTGCTGACCGGAATCGGCGGGTTCGCGAAGGGCGGCGAGTTCAACCGTCGCCACGCCAACCGACTGATGCGGTGGCGCATCTACGCGCAGTTCGTCGCGGTCGGGCTCCTGCTCGGCTTCGTCTGGCTGCGCTCGGGAGGCTGACCGAATGGTCGTGCTGTCGAAGATCTACACCCGCACCGGCGACGCGGGCACGACCGCGCTCGGCGACGGGTCGCGGGTCCCCAAGACCTCCGCGCGCGTCGAGTCCTACGGGACCGTGGACGAGGCCAACGCGACCGTGGGCATGGCACGCCTCCATGCCGAGGGCGAAATGGACGCGCGGCTGGCGGCGATCCAGAACGACCTCTTCGACCTGGGCGCCGACCTCTGCCGCCCCGGCATCGCGAAGGACGCCGAGGTCGAGTACCCGCCGCTTCGCATGACGCCCGCGCAGGTCGACCGGCTGGAGGCAGAGATCGACGCGATGAACGAGGCGCTCGAGCCGCTGCGCTCCTTCGTGCTGCCCGGCGGATCCGCGCTCGCGGCGCATCTCCACCTCTGCCGGACGATCACGCGCCGCGCCGAGCGCCTGACCGTCGAGCTCGCCGCCGATGGCGACGTGACCGAGGCCGCCGCGCGCTACCTCAACCGGCTGTCGGACTGGTTCTTCGTCGCGTCGCGCATCGCCAACGACGACGGCCGGGCCGACGTGCTCTGGGTTCCGGGCGCCAACCGATGAGGCCGCTGCGCCGCGCCGACGCCGCGTCGCGTCGCGCGT
The DNA here is from genome assembly GCA_963729425.1 of uncultured Alphaproteobacteria bacterium. GTDB lineage: Bacteria > Pseudomonadota > Alphaproteobacteria > Rhodobacterales > Rhodobacteraceae > Jannaschia. The sequence continues at coordinate 213,270 of CAVSOF010000026.1, read as the reverse complement.
TTGTCCCTGTCGCGACGCCTCGGGCTTCGCTAGACCCGGGCGCGAATGCAGGGAGGGAAGCAGCATGAAGGTCCTCGTGCCGGTCAAACGCGTCATCGACTACAACGTGAAGGTCCGCGTGAAGGCGGACGGGTCCGGAGTCGACCTCGCAAACGTCAAGATGTCGATGAACCCGTTCGACGAGATCGCCGTCGAGGAGGCGATCCGCCTGAAGGAGAAGGGCGTGGCCGAGGAGGTCATCGCGGTCTCCATCGGCGTCAAGCAGGCGCAGGAGACGCTGCGGACCGCGCTCGCCATGGGCGCCGACCGGGCGATCCTCGTGGTCGCCACCGACGACGTGCATCGCGACATCGAGCCGCTCGCCGTCGCCAAGATCCTCAAGGCCGTCATCGACGAGGAAGCGCCCGGGCTCGTCCTCGCGGGCAAGCAGGCGATCGACAACGACATGAACGCGACCGGCCAGATGCTCGCCGCGCTGCTGGGCTGGAGCCAGGCGACCTTCGCTTCCGAGCTCGCGATCGACGGCGATCACGCGGTCGTGACACGCGAGATCGACGGCGGGCTGCAGACCATCCGGGCGCGGCTGCCGGCGATCGTGACGGTGGACCTGCGCCTCAATGAGCCGCGCTACGCGTCGCTTCCGAATATCATGAAGGCCAAGAAGAAGCCGCTCGAGGAGAAGACGCCCGCCGATTACGGCGTCGACGTCGCCCCGCGGCTCGAGATCGTGCGCACGGTCGAGCCGGAAGCGCGCAAGGCGGGCGAGATGGTCAAGTCGGTCGACGACCTCGTCGAACGGATGAAGCAGGCGGGAGCGGTGTGATGGCGGTTCTACTTCTGGCGGAAGTCACGGACGGCGCGCTCAACGTCGACGCGACGGCCAAGGCGATGACGGCGGCGGTGCAGCTGGGCGAGGTGACGGTGCTCTGCTCGGGCGCGCGCGCATCGGCGGCGGGCGAGACGGCCGCGACGCTCGACGGCGCGGCGAAGGTGCTCGTGGCCGAGGATCCGACGCTGGGCCACCGCCTCGCCGAGCCCACGGCGGCGCTCGTCGCGAGCATCGCGGGCGACTATTCGCACATCCTCGCCCCGTCCACGGCGGACGCGAAGAACGTCATGCCGCGCATTGCCGCGCTGCTCGACGTGATGATCCTGTCGGACGTGACCGGGATCGTCGACGCGGACACGTTCGAGCGTCCGATCTACGCGGGCAACGCGGTGCAGACGGTCCGGTCGTCGGACGCGACGAAGGTGATGACGATCCGCACGGCCGGCTTCGACGCCGCCGGAACGGGCGGGTCCGCATCGGTCGAGACGATCCCGGCCGCCGCCGATCCGGGCCTGTCGGAGTGGGTCGAGGACAAGGTCGCCGCCTCCGACCGGCCCGAGCTGACCTCCGCCGGGATCGTCGTCTCCGGCGGCCGGGGCATCGGCTCCGAGGAGAACTTCGCGATGGTGGAGACCCTGGCCGACAAGCTCGGCGCCGCGGTCGGCGCCTCGCGCGCGGCGGTCGACTCGGGCTACGCGCCGAACGACTGGCAGGTCGGGCAGACCGGGAAGGTCGTGGCGCCCGACCTCTACGTGGCGCTCGGCATCTCGGGCGCGATCCAGCATCTCGCCGGCATGAAGGACTCGAAGGTGATCGTCGCGATCAACAAGGACGAGGAGGCACCGATCTTCCAGGTCGCCGATTACGGCCTGGTCGCCGACCTCTTCACCGCCGTGCCGGAGCTGACCGAGAAACTGTAGGATCCAGCCGACAGGGACGGCGGCGAGGGGCACGACGAGGTCGGTGCCTCCGCCGGAGGCTGCGCGTATTTCGTGACCCGGTCGAGCCGGGAGGCGCGCGCGATCCGGTAGAGTTGGCGGCCGGCCATGACGGTAGCACCCTCGACCGGATCGAACTGCCCGGCTGCCGTAAGGTGGTCGATAAAAGCACAATCGTGCATCCGATCGCGTGCCGCCCGCCCGACCCTCGCCCGAACGGAAGATGCCACGGCGCCGCCCGCCTTCCCGCCGCCGGCACGGCGGGACGTATCGCCGCCGCCCGGAAGCCGGCCAGGCACGCCCGCGATCCGCCTACGGATGCCTGCTCACGGGACGACACGACCCGCATGGCTTAACGCTGACGATCGTGGCGTCGGCGGTCGATCCCCCGTCCTGAGCGCGCAGCGGCGACCCGTCATCAGGCAGCGCTGCCCGCGGCGTGCCGATCCGCCTTGGCGAGGAAAGGATCGGGGCGGCAAGCGCATGGGCAATGCGTTCGCGGAAAGCCTCCGCATCCGTCTCGTCCGCCCCGTCGGCCGCGGCGCCACCCGGCCGCACAGGCGGACGACCGCCACGGCCTCGACCGACGCCGCTAGGGCGTCGACCGTCTCGAGCGGGATGCGGAACGGGCGTGAACCGGACGTCCAACTCCTCTTCCTCCCGCAGGTCGAGGATCACGCTGTCGGCCGGCAGGCTTCGGAGGAAGAGCCGCATGCGGGCCATCCAAGCCCGCTCGAGTTCCTGCATCACGCTCTCGAACCGTCGCTCGCATCGTGCCCTGAGAGTGGTGAGCATGTGACGGGTAAAGGTGAAGTTCGTAAAGTCCACGTCGGGATAGAGCGCGCCGAGGCGCTTGGACGCCTTAATGAAGCGGTCGTTGCGCCGCGGGTGGACGGTGTAGAACCGGTTGGACAGGTTGTGCGCGCCCATCGCCTCCATGACCACCACGTCAGCGCGCGACGCGACCGCCGCAAAGGCGGGGTCCCTGACGAAGACGTCGATCCCGGCGTTCGCGACGCCGAAGTTGACCACCGTCCGGCCCGTGAGCGCGGCGAGGCGCTCGGTGAATGGCGCCGCGTCCGCGTCGCCGCGCACCTCCGACGCACCGATGACGGCGACGAACGGCTCGTCAATCGGCGAGGCGGGGCCACGAAACGCGATCCGGCACTCGCCGTACTCACAGTTCGCGTCAGCGTCGTTGTCCTGCCTGTCCTTCGAAGCCGTCACCTTGCCGCCCCGCATCCGAGTCGGGACACGGTGACAGGGTCACGTTACCAATGAGTTGAATGGTCAATGCGACTCGTATTGTTCCTAATCGGGCGCCGCGAGGTCCGTGGACCCCAAAACCGTCCTCTACATTCCCTCGCCGAACATTCCCGCCACGAGTCGATCCAGCGTGTCGAGGAGCGCGTCCGCGTCGGGGCCCGTCGCCTCCACCTCGACGGACGTCCCGCGCGCGGCCGCGAGCATCAACAGCCCCATGATGCTGTCGCCGGAGGCCTCCAACCCGTCCTTCCGGACGATCGCACGAGCATCATGACGCTCCACCACCTCGACGAACTTCGCCGACGCGCGGGCGTGGAGACCCTTCTCGTTCACGATCGTCAACGTCCTCGTCGTCATCGCGGTCCCCCCGCGCATCAGCCGGAGGGCCACCGCGCCACGTCCATGTACCGCACGCCCGCCGCCTTCGCCATCGCAAGCGCCTCGCCGAGCGGACGGTCGCGGCTTCTGGCGAGCTTGATCAGGGCCGGGAGGTTGGCGCCGTAGAAGATCGCGCGATCCGTGGCCGCGCAGGCCCCCATCGACAGGTTGCTGGGCGAACCCCCGTAGATGTCGGTGACCACGACCACCCCGTCGCCCCCGTCGACCGCGTCGGCGGCGGCGGTGATCTCGCGTTCCTTCTCCGCACGATCGCAGGCGGCGTCGACCGACACGGCGACGAAGCCCTCCTGGGGGCCGATCACGTGGACGACCGCGCGGCGATACTCCTCGGCGAGCCCGCCATGCGCGACGATCACGATCCCGATCATTCGGCTCGTCCCCTCCGGTGCGCGTTCTGGACCCGTGCGCGACGCGTCTCAACCTGTCGCGACTGACATAGATACCGAGGAGCCGCGGCGCGACAAGAGCGTAAGTCCGTCGGGTCTCCGGGCGTCGGCAGAGAGCGCCGGATCCGTCCGACCCGCGCCGAATGGCCGTCGACGATACCTGCCGGCGCCTACGCTCAGCACCGTGTCGCGGCGTCCTGTCCGGATCGTCTGCACGCGCCCCATCTCCCGCGGCGTCTCGGACTGACGGACTTATCGTCCGAGCAGTCACCGACCCGAAATTGACCGTCGCACCCGAATCGCACGTCAATTCGGATCTCGCTGTCATACGCACCTCGTCAGGTTCGTGGCGCTGCCGCCCGCAACCGGGCAAGAGGGTATCGCCGTCGATCCGCTGCCAATCTCCGGCCGATCCACGCCTATCTTGCGCAGCACGCAGAACTCGCCCGCCGACGACAGTGTTCCCTACTTGCCACCGCTTGCCTCGCACCGTGAGGCTCGCATCGCTATCGGCTAGCATCGACCGTTCGCGATACCTCGCGCCGTTCAGTGAGGAGCTAGTTCCGATCCGTTTGCTCCGGCAGACCGACGCCCACCCTGCCCATCCGCCGCCATATCCCTCGGCATGCCGTCGTGTCGAAAGGATCAGTTTCGGTCCCATTCACGGGATCGGGCCGACCCTGTGCTGGACGATCGTTTCCTGCGAGCCGGATGCAGTCAGCGCCTAGGGATATCGCCCATTCCAACGATCCAGCCTCTGACAGCATGGCCATCGCCAACCGGGGCGGCCTATGCGTCTCGATCCGATCAGGTCGAGCGACGCTTCTCCGCACCGTCAACGGTGATCTGCGCCCGATCGGTCGACGTCACGTCGACGCCGGCGCATAGGCCACGCATCCAGATCAGCACCTTCGCGGCGAGGTCGAAGGTCGGCGGGTGGGTCGCGTGACGGAGGTCGCAGACGAGGATCCTGATGAGCCCGACCTCGGGGATCCGCTCGATGGACGGGCCAAGGGTGAGGATCGGCGCGATCAGGGCGTTCGTTCGCGTTAGCATCGGCACGATGCCGATACCGCGCAACTCGATCGCCGACGGCGCCCCCGGGGGGGCCGAAGCCACGATGCCTTCGGGCCGCGCCTCGAGGATCACGATGTCGTCGGAAACGAGGACCGCGCCGAAAGCGATGAGCTGCGCGGCAAGGCCGGACTTTCCGGATCCAGACGATCCGGCGACGATCAAGCCGACGCCATCGACGACACAAGCGGTCCCGTGAACACCGACGCAGCCGTCGCCATAGGGAAAGAAGCGCGGTTCCGCGTCTTCCGACGTCATAGGGTAAGCCCGACGACGAACCGGGCCCCCAATGGCTCGGATGTCGCATCCAGCTCCGTCGGCCGGACGTTCTCCGCCCAGATCACCCCGCCATGCGCCTCGACGATCTGCCGGGAGATGGCGAGGCCGAGACCGGAATGGTTGCCGAACTGCCGCTCGGGTCGCTCGGAGTAGAACCGGGCGAAGACCTTCGTCAGCGCAGCGTCCGGGATGCCGGGGCCGGTATCCTCGACGACGGCGATGACACGGTCCTCGCGACGCCGAACCCAGATCCGGACCGCGTCGCCCGGCTCGCAGAACGAGATGGCGTTCGTGATCAGGTTCACGAAGACTTGGGCCAGACGCGCCTCGAGGCCGAGGATCACGATCCGCTCCTCGGGGAGATCGGTGATGAAATCGATGCCGACGCGCTTCGCCTCCTGGGCGTGGTGCATCCCAAGATTCGCGAGGAGGGCAGACGATGTCGAACGGCTCCTCCTCGTCCTTGACGAGCTCGCTGTCGAGCCGTGAGGCGTTCGAGATATCCGAGACGAGCCGGTCGAGACGACGGACGTCGTGCTCGATCACCTCAAGCAAGCGGTTGCGTTGCTCGTCGGTCCGGGCCACGCGCATCGTTCCGACCGCTGAACGCAGGCTCGCAAGGGGGTTCTTGATCTCGTGCGCGACGTCCGCGGCGAACTGCTCGTTGCTGTCGATGCGGTCATAAAGGGCGCCGACCATCCCGCGCAGCGCGCCGGACAATCGCCCGATCTCGTCGGGACGCGCGGTCAGGTCCGGGATGTGCACCCTCTGCGGCGCCATCCGCCGCGCGTCGCGATCCCGCCCGAGTTCGGCTGCCGCGGAGAGGTCGGAGAGCGGATTGGCGATCGTGGAGGCCAGGATCAGGCTCAATCCGATCGACACCAGGAGCGCGATGACGAAGATCTGCAAGCAGCTGCTCGCGCTCGACGCGCGCGAGCGCGTCGATCTCGCCGGACCGCGTCGTGACGGCGATCCGCCCCGGGGCCCCGGTCGGCTTCTCGATCGGCGCGGTCACGGTGAACTGCTGGCCCGCCTCGCCACGATAGCCGCGGATAGCGATCTCTCCGGGCGCCACGGCGGCGATCATCTCGCGTGCGACGTCCGCCGAGGCGGGCGCGGCGCCCTCTCCTTGGAGAAACCGTTCCGTGACCGCCTCCCAGACCGCGTTGAGGCCGGAGGTGATGATCGTGGTCTGGCCGCCGCCGTCGCTCAGCCCCGACACCTCCACCGGCCGGGAGGATCCGATCGCCATCCCGACCTGCCGGCCCCTGTCGTCGAAGATCCGCACCTCGATCCCGCGCGGGACGTCGATGCCGGCCATGAGGTCGGTTTCCATGCCATCGCCGATGTTCGAGCCGCGCAGGGTCGCCCCGGTCGCGAGCCGCGTCTCGACGATATCCGCGAGCAGCAGCGCCTCGGTCACGAGGTTCTGCTCGCGCTGCACCAGCAGGCTGTCCCGGGATGGGTTCAGGAGGAGCACGCCCACGACGAGCGTGAGGATCGCGAGCAGGTTGAACAGGATGATCTTGCGCGCGAGCGGCGAGCGGTCGAGCGAGAACATGCCGCGCCGCGCCCCGCGCGGGCGTTCGCTCGCCATCGCCGCGTCGAGCACGCGGTCGGCTTCGTCGTCCTCGGTGCCGAACCGGTCGACGCGAGCCCGCCCGCCCAGGTCGCGACCGCCGTCGAATTGCGTCGCGGCGACCACCGGACCCTATTCCTCGTTGTAGCGGTAGCCGATGCCGTACAGCGTCTCGATCGCCGAGAACTCGGGATCGGCGCTGCGCATCTTCTTGCGCAGCCGCTTGATGTGGCTGTCGATGGTGCGGTCGTCCACGTAGACCTGATCGTCGTAGGCCACGTCCATGAGCTGATCGCGCGACTTCACGAAGCCCGGCCGCTGCGCCAGCGCCTGCAGCAGCAGGAACTCGGTGACGGTGAGGGTCACGTCGCGACCCTTCCACTTCACCGCGTGGCGGAGCGGGTCCATCGACAGCTCGCCGCGGAGCATGACCTGCGTGTCCTCGGGCGTGTCGGTCTCGTCGGAGGCGATCGCCTCCTGGCGCCGCAGGATCGCGCGGATCCGCTCGACCAGGAGCCGCTGGCTGAACGGCTTGCGGACGTAGTCGTCGGCGCCCATCCGCAGGCCGAGCACCTCGTCGATCTCGTCGTCCTTCGAGGTCAGGAAGATCACCGGGACGGCGGACTTCTGGCGAAGCCGTTGCAGCAGGTCCATGCCGTCCATGCGCGGCATCTTGATGTCGAACACGCCCAGATCGGGCAGCTCGCGATTGAAGGCGTCGAGCGCCGACTGGCCGTCGTTGTAGGTCTGAACCTCGAAACCTTCGGCCTCCAGCGTCATGGACACGGAAGTGAGGATGTTCCTGTCGTCGTCGACGAGCGCGATGCGCGACATGTCGTGGCCCTCCGGTTGCCGGTATCCGCCGATCCGTCCGCGCAGACTCCGCGACATCGAAGGCGGAGATCAACCGAATTCGCCGAGCAGGTGATTCGCTTCACCGACTGTGCCCCTCCCGCCATTAAGGCGAGGTAAAGGCGGCGACGTCCGTGGGGTGGCGGGCGCGGCGATCGACGATGGTGGCGCTAACCCCGCTGTCCCTCACCGGTCGCGATGCTAGGAGGGAGAGGATCGAGCGGCGGTCGGGAGGACCGGGATGAGGGACGACGTGAGCACCGGGTGGCCCGGGACGATCCATGCCGGTCTGCTGGAGCCTGCGCTGATGCAACATGCCCTCGGGCGCGGCGAGGGCACGCTCGGGCTCGGCGGCGCGCTCCTCGTGACGACGGGCGCCTTCACCGGCCGCTCGCCGCGCGACAAGCACGTGGTCCGGACGCCGGCCACCGACGGCACGATCTGGTGGGACGCGAACGCGTCGATCACGCCGGAGGGGTACGCCGCGCTGCGTGCCGACATGATCGCGCACATGGAAGGCGGCACGCATTTCGCGCAGGACCTCCTCGCAGGCGCCGATCCCGCCGAGCGGATCGCCGTGCGCGTGGTGGCCGAGCTCGCCTGGCACGCGCTCTTCATCCGCCACCTGCTGCGCCGCCCCGCCCCCGGCGAGCGCGTCGAGGGCCCGCCCGACTGCACCATCGTCAACTGCCCCTCCTTCCGCGCCGATCCCGCGCGGCACGGCTGCCGGTCGGAGACCGTCGTGGCCATCGACATCGAGGCGCGCGAGATCCTGATCGCGGGCACGGAATACGCGGGCGAGAACAAGAAGGCGGTGTTCACGCTCCTGAACTACCTGCTGCCCGACCGGGGCGTCATGCCGATGCACTGCTCGGCCAACCACGCGATCGGGGATCCGGCGGATGCGGCGGTGTTCTTCGGACTGTCCGGGACGGGCAAGACGACGCTCTCCGCCGCCCCGGACCGGACGCTCGTGGGCGACGACGAGCACGGCTGGTCCGACGACGGGGTCTTCAACTTCGAGGGCGGCTGCTACGCCAAGACGATCGACCTGTCGCCCGAGGCCGAACCCGAGATCTTCGCCACGACGTCGCGCTTCGGCACGGTGATCGAGAACATGGTGTTCGACCCCGACACGCTCGCGCTCGACTTCCACGACCAGAGCCTGACCGCCAACATGCGCGCGGCCTACCCGCTCGAGGCGATCTCGAATGCGAGCGAGACCGGGCGCGCGGGCCATCCGCGCCACGTCGTCATGCTGACCTGCGACGCGTTCGGGGTGCTGCCGCCGATCGCGCGGCTCTCGCCCGCGCAGGCGGTGTACCACTTCCTGCAGGGGTTCACCTCCAAGGTGGCGGGCACCGAGCGCGGCGTGACCGAGCCGGAGCCGACCTTCTCGACCTGCTTCGGCGCGCCGTTCATGCCGCGCCCGCCGGGCGTCTACGGCCGGTTGCTGAAGGATCGGATCGCGCGGCACGGCCCGACCTGCTGGCTGGTGAACACCGGCTGGACCGGGGGGGCCTACGGCGCCGGCAAGCGGATGCCGATCCGCGCCACGCGCGCGCTCCTGTCGGCGGCGCTCGACGGATCGCTGGCCGGAGCGGAATACCGCCGGGACCCGAACTTCGGCTTCGAGGTACCGGTCGCCTGCCCCGGTGTGGAGCCGGGCCTGCTCGACCCGCGCGCGACCTGGGCGGACGGGGCCGCCTACGACGCGCAGGCGCGCAAGCTGGTCGGCATGTTCGCCGCGAACTTCGCGCGCCACGAGGGCGACATCGACGACGACGTGCGCGCATGCGCCATCGGCTGATCGACCTGGCCCTCGCGCTCGCCGCGCTCGCGGCCCCGGCGGGCGCGCAGGTGCGGCTGGTCGAGGCCGGGATCGTCTGCCCGCGCGAGCCCACCGGCGCGTTCGAGGACGCCCCCGGCACCGAGGCGGGCGCGATCCGGCGGATCGAGGAGGCGGTCGTCTTCGACCTGCCCGACCGGAACGTGCCCACGATCACGAACCTGTCCTTCGGCCTGCGCGCGGCGCTCGACCCCGGGGCCGAGGCGACGGACGTCACCATCGTCGTCGAGCATCCGCCGATGGGCGAGCGGGACGTCACGCGGCAGGAATGGGACGACACGATCCTGCCGGGCGGGGGCAGCATCAGTCTCTTCACGTTCGAGGAAGCCTACGAGAAGGTTCCCGGCCCCTGGCGCTTCTCGATCGAGGCCGGGGGCGCGACGCTCGTGGAGGTCGCGTTCGAGGTGACGGCCGAGGACGGCCGCGGCGCGGTCGAGCGCGCCTGCTTCCAGTTCCTGTCCTGACGCGTCACGCGCCGGCGAGCCCCTTGCGGACGAGGTTGAGCCCCGCGAGGACGAGCACCGCCAGCGTCGCCCGCCGGAAGCGATCCGCGTCCATCCGGTCCTGCAGCCGGAAGCCGACCGCCATCCCGATCAGCGCGGCGGGCACGAGCGCCGCCGAGAACCACGCGGTATCCGCGTTCAGGATGCCCGAGCGCAGATGCGCCGCCGTCAGCACGACCGACCCCGCGCCGTAGATCACGCCCTGCACGACCATCTGCCGGGCCTTGGGCGTGTCGACGGCGATCAGGTAGAGCACGGTCGTCGGCCCCCACGTCCCGGCCAGCCCGCCGAGCAGCCCCGATATCGCCCCCACGCCCCACTCCGCCGCCACCCGGCCGCCCGGCGCGATCCGCGGGCGCCAACCCGACAGTTGCAGCGCGGAGAGCGTCACGACGGGCACGCCGAGGATCAGGTAGAACGCCTCGCCCGGGATCGACGTCACGAGCTGCGCGGCCGCGAAGATCGCCACCGTCACGATCGCGAGGTAGCGCCAGTGCAGCGCGGCGGCCTCCCGCGCGGGCGCCCAGCCCTGGCGGGTGACCTGCCAGAGGTTGGTCACGAGGATCGGCAGCAGGATGCCCGCGAGCGCGATCTTCGGGTCGAGCAGGCTCGACAGGGCCGAGATCATGATCAGCGGCAGCGCGAAGCCGACCGCCCCCTTCACCACGCCGGCCACGAGCGCGATGGCGAGCGCGGCGGTCCAGTCGAGCGGGGCGAGCGCGTCCATCCCCCGCCCCCTACGCGCCGGGCTCGCCCCCCGCCAGCGGCGGGCGGAGCGCGGTTTCGGCCTCCACCGCCGCGACGAGCCGCCCACGCGCGGCGGGCAGCGGACGCTCGCCCAGCGACGGCGCGAGCCGGTCGCCGAGGAAATGGCCCGTCAGCCGCAGGGCCGCCGCCGCCCCGTCGATCGTCGCGGCGCCGCCGGTCAGCATCGCCGGAAGCGGCAGCAGGCGGTCGGCCCACTCGCCCGCCTCGGCGGCGGCGACCGCGCGGCCCGTGCGCGGCGACACGAAGGCGAGCCCCTCGGTCGCGCCCGACACCGCGCAGGTCGCGAGGTCGAGCCGGAACCCCGCGACCTCGAGCAGCGCCAGCTCCCAGCCGACGTAGCCGGTCAGCCACCCCTCCCCGTCCGCGATCGCGTCGCACAGCGCCTCGGTCCGTGCCTGGAACGCGGGCACCGCCTCCCGCTCGGGCAGCGCGAAGGCACAAAGCGCGCAGGCCGAGGCCAGCGCCGCGAGCCGCAGCGGGTCCGAGAGCACGGCGGCGGCGCGCGAGCGCGTCAGCTCCACCTGCCAGCCGCCCATGTGGCTCTCGAGCCGCGCGCGCCAGACCGCGTCGAGCTGATTGCCCGGCTGCAGCATCGGCGCTTTCCGCCGCGACCGGCCGCCATGCACGACGCCGACGTGGCGGCCATGCTCGCGCGTGAACAGCTCGAGGATCACCGCCGTCTCGCCGTGCGGGCGCGCGGCGAGCACGATCCCCTCGTCGCGCCACTCCATCAGCCGCCGCTCACGCCAGCCCGTCCTCGTCGAGCAGGTGCCGCCCGGCGCGGTCCTCGACCTCGAGCACCCATAGGTCGGGGTCGAACGCGACCTGACGCGCGATGGCCGCGTCGCAATCCCGCTCCGCGCCCTCGGCCAGCACGATCCAGGCACGCTCGCCCGTCCCGAGGTCGAAGCTGCGCTGGAACACGCGCGCCGAGCCGTCGAGCGTCGACGCCTTCACCAGAACCGCCCCCGCCCCGTCGTCGCCGTGGCGCACGACGAAACAGGCGATGTCGGCGAGGTCGAGCCGCCGGCGGTAGGCCGCGACCCAGAACGAGGCGGTCAGGCGGGGCATCGGGGCTTCGATGCCGTGGGAGACGGAAAAGGCGATCGCGAGCTCCCCCGTTGCCTGCGATCCACTTCGGGCTGGATGGAACCCCGTCCCGCACGCGGGGCGCTCGACCGGACGATCGCGACGCGAAGTCCCACGATGTCCCTCGCGCACGACGTCCATCCGGCACCGGCCCCGCGTCCATGCGTCGCCGCGGGCACGTCGCCGGAGTGCCGCCCATGCGCCGCTCCCTGCGGGCCGGGGCTCCGCCCGTTCGCGGGCGAAACGCCCCGCCGGGGCGTTTCCGGGAAGCCCGCTCCCTGCGGGCCGGGGCTCCGCCCGTTCGCGGGCGAAACGCCCCGCCGGGGCGTTTCCGGGAAGCCCGCTCCCTCCGGGCCGGGGCTCCGCCCGTTCGCGGGCGAAACGCCCCGTCGGGGCGTTTCCGGGAAGCCCGCTCCCTCCGGGCCGGGGCTCCGCCCGTTCGCGGGCGAAACGCCCCACCGGGGCGTTTCCGGGAAGCCCGCTCACCCATCCCGGTAGTCCAGCCCGATGGCGTCGAAGCGCTCGCTCTCCTCGAGCCAGCCGGGCCGGACCTTCACCTGCAGGAAAAGGTGGACGCGGTGGCCGAGGAATTCCTCGAGCTCCGTGCGCGCGGCCTTGCCCACCGCCTTGATCGTCTCGCCGCGGTTGCCCAGGACGATGCCGCGATGGCCGTCGCGGATGACGTAGACGACCTGGTCGATCCGCGCGGAGCCGTCCTCGCGATCCTCCCATTCCTCCGTCTCGACCGTGAGCTGGTAGGGCAGCTCCTGATGCAGCCGCAGCGTCAACTTCTCGCGCGTGATCTCGGCGGCGATGGAGCGCATCGGCGCGTCCGCGATCTGGTCCTCGGGGTAGAGCCAGGGATGCTCGGGCATCCGGCCCGCGAGATCGGCCTTCAGGTCCGCGACGCCGTGCCCCCGCTCCGCCGAGATCAGGAACGTCGCGTCGAAGGCGAAGCGGTCGTTGAGCCGCGCGGTGAGCGCGAGCAGCGCGTCGGCCTGCACCCGGTCGATCTTGTTGATCGCGAGCAGCACCGGCTGGCCCGCGACCCGGCGCTCCGCGAGCCCGCCCAGGATCGCCTCCACCCCCTCGGTCACGCCGCGATGCGCCTCGACGAGCAGCACCACCACGTCCGCGTCCGACGCGCCCGACCAGGCCGCGGCGACCATCGCGCGGTCGAGCTTGCGGCGCGGGCGGAAGAGGCCGGGCGTATCGACGAACACGATCTGCGCCGCGCCCTCGATCGCCACGCCGCGGATACGCGCGCGCGTGGTCTGGACCTTGTGCGTGACGATCGAGACCTTCGCCCCGACCATCCGGTTCAGCAGCGTCGACTTGCCCGCGTTCGGCTCCCCGATCAGCGCGACGATGCCCGCGCGGCGTCCGTCCTCCTCAGCCATCCCCGAGCCTCCCGAGCAGCATCCCCGCCGCGGCCTGCTCCGCGGCGCGCTTCGACGTCGCCGCGCCCTCGGCCGCGCGGCCGTCCTCGAGCGTGGCGGAGATCACGAATTCCGGCGCGTGGTCCGGCCCGGTCCGGCCCTCCACCGCGTAGGTCGGCGGGCGCATCCCGCGCGCCTGCGCCCATTCCTGCAGCGTGGTCTTGGGGTCGCGCGCGTCGGGCTCGACCGCCGCGATCCGGTCGCCCCAGAGCCGCAGCACCATCGCCCGCGCCGCCTCGAGCCCCGCGTCGAGATACACCGCCGCGATCAGCGCCTCCACCGCGTCTCCGAGGAGCGCGAGCTTGCGCCGACCGCCGGTCATCTGCTCGGAGCGGCCGAGCCGCAGGACCGGCCCGACGTCGATCTGACGGGCCACGTCGGCGCAGGTCTCCTTGCGCACGAGCGCGTTGTAGCGCGGCGCCAGGAGGCCCTCCGCCGCGGCGCGGTCGCCTTCCATCAGCACCTGCGCGATCACCAGGCCGAGCACCCGGTCGCCCAGGAACTCGAGCCGCTGGTTGTCGCCGCGCGCCGGCGAGACGACCGACGAGTGCGTCAGCGCCGCGATCAGAAGCTCCGGGCGCGCGAAGGCGTGGCCCAGCCGGTCCTGGAACGCGGCGAGCTCGGCCGAGAGCCGGACGCCCCCGATCAGACGATCTCCTCGAAGAAGCGGTCCGACCGCCAGGTCCAGAAGAACAGGACCGAGCGGCCCGCCGAGGAGAAGATCACCCGGTCCGCGCGCCCGATGAGGTTCTCGAACGGCACGAAGCCGACGCCGCCCATCGAGCGCGGGAACCGGCTGTCCTGGCTGTTGTCGCGGTTGTCGCCCATGAAGAAGTACTCGCCCGCGGGCACGACGTAGACCGGCGTGTCGTCCTGCGGCCGCGCGCCGAGGTCGAGGACGTGATGCGTCCGCTCGCGGCCCGGCAGCGCCTCCTCGAAGCGCGCGGAGATGCAGGCCCCGCCGAGCCCCACCGGCTCGTTGCCGCAATCGGGGATGCCGCCCTGCGAGCCCTGGCGCTCCTTGACCTCGACGAAGTCCTCGATCCGCTCGAGCGGGACCGGCGCGCCGTTGAGGTGCAGCACGCCGTCGCGCATCTGCACGCTGTCGCCCGGCACGCCCACGAGGCGCTTGATGAAGTCGCTGCCGTTGACGGGATGGCGGAACACGATCACGTCGCCCCGCTCGGGCTCGCGGCCGAGCCAGCGCCCGTCGATGAACGTGCAGATCGAGAACGGGCAGGAATACTGCGAGTAGCCGTACGCCATCTTGTTGACGAAGAGGAAGTCGCCGACGAGCAGCGTGTCCTTCATCGAGCCCGAGGGGATCCAGAACGGCTGGAAGAAGAGCGTGCGGAACACCCCGGCGATGACGAGCGCCCAGACGACGGTCTTGACCGTCTCCCAGATGCCCTCCTCCTTCTCCGCCGCAGCCGCCATCGCGTCAGGTCCCCCGCCCGTGCCCGGGCTTCCCCTGCCCCCTGCCCCGGGCCCTGTCAACGTCCCGGCCCGGCGGGGCGTCAGGCGTAGGGCCGCGCCTCGATCACCACGAAGGCCTGCGCCCAGGGGTGGTCGTCGGTAAGGCTCACGTGGATCACCGCCTCGTGCCCGTCGGGCACCATCCGCTCGAGCCGCGCCGCGGCCCAGCCCGTCACCTCCATCACCGGCTGCCCGGTATGCAGGTTGCTCACGGCCATGTCCCGCCAAGCGATCCCCATCCGCAGCCCGGTGCCGAGCGCCTTGGAGCAGGCCTCCTTGGCGGCCCACCGCTTCGCGTAGGTCGACGCCTCGCCGCCCGCGACCCGGCCCCGCGCCGCCGCCCGCCGCCGCTCGCGCTGCGTGAAGACCCGCTCGCGGAACCGGTCGCCGAACCGGTCGAGCACGCCCTGCACGCGCTCGACATTGGCGAGGTCGGTGCCGATGCCGAGGATCATCGGGCGAGGCCCCTCGCCGCGTCCATCGACCGCCGCATCTCCGCCATCGCGGCATCGAGGCCGCGGAACACCGCCTCCCCGATCAGGAAATGGCCGATGTTGAGCTCCACCGCCTCCGGGATCGCGGCGAGCGGTCCGACGCTGTCGTAGTCGATGCCGTGGCCCAGATGCACCTCGAGCCCGAGCCCCGCCGCCATCGTCGCGGCCCCGCGCAGCCGTTCGAGCTCCGCCTCCGCCTCCTCGGCCCGCCCCTCGGCCACCGCGTCGCAGTAGCGGCCCGTATGCAGCTCGACCACAGCCGCGCCGACACGCGCGGAGGCCTCGACCTGCCGCGGGTCGGCGGCGACGAAGAGCGAGACCCGCGCGCCCGTCGCCGCCAATCGCGCGACGTAGCCCGTCAGCCGGTTCGCGTCGCCCGCGACCTCGAGCCCGCCCTCGGTCGTGCGCTCCTCGCGCCGCTCGGGCACGAGGCACACGGCATGGGGGCGCGTGGCGACGGCGATCGCGGCCATCTCCTCGGTCGCGGCCATCTCGAAGTTCAGCGGCACGTCGATCGCCTCGCGGATCGCGGCCATGTCGGCGTCGCGGACGTGGCGGCGGTCCTCGCGCAGGTGCGCGGTGATGCCGTCCGCCCCCGCCGCCTGCGCGGCGAGCGCGGCGCGCACCGGGTCGGGGTTCGCGCCGCCGCGCGCGTTGCGCAGCGTCGCCACGTGATCGATGTTGACGCCCAGCCGCAGCCTATCCATCGGGTCCTCCCTTCGCGTTCTCCGCCGCCCGCGCGGCGGCCCTGCGCCGGATGTCCTCCAGCTTTCGCACGATGCGCCCGCGCCGCCGCTTCTGGTAGGCCTCGATCAGCGGCAGCGTGATCGTGTAGCCGGCGAGCCCGGTCACGATGCCCGGGATCAGCCCGCCCACGAGCCAAGGCCAGAACACGTCGTTCCAGAACACCGCCGTCGCCACCCAGTCCACCGGCTCCCCGCGCAGCGCGTGCCAGGCATTGACGAGGAGATCCTGCCCGGAGCCCAGGAACTTGCCGAAGAGGTTCTCGTCCACCTCGCCCAGCATCTGCGTCCCGAGCATCCAGTGCCCGAGCTCGAGCGAGACGACCGCGATCGGCACGTAGGTCAGCGGGTTGCCGAAGAACGTCGCGAGCAGCGCCGCCATCACGTTGCCGCGCACCGCCACGGCGAGGGCGGCGGCCACGAAGAAGTGCAGCCCGTAGAACGGGGTGAACGTGGTGAACACGCCGACCAGCACGCCGCGGGCGATCTTGCGCGGGGTGTCGGGCAGCCGGCGCAGGCGGTGCTTGACGTAGAGCGCCGCGCGCGCCCAGCCGCCGCGCGGCCAGAGCGCCCGGCCGATCGCCTGCGGCACGGGGAGCGGATCGCGGCGCTTGAACATGCCTCAGGCGTCGACGGCTCGGTCGGTCGCCCGCCGCGCGGGCACCCGCGACGTGCGCGGCGGCCCCGGATCGCGCCAGCGGACCACCCGCGCCACGTCGCTCTCGCTGTCGGCCGCCGTCACCAGCCCCTGCAGGTGCTCGCGGTCGCGCACGTCCACGTCGACCAGCAGGCGGAAGAAGTCCGGCTTGCGGTCCATGAAGCGCAGGTCGGAGATGTTGGCGTTCTGCTCGGCGATCAGCGTGCAGACGCGCCCCAGCACGCCGGGCGCGTTGGAGATCGTCATCTCGAGCGTCACCGCGTTGCGCGGCGCATGGTGTCCCGGCGTCCAGCGCAGGTCGATCCAGCGGTCCGGCTCGTCCTCGAACTCGACCATCCGCGGGCAGTCGATCGCGTGGACCACGACGCCGCGTCCCTTGTCGCTCACCCCCACGATCCGCTCGCCCGGCAGCGGCTGGCAGCAGGGCGCGCGGTCGTAGCAGGCCTCGGGCGCGAGCCCCGCGATGGCGCGGTCGGGCGGGACCTCGGGATCGGGCGGCACCTGGCTCAACTCGGGATAGAGCGCCGCGACGACGTGGCGGGCGCTCACGTCCGAGGCGCCGATCGCCGCGAGCAGCGCCTCCTCGCCGTCATGGCCCATCACGCGCGCCGCCGTCGCCAGCGCCTTGTCGGTCGCGCGCTTGCCGACCTGCGCGAAGGCCGCGCGGGCGAGCTCGCGGCCGAGCCGGACGTGCCCGCCGCGCCGCTCGGCCTTGAGCGCGCGGCGGATCGCGGCCTTCGCGCGGCCCGTCGTGGCGATGTCGATCCAGGTGGCCTGCGGCGACTGCCCCTCGGCGGTGACGATCTCGATCGACTGCCCGTTGCGCAGCCGGGTCCAGAGCGGCACCCGCATCCCGTCGACGCGCGCGGCCACCGTGCGGTGCCCGATCCGGGTGTGGATCGCGTAGGCGAAGTCGATCGGCGTCGCGCCCTTCGGCAGCTTCACCACGTCGCCCTTGGGCGTGAAGCAGAACACCTGGTCGACGTACATCTCGAGCTTCACGGCCTCCATGAACTCGGCGTGGTCGGAGGCCTCCTCGAAGCGCTCGGACATCGAGCGGAGCCATTCGGCCGGGTCGACCGCGAAGCGGTTCTCCGAGCGCACCCCGTCGCGGTAGGACCAGTGCGCCGCCACGCCGCGCTCGGCCACCTCGTGCATCTCGCGCGTGCGGATCTGCACCTCGACCCGCTTGCCGTCGCGCCCCGAGACGGTGGTGTGGATCGAGCGGTAGCCGTTCGACTTGGGCTGGCTGACGTAGTCCTTGAACCGCCCCGGCACCGCGCGCCAGCGCTGGTGGATCAGCCCCAGCGTCCGGTAGAGGTCGCCCTCGCCGCCCACGACGATGCGGAAGCCGTAGATGTCCGACAGGCGCGAGAAGCCGATCTGCTTCTCCTCCATCTTGCGCCAGATCGAGAACGGCCGCTTGGCCCGCCCGATGACCGTCGCCTCGATCCCCGCGCGGTCGAGCTCGCCCTCGATGTCGTGGGTGATGCGAGCGGATCACGTCGCCGCTCTCGCGCTGGAGCGTCACGAACCGGCGCAGGATCGAGTTGCGCGCCTCGGGGTTGAGCACCGAGAAGCTCAGGTCCTCGAGCTCCTCGCGCATCCACTGCATCCCCATGCGCCCCGACAGCGGCGCGTAGATCTCCATCGTCTCGTGCGCCTTCTGGACCTGCTTGTTCGGCGCCATGTGGCGGATCGTGCGCATGTTGTGCAGCCGGTCCGTCAGCTTGACGAGGATCACGCGCAGGTCCTTGGACATCGCCATGAACAGCTTGCGGAAGTTCTCGGCCTGCTTGGTCTCGCTCGAGGTCAGCTCGAGGTTGGTGAGCTTGGTCACGCCGTCGACCATCTCGGCGATCTCGGTGCCGAACCGCGCCTCGACCTCGGCGTAGGTCGAGCGCGTGTCCTCGATCGTGTCGTGCAAGAGCGCGGTGACGATGGTGGCGTCGTCGAGCCGCTGCTCGGTCAGGAGCCCCGCGACCTCGACGGGATGCGAGAAGTAGGGCTCGCCCGAGCGGCGGACCTGCCCGCGATGCATCGCCTCGCCGTACTCGTAGGCCGCCCGCAGGAAGGCCGCGTCGCTGCGGGGGTTGTAGGCGCGCACGAGCGCGATCAGGTCCTCGACCTCGATCATGTCGCGCGCGCCCCGCTCAGGGCCCCGGATGCGGGCGCCCGGGCATCAGGGCTGCCCCTGCGCCTCCATGAGCGCGCGCAGCAGCTTCTCCTCGGACATGTCGTCCTGGACCGGCATGTCGCGCTCGACGCCCGACAGGAGCGTCATCGAATCCTCCTCGGGCTCGTCGACCTCGATCTGCGTCTGGTTGCTCTCGATCAGGCGCTCGCGGAGGTCGTCGGCGCCCTGCGTCTCGTCGGCGATCTCGCGCAGCGCGACGACCGGGTTCTTGTCGTTGTCGCGGTCGACGGTCGGCGGCGACCCGGCGGTGATCTCGCGCGCACGGTGGGCGGCCAGCATCACGAGGTCGAAGCGGTTGGGAACCTTGTCGACGCAATCTTCGACTGTCACGCGGGCCATCGGCGCACCTCTGCTCGGGGTCGGGAAGCACCGCACCTACGCGCGGCGCGGACCCTTGACAACCCCGCGCCACCCCGCCAACGCGCGCACCGCGCGACGCTCGGCCCCCGGCCGGAGCGCCAGCATCGCCGCCGGTCCGAGCCCGGTCACGGGATGCCGCCAGCCCGGCGCGACCTGCGCCAGGGGAGCCAGAACGAAGGCGCGGTCGGCGAGGCGCGGATGCGGCAGGATCAGCGCGGCGGGCGCGCGCTCGCCCTGCGCGGCGGGCGGCAGCCGGAGCCATTCCATCAGCGTCCGCCGGTCCGGTCGCACCAGCCTTCCGACGGCCAGCAGATCGAGGTCGAGCACCCGCATCGACCAGCGCGCGCCCCGCACGCGCCCGGCGGCGGCCTCGAGCGTGTGCAGCCGGGCGAGCATCGCCTCGGGCGGCATCGGCGACCACGTCGCGGCCACCGCGTTCACGAAGTCCGGCTGCCCGCGTCCGGGCGGCCAGGCCGGGCTGCGCCAGGGCGCCGACAGCGCGACCCGCCGCCCCGGCAGCGCCCGCGCCGCTCGCCAGACGCGCCGCAGGTTCGCCGCCCGCCCGTCCGGCGAATTCGCGCCGAGCGCGACGAAGTGGAGGGCCATCGCGCTACCCTCCCGCCCGGCGCGGGTGCATGCTCGACCCGCGGCGCGGTCGCCATTGGGCCGTGAGCCGTCCATTGTCCGCACGCGCCGAGCCCGGCGCACGATCCGGGGGTCGTCCCATGTTCTACCGCGACGAGCGCCTCGCGCTCTTCATCGACGGCGCAAACCTCTACGCCGCCGGCAAGGCGCTCGGCTTCGACATCGACTACAAGCTGCTGCGGCAGGAATTCGTCCGCCGCGGCAAGCTGCTGCGCGCGCTCTACTACACCGCGCTGCTCGACACCGAGGACTACTCGCCGATCCGCCCGCTCGTGGACTGGCTGCAGTACAACGGCTTCACCATGGTCACCAAGCCCGCCAAGGAGTTCACCGACCGCGAGGGGCGCCGCAAGCTCAAGGGCAACATGGACGTCGAGATCGCGGTCGACGCGATGGAGCTCGCCCCGCATGTCGACCACATCGTCCTGTTCTCGGGCGACGGCGACTTCCGGCCGCTGGTGGAGGCGCTGCAGCGGCGGGGCGTGCGGGTCTCGGTCTGCTCCACGATCCGCTCGCAGCCGCCGATGATCGCCGACGAGCTGCGCCGGCAGGCCGACGCGTTCATCGAGCTCGACGACCTGCGCGAGACGATCGGCCGCCCGCCCCGGGTCCAGGCGCCCGCCGAGCCCGCGCCGACCTGAGCTCACGCGCGCGGCGGGCGGGCGCGGAACGACGGCAGGTGCCAGCCGAGCCGGAGCGAGCCCGCCCGCAGCCCGAACGTGACGACCGCGCAGGCGCCCAGCGGCACCAGCCCCGGCGCGAAGGCCTCGCGCGCCAGCACCGCCGCCGCCCCGCCCGCGAGC
The DNA here is from genome assembly GCA_963729425.1 of uncultured Alphaproteobacteria bacterium. Lineage (GTDB taxonomy): Bacteria > Pseudomonadota > Alphaproteobacteria > Rhodobacterales > Rhodobacteraceae > Jannaschia. Next base: position 192,644 of record CAVSOF010000026.1, on the reverse strand, counting down.
GCCGCGGTGACGTAGAGGTCGCCCTGCCGCAGCACCAGCGGCACCTCGCCCAGCACCACGTCGCGCAGGATGCCGCCCACGCAGCCGGTGACGATCCCCATCGCGACCTGCGCCCAGACCGGGTGGCCGAGCCCGTGCGCCACGCCCACGCCCGCGGCGACCGCGACCGAGAGCGCCACCGCGTCGAGCCAGACGAGCCAGGCCAGCCGCGAGGCGACGAGGTGGTGGGTGAAGAACACCGCGACGGAGGCGGCGGCGGCGACCGCGACCGGCGCGGGGTCGGCGATCCAGAACACCGGCTCGCGGCCGAGCAGCAGGTCGCGCACCGTGCCCCCGCCCACCGCCGTCAGCGCCGCCACGAAGACGAAGCCCACCGGGTCGAGCTGCGCGCGCGCCGCCGCCAGCGCGCCGGTCACCGCGAAGACGAGCACCGCCGCGAGGTCGAGCGCCGGGACGATCTCCGGCCCGGTCACCGGCGCGGACGGGCGCGCGCCATGCGCTCACCGCCGTCCCTTGAACGGAGCCATACCCGCCCGGGCCAGCGCGTCCGCGCGCTCGTTCTCGGGATGCCCGGCATGGCCCTTCACCCAGCGCCACTCGACCCGGTGGCGCGCGGCCGCGTCGTCGAGCCGCCGCCACAGGTCCTCGTTCTTGACGGGCTTGCGCGTCGAGGTCCGCCATCCGTTGCGCTTCCAGCCGGCGAGCCATTCGGTGATCCCGCCCTTCACGTAGGCCGAGTCGGTGACCACCGCGAGCGTCGAGGGCCGCTCGAGCGCCTCGAGCGCGGAGATCGCCGCCATCAGCTCCATCCGGTTGTTGGTCGTGTCCGCCTCCCCGCCCGAGAGTTCGCGCTCGCGCACCACGGCGCCGTCGCGCGACGCGACCAGCAGCGCGCCCCAGCCGCCCGGCCCCGGATTGCCCGAGCAGGCCCCGTCGGTATAGGCCAGGAGCTCGGTCACAGCGCGATCGGCAAGCAGGCAAAGGACGACCCCGGCGGTCAGGATCAGCCGCAGCGACATCCACCAGCGCGGCGCCAGCCCGTGATGCCAGAACAGCCAGTCGAGCCCCAGGAGCCCCGCGAAACCCGCGATCAGCGCGATCGCCGCCGCCTCGTCGCCCCCGCCCGTGGTGAAGAACGCCCAGAGCGCGGGCAGCGTGGCGAGCGCGTAGCCCGTCGCCGCGACCCGTCCCTCGGCGCGCGTGGCGAAGCCCCAGAGCACGCCCGACATGAACGACAGGATCACCGCGCCGTAGAACAGGCCCACATAGGGCCCGACGAAGCGTGGCCCGATCAGCGCCACGGTGCGCAGCGCGGCCTCCGGCGACCAGAGCGTCACCAGGCCCCAGGCGAACGGCAGCAGCCCCGCGAGGCCGAGGAGGAGGGCGGAGGTCGGGATGCGGTCGTCGTCCATGCGCCGGCTCGATGGCATGGGCGCGGCGGACGCGAAAGGTCCACGCCGTCGCGGTCGCGGCGCCGGGGCTCAGGCGCGCTCGAGCGCCAGCCGGCCCGCGAGCGCCGCGAACATCGCCGCGAACGAGCGGTTCAGCCACGCCATCGCACGCTCCGACGACAGGATCCGGTCGCGGAACGCGCCCGCGAAGAGGCCGTGGAGCGCGAAGACGGCGAAGGTCATCGCCATGAACGCGCCCCCCATCGCCGACAGCTCGAGGCCCGCGCGCGCGGCGTCGCCCGACAGGAACGGCGGCAGGAGCGCGAGGAAGAAGATCGAGAGCTTCGGATTCGGGACGTTGATCAGCGCGCCGCGACCGGCCGCCCCCGCGAGCGATCCGGTGCCGCGATCCATGCGCACGGCGAGCGCGCCGGTCTGCCGCAGCGCGCCCCACGCCATCCACAGGAGGTAGGCCCGCCCGCGAGCTTCATCGCGGTGAAGGCCAGCGCGGAGGCGTGCAGGATCGCCGCGAGCCCGAGCGCCGCGGCGAGGAAGGCCGGGACGATGCCCAGCGTGCATCCGGCCGCGGCCGCCATCGCCGCGCGCCGCCCGCGACCGAGCCCCATCGCGAGCGTGCAGACGACGCCGGTGCCGGGCGCGATCACGACGACGAAGGCGGTCAGGAGGAACTGGGCGGTGATCATGCCGGAGCCTCATCGGACGTCGGCCGACCCGCCGAGGCGCGCGGCGCCGCCGAAGGATGGGCCGTCGAGATGTCGCGTCGACGGAGACGGTGCCGCGCGGGAAGCGAGAAGGCGAAGCGTCCGCGGCCCGGCGATCTTTGGTAGCGGTCCGCGACCGGCTCGGCCCGCGTCGTGCGATCGTCGCGGACATGTCCTGCGCCCGACCATCCCGATCTCGCACCGCGAGGGTCATGATCCGGACGATGAACGAGATGGATCCGTCCCGCCGAGCGCCGCCGACGTCGGCTCGCGGCAGTCGTCGCTTCGGGCCACGATCTCCCGTCGTCCGACACCCCCGTCAGCGCGCGGACCGGCGCGAGCCGATGGGCCGACCCGAGCGGGCCTACGTCGCCCCCCGCCTCAGGCCGGTTCGCGCAGGAGCCTCGGCACCTTGAACTCGATGTTCTCCTCGGCCGTCACCACCGGCACGACCGTCACGTCGTAGCGCGCGCGCACGGCCGCCACGACCTCGTCGATCAGCACCTCGGGCGCGCTCGCCCCGGCCGTGATCCCGAGCGAGCGGATCCCGTCGAGCGCGCGCCAGTCCACGTCCGCCGCGCGCTGCACGAGCTGCGCGTAGCCGCATCCGGCCTTCGCGCCGACCTCCACCAGCCGCCGCGAGTTCGACGAGTTCGGCGCGCCGACCACCAGGATCGCGTCGCAGTCGGGCGCCATCGCCTTGACCGCCGCCTGCCGGTTGGTGGTCGCGTAGCAGATGTCCTCCTTGCGCGGCCCGACGATCGCCGGGAACCGCGCCTTGAGCGCCGCGATGATCTCCACCGTGTCGTCCACCGACAGCGTCGTCTGCGTGATGAAGGCGAGCCGCGCCTCGTCGCGGACCTCGAGCCCGGCCACGTCGGCGGCGTCCTCCACCAGCAGCACCTCGCCGGGCGGGAGCTGCCCCATCGTGCCGATCGTCTCGGGATGCCCGGCATGGCCGATCATCACCATCTGCAGGCCGTGCTCGTGGTGGCGCGCGGCCTCGATGTGGACCTTGCTCACCAGCGGGCAGGTCGCGTCGACCCAGACCATCTCGCGCGCCTCCGCCTCGGCGGGCACGGCCTTCGGCACCCCGTGCGCGGAGAACACGACGGGCCGGTCCGAGGGGCACTCGTCGAGCTCCTCGACGAAGACCGCGCCCTTCTCGCGCAGCGCGTCCACGACGTAGCGGTTGTGCACGATCTCGTGGCGCACGTAGACCGGCGCGCCCCAGCGCTCGAGCGACATCTCGACGATCTTGATGGCCCGGTCCACGCCCGCGCAGAAGCCCCGCGGGGCGGCCATGTGGAGAGTGAGCGGCGGCAAGGTCATGTGGATACTCCTCGGCCCCGACCTAGGCTCGCAGGGCGAACGCGTCCAGACCGGGAGACCTCCATGCGCCTCATCTACGGCTTCGATCCGATCTGCGGCTGGTGCTTCGGCATGGTGCCCGCGATGCGAGCGGTCGCCGCCGCGCGCCCTGACCTCGACATCCGCCTGACGCTGCCGGGGCTGGTGACGGGCGAGCGGGTCGGGCCCTACGCCGCGATGGAGGGCTACATCCGAGGCGCGTCCGAGAACCTGCGCCGCGTCACCGGCCGCGCGCCGTCGGACGCGTTCTACGAGACGATCCGCCGCCCCGGCGTGATCGGCGCCTCGGCCCCGCCCTGCGCGGTGCTGGGCGCGGCGCGCGCGATCGACGCGAGGAAGGCGCTGACGCTCGCGCACCTCGTGTGCGACGCGCATTTCGAGCGGGGCGCGGACCTGGGCGACCCGGACACGTATCCGCCGCTCATCGCGGAGGCGGGGCTGTCCTTCCCGGTGCCCGACCCGTCGGAGGCCACGGCGCTCTTCGCCGCCGAGCGGCGGTTCGGGATCGCGAGCTTCCCCACGCTGGCCGTCGAGCGGGACGGCGGGCTCGCGGCGCTGCCGACGGCCTACGACCCGGACCGCGTGGTCGCGATGGTCGACGCCGCCCTGCCCCGCGCGGCCTAGCCGCCGAGCGCGTCGCCGGGCCCGAGCCGCGCGCCCCGCCGCCAGTCCGCGCCCGCGACCGGGCCGCCGCCCGCCGGCTGAACCTCGAGGAGCGACAGCGCGCCCTGCCCCGTCGCCACCACGAGGCCCGGCGCGTCGAGCACGGTGCCGGGCGCGCCATCGGCTTCGATCTCCGACGGCTCCGCGCGCAGCAGCTTCAGCCGCCGGCCGCCATGCTCGATCCAGGCGCCGGGCGCGGGCGACAACCCGTTGACGTGCCGCGCCAGCGTCCGCGCGCTCCAGCCGAGCTCGGCGCGCGCCTCGGCCTTGTCGATCTTGGCGGCGTAGGTGACGCCCTCCTCCGGCTGCGCCACCGGCGAGAGCTGGCCGATCCCGTCGACCGCGCGCAGCGCCAGCCGCGCGCCCATCGCCGCGAGCCGGTCGTGAAGGTCGCCTGTCGTGTCGGTCGGGCCGATCTCCGTCCCCTCGCGCAGCAGGACCGGGCCGGTGTCGAGCCCTGCCTCCATCGCCATGATGCACACGCCGGTGCGCGCGTCGCCCGCCATCACCGCGCGGTGGATCGGCGCCGCCCCGCGCCAGCGCGGCAGGAGCGAGGCGTGGACGTTGACGCAGCCATGGACGGGCGCGTCGAGCACCGCCCGCGGCAGGATCAGCCCGTAGGCCACCACCACCGCGATCTCGGCCCCGAGCGCCGCGAACGCTGCCTGCTCGTCCGCGCCCTTGAGCGAGGTCGGGGTCCGCACCTCGATCCCCAGCGCCTCCGCGCGCGCCTGCACCGGCGAGGGCCGCTCCCGGTGGCCCCGCCCCGCGGGCCGCGGCGGCTGCGCGTAGGCGGCGACGATCGCGTGGCCCGCGGCGTGGAGCGCGTCGAGCACCGGGACGGCGAAGTCCGGCGTGCCCATGAAGACGATCCGCATCTCAGCCCGCCTCCGGCCGGTCGAGGATCGTCACGCCGTCGAGATGGTCCATCTCGTGGGCGATGCAGGCGGCGGCGAAGCCCGCGAAGACCTCGCGCCGCCGCCCCTCCGCCCCGTCCCATTCGAGCGTCACGCGCGCGGCCCGCTCGATCCGGCGCGGGGAGCCGGGGATGGACAGGCACGCTTCCTCGTTCACCTGCGCGCCTTCGGCGGCGACGATGGCGGGGTTCACGAAGACGCGCGGGTCGGGCAGCCCCTCCTTCCAGGTCGCGTCCATCACGAAGAGCCGCTCGGTCACGCCCACCTGCGGCGCGGCCAGCCCGCGTCCGGGGGCGGCGTACATCGTGTCGAGCAGATCGCGGGCGAGCGCCGTCGCGTCGCCCGCGACGGGCGTGCAGACCGCGCGCAAAGCCGGGTCGGGATGCAGCAGGATGGGCCGGATCACGCGGCGCGCCAGCGCATGAGCGACGGCGCGTCGGTCAGGACGTGCTCGATCCAGAGCGCGCGCTCCTCGGCCAGCGCCTCGAGCTCCCAGACGCAGGCGAGGAGCGGGCGGCCGTCCATCGGCGCGAACGCCGCCGCGCCCGGCTCCGCCCGCGCGAGCCGCTGGCACAGGATGTCGCCATGGGCCCACCAGTCCATCAGGAGCCACGTCCCCTGCCGGCCCCGGTGCAGGACCGCGAAGGCCGCGCCGTCGGACCCCCCCTCCGCCGCCATCGCGTCCGGCAGGGTCGCTTCGATCGTCGCGCGCGCCGCGTCGAGCAGGGCCGCGGTCGGCGCGGCCTCGCCCAGGGCATCGATCCAGTGCAGCCGCGCCACGAGCCCGCCCGCCTCCGCGCCCGGCAGCCGCGTCCGGCGGCGCGGCGCGTAGGGCTCAGGCACGCGCGAGCTCGCGCTTCAGCTTGACCATCTTGCGGGTGATCATCTGCCGGCGCATCGCGCCGATATGGTCGATGAACAGCCGGCCGTTCAGGTGGTCGATCTCGTGCTGCACGCAGGTCGCCCAGAGCCCCGCGAACCCCTCCCGCCGCTCGACCCCGTCCGCGTCGATCCAGCAGCGCCTCGACCTCGGCCGGGCGGGTCACCTCGGCGTAGTGCTCCGGGATCGACAGGCAGCCCTCCTCGTAGCTGCCCGTCGCCTCGGAGGCGGCGACGATCTCGGGGTTGAACATCACGATCGGGCGCGGCGCTGCGCCCTCCTCCTTGACGCAGTCGACCACGATCAGCCGCTCCATCACGCCGACCTGCGGCGCGGCGAGCCCGATGCCGGGCGCGTCGTACATCGTCTCGAGCATGTCGGCGGCGAGCGCGCGGCGGGCGTCGGTGAGGTCCTCCACCGGGGCGCAGACCTGCTTGAGCCGCGGGTCGGGGTGGAGGAGGATCGGCCGCTTCATGGGCGGCGGGGATAGTCGTCGGTGCGCCCCCGCGCAAGCGAGCCTGCCCGGGCTCGCGTTGCGCGCCCGACGCCGCGATGCGACACCCGGCGGAGCCAGCCGCAGGAGCCTATCCATGACCGCCCACGACCCCCGCTTCGACCCGATCATCGACCGCCGCGGCAGCCATTGCGTCAAGTGGGACATGATGGAGCGCCTCTATGGCGTCGCCCCGGACGACGGGCTGGCGATGTGGGTCGCGGACATGGACTTCCGCCCGCCGCAGGCCGTGCTCGAGGCCGTGCAGCGTCAGGTCGACCACGGGATCGTCGGCTATTTCGGCGACGACGCGGCCTATCTCGACGCGATCCGCTGGTGGATGGCCGAGCGCCACGGCTGGGACGTCGATCCGTCCTCGATCTTCACCACGCACGGGCTGGTGAACGGGACCGCGATGTGCGTCGACACCTGGACCGCGCCGGGCGACGGGGTGGTGCTCTTCACGCCCGTCTACCACGCCTTCGCCAAGGTGATCCGCGCGAACGGCCGCCGCGTGGTCGAGTGCGAGCTGACCTACGGGGACGGCCGCTACGGCTGCGACTTCGACGCCTGGGACGCGGTGGTCGAGCGCGAGGGCGCGCGGATGATGGTGCTCTGCTCGCCGCACAACCCCAACGGCCGCGTCTGGACCCGCGCCGAGCTCGAGGGCTACGCGGCCTTCGCGCGGCGGCACGACCTGATCCTCGTCTCCGACGAGATCCACCACGACCTCGTCTATCCCGGTCAGGCCCACGTCCCGACGGCGATGGTCGAGGGGATCGCCGACCGGCTGGTGACGATGACCGCGCCGACCAAGACCTTCAATATCGCGGGCGCGCATACCGGCAACGTGATCGTCGCCGACGAGGGGCTCCGGCGGGCCTTCGCGGGGCGGATGGCGGCGCTCGGCATGTCGCCCAACTCGTTCGGCCTCTTCATGACGACGGCGGCCTATTCGCCTGCGGGCGCGGAGTGGGTCGACGCGCTGATGGGCTATCTCGACGGCAACCGGCGGGTCTTCGACGCGGGCATCGCGTCGATCCCGGGCCTGCGCTCGATCCCGCTCGAGGCGACGTACCTGTCCTGGGTCGACTTCGCCGGCACCGGCATGGCGCGCGAGGAGTTCACCCGCCGGGTGGAGAAGGACGCCCGCATCGCGGTCAACCACGGGCCGACCTTCGGGACGGGCGGCGAGGACTTCCTGCGCTTCAACGTCGCCACCCCGCGCGCGAACGTCGAGGCCGCGGTCGAGCGGATGCGCGAGGCCTTCGCCGACCTTCAGTGAGGCGCGGTGCCCGCGAGGCGGCGCGCGGCGTCGAGGAACAGGCCGAACGGCCGGGCGAGGAGCAGCATGAGGACCGTCGCCGAGCCCAGCGCCGCCGCCATCTGCGCGGGCGTGGCCCCGGCGAGCGCGAGGGTCGCCGCGTAGACCGGCACCTGGAACGACACGAAGGCCGCGACGTCGAGCGCGGCGCGGCCGACGGGTCCCGCGGGCCGGGCGCGGACGAAGAGCGCGTCGCGCCAGCGTCCGTAGGGCCGCCCCGTCAGCACCATGACCGGCACCGTCAGGGCCCGCGTCGCGAGCACCTGCGCGGGCGACATCCCGGCGATCAGCAGCTCGCTCAGGCCCGCGATCAGGGTGAAGAACGCGACGGTCGCGAGCGTGTCGACGAGGAAGGCGCGCATCGGCCACGGGCTCCTGTCGCGCAGGTCGGGAGGGAGGTGGTACCAGCGCCCCGGCTTGAACGGGGGACCTCCTGATCCACAATCAGGCGCTCTAACCAACTGAGCTACGCCGGCACTGGCGCCGATCTAGCGGCCGGGCCGGAGGGGTGCAAGGGACGGGGAGGCGTGATGCCGGAGGTGCGCGGCCCGTCGGGCTGGCTCGACTGGGCGATGCCGGTGGCGCTCGGCGCGCTCGCGGTGACGCTGGTGGCGCTGGCGCTCGCCGGGACGGGGCTCGCGGCCTTCGGCGGAGTGCGCGGCGAGGCGGGTGCGGCGATGCCGGAAGTTCCGGTCGCGGTCGACGTTCCGCCGCGGCCATGAGCCCCGCTTGTCTTGCGCGTCGCGGGACCGCCGCCTAGATCCGCCTGATGGGCATCAACGACCCCTCCGACGCCGAGGCGACGCTCTCGGTCGCGCCGACCGATGCGGGGATGGTCCGGCTCTTCGTCGAGCAGGGCGCCATCGAGATCCCGATGGACTTCGAGCCCGACGACGCGCTCGAGATCGCCGAGGAGATCCGCGCCGCCGCCGCGATGGCCGCCGCCCGGCGCTGATTTGCCAGCCCCTGCGTCAGCCCGCCAGCATCGGGTCGCGCGTCCACTGCAGCCGCGACGCCGCGCAGCGCGCGAACCGCAGCGTGAGGGCCTTTCGCCGGGCGCCCGCAAGCGGCGTGGCCTCGGGCATCCGCACCACCTCCGCGCCGAACGCGTCCGCGAGGATCAACCCCGTCTCGGGCGGCAGCAGGTCGACGGGGAAATCCGGCCCGACCGCCCAGAAATAGCGGTCCGACCATTGCAGGTAGCCCCGCCACTTCGCGTCGCCCGCGAAGTCCGCGCGGCTCGACTTGCACTCCACGATCCAGAACTCGCCGCGGGGCCCGAGCGCCATCACGTCGAGCCGCCGGCCCCGCTCGGGCACGAATTCGTCGAGGCACATGAAGTCGTGCTCGCGCAGGTGGCGGCACACGCCGCGCGCCAGGAGCTGACCCGGCTGCATCCGCGCGGTGGAGGCGGCCTCGCGGGCGGCGTCGTGCCGGAAGGCGGGTGCGGCGTCCGGGGCGGCGTCGGTCATGGGACGGGGGCGTGAACGATTGGGGAACGGAAGTCCAGACGACGGCCCGTCGCGGCCCCTTGCCGAGGGCCCGCGCGCGCGCCTACCTTCCGGGGCGACGGCGCTTCTGTGCTTCTCGTCGCCTGGGCATAATTCCAGTGGCCTTAAGCAAATCCGAGGGAGCTGGCCCTGCCCCGGCCCTGGTCGCGGCATCCGGCGCCCACCTGTACATACAGGTCCTCGGGAATACATGCTCGACGGTCGCCACGGTTCGTCGTCACCCCTCCGCCTCCGCCCAGAGCCCCAGCAGCAGCGCGGCGAGCCCCGCGGGCTCCTCCATCGGGATCATGTGCCCCGACCCGAGCCGCTCGATCCGCGCCCCGGTCAGCCGCGCCGCGAGCCCGTCCGCTATGGAGGCGACGATGGGCGTGGGCTTCTCGCGGGTGACGATCGCCACCGGCGGCGGGTCGGCGGGCAGGCGTCCGAGGGTGCCGTGCACGTCGGCCACGATCGCGGGCTCGGTCGCGGCGATGAGGTGGATGCGCTCGGCCATCGCCTCGCGCGCGCGCTCGGGCAGCGCGTCGAACTTCTCGCTTCCGCCCCATTCGCGGTGGAAATGGCGCGCCGCCGCCTCGCGATCGCCCGCCTCCAGCGCGGCCTCGAACGGCGTCATGTCGATCCAGTGGCTCGTCAGCAGGTCGGGATCGGCCGCCGCGAACATCACCGGCTCGACCAGCGCGAGGGTGCGGACCATGCCGGGCCGCTCGACGAGCAGACGCAGGCCGAGCGTGCCGCCGAAGCTATGGCCCACCACGTCGAGCGGCGTCCCGTCGCCCGCGGCATCGAGCGCGATCGCGAGCGCCTGGTCCTGGTAGTCGCCCGCCTCGTCCCAGTCCGGCGCGGCGCCGTGGCCGGTCAGGTCGGGGGCGATCACCTCCACCTCCGGCAAGGCGTCGGCCAGCCCCTGCCACGCGCGGCCCGAGGCAAGCGAGCAGTGCAGCGCCAGCAGCCGCCTCACGCGCGCGCCGCCAGGTGCGCGTCGAGGTCCTCGATCCGGTCCTGGCCCCAGAACCGCTCGTCGTCGTCGGTCACGAAGAACGGCGCGCCGAATGCGCCCGCGCGCACCGCCTCCTCGAGGTTGCGCGCGTAGACGTCCGCGCCCTCCATCATGCCGCGATCGGTCAGCGCCCGGTCGAAGCCCGCATCCTCGAGGCAGTCCGCGATCACCGCCTCGTCGGCGATGTCGCGCTCCTGCGCCCAGCACGCCCGCGTCAGCCCCGCCACCAGCGCGCCCACGTCGCCCGACCCCCCGCCGCCGCGCGCGGACGCCGCCGCGATGATCGCGTACGAGGACGGCGCGGGGTTGGCGGGCCAGTATGCGGGCTTGAGGTTCAACGGCATGTCGCGCTTCGCCGCCGCGCGCCGCATCTCCTGCAGCCGCCACGCCTGCCTGTTCTCGTGGCGCTCGCCCGGCGGCGTGCCGCCCGTGCGCGCGAAGAGGTCCATGATCGACAGCGGCTTGTAGGCGATCGTCGCGCCGTGCCGCGCGGCAACCTCGCCCGGCCGGGTCCCCGCGAGGTAGGTGTAGGGGGAGATCGTGGCGAAGTAGTAGTCGACATGCATGGCGGAGGCTCCGGTGCGGGCGTTCCACCGCGAGGTAGCGCCGCCGGGCGCGATGGTCCATCGTGCGCCGCGCTTGGCCCCGCGCATGCCGGGGTGCTAGGGCGGGCGGCGAGTCGCGGAGCCGGTAGCCGAAGGATCGTCCATGCCCAGTCCCGACCCAAAGCTGATCGCCGGGAACGCGAACCGACCGCTGGCGCAGGCCATCTGCCGGCGGATGTCGATGCACCGGGGGATGAAGATCGGGCTGGTGGACGCCCGCGTCGAGCGGTTCCAGGATCAGGAGATCTTCGTCGAGGTGTTCGAGAACGTGCGCGGCGAGGACATGTTCATCGTCCAGTCGACCTCGAACCCCGCCAACGACAACCTGATGGAGCTCCTCGTGATCGCCGACGCGTTGCGCCGCTCCTCGGCCAGCCGCATCACCGCGGTGATCCCCTATTTCGGCTACGCCCGTCAGGACCGCCGCACCAAGGCGCGCACGCCGATCTCCGCCAAGCTGGTCGCCAACCTGATCGCGAGCGCGGGCGTCGAGCGGGTGCTGACGATGGATCTCCACGCCGCGCAGATCCAGGGCTTCTTCGACATCCCCGTCGACAACCTCTACGCCTCGCCGATCTTCGCGCTCGACCTGATGCACCACTTCCGCGGCCGGATGGACGACGTGATGGTGGTCTCGCCCGACGTAGGCGGCGTGGCGCGCGCGCGCGAGCTCGCGCAGCGGATGGGCGCGCCGCTGGGGATCGTCGACAAGCGGCGCGAGCGCGCGGGCGAGGTCTCGGAGATGACGGTGATCGGCGACGTGGCGGGCAAGACCGTCGTGATCGTCGACGACATCTGCGACACGGCCGGGACGCTGTGCAAGGCCGCCGACGTGCTGATCGAGGCGGGCGCGGTGGCCGTCCACGCCTACGTCACCCACGGCGTCATGTCCGGGCCGGCGGTGGAGCGGATCGCGGCCTCGCGGCTGGGATCGGTCGTCGTCACCGACTCGATCGCCCCCACCGAGGCGGTGCGCGCCTGCGACCGGATCCGCATCGTCCCGACCGCGCCGATGCTCACGCAGGCGATCCTCAACATCTGGAACGGCACCTCGGTCTCCTCGCTCTTCGATACCGCGACGCTCGAGCCGATCTACGAGCCGCTCTATCCCGGGCTTGCGCTGGCCTGATCGCGCCCGCCGGCATGACGCCGTTCGAGATCTTCGCGATGTGCCCGCCGGGCCTCGAGCCGGTGCTGGCCGCCGAGGTGGCCGAGATCGGCCTGCCCGCGCCCCGGGCGGTGCCGGGCGGGGTGACGTTCGAGGGCGGCTGGACGGACGTCTGGCGCGCGAACCTCGGCCTGCGCTGCGCGGTGCGGGTGACGGCGCGGATCGCGTCGTTCCGCGCGATGCACCTCGCGCAGCTCGACAAGCGCTCGCGCAGGGTCCCCTGGCTCGAGACGCTGCGCCCGGACGTCCCTGTCCGGGTCGAGGTCGCGACGAACCGCCGCTCGCGCATCTACCATGCGGGCGCGGCGCAGCAGCGGATCGAGGGCGGGCTGGCGGCGGCGGGGATCGTGATCGCATCGGACGCCCCGGTGACGGTGCGCGCGCGCATCGACGACGACTTGGTGGTGGTGAGCGTCGACACGTCGGGCGAGAGCCTGCACAAGCGCGGCGGCAAGCAGGCGGTCGGCCGCGCGCCGATGCGCGAGACGATGGCGGCCGCGTTCCTGCGCGCCTGCGGACACGACGGGAGCGAGCCGGTCCTAGACCCGATGTGCGGGTCGGGCACCTTCGTGATCGAGGCGGCGGAGATGGCGGCGGGGCTGCCTCCGGGCCGGATGCGGGGCTTCGCGTTCGAGCGGATGGCGACGTTCGACGCCGACGCCTGGGCGCGGATGCGCGCGCCGCCGCCCCCCGCCCCGCCGCCCTTCGCCTGCCACGGCTCGGACCGCGACGCGGGCGCCTTCGCCGCCGCGCGCGCGAATGCCGAGCGCGCGGGGGTCGGCGCGTTCGTGCGGTTCGAGCGCCGGGCGGTGAGCGAGATCGCCCCGCCCGACGGGCCGCCGGGGCTGGTGATCGTCAACCCGCCCTATGGCGCACGGATCGGCGACCGCAAGCCGCTCTACGGCCTCCATGCGGCGCTCGGGCGCGCGCTGATGGACCGCTTCGCGGGCTGGCGGGTGGGGATCGTCACGACCGAGGCGTCGCTCGCGCGGGCGACCGGCCTGCCGCTGCTCGATCCCGGCCCGCCGGTGCCGCATGGCGGCCTGCGGGTCCGGCTCTGGCGGACGGGACGGCTCTGACGGCGAGGCAAGCGACGCCGTCGAGAACGATTCAGGATTAGCCGAGATAGCGACGGAGGGGCGTGGCGCGCTGGTAGCCGTCGGACCTGAGCTCGCTTGCGCTGGGAGGATTCGAACCCCCGACCCCTTGATTCGTAGTCAAGTACTCTATCCAACTGAGCTACCAGCGCATGCCGGCGTCGATAGCGGCGGCGCGCGGGGGGTGCAAGGCCCGCCGCTCAGGCCGCGACCTCGCGCGGCAGGACGACGGCGAAGGACGTGCCATCGGGTCCGGTCCGCTCCAGCACGATCTCGCCGCCATGCCCGCGCGCGAGCTCCTGCGCGATGGCAAGCCCCAGCCCCGTGCCGCCGACGCGCACGTTGCCCTCGAACGCGCGGAACAGGTTGTCGCGCGCGCGGGGCGGCAGGCCCGGCCCGTCGTCCCGCACCCGGATCGTCCAGCCCGCCTCGTCCTCCCCGGCCGAGACCGTCACGCGGCCCGGCCGTCCGGTCGCGGCGATCGCCTCGCGCGCGTTGCGCACGAGGTTGCCCACCACGCGGTGCATCTGCTCGGGATCGGCGCGCATGGTCATCGCGGGCGGCGCCTCGTGCGTGATCTCCACCTGCGCGGGATCGACGGCGAGCCGCTCGGCCTCGACGATCTCGGCCAGCAGCGGCGCCACCTCGACGCGCTGCAAGGCGGGCGGCGCCTCCTCGGCGCGGCCAAAGGCCAGCGTCCCCTCGGTCAGGTTCACCGCCCGCGTGAGCGAGGCCACGATCTTGGGCGCGACGCGGCGCACGGTCGGGTCGTCCACCCGCTCGATGCGGTCGGCGAGCAGCGTCGCCGTCGTGAGCACGTTGCGCAGGTCGTGGCTCACCTTCGCCACCGCCGCGCCCAGGGCCGCCAGCCGCTCCTTCTGGCGCAGCGAGGCGGTGAGCTGGGTCTCGAGGTCGCGCAGCGTCTCCTCGGCGTCGCGCAGCTCGCGCACCCGCGAGGCGGGCTCGATCGTCCGGCGCGCATCCTCGGGCGCCGCCGCGTAGCGCCGCATGTGCCCGACGAGCGCCTTGATCGGCAGCACCATGAGCCGCCGCACCGCGAGGAAGAGGAACGCCGAGGTCACGACCGAGATCACGAGGCTCAGCCACAGGATGTTGAGCCCGTACTCGACCATCGCGTCGTGAAGGTCGCCGGTCTCGATCGCCGCCTCGATCTGCACCCCGCCGCCGCGCGCGGGCTCGGCGATCACGCGGATCACCTCGGGGGCGGGCGTCACGATCCGGCGCAGCGCGTCCGCCACCAGCGTGGCCGTCGCGGGATCGCGGAGATCGACGGTGCGCGCGACCGGCCCCGGCAGCGGCGAGGACAGGACGAGCTGGCGCGTGGCGTCGCGGCGCAGCACGACGTTCAGCACGCCCGCGTTCGCGAGCAGCTCCTGCTCGACGTCCTCGGGGATCATGTCCGTCGCGCCCAGCAGCGCCAGCGAGGCGATCTGCGCGCGCTCCATCCGGTCGGTCAGGTAGTCGAGCCGGAACCGCGCGATCGACGGGACGAAGATCAGCACCTCCGCCAGCATCACGAACAGCACCGTGAGGACGAGGAAGCGGCCGGAGAGGGAGCGGAGCATCGGCGGTCCGGGTGGGGGCGCAGGCGGGATCCTAGCGGGCGCGCCTCACGGAAGCCACCGCTGCACGCCCCGCACGACGCGCTTCACCAGATCGCTCTCGAACAGGCGTGGCACGTAGTACTGCCCGGCCGCGCGCTTGGAGATCTCGCCCAGCGTCGGATAGGGCGCGACCATGGACGCCACGGCGCCGATCTTGAGCCGGTTCGCGAGCACCAGCGCCCAGAGCCCGATCAGCTCGCCCGCCTGCGCCCCCGCTATGGACGCGCCGACGGGTCGGCCGCGCACCACCATCACCTTGATCAGCCCCTCCGTCGTGCCCTGCGCGATCGCCCGGTCGTTCTCGGCATAGGGGAAGCGCAGCACCTCCAGCCGAGTCCCATGCGCCTCGCGTGCCTGCGCCTCCGTCAGGCCCACCTGCGCAAGCTCGGGGTCGGTGAACGTGACCCATGGGATGTGGTCGGTCCGCGCCTTGCCGGGCAGGCCGAGCAGGATCGGCCGGATCGCCGTCGCCCCGTGATGGCCCGCGACATGCGTGAACTGGAGCCCGCCGGTCACGTCGCCCAGCGCGTAGACACGCCGGTTCGTCGTGCGCAGGTCCGCGCCGACGCGGATCGCCCGGCCATGCTCGATCCCGGCCGCGTCGAGGTTGAGCCGGTCGAGATTGGCCCGCCGCCCGGCGGCCACGAGCAGGTGCGTGCCCGCGTGCCGGCCCCGGTCGCTCGTCACCGTGAGCTCGCCCTCGCGCCCCGACACCGCCGTCACCCGCGCGCCCTCGAGGATCTCGACCCCCTCCGCGCGCAGGCGCGCGACGACGATCGCGGCGAGCTCCGGGTCGTCCTTCGCCAGCGCGCTGCCCGCGGCCAGCACGGTCACGCGGCTCCCGAGCCGGACATGCGCCTGCGCCATCTCCATCCCGATCGGCCCGCCGCCGACGATCACCAAGTGCCCGGGCCGCTCCATCAGCGCGAAGATCGTCTCGTTGGTGTGGTAGGGCACGTCGCTCAGCCCCGCGATATCGGGCACCAGCGGCGAGGAGCCCGTCGCGATCACGACGCGCCGCGCGCGGATGCGATGCGGCCCGGCGACGACGGTGCGGGCGTCCTCGAACGCGCCCCATTCGCGGATCACCCGGACGCCCAAGCCCTCGAACCGCGCCTGGCTGTCGACCGGCGCGATGGCCGCCTGCGCGGCGTGGACGTGGCGCTTGGCGGCGGCGTAGTCGATGACGGGCGCGACCGGCGCCACGCCGAACGGCGCGCCGGTGGTCATCGCGTGCGCGTGCCCGGCCGCCGCCAGCAGGGCCTTGGACGGGACGCAGCCGTAGTTCAGGCAGTCGCCGCCCATCTCGTGCCCTTCGAGCAGCACGACGTCCGCGCCCATCCGCGCCGCGCCCGCCGCGAAGCTCAGGCCCGCCGAGCCCGCGCCGATCACCAGCACGTCGGGCTCGAGCGTCCCGCCCGCCCCGCGCATCCCCGTCCCGTCAGCCATGTCCGCCGCCCCCCGTGCCGCGCAGCCGCCGCACGACCACCGGCAGCAGCGCCAGCGCCGCGAGCCCGAGGATCGGCCCGATCACCTGCGGCTCGAACAGCACGCCGAGATCCGGCGTCCCGCCCCGCGCGAAGACCTCCCCCAGCCCCGCGCCGACCCAGGTGTAGACCAGCGACCCCGGCAGGATCCCGAGGAACGTGGTCCAGACGTACCTGCGCGTGCCCACGCCCACGAAGGCGGGCACGAGGTTGGCCACGAAGAAGGGCACCACCGGCACCAGCCGCATCAGCAGGAGGTAGGACGTCTCGTCGGCGCGGATGCCGTCCTTGATCCGGGCCACCGTCCCGCCCGAGGCGTCCATCCGCGCCGCGAGCCGGTCGCCGAGCCCGTGGCGTGCGGCGAGGAAGATGCAAGCGGCCCCGACCGTCGCCGCGCCCGCGTTCAGGAGCACGCCGGGGAACACCCCGAAGAGGAACCCGCCCGTGAGCGTGGCGATGAGCGCGCCCGGCAGCGAGAACGCGACCACGGCGACGTAGGCCGCCACGAACGCCGCGACGGCGAGCGCGTAGTTCGCGTCGCGGAACCCGAGCAGCGCCTCGCGGTGGCGCGCGAGCGTCTCGAAGCTCGCGACGTCGCGCAGCAGGTACGCGCCGACCGCCGCGACGACGACGATCGCCACCAGCGGGATCGCCCGCGCCGCCCTCGATCGCTCTGTGGTCGCCTCGACCATCCTCGCCTCCGTCCCGACCACCGCCGACCCGTCGCGGGCCGTGCCGTCCACCCCCTGCCCCAGCCCGACGCGCCGCGATACCGTCCATCACGCCGGTTTGACGGACCGTGCGCGGCGGCGGCCCCGTTGACAGCCCCCGACCCCTCGCCTAATGGCCGGGCTTCCCGTTTCCCCGGTCGCCCGTCCCCGCGCAGGCCCCGGCCCAAGACCCCGGAGCGTCGACATGAAGCGCACCTTCCAGCCCTCCAACCTCGTCCGCAAGCGCCGCCACGGCTTCCGCGCGCGGATGGCCACCAAGGCCGGCCGCCGTATCCTGAACGCCCGCCGCGCGCGCGGCCGCAAGGTGCTGTCGGCCTGAGCCGACCGCCCGCCGGGGGCGCGGCGCCGCGTCGCCTTCTCGACCGTCCGCAGTTCCTCGCGCTCAACCGCGCCGGCCGCGTCGCGACGCCGGGCTTCGTCCTGCAGGGGCGCGATCGCGCCGACGGCGATCCGGCCGTGGGCGTGGGCATCACCTGCTCGCGCAAGGTCGGCAACGCCGTCGCCCGCAACCGCGCCAAGCGCCGACTGCGTGAGGCCGCGCGCCTGGTGCTGCCAGGGCACGCGCGACCGGGATGGGACTACGTGCTGATCGGCCGGCACGGCGAGACGGCCGTTCGTCCTTTCGACGCGCTGCTCGCCGATCTCGCCGCAGCGCTCGACCGGCTGCGCGCGTGACGCCCCTCGCCCGCCTCCTCGCCGCGCCCGTGCGCGCCTACCGCCTGATCGGATCACCCTGGCTCGGCCGGTCCTGTCGCTTCGACCCCACCTGCTCGGCCTATGCGCTCGAGGCGCTCGCGCGCCATGGCGCCCTGCGCGGGGGGTGGCTGGCGGCGCGCCGGGTCGCGCGCTGCAACCCCTGGGGCGGATACGGGGTGGACGACGTCCCGGCGCACGGTCCGCGCGCGCGATCGGACGGCGCCGACAATTAGCGCGAGTTTCGAGCGAGGCGTTAAGCCGCCGGTGACGGATGGCGGCTACGGATATCCCCGCCACAGGTGCGGAGTGATTCATGGTCGACGGGCCCCAATCGACGCCGACGCGGCCACCCCGCAGGGGTTGGACGCCGGGACGGTTCGATTGGATGATCGTCTTCCCGGTCGCCGCGGCCGTGGCGTGGTGGCTCGACGAGGACGTGCTCGCGCTCATCCTCGTCGCGATCCTGCCGGCCTGCATGATCCTCGATGGCCGGCACGCGCGGGGCGGCAAGCGCGTCGAATCGTCGGGCGAACCGGCGGCGCGGACGGTGCCCTCGCCCGTCCGCGCGCGCGCGGCGATCCGACGCGTCATCGACGACGTGCTGGAGGATTGCGAACGGCGCGATCGCACGACCGCGATCCTGCACGTCCAGATCGACGACCTGCACGTCGCCGACGGTGAATGGGGGGTCGAGGCCGAGGCGCGGATCATGGAGCGGGTCATGCAGCGCGTCCGCACGACGATGCGGGGCCTCGACGAGGTGATGCGCGCCGCCGACGACGCGATCATCGTCGTGCTCGCCCCCACCCGGCGCACCGATCTCGACGTGGTGATGGGCGTCGTCGATCGATTGCAGGTCGCCATCGCGGAGCCGTTCTCGATTGGCGGCCGCGCGATTCGGGTCCATTCCTGCATCGGGCTCTGCTCGGAGGCGATGGCGCCGTCGCGGACCGGCGCCGCGATGCTGGCGGCCGCGGATTGCGCGTTGCGGATTGCCCGGCGCCAGGGGATCGACGCCGTGCGCGCCTTCAATCCCGACATGCGCGAGCAGGTGGAGACCGATCATCGCCTCGCCAGCCAGGTCGAGGCCGCGCTCGCCGCTGGCGAGATCCGCGCGTGGTTCCAGCCGCAGGTCGAATCAGCGAGCGGGAAGCTTGCCGGCTTCGAGGCGCTGGCCCGGTGGCACCATCCCGAGCTCGGCGTCCTCACGCCCGACCGCTTCCTGGCCACGCTGACGGCGACGGGGCGGTCTGCCGAGCTCGGGGAACGCATCCTCGAAGGCAGCCTCGACGCGATCCAGGCCTGGGACGCGGCCGGGTTCGACGTTCCCTGCGTCGGCGTGAACGTCTCGCTCGAGCAGCTCTGCGATCCGCGGCTCGCCGACCGCATCATATGGCAGCTCGACCGCCGCGACATCCCGGCCTCGCGGATCGCCATCGAGATCCTCGAGACCGTGACGCTGCGCGGCGGCGACGAGACGATCATGCGCAACGTGCGCGCGCTGCGCGAGGCGGGCTTCCGCCTCGATCTCGACGATTTCGGAACCGGCGCGGCCTCGATCGCGCATATCGCGCGGTTTGGCGTCCACCGCATCAAGATCGACCGCAGCTTCGTCAGCGGGATCGACCTCGACCCGACGCAGCGCGAGCTCGTGGCCGCGATCCTGGGGTTGGCCGAGCGGCTGCGGATCGCGACCCTGGCCGAGGGGGTGGAGACCCCGGGCGAGCGCGCGACCCTGACCGCGCTCGGCTGCCCGCATCTGCAGGGCTTCGGTATCGCCCGGCCGATGCCGTTCGAGGACACGATCGAATGGTGCGGCCGGAGCCCGGCCGAGGCACAGCCCTCCCTCGCCTCGATGGTCCCCCGCGGCACGGCCTGAATTCATCGGGACGCGCGCCGATCGGGGTCGGGACCGGTCCCGAGTGCCGAGTGCCGAGTCGTTCGAGCCATCCTTTCGAAGGATGGTCGAGGCCAATTCTCCGCGCCGTCGAGGCGGACGGTCGACGCCGCGCCCGCGTCGCCGTCCGTCGACGGCGGACGGCGACGATCAACCCCCCTCACGATCGAGCCCCGACGGCGCGCGCGTCATCTTGCCGACCCAGATCCTCCACCAAGCACCAGTCGTCATCCCGCCCGCCACGATCCCCTCGTCGGAGACGTGCCGGCGAGCATCCGAGATCGCGCGCCTCGGCCCGCTCGATTGCCACGCCGCTTCCGACCAACTCCGACGCGGAGCGGCCAGACGGTGTCGGATCCCGCGCCGCGCGCCGTCCGCCGGTGGCTGGTCGCCGCCCGTGCGTACCGATCGACGCGGGCCCCGCCACCGTGTCCGGTACGACGTTTGCCGGGCATCAGGGCTCGCGACCGTCCGCGTCACCTTCGGTATCCAGAGGGCAATCGGCCTCCGAACCGCCGCCCCGCGGCCATTAGCCGATGCGATACCCGGGGCGTCGTGCTCGGCCGAGCGCATGTCGACGAGAGAGCGGATACCGCGGATCGACCATCGCGGCGTCGATCGGCCACGCCGACCCGGCAAGGCTTCGTCGCTGACCGAACGATGTCCGGCAACAGCCCCCCGATCGTACCGTCGCCCGACCAGTCTGCTGCCCTGATCGCAAGCAGCGTTCGGCATATGCGATGCAGCCTGGAGCTCGTCCGCGGTGGTAGCGATCGCCTCCGGTCGATGAAGGCGATGACGCGCCGCCGGTCGTGGTCTCCGAACGCTCTCTTCGACGACGCCCCGCCCCACGATCCGAACGACGTGCCGGCCGATACCATGACCGCTCTGCGCGCCCGGCGCGCAGGGGCTTTCGCCTTGACCTTCCCGGACGCGCTCTGTTGAACGGCGCGCGTATCCCAACATCGCGAGCGCCGGCCTTCGATGGAAGAACAGAACCGCAACCTGATCCTCGCCGTCGTGCTCAGCGCGCTGGTCATGCTCGCATGGTTCGTCCTGTTCCCACCGCCGCAGCAGGCGACCCCGGTGGCCGAGACCGCGACCAACGACGGCGTCCCCGGCGGCACCGCCGGGTCGCCGCCCGCGCCCGGCATCGCGCCGCCGGGCCCGCTCGCGGACGCGCCCGCCACGCCCGACGCCGCCGCGGCGGCGGACGCGCCGCGGGTCGCGATCGAGACGCCGCGGCTCACCGGATCGATCTCGCTCCGGGGCGGGCGCATCGACGACTTGGCGCTCAAGGACTACCGCGAGACGCTCGAGGACGGCTCGCCCATCGTGACGCTCCTCGCGCCCACCGGCGCGGACCCCTACTACGTCGTCCACGGCTGGATCCCCGCCGGCGGCCTCGCGCCCGCCGACGTGCCGAGCGACGTCACCGAATGGACCGCGCCCGAGGGCGCGACGCTGACGCCCGAGACGCCGGTGACGCTGACCTGGGAGAACGGGTCGGGCCTGACGTT
Source organism: uncultured Alphaproteobacteria bacterium (assembly GCA_963729425.1). Taxonomy (GTDB): domain Bacteria; phylum Pseudomonadota; class Alphaproteobacteria; order Rhodobacterales; family Rhodobacteraceae; genus Jannaschia. The sequence continues at coordinate 171,549 of CAVSOF010000026.1, read as the reverse complement.
CCGCCGCACGGTCTCGGTGGACGCGGACTACATGTTCGACATCGAGCAGACGGTCGAGAACGGCACCGGCGCCGAGGTCGCGCTCGCCCCCTATGGGCAGATCGCGCGCGTGTCGGAGCCCGACACGGTCAACTTCTTCATCCTCCACGAGGGCGTCGTGGCGCGCACCGACGGCGTCCTGTCGGAGATCGACTACGACGACGTCGTCGACCTCGAGGTCGTGGCCGGCGAGAACGGCCGCGTCCAGACCATCGAGGGCACGCAGGACGGCTGGATCGGCTTCACCGACAAGTACTGGATGACCACGCTGATCCCGGCGGCCGGCGCGCCCTTCACCGAGGTCGATCAAGTACGTCGACGCGCGCGACACGTACCTGACCGAGACGCGCCTGCCCGCGATCGCGGTCGCGCCGGGGGCCGTGGCGACCTCGTCGTCGCGGCTCTTCGCGGGCGCCAAGGAGTGGGAGACGCTGCGCCGCTACCAGAACGAGGCCGGCGTCGCGGGCTTCGTCGACTCCATCGACTGGGGCTGGTTCTACTTCCTCACCAAGCCGATCTTCGCCGCGCTGCACTGGCTCAACGCCGCCATCGGCAACATGGGCGTCGCCATCATCGTGCTCACGCTCGGGATCAAGGCCGTTCTGTTCCCGCTGGCCTACAAGTCCTACGTCTCGATGGCGCGGATGAAGGAGCTGCAGCCGCAGATGGAGGCGCTCAAGGAGCGCGCGGGCGACGACCGCCAGAAGATGCAGACGGGCATGATGGAGCTCTACAAGACCAACAAGGTGAACCCGGCCGCCGGGTGCCTGCCGATCCTGCTCCAGATTCCGATCTTCTTCAGCCTCTACAAGGTGATCTTCGTCACGATCGAGCTTGCGCCACGCGGCCTTCTTCGGCCCGTTCCAGGACCTGTCGGCGCCCGATCCGACGTCGATCATGAACCTGTTCGGCCTGCTGCCCTTCGCGGCGCCCGAGCCGGGCAGCGTGCTGGCGCTCCTCTTCATCGGCATCCTGCCGATCCTGCTGGGCATCTCGATGTGGCTGCAGCAGAAGCTCAACCCCGCCCCCACCGACCCGACGCAGGCGATGATCTTCGCCTACCTGCCCTGGGTCTTCATGTTCATGCTGGGCGGCTTCGCCTCGGGGCTGGTCGTCTACTGGATCGCGAACAACACGATCACGTTCACCCAGCAGTTCCTGATCATGCGCAGCCACGGGACGGACATCGACCTGTTCGGCAACATCAAGTCGTCGTTCAAGCGCAAGCCCGCGAGTGCTGCGGAGCCGGCGAAGCCCGCGACCAAGAAGTGAGGCTCGCGGAGATCTGGCGGCACCCGATCAAGGCGCATGGCCGCGAGCCGGTCGCCGCCTTCGAGATCGCGCCGGGCGGCACGCTGCCGGGCGACCGGGTCTGGGCCGTGGCGCTCGAGACGTCGCGGCTCGTGGGCGGCGACTGGGTGCCCTGCGCGAACTTCGCGCGCGGAGCCAGGAACGCGGCGCTGATGGCGATCGAGGCGTCGAGCGACGGCGATCTGCTCACGCTGCGCCATCCCGACCGGCCGGACCTGACCTTCGACCCCGACGGCGACGGGCGGCCGTTCCTCGAATGGATCGCGCCGCTTCTCGACCCCGCCCGCGCCGCGCCGACCGGGATCGTGCGCGCGGCCTCGCGCGGGTTCACCGACACCGCGGCGCCCACGATCTCGCTCCATGTCGCCGCGAGCCATGCGGCGGTGGAGGCACGGATGGGGCGGCCCCTGTCGCGGCACCGCTGGCGCGGGAACCTCTGGGTCGAAGGGCCGGAGGCCTGGGCGGAATGGGACTGGGTCGGACGCGAGATCACGCTCGGGACGGCGCGCTTCCGCGTGGCCGAGCGGATCGGCCGCTGCCGCGCGACGACGGCCGACCCCGCGACGGGGCGGATCGACGGCGACACGCTGGGCGCGCTCGAGGACGGCTGGGGCCACCGCGACTTCGGCGTGCATCTCGTCTGCACCGCACCGGGCCGGGTCGCGCTCGGCGACGCGCCGGTGCTCGCGTGAGCCTGACCTTCCCCGAGGCGGACGCGCCGGATCCCGCGTCCGAGGAGCGCGGGCGGCGGCTCTTCGCGTCGGGCGGCGAGTTCCTCCTCGGCGTCGTGGCGATGGACGGCCTGCCGCCCGCGGACCGCACCGAGGTCTGCTTCGCGGGGCGCTCGAACGTGGGCAAGTCGACGCTGATCAACGCGCTGACGGGCCGGCGCGCGCTCGCGCGGGCGTCGAACACGCCGGGCCGGACGCAGGAGATCAACTTCTTCACGCTGGCCGACAGCCACTACCTCGTGGACCTGCCGGGCTACGGCTTCGCCGAGGCGCCGGTGGCCGTCGTCGCCAAGTGGCAGGCGCTGCTCAAGGCCTACCTCGCCGGGCGCGCGAGCCTGCGCCGGGCCTTCGTGCTGATCGACGGGCGCCACGGGGCGAAGGCGGTGGACGAGGAGATCATGACGCTGCTCGACCGCTCCGCCGTGCCGTTCCAGGCGGTGCTGACCAAGGCGGACAAGCCGCGCGGCGGCGACCTCGACCGCGCGCTGGCCACCACGCGCGCGGCGCTCGCGCGGCACCCGGCGGCCTTCCCCGAGCTCATCGTGACGTCGAGCGAGACCGGCGCGGGCATCGCGACGCTGCGCGCGACCATCGCCGGGCTCGAGCCGTGAGGATGCAGGACGCCATGACCTCCCGCGACAACGCCGCCATCGCGCGCACGCTCAACGAGGCGCTTCCGTACCTCACGCGCTACGACGACGCGATCGTGGTGATCAAGCTCGGCGGGCACGCGATGGGCTCGGCCGAGGGGATGGCCAGCTTCGCGCGCGACGTCGTGCTGATGCGGACGGTGGGGATCAACCCGGTGATCGTCCATGGCGGCGGGCCGATGATCAACGACATGCTCGCGCGGCTGGGCGTCGAGTCCACCTTCGTGCGCGGCAAGCGGGTGACCGACGCCGCCACGCTGCAGGTGGTCGAGATGGTGCTCGCGGGCGAGATCAACAAGAACATCGTCCAGGCGATCAACACCGCGGGCGGCCGCGCCGTGGGGCTGACGGGCAAGGACGCGGACATGATCACCTGCGTCGCCGACGACCCCGAGCTCGGCTTCGTCGGCACGCCGACCGAGATCGACACGCGGCTGCTGCACTCGCTCTTCCGCGACGAGATGATCCCGGTGATCGCGCCCATCGGCACCGGCGCGGCCGACGAGACGTTCAACATCAACGGCGACACCTGCGCGGGCGCGGTGGCGGGCGCGCTCAAGGCAGACCGGCTGCTGCTCCTGACCGACGTGGCGGGCGTCAAGGACGCGTCGGGCGCCGTCGTGACCGCGCTGACCGCGGCACAGGTCCGCGCGATGACCGCGGACGGCACGATCTCGGGCGGGATGATCCCCAAGACGCAGACCGCGCTCGACGCGCTCGAGGCGGGCGTGCGCGCGGTCGTGATCCTCGACGGCCGGGTGCCGAACGCCGCGCTGCTCGAGCTGTTCACCTCCGAGGGCGCGGGCAGCCTGATCCGCGTGGCCTAGGTCACGCCGCGCCGCGCGCGGAACCGCGCGTCGTCCCATTCGCGCGCGTCCATGACGGCGGCGAGGTGCCCGACCGCCGCGTCCACCTCCGCCTCGCCCAGGTAGAGCGGCGTGAAGCCGAAGCGCAGGATGTCGGGCGCGCGGAAATCGCCCACCACGCCGCGCGCGATCAGCGCCTGCACGATCGCGTAGCCCTCCGGGTGGCGCAGGCTCACCTGGCTGCCGCGCGGCACGCCCGGCGGCAGGGCGGGCGCGAGGTCGGGGCAGCGCGCCGCGACGCCCGCGGCGAAGCGGTCCGAAAGCGCGAGCGAGCGCGCGCGGACCGCCGCCATGTCGACCCCGTCCCAGACGTCGAGCGCCGCGTCGAGCGCCGCCATCTGCAGCACCGGCGGCGTGCCGACGCGCATCCGCTCGATGCCCTCGCCGGGGCGGTAGTCGAGGTCGAAGGCGAACGGCGCCGCGTGGCCGAGCCAGCCCGACAGCGCCGGGCGCACCGCGCCAGCGAGGTCGGCGCGGACGTGGACGAAGGCCGGCGCGCCGGGCCCGGCGTTGAGGTACTTGTAGGTGCAGCCGACCGCGAAGTCGGCCCCCGCGGCGGTCACGTCGACCTCGTGCGCGCCGGCCGAATGCGCGAGGTCCCAGACCGTCAGCGCCCCCGCCGCGTGCGCCCGCGCCGTGAGGTCGGCCATGTCGTGCATCCGCCCGGTCCGGTAGTCGACATTCGTGAGCATCGTCACCGCCACGTCGTCACGCGATCGCGTCCGCCACCGCGTCGGGCGCCACCACGCGCAGCTCGAGGTCGCGGCCCGCGAGCCCGATCAGCCCTTCGGCCATGTAGAGGTCGGTCGGAAAGTTTCCGTCGTCCGACAGGATCACGCGCCGGTCGGGGCGCATCTTGAGCGCGGCGTCCAGCGCCTGGAACACCTTGATCGACAGCGTGTCGCCGACCGTCGTGGTCCCCGGCGGCGCGCCGATCAGCCGCCCGATCCGGTCGCCGAGCCGGGTGGGCCAGCCCATCCAGCCCTCGCCCCCCGCGCCCGCGTTCCAGCCGCCGATGAGCATCCCGGACCATTCGTCGAGCGTCCGCGCGATGCGGTCGGGCGTGGCGACGGGCATCGGCCCGAGCGAGTTGCCGTCGAGGTAGAGCAGCCCGTCGGGCAGGTGGAAGCGCGCGCGCAGCGCCTCCCAGTCCGGCTCGCGCGTCGCGGTCCCGTCCATCACGCCATCCCCCGATCCGCGGCCATCCCGCGCCGATTCCAGCTTCCTCGCATCACATCTCCCCTCCCGCCATCTGCAGCGCCTGCCCGCTCACGCTCGCCGCGCCGTCGCCGCAGAGCCACAGCGCGAGCGAGGCGACCTCCCCGGGCGCGATCAGCCGCCCGTGCGGGTTCGCCTCGAGGATCGCCGCCTGCGCGCGCGCCTCCGACAGCCCCCGCGCGCGCAGCCGCTCGAGGTTCTGCGGCACGATGGCGGTGTCGACGTAGCCCGGGCAGATCGCGTTCACCGTCAGCGGCTTGCCCGCGAAGTCCGCCGCGAGCCCGCGCACCAGCCCGACCATGCCGTGCTTGGACGCGGTGTAGGCCGACGCGCCGCGGAGCCCCCGGACGCCCGCGATCGAGGCGACCGCGATCGCGCGGCCCCAGCCCTCGTCCAGCATGTCGGGGATCGCGGCGCGGAAGGCGTGGAAGCAGCCGTCGAGGTTCGTGGCCATGACCTGACGCCAGAACGCCCCGTCGGTCTCGCGAAGGTTCCTCCCCTCCGCGATGCCCGCATTGGCGACGCAGACGTGGACCGGCCCGTTCGCCTCGCGCGCGAGCGCGAACCCCGCCGCCACGCCGGCCTCGTCCGCCACGTCCATCTCGACCGCGAGGCAGCCCGCCACCGCCTCCAGCGGCGCGCGCCGCCGCCCCGTCACCGTGACCGCCGCGCCCGCGTCCCGCAGCGCCTCGGCGATGGCACGGCCGATGCCGGTGCCGCCGCCCGTCACCAGCGCGTGTCGTCCCTGCAACGCCGTCATGCCGCCCCCTTGCCTCCGCGCCGTGGCCCGCCGCAAGGTCGCGCGGTTGGACGCGACCCGGGGGGACCATGCGATGAAGATCGGCGCACCGAAAGAGGTCGCCTCCGGCGAGGCCCGCGTCGCGGTCACGCCCGAGAGCGCGGGCCACATCGCCAAGCTCGGCCACGCGGTGCATGTCGAGGCCGGCGCGGGCGAGGCGGCGGGCTTCACGGACGACGCCTACCGGGCGGCGGGGGTCGAGGTCGCCCCGGATGCGGGCGCGCTCTACGACGCCGTCGACGTCGTGGCCAAGGTCCGCCCCCCGACGGAGGCCGAGGCCGGGCGGCTGCGCGGCGACCAGACGCTGATCTCGTTCCTCTACCCGTCGTCGAACGAGGCGCTGCTCGAGACGATCCGCGGCACGGGCGCCAGCGCGCTCGCGATGGACATGGTGCCCCGCATCAGCCGCGCGCAGAAGATGGACGCGCTGTCGTCCATGGCCAACATCGCGGGCTACCGCGCGGTGATCGAGGCGGGCGCCAATTTCGGCCGCTTCTTCACCGGGCAGGTCACCGCGGCGGGCAAGGTGCCGCCCGCGAAGGTGCTGGTGATCGGCGCGGGCGTGGCGGGGCTCGCGGCGATCGGCACGTCGACCTCGCTCGGCGCGATCACCTACGCGTTCGACGTGCGCCCCGAGGTGGCCGAGCAGATCGAGAGCATGGGCGCCGAGTTCGTCTACCTCGAGTTCTCCGACGACGAGCTGCCCGACGGCGCGGCGACGGGCGGCTATGCGCCCCCCTCCTCGCCCGCCTTCCAGGAGAAGCAGCTCGCCAAGTTCCGCGAGCTGGCCCCCGACATCGACATCGTGATCTGCACCGCGCTGATCCCGAACCGCGCCGCGCCGGTGCTCTGGACCGCCGACATGGTGGCCGCGATGAAGCCCGGCTCGGTGATCGTGGACCTCGCCGCCGAGCGCGGCGGCAACTGCGAGATCACCGTCGCGGACGAGCGCATCGTCAGCGACAACGGCGTCGTCGTGATCGGCTACACCGACTTCCCGTCGCGCATGGCGACGCAGGCCTCCACGCTCTACGCCAACAACGTGCGCCACATGCTCGCCGACCTCACGCCCGCCAAGGACGGCGCGCTCGTCCACGACATGGAGGACGACGTGATCCGCGGCGCGACCGTGGCGCGCGCGGGCGAGGTCACCTGGCCGCCGCCGCCGCCGAAGGTCGCGGCCATCGCCGCCAAGCCCCGCGAGCGCGTCGTCGTGCCGACCGCCGAGGAGAAGCGCGCCTCCGAGGCCGCCGCCTTCAAGCTGCAGACCCGCAACCAGGTGGGCATGCTCGCCATCGGCGCGGCGCTCCTGCTGCTGATCGGCCTCTGGGCGCCCGAGAGCCTGATGCAGCACCTCGTCGTCTTCGCGCTGGCCTGCTTCGTGGGCTTCCAGGTGATCTGGGGCGTGTCGCACTCGCTGCACACGCCGCTGATGGCGGTGACCAACGCCATCTCGGGCATCGTGATCCTCGGCGCGCTCCTGCAGATCGGGGCGTCGAGCTGGATCGTGGTGCTGCTTTCCTTCATCGCCGTGCTGATCGCCTCGATCAACGTCGTCGGCGGCTTCCTCGTCACCCGGCGCATGCTCGCCATGTTCCAGAAGAGCTGAGGGCCGCGCCATGTTCTCCACCGGCTTCACCGCCGCGGCCTACATCGTCGCCGCGATCCTGTTCATCCTCTCGCTGGGCGGGCTGTCGAACCAGGAGAGCGCCAAGCGCGCGATCTGGTACGGCATCGTCGGCATGGCGCTCGCCGTGGTGGCGACGATCCTCGGGCCGGGGGTGGGCAACGAGCTCCTGATCCTCCTGGCGGTCGGGATCGGCGGCGGCGCGGGCTACGTCGTCGCCGGCCGGGTGCAGATGACCGAGATGCCGCAGCTCGTCGCCGCGCTCCACAGCTTCGTCGGCCTCGCCGCGGTGTTCATCGGGCTCAACGCCGAGGTCATGCTGCAGGACATCCTCGAGCTGCGCGCGGCGCATCTCCTGCTGCCGCTGGGGACCGAGACGATCCTCACCGACATCGCCGCGCTCACCGGGTTCGGGCAGAAGCTCTACCTCAAGGACGCGGTCGAGATCGGCATCCTGCGCGTCGAGGTGTTCCTCGGCATCTTCATCGGCGCGGTGACGTTCACCGGCTCGATCGTCGCCTTCGGCAAGCTCGCGGGTCGCGTCGACGGCAAGCCGGTGCAGCTGCCGGGCGGGCACGCGCTCAACGCCTCCGCGCTCGCGGTCTGCGTGCTGCTCGGGATCCTCTACTTCGGCGGCGCGGGCATCTGGACGATGCTCGTCGTGGCCGTCGTGGCCGGGTTCATCGGCTACCACCTCATCATGGGGATCGGCGGGGCGGACATGCCCGTCGTCGTGTCGATGCTGAACTCCTATTCGGGCTGGGCCGCGGCGGCGATCGGCTTCACGCTGGGCAACGACCTGCTGATCGTGACCGGCGCGCTGGTCGGCTCGTCGGGCGCGATCCTGAGCTACATCATGTGCCGCGCGATGAACCGCCGCTTCGTCAACGTGATCCTCGGCGGGTGGGGCGGCACGTCGGGCCCGGCGATGGAGGTCGAGGGCGAGATGGTCTCGATCGACGCGGACGGCGTGGCCGCGGCCCTCGAGGAGGCCGACAGCGTGGTGATCGTGCCGGGCTACGGCATGGCCGTCGCACAGGCGCAGGGCGCGGTCAGCGACCTCGTCCGCAAGCTGCGCGCCGCCGGCAAGACCGTGCGCTTCGCGATCCACCCGGTCGCGGGCCGCCTGCCCGGCCACATGAACGTGCTGCTCGCGGAGGCGAAGGTGCCCGTACGACATCGTGCTCGAGATGGACGAGATCAACGAGGACTTCCCCTCCACCGACGTCGCCATCGTCATCGGCTCGAACGACATCGTGAACCCGGCGGCGCAGGACGATCCGAACTCGCCCATCGCGGGGATGCCGGTCCTCGAGGTCTGGCGCGCCAAGCAGGTCATCGTGTCCAAGCGCGGCCAGGGCACCGGCTATTCGGGCATCGAGAACCCGCTCTTCTACAAGGAGAACACGCGGATGTTCTACGGCGACGCCAAGGCCTCGCTCGACGCGCTGCTGCCGAAGCTCGGCTGAACGGACGAACGCCCCGGCCCCTAGGGACCGGGGCGTCGCTCAAACGACCGCCTCCCGCACCGCACAACCACCGGAAGACGCCCGGAGCCCATTGGCCGGGTCGCCCGAACCGCGTCGGACCATCGGTCCGGGGCGCCGCCGGACGACGCGCGACCTCGGGGATTGAACGGCGTGGCGCGGCGGAAGGTTCCGGGATCGCAGTCCCGCGCGCAACTTGTCGCGCCCCCCGACGTTGGGGCCGCTCAGGACGCCTTCAGCACCCCGCGAGCGACCTGATCGGCCTCGATCGACTCGAACAGGGCCTTGAAGTTGCCCTCGCCGAAGCCGTCGTCGCCCTTGCGCTGGATGAACTCGAAGAAGATCGGCCCGATGCAGGTCTTCGAGAAGATCTGCAGCAGGATCCGCGTCTCGCGCCCGCCCCCGTCCGCGTCCACGACCCCCTCGCCGTCGATCAGGATGCCGTGCCGCGCCATCCGGTCGAGCGGCTCCTCGTGGCCGCTCACGCGCTCGCGCGACAGCTCGTAATAGGCCGCGGGCGGCGGCGGCATGAACGCCACGCCGCGCTCGGCGATCGCGTCCACCGCGTCGTAGACGTCGCGCGCGCCGACCGCGATATGCTGGATGCCCTCGCCGTTGTAGCGCTTGAGGTACTCCACGATCTGCCCGGTCTCGCCCCGGTCCTCGTTGATCGGGATGCGGATGCGGCCGCAGGGCGAGGTGAGCGCGCGCGAGAACAGCCCCGAATGCTGGCCCTGGATGTCGAAGAACCGGACCTCCCGGAAGCCGAACGTCTCGCCGTAGAACCGGAACCAGGTGTCCATGTTGCCGCGGTGGACGTTGTGCGTGAGGTGGTCGAGGTAGTGCAGCCCGACGCCCTCGGGATGCGCCGGCGCGTGCCAGTCGAACTCGGCGTTGAACGGGCTGGAATCGCGGTACTGGTCGACGAAGTAGATCAGCGAGCCGCCGATGCCGACGATCGCGGGCACGTCCATCGTGCGGTCGGGATCGTCGTAGGGCGTCGCGCCCAGCTTCACGGCGTGGTCGCGGGCGTGCTCGGCATCGGCCACCCGCCAGCCCATCGAGGGCGCGCAGGGGCCGTGCTCGCCCACGAAGCGCATCGCCATCGAGCCGGGCTCGGCGTTGATCAGGTAGCTGATGTCGCCCTGCTGCCAGAGCTCGACCGCCTTCATCTTGTGCGTCGCCACGTGCGCGTAGCCCTGGCGCGCGAAGACGTCGCGGAGCGCCTGGGGGTCCTCGTGGGCGAACTCGACGAAGGCGAACCCGTCCGTTCCGGCGGGGTTGGCCTCGGTGATCTCGGAATGGGGGGCGTCGTGGGGGAAGGGTCCCATGCTGCGGCTCCTGAGTTGCTGTGGCGAACATAGGTCCTCCGACGTAACGCGTCCGCGCATCCTACGCCGGCCGGGGCTTGTCGGATGCGCGATGCCCGCGCATCCTGCCACGATGGCGCGCGATCCCCGCACCCCGCTCGACGCGACCGACCGCGCCCTCCTCGCGCTTTTGCAGCGCGACGCCGCCCGGAGCGCCGAGGCGCTCGGCCGCGCGCTGCACCTCTCGGCGAGCCAGGCCGGGCGGCGACGCGCGCGGCTCGAGGCGTCGGGCGCGATCCGCGCCACCGTCGCGCGGCTCGACCCCGTCTCCCTCGGCCTCGACGTGCAGGCCTTCGTGCAGGTCCAGATGGCGAGCCACGCCCCCGACGGCGCGCGTGCGTTCCTGCGCCTGATGGAAGCCGAGCCGCGCGTCGCCTCGGTGTGGACGCTCACCGGGGAGGCCGACTACCTGCTGCGGGTGTGGTGCGCGGACCTCGCCTCGCTCAACGCGCTGATCCAGGGCGTGCTGCTGCCGCATCCGGCCGTCGCCCGCGTGCAGTCCCGGATCGTGATGGACCAGCCCAAGCCCGACGGACCGTTGCCGCTCTGACCGCCCTCCCCTAGCGTCCGGCGATGGACTCCTTCCTGTTCCAGGCCGTCATCTATCTCGGCGCGGCGACGCTCTGCGTGCCGCTCGCGGTGCGCCTCGGGCTTGGCTCGGTGCTGGGCTACCTCGTCGCGGGCATCGTGATCGGCCCCGCCTCCGGGCTGGTCGGCTCGGAGACCGCGGCGCTCCAGCACGTCGCCGAGTTCGGCGTCGTGATGATGCTCTTCCTGATCGGGCTCGAGCTCGACCCGAAGACGCTCTGGGGGATGCGCGCGCGGCTGGTCGGGCTCGGGCTGGGGCAGGTCGCGGGCACCACCGCGGCGGTGGCGCTCGCGGCGGCGGCGTTCGGGGTGACGTGGCAGGTCGCGGTGGCGATCGGCATGGTGCTCGCCCTCTCCTCGACCGCGATCGTGATGCAGACGCTCGACGAGAAGGACCTGACGGCGACGCGCGGCGGCCGCTCCGCGTTCTCGGTCCTGCTCGCCCAGGACATCGCCGTCATCCCGATGATCGCCGCGATGCCGCTCCTCGCGGTGGCAAGCGGCCTCGGCGACGCGCACGGAGCCGGAGACGCGGGCGGGCATGGCGGGGCGGTGGTGCTGGGCGACGGCGGCGGGGCGGCGATGGCGGCGCACCTGTCGGGCTGGGTCGACGGGCTGCCGGGCTGGGGCGCGGCGGCGGTCACCGTGGCGGCCGTGGCGGTGGTGATCCTCGGCGGCACGTACCTGACGCGCCCGATCTTCACCTTCGCCGCCCGCGCGCGCCTGCGCGAGATGAACACGATCGTCTCGCTCCTCTTCGTCGTCGGCGTGGCCGAGCTGATGCTGCTCGTGGGCCTCTCGCCCGCGCTCGGCACGTTCCTCGCGGGCGTCGTGCTCGCCAATTCCGAGTTCCGCCACGAGCTCGAGGCCGACATCGAGCCGTTCAAGGGCCTGCTGCTCGGCCTGTTCTTCGTCACCGTCGGCGCGGGCATGGATTTCGGCACGCTGGCCGCCGCGCCCCTCCTCGTGGCGGGCGCGGTGATCGGGCTGATCGCGCTCAAGGGCGCGATCCTGTTCGCGCTGGCCACCACGTCGGGGCTACGCGGGCGCGACCGGATCCTGTTCGCGCTCTCGCTCGCGCAGGCGGGCGAGTTCGGCTTCGTGCTGGTCTCCGTCGCCGTCGCGAGCGGCGTGTTCGGCGCGGCGGTGTCGAGCGTGCTGCTGCTCGTGATCGCGCTCTCGATGCTGCTCACGCCGCTCCTCTTCACCGCCTACGAGCACTACGCCGCCCGCGCGCGCCCCGAGGGCGAGAGCGTCCCCGACGACGCGATCGACGAGCCGGGCGAGGTCATCATCGCCGGCGTCGGCCGCTTCGGGCAGGTGGTGCAGCGGATGCTGTCGGGTGCGGGGCTGCGCGCCGTCGTGCTCGACCGCGACATCGAGACGATCCGGCTGCTTCGTTCGTTCGGCGTCAAGACCTACATGGGCGACCCGACCCGGCCGGAATTGCTGCAGGCCGCGGGGCTCGCGCGCGCCAAGGTGCTCGTCGTGGCGCTCGACGACCGGGCGGCGGCGGTGCGGCTGACGCGGATGGCGCGCGCGGCCAACCCTGAGCTGCACATCGTCGCGCGCGCCTACGACCGGGTCCACACCTACGAGCTCTACCGCGCGGGCGCCGATGACATCGTGCGCGAGATGTTCGACAGCTCGCTCCGGGCGGGACGCTACGCGCTCGAACATCTGGGCTGGTCGGAGGCGGACGCCCACGCCGCGCGCGAGGCGTTCTTCCGCCACGATCGCGCGGCCATGCTGGCGCTCGCGAAGGTCTGGAAGCCCGGCGTCCCCGTGGCCGAGAACCCGGAATACCGGGCGCTCGCGCGCGACTACAACCGCGGGCTCGAGAACGCGCTGCTGACGCGGTTCGGGGAGGACCCGGACGCCGCCGCGGCCCTCACGGACGCGCCCGACGCCGCACGCTGAAGCGGTCGGCCCAGCCCGGCGCGGGATCGTGACGCTCGCGGTGTCCCTCGACGAGGTCGGCCAGCCGGTCGCGGATCGAGCCCGCGGCAAAGCCGATCACGTGCGCCTGGTCGCAGCGGCGGTCGTCGGGCAGCGACACCCCGTCGAGCTCGCCCGCGAGCGCGTCGAACGCCTCGTCGAGCCGCCCGACCGCGCCGACATCGAGGTCGTCCTCCGTCAGCCCCTCGAGCACCGCGTCGGCCGCCTCCCGGAACCGCGCGATCCCCTCGCCGAGGCCCTCCCGGGTCAAGTCGCCGGTGCGCTCGGCCACCGCGTCCATCAGCCAGATCGAGTCGAAGAGCGACCGCACCTGCCGCATCCGCGCGCGCCGCGTCCCGGTATCGGCGAGGTGCATCGCGTCGCAGGCCTCCTCGGCATCCGCGAGGCTCTGTTGCACCGCCGCCCGCCCCTCGATGTCGTCCCTGGGCTCGTCCTCGCCCGCCTTGTCGAACACGTCCGACAGCGCGGTCCGCAACCGGCCCATCGCGGCGGCCATGTGCCGCTCGAACCGCTCGCCCGCCGTGTCGCGCCAGACGATCGCGGCCACCGGGAGGCCCACGCCCGCGCCGGTCCCGATCGCGATCAGCCGGTCGAGCGTCGCCTGCACGAGGTCGCCGGAGGTCGACAGCGACAGCGCCACCGCCGCGACCACGCCGTAGGACCAGGCCGGCTTGAGCTTGGCCACGCCCTGGAGAATGAACATGGTGACCAGCAGCCCGAAGGCGGTGCCGAAGCCCGCTGGGAGCGCGAACAGGCACGCCATCCCGATGACCGAGCCGATCGCGGATGCCAGCAGCCGCGTGCGCGCCGACTGCATCGTGCCGCCGACCGAGGGCTGCAGGATCATCACGCCCGACAGGATGCCGACGAAGAGCTGCTCCGATCCGATCGAGGTCAGCGCGAGGTAGGCCGCGACCGCCGCGGCCGCGCTCTGCACCGCGATCCGCGTGGCGTCGCGCAGCGTCGCGGCGTCGTAGTCGAGCCTGGCGCGGGAGAGCGCGGCGGACAGCCACTCGAACGGCTTCACCGCGCGCGGACCCCCCGCCCGGACGCGCTCACAGACCCTTCGCCTGGTAGCTGGCCGCGATCCGCGTGATCGACACGATGTAGGCCGCCGTCCGCAGGTCGGCCACGTCGTCGCGCGCGTGCCAGACGTCCCGCATCGCCCCGTAGGCCGCCCGCATCGTGTCGTCGAGGCCCGAGCGCACCAGCTCCAGCTCCCCGTCGCCGCGCAGGTAGCGCGACTTGAACCCCGGCGAGAGCGTCCAGGCCACGTCGCGGTTCCTCGACAGCCGCTCCAGCTCGTCGACGAGCACCTGGTGGCGGGCTTCCTCCGCGCGCCGTTCCATGCGCCCGAACCGGATGTGGCTGAGGTTCTTGACCCATTCGAAGTAGCTCACCGTCACCCCGCCCGCGTTGGCGTACATGTCGGGGATGATGACGCAGCCGCGCTTCAGCAGGATGTCGTTGGCCTCCGAGGTGACCGGCCCGTTCGCCGCCTCGATGATGAGCGGCGCCTTGACGCGCGCGGCGTTGCCCTCGTGGATCGTGCCCTCGAGCGCGGCCGGGATCAGGATGTCGCACTCGGCCTCGAGCAGCTTGGCGCCGTCGGGTTCGAAGGCCACGCCGGGGAAGCCCTTCACGCCGCCATGCTCCTGCACGTGGAGATGGACGAGGTCGGGGTCGATGCCGTCCTCGGAATGGATCGCGCCGTCGCGCTCGATGATCGCCACGATCTTCGCGCCGTCCTCGGCGGCGAGGAACGACGCGGCGTGGAAGCCCACGTTGCCCAGGCCCTGCACGATCACCCGCTTGCCCTCGAGCGTGCCGTCGAGGCCGGCCTTGGCCATGTCCTCGGGGTGGCGGAAGAATTCCTGCAGCGCGTACTGCACGCCGCGCCCGGTGGCCTCGGTGCGCCCGGCGATCCCGCCCGCGTTGAGCGGCTTGCCGGTGACGCAGGCGCGGCCGTTGATGTCGGTCGTGTTCATCCGCTGGTACTGGTCGGAGATCCACGCCATCTCGCGCTCGCCCGTGCCCATGTCGGGAGCGGGGACGTTCTGCGCGGGGTTGATGAGGTCGCGCTTGATGAGCTCGTAGGCGAAGCGGCGCGTGATCTGCTCGAGCTCGTGGGGCTCCCAGGCGCGCGGGTCGATGCACAGCCCGCCCTTGGAGCCGCCGAACGGCGTCTCGACCAGCGCGCACTTGAACGTCATCAGCGCGGCCAGCGCCTCGACCTCGTCCTGGTGCACGGCCAGCGAGTAGCGGATGCCGCCCTTCACGGGCTCCATGTGCTCGGAATGGACCGAGCGGTAGCCGGTGAAGGTGTGGATCGAGCCGCGCAGCCGGACCCCGAAGCGCACGGTGTAGGTCGCGTTGCAGACGCGGATCTTCTCCACCAGCCCGGGGCTGAGGTCCATCAGCGCCACCGCGCGGTCGTACATCGCGTTCACCGACGCGCTGAATCCGCCCATCGTCGTGCCCATCGCCGTCTCCTCCCGGGGTCGCTGCCCCGGCGCGCGGAGCGGTCGCCCCTCCATAGCGCAGGCGGGCCCGCGCGCCACCACCGCGGGACGCCCGATCGCTAAAGTTCGACCGGATTTGACACGGGATCGCCACGATCGCGCCCGTGCCGGGGCGGGATCGCGATGCATTGCGGGGTCTCGACCGGCCTCGACGCGATTCCCCTCGCGCGGCGCCCCGAACCCGCGTGGTGCCCCCGATGAGCCGATCCCCGAGCGTTCCCTTCCGCCGCGCGGTCCGCCCGGCGACGTTCTGGCGCTCCGAGGACGGATCGATGACGATCCTCGCGCTGTTCATGTTCATCCTGATGATGGTCGCGGGCGGCATCGCGCTCGACACGATGCGCTCCGAGCGCGAGCGCGTCGCGCTCCAGTCCGCGCTCGACCGCGGCGCGCTCGCCGCGACCAACCTCGAGCAGACGCGCCCGCCCGAGACGGTGATGCGCGACTACCTGCGCGCGGCGGGGATCGACGACGACGACGTGACGATCGACGTCGTCGACGCCGGCGGCGCGAAGTCAGGTCACGGTCGACGCGACGACGCGCACGCCGAGCCTGTTCATGGACCTGCTCGGCGTGCCCGAGCTGCGCCAGCCGATCCGCACCGACCGCCCTGGAGGAGCGCACCGAGCTCGAGCTCTCGCTCGTGATCGACGTCTCCGGCTCGATGCAGGACGACGGCAAGATCAGCGCGTTGCGTCCCGCGGCCAAGACCTTCCTCGCGGCCCTGCTCCAGGATCGCGAGGACCGGACCTTCGTTTCGCTCGTGCCCTACGCGCAGGTCGTCAACCTCGGTCCCGCGGTCGGCCCGCGTTTTCCCCTGACCACAGAGCATACGCGGTCCTGCTGCGTCACGTTCTCCGACATCGAGTACCGCCGCGTCGACCTCGCCGCCGGGGCACTGATCCAGCGTCTCTCGCACTTCGGTCGAGACGGTACGTGGGGTCGGGGGAACGAAAGAAGCATGTCCCTCGGCCCGATCAAGGTACCGAACTGCCCGGCGAACGCGGACCATGCCGTCACCCCCTGGTCCAACGACCTCGCGGAGCTGCAGTCGCGGATCGACGCACACCGGGCGGACGGCACGTCGACCGCGATCGGTCTGGGCGCGAAGGTCGGCGCCCTGCTCCTCGACCCAAGCACGCGCCCGCAGCTCTCCGGCATGATCGACGACGCGTCGCTACCCCCGGCGCAACGAGTCGATCCGATCTTCGCGGGGCGGCCGGCGGAGTACGGCACCCCGGCGCTCCTCAAGGTGATGGTCGTGATGTCGGACGGCAAGAACGAGAGCCAGTACGACATCAAACCTGCCTACCGGACCGGCCCGTCCTCGGTTTGGGTGTTTCAGGATCGCCGCGGGGTCTCCTGCGACGACCAGGGCGATCCGACGGGCTGCTCCGATTACGACCCCTCCGGACCGTTCTCCGCCGGGCATGCCTTCGGCACCGAATTGAACCCGAACACGAGCAATGGTCGACCGAACGGTACCTACAGGCCCCGATACTCCTTCTATTCGCCGGTGAACGGCCGGTACTACATCCACCATCGCTCGACCTGGCAGGACACGCCATGGGGCGGAACCGAGGCGCAACAGCTCACCTGGCCCGACGTCTGGGCGCATGTGCCGCATGGCGCTGATCGTCCACTTCCTCGGCGGCGCCGGCGATCCCACCCGCGACCATTACCGCCAGATGCTCGAGCAGAACGCATCACCGCGACATCCCGCGCGCGCGACGACAACCTCAGCGACGTCTGCGCGGCGGCGCGGGCCCGGGGCGTGCTCGTCTACACGATCGCCTTCCGGGCCGAGTCCAGCGCGCGGCGCGCGATGATGGACTGCGCCGGCCCCGACACGCCCGAGCGCTACTTCGACATCCAGGGCCTCGACATCGAGACCGCGTTCGAGGGCATCCTCGCATCGATCCAACGCGTCCGGCTGACCCGATGAGCGGTCCCCGCCGCCGCGCGACGGCCGCCTCCGGGGTGGCCCGGCTCTGGGCCTCGCTCGCGGGCGCCGTGGCCGCGCCGCGCGACCCGCCGCCGCCGGCCGCGCGGGGCGACGGCGAGCATGGCGGCGCCTCCGTCGAGTTCGTCATCCTGCTGCCGCTCTTCCTGATGGTCTTCATCTCGTCGTTCGAGGCCTCCGTCTACCTCGTGCGGCAGGTCCTGATGGAGCGCGCGCTCGACATCGCCGTCCGCGAGGTCCGGCTCGACACCGGCGAGACCGTCTCGCAGGGCGAGGTCCGCTTCACCGTCTGCGAGCGCGCGCGGATCCTGCCCAACTGCATGGACAACATGACGATCGAGATGACGGTCGTCTCGACCGACACCTACGAGCTGCCCGCCGACGACGCGCCCTGCACCGACGAGATCGACACCGTCGCCCCGCCCGCCGACTTCGCCGCCGAGCGGGTCGGGAGGCTCGTGCTGATCCGCGCCTGCTACGCGGTCCGCCCGATCCTCTCGAACTCGTCCTTCGCGATGACCCGGACGCTCGCCTCGACGCTGGTGAGCGACCACGACGGCGCGATCCGCATGACGACCGCCACCGCCTTCGTGGTGGAATGAACCCGAGCCGGAGCGCGCCCATGCGAACCCCATCCTCCTCCCCGCGCCCGACGCGCCTGCTCGACTTCGCCCGCGACGAGCGCGGCGTGCTCACGATCGAGGCGGTGATCATGCTGCCCGTGCTCATCTTCCTCTTCGTCGCCGGGTTCGCCTATTTCGACGCCTACCGCCGCGAGGCGCAGATCGACCGCGCGAGCTACGCCGTCTCCGACCTGCTCTCGCGGCGCGAGGACGTGCTCGACCCCACCGACCTCGAGGGGCTGCAGGACCTGTTCGAGGCGCTCACCCGGTCGGCCCCGAACGCGACCTACATGCGCTTCAGCGAGCTCCACCGCACCCCCGCCGGCATCGCTGTCGTCTGGTCCTACGCCACCGACGACCAGCTCGCGCTGACCACGCCCCGCGCGCAGGGGCTGCTGCGGCGCATCCCGACGCTCGCCGCGGGCGAACGCGTGACGCTGGTCGAGAGCTTCTCGATCGAGGAGCCGTTCTTCGCCGTCGGCCTGCGCGACCGGATCGTCACGACCGCGGTCCCGACCCGCCAGCGCTACGCCCCGCGTCTCGTCTTCGCGCCCGGCACCGACCGCCGCGCCGATGCCAGCGTGACCCCGAACGACCTCGATTGCGGCGACGCCGCGGTGCCGGTCAACGGCAAGAAGACCTCCGGCCCGGGCAATTGCGGCTGAGGGCGCGGACCGTTCCGCGCGCCTCTCGACTCCGCCACGGGCCGCCCCGATGATGCGCCCATGCGCCTGCCCGACAGTTTCCTCGACGACCTGCGGGCCCGGCTGAGCCTGAGCCAGGTGGCCTCGCGCCGCGTGACCTGGGACATGCGCAAGACAAACCAGGCGCGCGGCGACTGGTGGGCCCCCTGCCCGTTCCACCAGGAGAAGACCGCCTCGTTCCACGTCGACGACCAGAAGGGGTTCTACTACTGCTTCGGCTGCCAGGCGAAGGGCAACGTGTTCGGCTTCGTGCAGGAGACCGAGAACGTCGGCTTCATGGAGGCGGTCGAGATCCTCGCCGCCGAGGCCGGGATGCCGATGCCCGCGCGCGATCCGAAATCGGCCGAGCGCTCGGACCTGCGCACCCGCCTCGCCGCCGTGACCGAGGCGGCGGCGCGCTGGTTCCGCGCGCAGCTCGCGACCCGCGCCGGCGTGGCCGCGCGCGCCTACCTCGAGGGCCGCGGGCTCGCGCGCGGGACGCTCGAGCGGTTCGAGATCGGCTACGCGCCCGGCCGCGGGACGCTGATCGCCGCGCTGCGCGAGCGTGGCATCGCGCAGGACCTGATCGAGGGGGCGGGGCTGGCCTACCCCGCGCGCGACGGCCGCCCGGCGGGCGAGGTGTTCCGCGATCGCATCGTGTTCCCGATCCGCGACGCGCGCGGGCGATGCCTGGGCTTCGGCGGGCGGGCGATGGATCCGGGCGAGAAGGCGAAGTACCTGAACTCGCCCGAGACGCCGCTCTTCGACAAGGGCGCGACGCTCTACGACCTCGGCCCCGCCCGCGCGCTCGCCGGGCGCGGCGCGCCGCTCGTGGTGGCCGAGGGCTACATGGACGTGATCGCGCTCGCGCAGGCCGAGGTCGCCGCCGCCGTGGCCCCGCTCGGGACGGCCGTGACCGAGCGCCAGCTCCGCCTCCTCTGGCGTGCCTCGCCCGAGCCGATCGTGGCCCTCGACGGCGACGCGGCGGGGCGGCGCGCCGGACTGCGGCTGGCCGAGCTCGCGCTGCCGCTGATCGAGGCCGGGCAGTCGCTGCGCTTCGCCACCCTGCCCGCGGGGCGCGACCCCGACGACGTGATCCGCGACGGCGGACCCGACGGCGATGCGTGCGGTGATCGACGCGGCCGAGCCGATGATCGCGCTCCTGTGGCGCGACCGGACCGAGGGCCGGACCTTCGACAGCCCCGAGCGGCGCGCCGCGCTCGACCGCGACCTGCGCGCGATGCTGGGCCGCATCGCCGACCGCGACCTGCGCCGGCACTACGCGCAGGAAGTCGCGCGGCTTCGCACGGGGCTCTTCGGCTGGCCCGGCGCGCCCGACCGGGCGCGCGCGCGGCGCCCGCCCCGCCCGCCCGCGCCCGCCGGGCCCCACCGGCACCGCGCGCGCCTCCGACCTCGCGGCGGGCACGCTCGATCCCGACACGATGCTCGAGCAGGTCGCGCTCGCGGGCCTGATCCGGCACGGCGCGCTCGCCGGCCGAGTTCGCCGAGCCGATCGAGCGGACCGAATGGCGTCGCGGCCCCCATTCGCGCATGGCGGGCCTGCTGCTGCTCGCCGTCGCCGCCGGGGACGAGGCGCCGCGCGAGCGGATCGAACGCGCTCTGGGCGCCGCGACGGTTGAAACGCTCCTCGCGCAACGCCATCTGCGGATCTCGCCCGTCTGCGGCGGCGACGTCGACGCCGCGCGCCATCTGGTGCGCGATGCGCTCCTGCGGCTGGACGCGCGTCGAGGCGGCGATCGGGAGCGCCGCGAGGCGCTCGAGGATTTCGAGGAGGGCGGCGACGAGACGACGATATGGCGGCTCGCGGAGGCCGCCCGACGGCACGACCGCGTTCGCCGGCCGGGGGATGCGGAGGCCGGGGCTGCCGTCGAGGCATCCAACCGTGCCTACTACGACAGCCTGCTCGACACGGAAGCGGGGAAAAGGCGCACCGAAAAGTGATTCGGGATGCGGAGCGCGCCGATCCGCGATAGTGATTCGCCCGGACCCGGACGGCCGGGCGGCGACGACGACGACGACTCCCTGCCGGATGGAGCGCGACGATGGCCAAGGACACCGACGACGACAAGCCGCAGGACGCCGATGGCGACCACTCGCTCGACATGAGCCAGGCCGCGGTCAAGCGCATGATCGCCGATGCCCGGGTCCGCGGCTACATCACCTACGACCAGCTCAACCAGGTGCTGCCGCCCGAGCAGGTCTCGAGCGAGCAGATCGAGGACGTGATGTCGATGCTCTCCGAGATGGGCATCAACATCATCGAGAACGAGGAGGCCGAGGAGGACGAGGAGGAGAAGCCCAAGGGCTCCACCGCCGTCGTCGACGCCTCGAGGAAGGGCGGCGACGTCGCCACGACCGAGGGCGGCGCCGAGAAGCTCGACCGCACCGACGACCCGGTCCGCATGTACCTGCGCGAGATGGGCTCGGTGGAGCTTTTGTCGCGCGAGGGCGAGATCGCGATCGCCAAGCGCATCGAGGCCGGCCGCAACACGATGATCCTCGGGCTCTGCGAGAGCCCGCTGACGTTCCAGGCGATCACGATCTGGCGCGACGAGCTTTTGTCCGAGGACATCCTGCTGCGCGACGTGATCGACCTCGAGACGACGTTCGGCGATCAGATGGAGGAGGAGGGCGACACCGCGCTCGTGGGCGCCGCCGCCGCCGCGCCGGGCCAGCCCGCGAAGGCCGAGGGCGCCTCCGAGCTCGACGCCGACGGCAACCCGATCGCCGAGGACGACGACGAGGAGGAGGACGAGGGGCAGAACATGTCGCTCGCCGCGATGGAGGCCGCGCTCAAGCCCCGCGTGCTCGAGACGCTCGACCACATCGCCGACCTCTACGGCCGCCTGGCCGAGATGCAGGACCTGCGGATCTCCGCCACGCTCAACGAGGACGACACGTTCTCCGACCACGCCGAGGGCGCCTACCAGGAGCTGCGCTCCGAGATCGTGGCGATGGTCAACGGCCTGCACCTGCACAACAACCGCATCGAGGCGCTGATCGATCAGCTCTACGGCATCAACCGCCGGATCATGTCGATCGATTCGGGCATGGTGAAGCTCGCCGACCAGGCGCGGATCAACCGCCGCGAATTCATCGAGGAATACCGCGGCCACGAGCTCGATCCCGGCTGGGTCGAGCGGATGGCCGAGAAGGACGGGCGCGGCTGGCAGGCGCTGATGGAGCGCTCGCGCGACAAGGTCGAGGAGCTGCGCGGCGACATGGCGCAGGTCGGCCAGTACGTCGGCGTCGACATCAACGAGTTCCGCCGGATCGTGAACCAGGTCCAGAAGGGCGAGAAGGAGGCCCGGCAGGCCAAGAAGGAGATGGTCGAGGCGAACCTGCGCCTCGTGATCTCGATCGCCAAGAAGTACACCAACCGCGGGCTGCAGTTCCTCGACCTGATCCAGGAGGGGAACATCGGCCTGATGAAGGCCGTGGACAAGTTCGAGTACCGCCGCGGCTACAAGTTCTCGACCTACGCGACGTGGTGGATCCGGCAGGCGATCACCCGCTCGATCGCCGACCAGGCGCGCACGATCCGCATCCCGGTCCACATGATCGAGACGATCAACAAGCTCGTGCGCACGGGCCGCCAGATGCTCCACGAGATCGGCCGCGAGCCCACCCCCGAGGAGCTCGCCGGCAAGCTGCAGATGCCGCTCGAGAAGGTCCGCAAGGTGATGAAGATCGCCAAGGAGCCGATCTCGCTCGAGACGCCCATCGGCGACGAGGAGGACAGCCAGCTCGGCGACTTCATCGAGGACAAGAACGCCGTCCTGCCGCTCGACAGCGCCATCCAGGAGAACCTCAAGGAGACCACGACGCGCGTGCTGGCCTCGCTCACGCCGCGCGAGGAGCGCGTGCTGCGGATGCGGTTCGGGATCGGCATGAACACCGACCACACGCTCGAGGAAGTGGGCCAGCAGTTCTCGGTCACCCGCGAGCGCATCCGGCAGATCGAGGCCAAGGCGCTGCGCAAGCTCAAGCACCCGTCGCGGTCGCGCAAGCTGCGCTCGTTCCTCGACCAGTGAGGGGGTAGCCGATGTCCTTCCTCAAGCGCCTCTTCGGCGGCGGCGGCGGGTCCGCGCCCCCGGCGGCCGAGGCGGAGACCTACCTTGGCTTCACCATCCGCCCCGACCCCGAGGCGACCTCCGGCGGCCACCGCATCGGCGCGACCATCGAGAAGGACGGGCGCAGCCACCGCCTGATCCGCGCGGACACGCTCGCCAGCCGCGACGACGCGGTCGCCGCCTCGTCCGCCAAGGCGCGGCAGGTGATCGACGAGCAGGGCGACCGCCTCTTCGACTGATCCCCCCCGGCTGCCTTGACGCGCCCGTCCCGCCGCCCGACCGTCGCGCCCGAACGCGGGGGGCGCCATGACCGACGATCCGATCCTCACGGCCCTCGCGGCCGCCCTGCTCGTCGCGCTGCTCGCCGTCGCGGCCCTCGCCGCGCGCGCGCGGTCGGGCCGGATCGCGCATGGGCGCGAGCTCGACGCGCTCCGCCAGCACCGCGACGGGCTCGACACCGACCTGCGCGGCGAGCGCGACGCGCACGGGCTCGCGCGGGGCGACGTCGCGCGGCTGACGGCGATGGTCGAGGGTCTCGAGGCGCGGCTCGTCGAGGCCGCCGAGGAGCGCCGGGCGCTCGCCGCGCGTGCGCACGAAGAGCGCGGCGCGATCGATGCGAAGCTGGACGCGACCCGCGCCGAGGTCGAGCGGCTCCGCGTCGAGAACAAGGGGCTTCACACGCAGATCGAGGCGCGGGCCGAGGCGCATGACGGCGAGGTCCGCCGCCTGACGGACCTGCGCGCGGAGATGACCGACCGCTTCAAGGCGCTCGCCGACGAGACGCTGGCCGATCACGGCACCCGCTTCGGCACGCTCAACGCCGAGCGTATGACCGCCCTCCTCAAGCCGATGTCCGAGCAGGTCGACCGCTTCCAGTCCGAGCTGCGCGAGGCGCATACCGGCGCCGCGAAGGACCGCGAACGGCTCAAGACCGAGATCGAGCAGCTCACCCGCCGCTCCGAGGATGTGAGCCGCGAGGCGGTCGCGCTGACCCGCGCGCTCAAGGGCGAGAAGCAGCGGCAGGGCGCGTGGGGCGAGATGATCCTCGAGCGGCTCTTGGAGGATTCGGGGCTCGAGGAGGGGCGCGAATACGAGCTCCAGACCTCCGTGCGCGACGACGAGGGCGCGCTCCGGCGGCCCGACGCGCTCGTGCGCCTGCCGGGCGGCAAGGTCGTCGTGATCGACGCGAAGGTCTCGCTCGTGGCCTACGAGGCCGCCGTCAACGCCGAGGACGAGGATGAGCGCGCGCGCCAGTCCCGCGCCCACGTCGCCGCCATCCGCGCGCATATCGACGAGCTCGCCCGGCGCGACTACGGCGCGATCGTGGACGGCGCGCCGGACTACACGCTGATGTTCCTCCCGGTGGAGGGCGCGCTGGCCGCCGCGCTGCAGTCGGAGGGCACCCTGACCGCCTACGCGATCGGAAAGCGTGTGGGGATCGCCACGCCGACGACGCTGATGATGGCGCTGCGCACGATCCAGCACGTCTGGGCGGTCGAGACGCGCCAGCGAAACGCCGAGGAGATCGCCAGTCGCGCGGGGCTCCTGCACGACAAGATGGCCGGCGTGCTCGAAGCGTTCGGCCGCGTCGGCACCAGCCTCGACGCCGCGCGCAAGAACCACGACGCGGCGCTCGACCGGCTCTCGCGCGGCGGGGGCAACGTCGTGGGGCAGATCGACAAGCTGCGCCGCCTCGGCGCGCGCACGAGCAAGGAGCTCGGGATCGAGCACGACCCGCCGAGGACGACCCCGCCGAGGACGAGATCGGCGCCGACGGGCCGGAGCGGATCGCCGGGTCCTAGCGCTTGCCCGCCGGGTGGTCGTCCGTCTTCGGCGGGTAGGCGTCGTCGGGCTCGGCGCTGGTGCCGGTCGAGGTCGAGTTCGGGTCATGCGTGGTCCCGATCGGGCTGTCGGCCGGAACCATCCGCGGTCCGTCCTGTCGCCGCGTCGTCTCCGCCTTCGTCGTGGTCGTCCTCGTGGTGCGCTGGGTCGCCATGATGGCCTCCATCGTCTGCCGGTTCGACGACGTCAACGCGCCGACCGCCCGACGGGGTCCGCCGAAGCCCGCGACGGACCGCCCTCCCCGCGCTAGGCTGTCCCGACGCGACCCGCGCCGGAGGCCCCATGCACGCCACCTTCGCCATCGACACGCCCGGCCCCGGCACGACCGAGCTGACCGCCCGCGTCGCGCGCTGGCTGCCGCCCGGGCGGTCGGGGCTGCTGACGCTGATGGTCCGCCACACCTCCGCGAGCCTGATGATCCAGGAGAACGCCGACCCGGACGTCCAGGCCGACATCGAGGCGTTCCTGCGCCGCCTCGTCCCGCCCGCCGACGACGCGTCGATGGCCTACCTCACCCACACGGCCGAGGGGCCCGACGACATGCCGGGCCACCTGCGCGCGCTGCTGCTGCCGGTCTCGCTGTCGATCCCGGTGGTGGACGGCGCGATGGCGCTCGGGCGGTGGCAGGGGATCTTCCTCGTCGAGCACCGCGCCCGGCCGCATCGCCGCGAGGTCGCCGCCCACCTGATGGCCGATCCCTGAGCCGCCACCTTGCCACACCACCGCTCGCGCGTCAGATTGCGCCCGACCCCGAGCCGTGGGGCCGGGCCCCGCATCTGGTGCCGCCGAGCGGAGGACGCCGATGCGCTGCCCCTATTGCGGGAACGTCGACACGCAGGTGAAGGATTCGCGCCCCGCGGAGGACCACGTCGCGATCCGCCGCCGCCGGTTCTGCCCCTCCTGCGGCGGGCGGTTCACGACCTACGAGCGCGTGCAGCTCCGCGACCTCGTGGTCATCAAGTCGTCGGGCAAGCGCGAGGCCTTCGACCGCGACAAGCTCGAGCGCTCGATCCGCATCTCGATGCAGAAGCGCCCGATCGACCCCGACCGCATCGACCAGATGATCTCCGGCCTCGTCCGGCGGCTCGAATCGATGGGCGAGACCGACATCCCCTCGAAGGCCATCGGCGAGATCGCGATGGAGAGCCTCGCGCGGATCGACACCGTGGCCTACGTGCGCTTCGCGAGCGTGTACAAGAACTTCCAGGCCGCCGACGACTTCGAGGCCTTCGTCCACGAGCTCCGGCCCCCGCCGTCCGCGTGAGCGACCCGCGGTTCATGGACCACGCGCTCGCGCTCGCCGCGCGCGGGCTCGGGCGGTGCTGGCCCAACCCGGCGGTCGGCTGCGTGATCGAGCGCGGCGGCACCGTGCTCGGCCGCGCGCGCACCGGCGACGGCGGCCGGCCGCACGCCGAGACGCGGGCGCTCGCGCAGGCGGGCGCGGCCGCGCGGGGGGCCACGGCGCACGTCACGCTGGAGCCCTGCGCGCATGTCGGCGCGACGCCGTCCTGCGCCGACGCGCTGGTCGCGGCGGGGATCGCGCGGGTCGTGGTGGCGATGCGCGACCCCGACCCGCGCACCGACGGGGCGGGGCTCGCGCGGCTGCGCGCGGCCGGGATCGAGGTCGTGGAGGGCGTGCGCGAGGCCGAGGCGCGCGAGTTGCAGGCCGGCTTCGTCGCGCGCGTCGTGCGCGGGCCGTCCGATGCTGACGCTCAAGCTCGCCACCACGCTCGACGGCCGCATCGCCACCGCCTCGGGCGAGAGCCGCTGGATCACCGGGCCGCTCGCGCGCGCGCACGTCCATGCCGAGCGCGCGCGCCACGACGCGGTGATGGTCGGCGCGGGGACGGCGCGGGCGGACGACCCGCGCCTCACGGTGCGCGGCATGGGCGCCGCCCACGCGGCCGGACCGCAGCCGGTGCGCGTGGTGCTGTCGCGGCGGCTCGACCTGCCCGCGGACGGCGCGCTGACGACGGGCGGCCCGCCGGTCTGGATGCTGCACGGGCCGGAGGCGCGCGCCGACCGGATCGACGCGATGCGCGCGCGGGGGGTGGAGACGCTGGCCTGCGCCACCGGGCGCGACGGCCGCCTCGACCTCCACGCCGCGCTGGCGCTGCTGGCCGGGCGCGGCATCGACGCGGGTCTATTGCGAGGGCGGCGGCACGCTCGCCGCGGCGCTCCTGCGGGACGGGCTGGTGGACCGGCTCGACCACTACGTCGCGGGCGCCGCGATCGGGGCGGAGGGCACGCCCGCGCTCGGCGCGCTCGGCCTCGCCGCGCTGGCCGACGCGCCCCGGATGCGGCTCGCCGGGACGCGCGCCCTCGGGCCGGACGCGCTCCTGCGCTGGCGGGCCTAGACGCCCGCGCGCAGCGCGTCCGCGAGGTCGCACCGCTCCCAGGAGAAGCCGCCCTCGCCGTCGGGCTCGCGCCCGAAATGCCCGTAGGCGGCGGTGCGCTGGTAGATCGGCCGGTTCAGCCCCAGATGCTGGCGGATGCCGCGCGGCGTGAGGTCCATCGCGCGGGCGACGGCGCGCTCGATCGCCGGGTCCTCGACCTCGCCGGTCCCGTGCGTGTCGACGTAGATCGACAGCGGCCGCGCCACCCCGATCGCGTAGCTCAGCTGCAGCGTGCAGCGCCGCGCCATGCCCGCGGCGACGACGTTCTTGGCGAGGTAGCGCGCGGCGTAGGCGGCCGAGCGGTCCACCTTGGTCGGGTCCTTGCCCGAGAACGCGCCGCCGCCATGCGGCGCGGCGCCGCCATAGGTGTCCACGATGATCTTGCGCCCCGTGAGCCCCGCATCGCCGTCCGGCCCGCCGATCACGAAGGTCCCGGTCGGGTTGACGTGCCAGACCGTGTCCTCGTCCACCCACCCCTCGGGCAGCACGGCGCGGATGTGCGGCTCGACGATGGCGCGGATGTCGTCGCTCGTCTGCTCGGCGCTCTCGTGCTGGGTCGACAGGACGATCGACGTGACCGCCACGGGCACGCCGTCCTCGTAGCGCAGCGTGACCTGGCTCTTGGCGTCGGGCCGCAGCGTCGGCTCCCGGCCCGACTTCCGCACCTCGGCCAGCCGGCGCAGGATCGCGTGGGCGTACTGGATCGGCGCGGGCATCAGCTCGGGCGTCTCGTCGATGGCGTAGCCGAACATGATGCCCTGGTCGCCCGCGCCCTCGTCCTTGTTCGCCGCCGCGTCGACGCCGCGCGCGATGTCCGAGGACTGCTCGTGGAGGAAGTTGAGGACGTGGCAGGTGTTCCAGTGGAACTTGTCCTGCTCGTAGCCGATGTCGCGGATGCAGTCGCGCGCGATCTGCTGGATCCGGCCCATGTAGTCGCGCAGCCGCTCCTGGTCCGACAGCCCGACCTCGCCGCCGATCACGACCATGCCCGACGTGGCGAAGGTCTCGCAGGCGACGCGCGCCTCGGGCTCCTCGGTCAGGAACGCGTCGAGCACGGCGTCCGAGATGCGGTCGCAGACCTTGTCGGGATGGCCTTCGGACACGGATTCCGAGGTGAAGAGGAAGTCGCGGCGGGTCATGGGGTGCTCCGGGTGGGTGTTCGCCGCCCCGTCAGGAAGCCGTTGGGGCGGACGGTCCGCGCCTAGGGGCCGCGACGGGCGGGGGCAACCGCAATCCGCCGGGCCGCCAGCAGCACCGCGAGCGCCGCCAGCAGCGCGAGCACCGCGCGGTCGCCCGTGGCGAGGTAGGGCGTCGCCCCGAGCGCGGGCGGCAGGGGCGCGTCGAGATGGCCCGCGACCCCGAGCGGCAGCGAGGCCAGCACCCGGCCGCGCGCGTCGATCGCCGCCGACACGCCGGTATTGGCCGCGCGCAGGATCGGCAGCCCGCTCTCGGCCGCGCGGAGACGGGTCAGCGCGAGGTGCTGCTGCGGGCCGACGCGGGTGCCGAACCAGGCGTCGTTCGTGAGGTGGACGATCGCGCGCGGCCGGGCCACGCGGGCGATGTCCTGCGGAAAGATCGCCTCGTAGCAGATCAGCGGCAGCACCGGCCCGATCCCCGGCACATCGATCAGAGCAGGGCCGTCGCCCGCGGCGTAGGTGCCCGCGAGGTTCGAGGCGAGCGGCCCCATCCCGAGCATCGCGAAGAACCCGGGCAGCGGCAGGAACTCCCCGAACGGCACCAGCCGGTGCTTGTCCTGCACCGCCACCGCCTCCCCGTCCGGCCCCGCGAGCAGGACGGCGGCGTTGCGCGGGCTGCCCGCCGCGTCGAGCCGCTGCGCGCCGACCAGCACCGGCGCGCCGCCCGCCGCGAACGCGATCATCGACCGGCTGCCCTCGGAGCGGTCGAGCAGCTCGGGCAGCGAGGTCTCGGGCCAGACGATGGCGGCCGGGCGCGTGCCGGCGGGCGCGGCGGCGGTCTGCTCGAGGCCGCGGTCGAAGAAGACGCGGATCCACGCCGCGTCCCACTTCACGTCCTGCGAGGCGTTCGGCTGCACCAGCCGCACCACCGGCGCGCCGGGCGCGGGCGGCGGCGCGCCGGGCAGCGCGAGCCCGATCGCGAAGGGCGCGGCCCAGAGCGCCAGACCGCCCGCGACCCGCGCCGCGCCGCCCCGGGCGACGAGCGCGGCGCCGAGCAGGATGGCCGCGCCCATCCCGTGCGCGCCCAGCCAGGAGGCCGACGGCAGAGCCCAGGTGTCGATCAGCACGTGCCCCGGCAGCGCCCAGGGGAAGCCGGTGAACAGGTAGGAGCGCAGCAGGTCCGCGAGCCCGATCGCCACCGCCACGCCCACCGGCCCGCCCAGCCGCGCCCCCGCCCAGCCCGCGACCGCCCAGAACAGCCCGAACCCCACCGATACGCCCGCCAGCGCGAACGGCGCGAGCCAGCCGGTGACGGGCGGGTCGATCAGGAACGGCTCGGTGATCCACACGAGCGCGAGCGCGAAATACGCCATCCCGAACAGGAGCCCCGCGACGAAGGGCCGGGGCGCGCGCGCGATGGCGGCGATCCCGACCGCGAAGGCGGGCAGCGCCAGCCACCACAGCGACCAGGGAACCTGCCCCAGCGCCGCCATCAGGCCCGCGCCGACGGGGACGAGGGCCGTGGCGATGCGCCGGGCCGTCGGTCGGGAGGGGCTGCCGGCCTCCCCGCCCACGGGACGGTCGCGCGGCCCCGAGCTCCGACGCGCATCCGCTCAGGCCGCCGCGGGCATCCGCAGGCGCAGGCGCTTGATGCGACGGGGATCGGCGTCCACGACCTCGATCTCGGCGCCCGAGGGATGCGGGATCACCTCGCCGCGCGCGGGCACCCTGCCCGCGAGCATGAAGACGAGCCCGCCCAGCGTGTCGATCTCCTCCTCGTCCTCCGCATCGACCAGCTTGAACCCGATCTCGTCCTGGAACGCGTCGATCGGGGTGCGGGCGAGGGCGAGGTAGCAGCCGGACTTCTCCTGGCGCCAGAACTTGCCCTCCTCCTGGTCGTGCTCGTCCTCGATCTCGCCGATCACCTGCTCGATCAGGTCCTCGAGCGTCACCAGCCCGTCCACGCCGCCGTATTCGTCGATCACCAGCGCCATGTGGATCCGCTGCGTCTGCATCTTGGTCAGGAGCACGCCGATGGGCATCGAGGGCGGCGCGTAGATCAGCCCCCGCAGCAGCGCGCGCAGGTCGAAGCCCGCCTCGCCGCCCTCCGCGAAGCCGTGCGCGAGCGCGAGGTCCTTGAGGTGGATCATGCCCACGGGATCGTCGAGCGTGCCCTCGAAGACGGGGATGCGCGTCAGCCCCGTCTCGCGGAACTTGGCCACCAGGTCCGCGAGCCCGGTATCGGCGGGCACGGCCACGACCTCGGCGCGCGGGATCAGGACGTCGTCGAGCCGCTTGAGCCGCAGGTTCAGGAGGCCCGGCATCGGGCGCGCGGCGAGCGGGTCCGGCGCGGGCTCGGGGTCCGGCCGGAGCGTGCCGAGGACGCGCGACAGGAAGCCGGGACGGGCCGCCTCGGGCTCGGGCTCGGGCTCGATCTGGGCGGGTTCCGGCTCCGGCTCCCGCGGCGCGGGCTCCGGCTCGGCGGCGGTCCCGGTGGGCTCCTGCCGCGGCGCGGCGGGCGATCCGTCGATCTGCATGGGCCCGGACGGCCTCCCTGCGACGCCGGGTCAGTCCCCGGCGGGGTCAGCCCTATCAGAGGCGTAGGGGTCGCGAAATCCCAATCGGCCCAGCACGGCGACCTCGAACGCCTCCATCCGCGCGGCGGGGGCCTCCGCGTCGTGATCGTGACCGAGCAGGTGCAGCGTCGCGTGCACGAGGAGGTGGATCACGTGCGCGTCGAACGCGATGCCCCGCTCGGCCGCCTCGCGCGCGCAGGTCTCGTAGGCGATGGCCACGTCGCCCAGCTCGACGTCGCCGGGCGGGGCCGAGGGGTCGCGGGTCGCGGACGGAAAGGACAGCACGTTCGTCGCCGCGTCCCGCCCCCGGAAGCCCGCGTTCAGGCCTGCGATCCGCGCGTCGTCGCAGCCCAGCACGACGACCTCGCGCGGACCGACCGCGCCCGCGCCCGCGAGCGCGGCGGGCACCGCGATGCCGGCCAGTCGCTCGAGGTCGGCCCAGCGGGCGTCCTCCACCACGACCTCGACGGCGACGTCGCTCACGCCGGCATGAACCCCCAGCCGGTCGGCTCGAACCCGAAGCGCCGCGCGCCTTCCGACGTGCGCCGCTCCTCGGCGTGGACGCGCTCGAGCGAGAGCGGCACGGGCGGGGTCTGCGCCTCGATCGTCTCGGGCTCGGGGCCGTCCTCGCCGTCGGGATCGGCCGGGTAGTGCTCGACGTCGTAGCCCGCATCCTCGAGCCAGCCCATGAACTCGGTCGCGTCCGCCCCCTCGCCCGCGACGAAGTGCAGGTCGATCAGCGCCCGTCTCGGGCAATGCGTGCGCCGCCGCCATTCCGGCCCAGAGGCGGTCGGTCTCGGCGGCCCGCGCGGCCTCGTCGCGGCTCATCGCCGCGTCGGCGCCTGATGGCCGCCGCCCGCCGCCGCGGCGGTCTCGCGGCGCAGGTCGTCGGCCTCGTAGGCCTCGATGATCCGGCCCACGAGCGGGTGGCGCACGACGTCCCTGGCGGTGAAGTAGTTGAAGCTGATGCCCGCCACGCCCTCGAGGATCGCCTCCGCGTCGCGCAGGCCCGACTGCACCCCGCGCGGCAGGTCGACCTGGGAGCGGTCGCCGGTGATCGCCATGCGCGAGCCGCGGCCGAGGCGGGTCAGGAACATCTTCATCTGCATCGTCGTCGCGTTCTGCGCCTCGTCGAGGATGACGAAGGCGTTCGACAGCGTGCGGCCGCGCATGAACGCGAGCGGCGCGATCTCCACCAGCTTTTCCTCGCGCAGCTTCTGGAGCTGCTTGCCCGGCAGGAAGTCCGCCAGCGCGTCGTAGAGCGGCTGCATGTAGGGATCGACCTTCTCGTCCTGCGTGCCGGGCAGGAAGCCGAGCTTCTCGCCCGCCTCGACCGCGGGGCGCGTCAGGATGATCCGGTCGACCTCACCGGTGATGAACTTCGACACGGCGACGGCGACGGCGATGTAGGTCTTGCCGGTGCCCGCGGGGCCGATGCCGAAGGTGAGCTCGCCCGAGAGCAGCGCGCGGGTGTAGGCCTGCTGCGCCTCGGTGCGCGGCTCCATCGTCTTCTTGCGGGTGCGGATCTCGAGCGCGGGGCCGGGGAACATCTCGGTCTGGTCGCCGCGATCGGCCTCGTCCTCGTCGGCGCGCAGGCGGATCAGCGCGTCGATCGCGCCCATGTCCACGCCGCGCCCCGCCTCGAGCCGGGCGTAGAGCGCGGCCATCACGCGCTCGGCCTCGGGGGCGGCCTCGCCGTGGATCGCGAGCGTGTTGCCGCGGTTGACGATCTGCACGCCCATCAGCTGCTCGACCTGCGCGAGATGGGCGCCGCCGGGGCCGACGAGGTCGATCATCAGGCGGTTGTCGGGGAAGTCGAGCTGGACGGCGAGGGCGGCGTCCGGGGCGTGCTGGATGGCCAAGCGGGGGTCCTTCGGCGGGGGTCGGGGGAAGCGTGGACCGCCCGATCCGCGGTCGCAAGGGCGCGCGCGGACGCAGCCCGAGGCGTCACCGGGGCGGGGCGGCGGGGGATGCCAGCACGCCGGCCAGCGAGTTCGCGCGGGCCTCGACGACGCGGACGCGCGCGACCTTGCCGCGCAACGTATCGGGGCCGTCGACGTGGACGGCCATCAGGTGCCCGGACTTGCCCGTCATCTGTCCGGAATGGCGGCCCGGCCCCTCGAACAGCACCTCGACCTCGCGCCCGATGGTGGCAGCCTGCGCGTCACGCTGCTGCGCGGCGATCAGCGCCTGCAGCCGGTGGAGGCGGTCGACGGCGACGTCCTTCGGTACGCCCGCGCGCGCGGCGGCGGGCGTGCCGGAGCGCGCGGAATAGCGGAACGAGTAGGCGGCGGCGTAGCGGACCTCGCGCACGAGCGCCATCGTCGCCTCGAAATCCGCCTCGGTCTCGCCCGGAAAGCCCACGATGAAGTCGCCCGACATCGCGAGGTCGGGGCGCGCGGCGCGCAGCCGCTCGACGAGCCGCAGGTAGCTCGCGGCGTCGTGGCGCCGGTTCATCGCCCGCAGCACGCGGTCCGAGCCCGACTGCACCGGCAGGTGGAGGTAGGGCATCAGCGCCGCGCAGTCGCCGTGCGCGGCGATCAGGTCGTCGTCCATGTCGGCGGGATGCGAGGTAGTGTATCGGATACGCGCGAGCCCGGGGATGGCGGCCATCGCGCGGATCAGCCGCGCGAGCGTCCAGCCGTCGCGGGCATAGGCGTTGACGTTCTGGCCCAGCAGCGTGACCTCGCGCACGCCGCGCGCCGCCAGCGCGCGGGCCTCGTCGAGCAGGCGCCCGGGCGGGCGCGAGACCTCCGCGCCCCGCGTGTAGGGCACGACGCAGAACGCGCAGAACTTGTCGCATCCCTCCTGCACCGTGAGGAACGCGGAGGGGCGCGCGGCGCGGCCCGACCGCGCGGGCAGGTGGTCGAACTTGTCCTCGGGCGGCATGTCGGTGTCGATCGCGCGCCCGCCCGCCTCCACCCGGTCGAGCATTTCGGGCAGGCGGTGATAGGCCTGCGGGCCGACGACGAGGTCGACCATCGGCTGTCGCGCGACGATCTCCGCGCCCTCGGCCTGCGCGACGCAGCCGGCGACGGCGAGCTTGAGGCCCGGCTTGGCCTCGCGCAGCGGGCGCAGGCGGCCGAGGTCGGAATAGACCTTCTCGGCGGCGGCCTCGCGGATGTGGCAGGTGTTGAGGACGATCAGGTCGGCCTCCTCGGGCCGATCCGTCGCCTGATAGCCGCGCGCGGCCAGCAGCTCGGTCATGCGCTCGCCGTCGTAGACGTTCATCTGGCAGCCATAGGTGCGCAGGTGCATCTTCTTGGGCGCGGTCATGGCGGGTCCCTCCGGCGGCGCAGGGCTAGCGGAGGGCGGGCGCGGGGGCAACGCGCGGATGGCGCGCCCCCCGGATGGGGGGACGCGCCGTCGCGGGGCAGGCTCAGGCGTCGACGGTCTCGGTCGTGCCCTCGATCGCGTCCGCGCGCCTGGCGCCGTCGGCGATCTCGATGCGCCGGGGCTTGAGCGCCTCGGGCACCTGCCGCTCGAGCTCGACATGGAGCATCCCGTCGGCATGGTGCGCGCCGGTGACGTGGACGTGGTCGGCGAGCTGGAAGCTCTTCTCGAACGCGCGCGTCGCGATCCCGCGATGCAGGTAGACCGGCTTGGCGTCGGTCTCGGCCTTGCGGGCGGTCACGACGAGGGCGTTCTCGCGCGCCTCAATCGCCAGCTCGCCCGGCGCGAAGCCCGCCACCGCGATCGAGATGCGGTAGGCGTCGTCGCCCGTCTTCTCGATGTTGTAGGGCGGGTAGGCGGTCGCGGTGTCGGCGGTCATCGCGCGGTCCATCAGGCTCGCCATCCGGTCGAAGCCGACGGTCGCGCGGTAAAGGGGGGTGAAGTCGTAGCTGCGCATGGGTGCATCCTTGTCTGAAGCGATACGTGAGGCGGCCCCCTCCGCATGGACGGGGGCTCGGTCGTCCACCGGACCCTCGCGGCATCCGGTGGCAGGGATCTGGGAACGCGTCGCGCGCCGGTCAAGGGGTGCCCCGGCCGGTCGTCGCGCATGGCTCAATGATGGAATGGTGCCGCTGCGTTCGCCCCATGAAGGGGAAAGGCGGCCATCGGCGTCCCGGGGCGTCACCCGCCGGGACCTGTCGGAGGTCGGGCCCGACCCCCGTGCCCGCGCCCCCTTCGGGAGGGGATGCGGGACCGGTGGCCGTACTCGGTACGCGTGCTGCAGCCGGGACGTTCTCGACCCGCGCGGTTAACGCGGCGTTGACGAACGCGCCCGGCGCGCGCCCGGGCCTACTGGCCCCGGCCGGTCTTGCCCTGCAGCGCGTCGATGCGCTTGGACGCGTCGGCCTTGTTGAGCGAGGGGTCGAACTCCTCGCCAGCCTCCTCGGACAGCGTCTTGAGGTAGCTCGCCTGCGCGCCGGTCATCGCCTCATCGCCGGTGGTCCAGTCGTCGGGATCCTTGGCGGCGTTGCCGGGCGCGTCGGTCTTGGGGTGGTCGGTGATCTTGTCGGTCATGGTCCGCTCCTGTGGAATGTTCGCACAACGTTCCGACCGCCCTACCCGTTCCCGCCGCCCAGCCATCGCGGCTCGATCAGGTCCCAGCGGGTGCCCCACGGGTCGCGCCAGACGGCGACGCGGCCGTAGGGCTCCTCGCGCGGGGCCTCCTCGAAGGTGCCGCCGGCGGCCGAGATGCGCGCGGCGTCGCGCTCGAAATCGTCGGTGCGCACGAACAGGCCGACGCGGCCCGCGAACTGGTGGCCGACCAGAGCCGTCTGCACCTCGGTCGCCGCGCGCGCGAGCACGAGCTCCACCCCGCCGCAGGCCACCGTGACCCAGCGGGCGCCGCCCTGGCGGGTGTCGGTGGCCAGCGTCCAGCCGAGGCCGCCCACGAAGAACGCGATCGCCTCGTCCTGGTCGGGGACGACGTAGGCGAACCCCGCGAGCCGCATCACGCGACCTCGCGGGCGCCCGCGAAGCGCGCGGCCCATTCGTCGCGCTGCGCGTCCGCGATCTTGGAGAAGAGCACGTCGGGCACCGCGATGGCCGCGCCCGGCGCGAGCGCGTCGAGCGCCGAGGCCACGTCGCCGGGCCAGGCATCGGACCCGCCGACGGCCTCGCGCATCGCGGCCGCCGCGTCGGGCACGAACGGGGCCGACAGGACGCCGTGGAGGGCGATCAGGTTCAGCCCGAGCCGGACCTGCATCGCCGCGCGCTCCGGGTCGGACTTGTGGGTGGCCCACGGCGCGGCCTCCTGCACGTATTCGTTGCCCGCGGCCCAGATCGCGCGCAGCTCGGCGGCGGCGCGGCGGATCTCGATCGCGTCCATCCGGGCCTCGTAGGCGCGCACCCGCTCCTCGAGCGCGGCGGCGAGCACGCGCTCGGGCTCACCCCAGGCGCCGCCCTCGGGGACGACCTCGCCCCATTTCGCGCGGGCGAACTTGGTCACGCGGCTCACGAAGTTGCCCAGCACGTCGGCCAGGTCCTTGTTGGTGTCGGCGGCGAAGGCCTCCCAGGTGAACTCCACGTCGGCGTTCTCGGGCGCGTGCGACAGGAGCCACCAGCGCCACCAGTCGGCGGGCAGCAGCTCGAGCGCCCGGTCCATGAACACGCCGCGCCCCTGGCTCGTGGAGAACTGGCCGCCCTCGTAGTTGAGGTAGTTGAAGGCCTTGAGATAGTCGACGGTGAGCCACGGCTCGCCCGATCCCAGGATCGTCGCGGGGAAGGACAGGGTGTGGAACGGCACGTTGTCCTTGCCCATGAACTGCACGTAGCGGACGTCGCCCGCGCCCTCGTCGGTGCGCCACCAGCGCCGCCAGTCGCCGCCCGTGGCGTCCGCCCATTCGTTCGTGGCCGCGATGTACTCGATGGGCGCGTCGAACCAGACGTAGAAGACCTTGCCCTCCATCCCGGGCCAGGGCTCGTCGCCGCGCCGGACCGGCACGCCCCAGTCGAGGTCGCGGGTGATGCCGCGGTCCTGCAGACCGTCGCCGTCGTGCAGCCACTTCTTGGCGATCGAGGTGGCGAGCACCGGCCAGCCCACCTGCGCGTCGACCCAGGCGTCGAGCCGGTCGCGCAGCCGCGACTGGAGGAGGTGGAGATGCGCGGTCTCGCGCACCTCGAGGTCGGTCGCCCCCGAGATCGCCGAGCGCGGGTCGATCAGGTCGGTCGGGTCGAGCTGCTTGGTGCATTCCTCGCACTGGTCGCCGCGCGCGCGGCCGAAGCCGCAGTTCGGGCAGGTCCCCTCGACGTAGCGGTCGGGCAGGAAGCGGCCGTCGGCGGGCGAGTAGACCTGGCGCGAGGCGCGCGCCTCGATCAGCCCGGCATCGGCGAGGCGGCCCGCGAAGTGCTGCGTCAGGCGGTGGTTCTGCGGCGAGGAGGAGCGGCCGAACCAGTCGAAGGACAGGCGAAACCCGTCGGCGAGGTCCTTCTGCACCCGCCACATCGCCGCGCAATACTCCGCGACCGGAAGCCCGGCCTTGGCGGCGGCGAGTTCGGCGGGGGTGCCGTGCTCGTCGGTGGCGCAGACGAACAGCACCTCGTCGCCGCGCGCGCGGCGGTAGCGGGCATGGAGGTCCGCGGGGAGCTGGCTGCCGACGAGGTTGCCCAGGTGCTTGATGCCGTTGATGTAGGGCAGCGCCGAGGTGATGAGCGTGCGGGGCATGGGCGTCTCCGGCGGGTCGGGGCGCATCTAGGCGCGCGCGCCGCGGCCCCGCAACCCGAGCCCCGCCCCGTCCGTCAGGTGAACTGCTCGCGCAGCAGCCGCTCCTCGAGCCCGTGGCCCGGATCGAAGAGCAGGCGGTGGCGCACCGAGGGCTCGCTGGCGACCTCGACGCGGACCACGTCGCGCACCGACTGGCCGTCGGCCTCCGCCATCATCGGGCGCTTGTCGGGGTCGAGCACCTCGAACGTCACGCGGGCCGCCTGCGGCAAGAGCGCGCCGCGCCAGCGGCGGGGACGGAACGCGGCCATCGCGGTGAGCGCGAGCACGCCCGAGCCGATCGGCAGGATCGGCCCGTGCGCGGAGTAGTTGTAGGCGGTCGAGCCCGCGGGCGTCGCCACCAGCGCCCCGTCGCAGACGAGCTCCTCCATCCGCACCCGGCCGTCCACGCCGATGCGCAGCCGCGCGGCCTGCGGGCCCGCGCGCAGGAGCGAGACCTCGTTGATCGCGAGCGCCTCGACCACGGTGCCGTCGGCGCGGGTGGCCGACATGCGCAGCGGCGCGATCGCGGCCTCCTCGGCGCGCGCGAGGCGGGCCGTCAGCCCGGTCTCGCGCCAGTCGTTCATCAGGAACCCGACCGTGCCGCGGTTCATCCCGTAGACCGGCGCGTCGACCGCCATCGTCGCGTGCAGCGTCTCGAGCATGAAGCCGTCGCCGCCCAGCGCCACGATCACCGATGCCTCGCCCACCGGGACGTCGCCGTAGCGCGCGACGAGGCGCGCGCGCGCGTCCTGCGCCTCGGGCGTCGGCGAGGCGACGACGGCGATGTCCCTGGCGCGCGGCATTCCGTCCCTCCCTGCGGGCGCGCAGCGTGGCCCGCCCGCGCCGCGCCCGCAAGCGCGCGCCCCCTTCATCCGCGCGGCCGGACGCGCTAGGGGACCCGCGACCCCGCCACCCGGAGCGCCGCCATGAACGCCCCCCACCGCGAAAACCCGTTCTTCGCCGCCACCCTCGCGGAGGCCGATCCCGAGATCGCGGAGGCGTCTCGGCTCGAGCTCGGCCGCCAGCGCGACGAGATCGAGCTGATCGCCTCCGAGAACATCGTCAGCCGCGCCGTGATGGAGGCGCAGGGCGGGGTGATGACCAACAAGTACGCCGAGGGCTATCCGGGCCGGCGCTACTACGGCGGCTGCCAGTACGTGGACGTGGCCGAGACGCTGGCGATCGACCGGGCGAAGCGCCTTTTCGGCTGCGGCTTCGCCAACGTGCAGCCGAACTCGGGGAGCCAGGCCAACCAGGGCGTGTTCACCGCGCTCCTGAAGCCCGGCGACACGATCCTCGGCATGTCGCTCGACGCGGGCGGGCACCTGACGCACGGGGCGAAGCCGAACCTGTCGGGCAAGTGGTTCCACGCGGTCCAGTACGGCGTGCGGCGCGACGACATGCTTCTCGACTACGAGCAGGTCCGTGACCTCGCGCTCGAGCACCGGCCCAAGCTGCTGATCGCGGGTGGGTCGGCCATTCCACGGGTGATCGACTTCGCCCGGATGCGCGCGATCGCCGACGAGGCGTGCGCGCACCTCTTGGTGGACATGGCGCATTTCGCGGGGCTGGTGGCATCCGGCCACTACCCCTCGCCCTTCCCGCACGCCCACGTCGCCACCACGACGACCCACAAGACGCTGCGCGGCCCGCGCGGCGGCATGATCCTGACCGACGACGAGGCGCTCGCGAAGAAGCTCAACTCCGCGATCTTCCCCGGCATCCAGGGCGGGCCGCTGATGCACGTCATCGCGGCCAAGGCGGTGGCCTTCGGCGAGGCGCTGCGGCCCGACTTCGCCGACTACCAGGCGCGGGTGATCGAGAACGCCCGCGCGCTGGCGGCCTCGCTGATCGAGGGCGGGCTCGACATCGTGACCGGCGGGACCGACACGCATCTGATGCTGGTCGACCTGCGGCCCAAGGGCGTGCACGGCAATGACGCCGAGGCCTCGCTCGGACGCGCGCACGTCACCTGCAACAAGAACGGCATCCCGTTCGACGACGAGAAGCCGACGATCACCAGCGGCATCCGGCTGGGCACGCCCGCGGGCACGACGCGCGGCTTCGGCGTGGACGAGTTCCGCGACGTGGGCGCGATGATCGTGGAGGTCGTGGACGGGCTCGCGGCGAACGGCGTGGACGGCAACGCCGACGTCGAGGCGCGCGTCCGCGAGCGTGCGAAGGCGCTCTGCGACCGGTTCCCGATCTATCCCGGGCTCTGAGCGGGCGCCGGGCCGGATTGATCCGTGCCCCGCCCCGCGCTAGGCAGGGCGGGGGCAGGACGGGGACGGTGATGGGGAAGGTGTACGCTTCGGCGGAGGAGGCGCTGGACGGGCTCCTCTTCGACGGGATGTTCGTCGCCGCCGGCGGTTTCGGCCTCTGCGGCATCCCCGAGCTGCTGCTCGCGGCGATGCGCGACGCGGGCACGAAGGACCTCACCTTCGCCTCCAACAACGCGGGCGTGGACGGGTTCGGGATCGGGATGCTGCTCGAGACGCGGCAGGTGCGGAAGATGATCTCGAGCTACGTCGGCGAGAACCGCGAGTTCATGCGCCAGTACCTCGGCGGCGAGCTCGAGCTCGAGTTCAACCCGCAAGGAACCTTGGCCGAGCGGATGCGCGCGGGCGGCTGCGGCATACCCGGCTTCTACACCAGGACCGGCGTGGGCACGGTGATCGCCGAGGGCAAGGAGCACCACGACTTCCCCACCGGCGCGGACGGCGCGGACGAGACCTACATCCTGGAGCGCGGGATCGTCGCGGACCTCGCGATCGTGAAGGCGTGGCGCGCGGACCCGACCGGCAACTGCGTATTCCGCAAGACCGCACGCAACTTCAATCCGCCCGCGGCGATGTGCGGGCGCGTCTGCGTCGTCGAGGTCGAGGAGATCGTGGAAACCGGGACGCTCGATCCCGACCACGTCCACCTGCCGGGCATCTACGTGCACCGGATCGTGCAGGGCGAGCACGAGAAGCGCATCGAGCAACGGACCGTGCGCGCCGCCGCGGGCGCCGAGGGAGGGCCGGCCCTTGCCGGGTGAGGTCGAGGCGCGGTCCCGCGCGCCGGGTGGCGCGCGCGGTGGCGGCGGCGGGCCGAAACGCCCCGTGGGCGTGACGCCGCGCTCGCTCGACCTCGTGATCGACGACGACGCGCCGATCGAGGGGTTCAGCCGGGTCAAGGTGTCGATGGTGCTGACCGATCCCCGGATGCGCGACAACCCGATCGTCTACGTTAACGCGGCCTTCGAGCGGACGACGGGCTTCGCGCGCTCCGTCGTGATCGGCCGCAACTGCCGCTTCCTGC
Organism: uncultured Alphaproteobacteria bacterium; assembly: GCA_963729425.1. GTDB lineage: Bacteria > Pseudomonadota > Alphaproteobacteria > Rhodobacterales > Rhodobacteraceae > Jannaschia. The sequence goes on along the minus strand of CAVSOF010000026.1, from coordinate 131,114 downwards.
AGGGCGAGCGCACCGCCAAGCGCGACGTCGACCGCATCCGCGACGCGATCCGCGACGAGCGCGACCTGAGCGTCGACATCCAGAACTACCGCGCCGACGGCAAGCCGTTCGTGAACCGGCTCATCATCGCGCCGATCAACGACCGCGACGGCGAGCTGCTCTACTTCCTCGGCATCCAGAAGGAGCTTGGCCTCGACGAGCGCGGGGACGCCGCGGCCGACGAGCAGCTGCGGATCATCCGCGAGCGCGTGCGCGAGGACCTGGGCATGGTGCTCGAGGGGATCGGGCGCGCGGACGACGAGATCCTCTCGACCGAGGCGATGTCGCGGCGCTTCGAGTGCCTCGAGCTGGTCTACGAATCGATGAAGCTCTCCGACGACCAGGGCCCGCGCGCGCACGGCATCGACCTCGGCTCGCTCCTGAGCCGCGTCGGCGCCGCGATCGCGCATCGGGAGGGCCGCCCCGGCATCCGCTACCAGCAGCAGATCGAGCCCGCGACGGTGAACCTCGAGACGGCGATCCGCGTCGCGCTCCTGCTGTCGGAGGTGCTCGCGAACGCGTTCCGCCACGCATTCGACCGGCTCGAGGAGGGCGTGATCGAGACGCGGCTGACGCGCCTGACGGCGGGCGGGCTGCGCATCACCGTCACCGACGACGGCGTCGGGCTGCCGTCGAACGCGCCCTTCCCCGATCTCGAGACCACCGGCGGGCAGCTCATCGCCACGCTGACCGACGGGCTCGACGCGACGATCACCCCGGTGCGCGGCGCGGCCGGGACGGTGGTGATGATCGACGTGCCCACCGGCATCACCGAACCCTGAGAGGACCGCGATGGCCTGGACCCGCGACCAGATGGCGGCCCGCGCGGCCGCCGAGCTGCAGGACGGCTCGTACGTCAACCTCGGCATCGGCATCCCGACGCTCGTGAGCAACCACATCCCCGAGGGGATCGAGGTCACGCTGCAATCGGAGAACGGGATGCTCGGCATGGGCCCGTTCCCCCGCGAGGGCGAGGAGGACGCGGACCTCATCAACGCCGGCAAGCAGACGATCACCGAGCTTCCGCACACGGCCTATTTCGACTCGGCCACAAGCTTCGGGATGATCCGCGGCGGCAAGATCGCGATGGCGATCCTGGGCGCGATGGAGGTGGCCGAGAACGGCGACCTCGCGAACTGGATGATCCCCGGCAAGCTCGTGAAGGGGATGGGCGGCGCGATGGACCTCGTCGCGGGGGTCGGCCGGGTGGTCGTCGTGATGGACCACACCTCCAAGCACGGCGAATCGAAGGTGCTGCGCGAGTGCACGCTGCCGCTGACCGGGACCGGCGTGGTGGACCGGATCATCACCGACCTCGGCGTGCTCGACGTGGTCGAGGGCGGGCTCCGGATCGTCGAGCTCGCGGACGGCGTGGCCGAGGCCGAGCTGCGCGAGGCGACGCGGGCCACGATCGTCGCCTGAGCGGCGGCGGGACAGCCCGGTAGGAAGCCGGGCCGGGCGGTCGCCGGAGGCCGCGCGGGGCGCGCGAGGTAGTGGAACCGGCCCCCGCGCGCCCCTGCCCCGGACGGGTCGCTCTCTCCACGAGCCCGCCGTCTCCGACGCGATAAGCGCCCCGGGGCGAGCCGACGTGCCGCCCTGCGCCTCCGCGCACGTCTCGGCGGGGCGGCGGCCCAGGCGAGCCAGACCGGCCCGCCGTCAGGATCCGACGAGGCCCGGATCGAACACGCAGCCGTCGCTCGGCAACTCCGGCGGCGTCAGGCACATCAGCCGCGCGACGTTCCACGCCGCCATCACGCGCGGCACATAGGTGCGCGTCTCCGCGTAGGGCGGCACGCCGTCATGGCGCGTCACCGCCCCCTCCCCCGCGTTGTAGCCGGCGAGCGCGAGGATCGGGTCGCCGCCGAACGCCGCCATCAGCCAGTCGAGATACGCTACGCCCCCGCGGATGTTCTGGCCTGGGTCGCGCGCGTCGAGCACGCCGAACCGCTCCGCCGTGGCCGGGATCAGCTGCATCAGCCCCGACGCGCCCTTGGGCGACAACGCGTCCGTCCGCCCCGCCGATTCGACCGAGATCAGCGCGAGCACCAGCGCGGGCGAGACCCGCGTGCCCACCGTGCGCGCGAGGATCTCGCGGCCATGCGCGCGCGCGATCGCCTGCAGCCGCGCGAGCGGCGGCGCGCCCACGCCCGATCCGCCCGGCGGGTCGGCGGCCATCTCGGCCGCGCGCGTGAACCGCCCCGGCACCGCGCCCAGCCCCGGCGACACCGCGTCCCAGAACCACGCCTGCACGTCCGAGGCCGGGCCCGGCACCGGCGGGCCGAGCGCGCTCGCCTCCCGCGGGACGCGCGGCGTCGAGCCGGGCCGCGGCGCGGACTGCGCGCGGAACGTCGCCTCGTCGATCTGCACGTCGATGCGCGGCGCGGTCGAGCCCGCCTCGGGCGGGCGCACGCGGCGGAACGTGAAGTCCTGCGCAACGACGGGCGCCGGCACCGCGAGGGCGATCAGGATCGGCAGGCAGCGTCGCATCGCGGGCTCCATCCGGGACGGGCGCCCCTCGCTCGCTTGGTGCCCGCCCCGCCCGCGCCTGTCACGCCTTCGCGCGACCTCGGGGCTCGATTCGCCCGGAGCCGTTGCATCGCCCGTCCGGTGCGGATCCGGCGGCCGTCGCTCTCGTGCGAACTTTAGTCGAATGCGACATCAATTCGCCTCGATTGCCCGGCATCACCGGACGGCGAGGCGATCCGGTTGATCGTTCGCGATCCAGACCCCTTCCCACGCTGGGGCTCCGGTTCGCTCGACCCCGTGCAGGGGCCTGCCTCCGGTAGAACGCGGCCCGCGCCGCGGGCGCCGTGCCGCGCGGCGCGTTCCATCATCTCGTCCCGCCGCCGTCTCATTCCCGCCCGGTTTGGGGGTCAGAACCCCTGTCATCGAAAGGGCGGCAGCGAGCGGCCCGACGATCAACCGCAGCGAACCCAACCCGAGGAACGTACCATGCTGAACACCATCAAGACCTTCGCCGGCGACGAGTCCGGCGCCGTGACCGTCGACTGGGTCGTCCTGACCGCCGCCCTCGTGGGCCTGGGCCTCGCCGTGATGGGCGTCGTGTCCACCGGCATCGGCCAGGTCTCCAGCCAGATCGAGACGTCGCTCGGCCAGGATCACCTCGCGGTCAGCAAGGGCGCCTTCGATGCGGGCAAGACCAAGGGACCGACCGCCGCCCCTGCCGAAGGCGACGGCACCTGATCCCTAGCAGGGCAGATCGCTAGATAACAAGCCGACGGAGCGCCTCGGGCAGACGCCCGGGGCGCTCCTTTCGTTAAGCCGATCGCAATCCCCGTCTGCGATGACGACGCGAACCGAGCCGCCGGCCCGCCGGGACCCTCCGCCGACGGCACGGTGACGCCGACCATAGGATTAGAACAATGCGCCTCGTCTTCCTCCTCTTCCTCCTCGTCGGCCTCGGCCTCGCGGGCTTCGCGATCCACACCGCGCAGAGCCGGTTCGGCCAGTACCAGGCCGCGCTCACCGACACGCAGCAGCAGGTCGTCCCCACCGGCGACGTGATCGTGGCGAATCGTGCCCTTCGATACGGCGACACCCTCGTCGCCGACGACGTCCGCGCCGTCGCCTGGCCCGAAGCCGCAATGCCCGAAGGCGTGTTCGCCACCGTCGAGGCGCTCCTGCCCGAGGACGCCGACGGTGACCGCACCGTCCTGCGCGCGATCGAGCCGGGCGAGCCGATCCTCGCCGTCAAGGTCACCGCCCCCGGCGAGAACGCCGGCATCGCCGCCACCCTCACCCCCGGGATGCGCGCCTTCACCCTCAACGTCGACGTCAATTCCGGCGTCTCCGGCTTCCTGCGCCCCGGCGACCGCGTCGACGTCTACTGGACCGGCTCCGGCGAAGGCGCGCAGGGCGGCGTGACCCGGCTGATCCACGCCAACCTCCCCCTGATCGCGATCGACCAGCAGACCGATGACCAGCGCCTCGCCCCCACCATCGCGCGCAACATCACCGTCGAGGTCACGCCCGCGGTCGTCGCCAAGCTCGCGCAGGCGCAGGCCACGGGCCGCCTGACGCTCGCCCTCGTCGGCGTCCGCGACGAGAGCGAGTCCGAGACCGTCCAGGCCACGCTCAGCCAGATCCTCGGACCTCGCGAGGTTGCGCCCGAAGTCGAGGCCGCCCGCATTTGCAGCGTCCGGACCCGCCGCGGCGGCGAGGTCACGTCGATCCCCGTCCCCTGCCCGCCGCAGGGCTGACCGCCCGACCGCACGGTACCGCCTGCGGACGTGCGACGCATCGGCTTCGCCTCGCTACCCCCCAGACCGGGGGCGGCGAGGCGGATCCGTTCCGCCCTCCGTCTCGCCGCGCATTAACGTTCCGTTAACGAATGTGTCCGAAACCGGCCATGGTGTGCCTTCCGCGCCCCCATCGCGAAGGATGACGCGGGAGGAGGTTGCGCGACGCCCGGCCCTCGTCATGGTTAAGGCGTGGCGGCGGTGTCGTCCGATCGGCCCGAACGAGCGGAGACGTGTGCGCATGGACTGTCGAGCGATCCTTCGCGCCCTCGCGGCCGGCATCATCGCGTGCCTCCTCTGGATCCCGCTCGCCCATGCCCAGACGCTGCGGGTCAGCGAGGGCCGCGCGCAGTCCGCCCTCCGCGTGCCGCTCAACCGCGCCATCGTCCTCGAATCCGACGTCCCCTTCGCCGAGCTCTCCGTCGCCAACCCCCTGATCGCCGACATCGCGACGCTGTCCGAGCGCACCGTCTATGTCCTGGGCAAGCAGCCCGGCCGCACGACGCTCACGCTCCTCGCCGCCGACGGGCGCCTGATCACCAACGTCGAGGTGCAGGTCACGCCCGACATCGCCGAATTCAAGGAACGCCTGGGCGAGCTGCTGCCGGGCGAGCCGATCGAGGTCCGCACCGCGAACGACGGCATCGTCCTCTCCGGCACCGTCAGCTCGATCCAGAAGGTCGAGCAGGCGCTCGAGATCGGCGAGCGCTACGCGCCGGAGCGCGTCACCAACCTCCTGACCGTCGGGGGGACGCAGCAGGTTCAGCTCAAGGTGCGCTTCGCCGAGATGTCGCGCAACGTCAGCAAGGAGCTCGGCGCGAGCTTCTCGCTCACGGGGACGGACCTCAACGGCGGCGGCTTCGCGGGAACGACCGGCTCCACCGCGAATGCCGCGGGCGTGCTCGGCCTCAACATCGGGACCAGCTCGCTGAGCCTCAACATCCTCCTCTCCGCGCTCGAGGAGCAGGGCGTCGTGCGCACGCTGTCGGAGCCGAACCTGACCGCGCTGTCGGGCCAGGCGGCGTCCTTCCTCGCCGGCGGCGAGATCCCGATCCCGGTCGTCGACGACGAGGGCAACGTCGGCGTCGACTTCAAGCCGTTCGGCGTCGGCCTGAACTTCCAGCCCACGGTCGTCGACCAGGACATCGTGAACATCGTCCTCGAGAGCGAGGTCTCGTCGGTCACCGATTCGAGCATCGTCATCAACGGCGCCGCGATCCCGAACCTGACGGTCCGCCGGGCGAGCACCACCGTGGAGCTGCGCGACGGGCAGAGCTTCGCGATCGCGGGCATCCTGCAGGACGATTTCACCGACGGGACGACCTCCGTCCCGTTCCTCGGCGAACCTCCCGGTGATCGGCGCCCTATTCCGCTCCGCGCGCTACCAGCGGCGCCAGACCGAGCTCGTGATCATCGTGACGGTCGAACCTGGTCAACCCGGTCTCCGGCGACGCCTTCGTCCTTCCGACCGACCGGATCCGACCGCCGACGGAGAACGAGCTGTTCCTGCGCGGGCGGGTGACGGGAGCTGCGGCGAACACGCGGGCCTCGTCCCGGGGCGCGTTGGCCGACCAGGACTTCTCCGGAAGCTACGGCTACGTCTTGGAGTGACTCCATGAAGCGGACATCCCTCATCGCGGGCCTCGCCGCCCTCTCGCTCGCCGCGTGCACGGCGCCGGTCCTCGACCGCGTCGCGGGCGCCGAGGTCGACGAGGGCGGGTTCGGCGCCCCGACGATGCGCAACATGCTGGCCATGGCCGACCCCGCGACCGCGCTGACCCATCTCGGCGGCCGGTTCGCGTCGGCGGTGCCGGCCACGATCACCTTCGCCTTCGACGACGACGCGCTCGACGCGCGCGCGATGGCCGCGCTCGACGCGCAGGCGAACTTCATGCGCCAGTTCCCGGAGCTCCGGTTCAGCGTCTACGGGCATGCCGACGAGGTCGGCTCCGCCGCCTACAACGAGGCGCTCGGCCTGCATCGGGCCCGTGCGGCAGTTCGCTACCTCGCGAGCCGCGGCGTCTCGACCGCCCGGCTCGCCGCGCTGGTCAGCTACGGCGAGAGCCGTCCCGCCGTCCCTGCCGCCGGTGCGGAGCGTGCGAACAGGCGGACCGTCACGACCGTCTCGGGCTACGCGTCGGCCTCGCCGATGGTGCTCGACGGCAAGTACGCGCAGCTCGCCTACCGCCGGTACGTCACGCGTTTCACGACGCCCGCCAACGCCACGCCGCCCTCGGCGGCCGGCGGATCGGGGGCCCCGCCGGGCTGACGGCCGACCGCATGCGTCATGCGGGCGGCAGCTTCCTGCCTCCCCGCACGATCGATGTTTCCGGTCCGTTCATCTTTTTGCGCCATCCTGTTCCCAGGGCATCACGACATGCCCGGATCGCCCGCGATTCGGAACGGCCGCGACGGCCATGGCCCGAGGCGCGGTTCCGACGACGATGGAATGGTGGACCGAGATGCCCAAGCCAGAGACCGACCCTGCGGATGCCCGCCGACTGAAGGCGATTGCCGTATCCGGCGACGTGGCCCGGTTCGAGGGCCTGCTCGAATGCATGGAACGACAGGCAGGCCCCGGCTGGGCCGAGCTCGACGCCGCCGCGACCCATCCCGCATTGCGCGCTGCGGACGCCAAGTCGCTCGAGTTCGTGGTCGTCGCCGCGGACGCCGATGACGAGCGCGACCTGGAGCCCATCGTCGACGTGGTCCGTCACGCAACCAGCATCGGCATTCGGGTGATCCTCGTCGGGGCGGGCCTGAAGCCGAGCACGGAGGAGCTGCTGCGCTCGAACGGGCTCGACGCCGCACTCGCCTGCCCGCTCGTCCCCGCGACGTTCCGCGCTACCGTCGATCGCGCGATCGCCGCCCCGAAGAATCGACCCGGCAGCCAGACCGCCGATGGCGAGGCGGCCGAGGGCGTCGATGGTTCCGGAGCGGCCCGACGCGCCCGGGACCGCTCGACCGGCACGCGGGAGGCCAGCCTTTATGCCGTCCAGTCGGCCGCGGGCGGGGACGGCGCGACGACCCTCGCGGTCAACCTGGCCTGGGAACTCGCGAATTCCGGTGTCGACCCCGATCAATCCGTCTGTCTCATCGACCTGGGGCTGCAGTTCGGCTCGGTCGCGACCTATCTCGACCTCCCGCGGCGTCCTGTCATCCTGGAGATGCTGTCGGACGTCTCCTCGATGGACGAGCAGGCCTTCCGGCAGGCGCTCGTCACCTATCGCGATCGGCTCAGCGTCTTCACGGCGCCGCCCGACATCCTTCCGCTGGACATGATCGGGCCGGACGACATCGCCGCCCTCCTCCGGCTCGCCCGGACGTGCTTCGACGTCGTCGTCGTCGACATGCCGACGGCGATCACGGGGTGGACCGACGCGGTATTCAAGCTCTGCGACCTTTACTTCGTCACCTGCGGGCTCGAGGTGCGCTCCGCGCAGAATGCCCTGCGCTTCAGCCGGCTCCTGCAGGCCGAGGGGATGCCGATGGACACGATGGCGTTCGTCCTCAACCGCGGGCCCGGCCGGATGGACCTCGGCGGGCGGTCCAGGGTCGACAGGATGGCCGCGAGCCTGAACGTCGCCTTCCACGCCGTCCTATCGGACGGAGGCAAGCCGGTGACGGAGGCCAACGACCGAGGCGGGGCGCTGACGCTCGAGGCTCCGCGCAACCCGCTGTCCCGCGACGTGCGCGCGCTGGCGGACGAGCTCGCGAAGGCCCGCGTCGCGCGCAGGACTGACACGACGACCGTCCGGCGGCGGGCCGCCGGCCGGTCGTTCCTCGGCGTCCGGTTCGGCTGAGGGGAGTAGACGCGATGTTCTCGAGATACACCAAGCCCAAGGGGGCCGTTCCGGTCCTGGCCGACGAGACCGACCAAGCCGGCGAGGTGGCGCCGGTCGGCGATCTGGGCCCCATCGCCTTATCGAACAAGATCGCTGCCACGGGAAGGCCGGCGGCGACGATCGACGCTTCGTCGTCGGCGGTCAAGGGCGTCAAGCGTCGGGAGCGAATCGAAGACCTCAAGACGGAGATGCACCACCGGCTCCTCGACAACCTGAACCTCGCGGCGATCGAGAAGGCGGACCCGACGGCCCTGCGTCAGGAGATCGTATCGATCACCACCGAGGAGCTGTCCGACATGGGCGTCGTCCTTGGACGGGAGGACCGCGACACCTCAATGCCGAGCTCTTCGACGAGGTGATGGGGCTCGGTCCGCTCGAACCGCTTCTCAAGGACGACACGATCAACGACATCCTCGTGAACGGGCCCCACAACATCTACATCGAGCGTTCGGGCAAGCTCGAGAAGTCGGACATCCGGTTCAAGGACGAGCGTCACCTGCTGCGGATCATCGACAAGATCGTCTCGGCCGTCGGACGGCGGGTCGACGAGTCGAACCCCTACGTCGACGCCCGCCTGCGCGACGGCTCGCGCTTCAACGCGATGGTCCCGCCGGTGGCCGTCGACGGGTCGCTCGTATCGATCCGGAAGTTCAAGAAAGAGAAGCTCGGGGTCGACGACCTCGTGCGCTTCGGCGCGTTCTCCGAAGAGATGGCCGCCTACCTCCAGGCGGCCTGCGCCTGCCGGCTCAACGTCATCGTCTCTGGTGGCACGGGCTCGGGCAAGACGACGACGCTGAACGCGCTGTCGTCGTTCATCGGGAAGACCGAACGCGTCCTCACGATCGAGGACACGGCCGAGCTCCAGCTCCAGCAGGACCACGTCGGCCGGATGGAGAGCCGACCCGCCGAACGTCGAGGGCAAGGGCGCGGTCACGCAGCGCGACTGCCTCCGCAACGCGCTTCGGATGCGCCCGGACCGGATCATCGTCGGCGAGACCCGCGGCGAGGAGGTCATCGACATGCTGCAGGCGATGAACACCGGCCATGACGGGTCGATGACCACGATCCACGCCAACAACGCGCGGGACGGAATCAGCCGGCTCGAGAACATGGTGGCGATGGCCGGGATCGAGATGCCGCTCAAGGCGGTCCGCGCGCAGATCGCGAGCGCCGTGAACCTCATCGTGCAGGCCAGCCGCCTGCAGGACGGCTCGCGGCGGATGGTGTCGATCACCGAGGTGACCGGGATGGAGGGCGAGGTGATCACCCTCCAGGAGGTCTTCCGCTTCGAGCGCCTGGGTCTCGAGCCCGACGGGACGATCGTCGGTCGGTTCACGGCGACGGGCATCCGGAGCCACTACTCGGACCGTTTCCGCTCGTGGGGCTATGACCTGCCGGCCTCGATCTACGAACCGGCCGGGAGGGGCTGACATGCAGCTGTCGATCGAGCCGCTGATCTACGTCGCCATCTTCGGCGCGGTCTACATGGTCATCGGCGGGATCTACCTGCTGATCTTCGGCAAGTCGATCAAGCTCAACAACCGGGTGAACCGCCGCCTCGCGCTCCTCGACGAGGGCGCCTCGCGCGACGAGGTGATGGCGCAGCTGCGCAAGGAGATGTCGCAGCACGACGGCGCCCGTGGATTGCCGCTCTACTCGCTGCTCGCCGAGAAGGCGCAGAAGGCGAACCTCGCCTTCACGCCGGCGATGCTCATGGGGGTCATGGTGCTCGTCGTCGCGCTGGCCTTCGTCATGATGCATTTCCTCACCGGCGCCGCGATGGTCCTGAAGATCCCGCTCGCCTTCGGGATCGGGATCGGGGGCGTCTACGTCTGGGTCAACGGGAAGGCCAAGAAGCGGCTCGCGATGATGGAGGAGCAACTTCCGGACGCGGTCGAGCTGATCGTCCGGTCCCTGCGCGTCGGCCATCCGCTCAACGCGGCCATCGGCATCGTGGCCAAGGAGGTCGCCGATCCGCTCGGCTCCGAGATGGGCTTCATCGCCGACGAGGCCGCCTACGGCCGAGATGTCCCGGACGCGCTGCGCTCCCTTGCGGAACGCGTGGACCTGCAGGACCTGCGATTCCTCGCCGTCGCGGTCGCGATCCAGCAGAAATCCGGCGGCAACCTCGCCGAGATCCTCGACGGCCTCGCCAAGGTGATCCGTGCCCGGTTCAAGCTCTTCCGCAAGGTCAAGGCGATCACCGCCGAGGCCCGCTGGTCCGGGGTCTTCCTGTCGGCCTTCCCGGTCCTCGCCGCCGTCGGAATCAACGTGATGAAGCCCGACTACTACGACGACGTCTCGACCTCGGCCTACTTCATCCCAGCCGTGGCGGTCGTCTTCGTGTTCCTGGTCGTGAACGTCTTCTTCATGCGCATGATGGTCAACATCAAGGTCTAGGGAGGCTCCGATGCCCGAGTTCGTCGACGCAATCCGCGCCGCCCTCACCGGGCCGGACGCGGCGATCTATCTCGCCGGCGGCGCGGGGCTCCTCCTCGTCGCCCTCATGGTGCCCCTGCTCCTGGTGCGGAGGGTCGATCCGATGGACCGGATCGCGCGGGAACGATCCCGCAGGCGCTCGACGCCGAGGGCGCGGGCGGGACGCTGTCGCGGCACGGCACGCGCAACGAGCACCTCGCGAAGTACTGCGCAGTACCTCGACATCAAGGACGAGGAGGAGCTGTCGAAGATCCGCACGATGCTCATCCGCGCGGGCTACCCCCACAAGGATGCCGTGCGCACCCTCGTCGCCGCGCAGATCGTGCTCGGCCTTGGCCTGGTCGCCTGGGCGGGCTCTACGCGTTCGCGCTGGTCGGCGACCTGCCCCTCGCGCAGAAGATCGGATACGCGCTGATCCCGGGCGCGATCGGCTACTACCTTCCGAGGTACTGGATCACGAAGCGGGTGGCGAAGCGGCAGGAGGAGATCCAGGACGGCTTCCCGGACGCGCTCGACCTCCTGCTCGTCTGCGTCGAGGCCGGCCAGTCGCTCGACCAGTCGATCCTCCGGATGGCCACCGAGATCGAACCGTCCTACCCTGCCCTCGCCGACGAGTTCCTGACGGTCTCGCAGGAGATGAAGGCCGGCAAGGACAAGTCGGACGTCCTTCGCGCCATGGCGGACCGCTGCGACATCAAGGACATCACCAGCTTCGTGACCGTGCTGATCCAGTCCGCCAGCTTCGGCACCTCGATCGCCGACGCGCTCCGCGTCTATGCCGCCGAGATGCGCGACAAGCGGGTCATGCGCGCCGAGGAGAAGGCGAACGTGCTGCCGACGAAGCTGACCGTCGGCACGATGATGTTCTGCGTGCCGCCGCTCCTGATCATCCTGATCGGGCCGTCGCTGCACGGCATCGCGCAGTCGCTGAGCGGCACGAGCAGCTTCTGAATCGGCGCGCGATCCTCCTGCCCGCGCTGCTTCGCGGCCTGCGCCGCCGGGACGGCTGCGGGTCGAACGCCGCTGCGGGCGATCCGACGCCGCCGGGCGTCGCGGAGGGCGCGGCCGTCGACCCGGTCGTCGTGGGCGATCGGCTCCTCGCGTCGGGCCAGCCGGAGCTCGCGCTCGAAAGCTACTTCCGCGCCGCTGGGGGAGCGGCCGGTCTCACCCCCGAGCATCGCGCTGTCGATCGCGCGGGCGAACATCGCGCTCGGGCGCCTCGGGCAGGCGGAGACGCTGCTGCGCGACCTCGTCGCTCCGGACCCGCGGAACGCGGCCGCGCGCAACGACCTCGGCGTCGTGCTCTTCGAGCTCGGCGAGATCGGCGAGGCGCACCGGCTGTTCCAGGCCGCGTTCGCGCTGCAACCCTCGCCGGAAATCCGCCGGAACCTGCGCGTGTCGGGGTCCCGGCTGCGCGATACCGTCGGGAGCGACGGGACCGGGACGGCGGACGACGGGCGCTTTCACGCCTGACGCGCCGGGTCGGCGGCGTCTACGCGCTCGACGCCTTCGAGAGGCGCGGGCGGTGATGGCGGCCATCGAGAGGATGCGGGTGCGATGCGGTCTCGCCGCACTGCTCGGCGCTGGGCGCGCTCGCCGGGCTGCGCCGGCGCCGGCGGCGGCGACATGTCGCGCGCCGTCGAGCGCGCCTCGCAGGCCGAGGCCGAGGGCATCCGCGCAGATCATGCTGACCGTCGCCGCAGCCGACGAGGCCGTGACCTACTTCCAGGGCCGCATCGCCAAGGAGCCGGACGAGATCGAGCGACCGCCGCGGCCTCGCCCGAAGCCTCGTCCGGGGCCGCCGGCCCGCCGAAGCCGTCCTGGCCTGGCGCACGGTCATCGCCCGCCCCGACAGCGGCGCCGAGGACCGCGTCGAGCTCGCCGACGCGCTCGTCCGCACCTCCGACTGGCCGGCGGCGAGGCAGGCCCTCGACGGCGTCCCGCCGACCTTCGAGACCTTCGAGCGCTACCGGCTCGAGGCGATCGTCGCCGACAGCGCGCGGCAGTGGAGCCGCGCCGACAGCTTCTACGAGACCGCGGTCGGGGCTGACGACGACGCCCGCCGGAGTGCTCAACAACTGGGGCTACTCGAAGCTCACCCGCGGCGACGCGGAGGCGGCCGAGCGCCTCTTCACCGAGGCCATCACCTACGACCGCGACCTCTTCACCGCGAAGAACAACCTCGTCCTCGCCCGCGCGGCCCGGCGCGAATCTACGCGCTGCCCATCGTTCCGATGTCGTCGGACGAGCGCGCGCAGCTCCTGCACACCGCCGGGCTCGCGGCGGTCAAGCGGGGCGACGTGGACGTGGGACGGACCCTGCTGCAGGAGGCCATCGACACGGCGCCCGCGCTTCTTCGAGGCCGCGGTGCGGGCGCTCGAAGCGCTCGACGCCTGACGCCGTGGAGTCCCCTTCGCGATCCCGGCATCGCAGGCGCTCGTCCTCGGGCTCCTCGCCGCTGCCGCTCTGCGTCTGGGTCGCCTATACCGACCTGAGCGCGATGAGGATCCGGAACGTGACGGTCCTGTCGCTCGTCGCGGTCTTCGTCGTCGCGGGCCCGTTCGTGATGCCGGTCGACGAGTATCTCTGGCGCTACGTCCACCTCGCCGTCGTCCTCGCGGTCGGGTTCGTCCTCGCAAGCCTCGGCGCGATGGGCGCCGGCGACGCCAAGTTCGCGGCGGCGATGGCGCCGTTCGTGGCCGCCGCCGATGCGGGGCGCGTGGCGATCCTCTTCGCCGTCCTGCTCGTCGTCACCTTCGCCGCGCACCGGATCGCCCGGTCGGTGCCGGCGGTCCGCGCGCTCGCGCCGGGCTGGCGGAGCTGGTCGCGAGACCAAGGACTTCCCGATCGGCATCACGCTCGCCGCGACGCTGGTGACCTATCTCGGGATCGCCGCGGCGACGTGAGGCCGAGCGTCAAGGGAATTCGAAACCTCTAGGCTCGCATACGCCTCCGCGAGACCGGAGGATCCCGCGATGAACATGCGCCCCGACCCAGCGACGCTCGGCGTCCCGGCTCCCGAGCAGCCGCGGACCATGGCCGAGACCGGGCTGTCGGGCGTGATGCTGCGCGACGTCCTGCTCAAGACGGTGTTCCGCAAGTCGGTCGAGACCACGCGCGAGATCTCCGAGGCGCTCTGCGTGACGACCGGGCATCGCGCAGGCAGCTGATCGACCAGGCCGCGCGAGGCCGGCCTGCTGCAGGCGCACCGGCACGCATGCATGCGGGGGCGTCCGGCGAGATGGGGTTCCAGCTCACCGACCAGGGGAAGGCGCGCGCGACGGACGCGCTCGCGCAGTCGGAGTACTACGGCCCGACTGCCCGTGCCGCTCGAGACGCTACAAGGCGCAGGTGAGCGCGCAGTCGATCAAGAAGGTCCGCATCGACCGCGCAGGCTGCTCACCCGCTCGATGGGGCACCTCGTCCTGCCGGACGGGCTGCTCGACCAGCTCGGGCCCGCCGTCGGATCGGGCCGCTCGGTGCTGCTCTACGGGCCGCCGGGCAACGGCAAGTCCTCCATCGCCGAGGGTATCCGCGCGGCGCTCGGCGACAACATCTGGATCCCGCACGCGATCGAATACGCGGGGCAGGTGATCACGCTCTACGACCCGATCGTGCACACGCGCGTCGTCGCCGCCCGAGATGCCGAACTCGCTGCGCAAGGTGAACGACCGCGTCGACGGGCGCTACATCCTGTGCCGTCGCCCGACGGTCATGACCGGCGGCGAGCTCTCGCTGTCGATGCTGGACCTGAACTACAACGCCGTCGCGCGGACCTATCAGGCCTCGCTGCAGCTGAAGTCGTCCGGGGGCGTGTTCATCGTCGACGACCTCGGCCGGCAGGAGGAGCCGCCGCAGAAGCTCGTGAACCGCTGGATCGTGCCGATGGAGATGGGCTACGACATCCTCGCGCTGCAATCGGGCGAGAAGTTCGAGGTGCCGTTCGACACGCTGGTCGTGTTCTCGACCAACTTCCATCCGAACCGGATCTTCGACATGGCCGCGCTGCGCCGCATCTTCTTCAAGGTGCTGATCGACGGGCCGACGCAGCGAGCAGTTCCTCCAGATCTTCGCGATGGTCGCGAAGAAGAAGGGGTTCGAGCTCGACGAGGGGGCGCTGCTGCATCTCCTGCAGAAGCGCTACCCGGAGATCGACCACGTCTACGCCAACTTCCACGGCGTGTTCCTGATCGACCAGATGATCGCCGCCTGCGACTTCGAGGGCCTGCCGTATCGGATGACGCCCGGAACTCGTGGACCGCGCCTGGGCGAACCTCTTCGTCGCGGAGGGCGAGATCACGCACTGATCGACCGATGCGAGCATCGGCCTGCCGCCCGGGCATCCGGTGCGCCGGGCGTGCCGGACGACCGCCGACACCGCACGGCTCGTACCCGGCGCTCCCATCGGTCCCGCGGCGAGGCGAAGACCGGAGGCCGCGGTCGTCGTGACCGTCCCGTTCCGCCCTCGCGCGCCCAGCGGCGGCGAGGACGGAGGGCTCGGCCGCTCACGCACCGGCGCTGCGCGTCGGTGTGGGCTGCGCAGCGGATCGGACCGGGCGCGCGCGTCGGTCGGACGCAGCGGGGTACGGCGGTCATGGGAGGCGCGCGATCCGACGGCGCGGAGCGGGAAGGCTCGCGGGCATGCGGATCGGCGGAGGCCCTCGACGCGGCGTGACGCGGCGACGCGCGGCCGCGAGCCTGCCGGCGCCATGCCCTGGTCGGATCGCCCCCTCGACCGACCCCCGGGCGACGCGCTCGGCGGGCGTTTCGACCGAACGATCATCGGAGCCGCTGCTCGACGACGCAGGTCGAGACCGCCGAGCATCGCTCTCACGAACCAGCGCGGCCGCGGCCGGTCGCGGCCGCGGTAGCTTGCGGCGCCCGGCGCGGGCCCGACCGCGCCGCGTCCGCAATCGCGCGGAGCCCATCCCCCCGCCGTCCCGCGCGCTACGCTGCCACGCGATGTCGATGCCGCCCGCCCTCACCGATTTCTTCGCCCGGCGGCACTGGTCGCTGCACCCCCACCAGATCGAGATGCTGGAGCGGGCCGATGCCCCCGCGCTCCTGCTGATCGCGCCGACGGGGGGCGGCAAGACGCTCGCGGGGTTCCTGCCGACGCTGGTGGAGCTTGCGGACGGCGCGCACGAGGGGCTGCACACGCTCTACGTCTCCCCGCTCAAGGCGCTGGCCAACGACATCCGGCGCAACCTGCGCGTCCCCGTCGAGGAGGCGGGGCTGCCGATCCGGGTCGAGGACCGGACCGGCGACACCGGCCAGGCGCAGCGCAAGCGACAGCGCGCCGACCCGCCGCACATCCTGCTGACCACGCCCGAGAGCCTCGCGCTGATGGTGAGCTACCCGGACGCGGCGCGCACCTTCGGCGGGCTCGCAGCGCGTGATCCTCGACGAGATCCACGCGCTCGCCGAGAACAAGCGCGGCGACCAGCTCATGCTGGCGCTGAGCCGCCTCCAGACGCTCGCGCCCGGCCTGCGCCGCGTCGGGCTGTCGGCCACCGTCGACGAACCGGCGGTGATCGCGCATTACCTCGCGCGCCATCCCGACCCCTGCCCGATCCTGCACGCCGATCCCGGCCCCCCGCCCGACATCGAGATGCTGCCCACGACCGAGGCGCCGCCCTGGGCCGGGGCGGGCGGGCGCTACGCGATCCCCGACGTGCTCGCCGAGGTGCGCCGGCACAAGACGACGCTGATCTTCCACAACACCCGCGCGCAGGCGGAGATCTTCTTCCACAACCTCTGGCTCGCCAACGAGGACGACCTGCCCATCGGCATCCACCACGGCGCGCTGTCGAAGGAGGCGCGGCAGCGGGTGGAGGCGGCGATGGTCGCGGGCGAGCTCAAGGCCATCGTCGCCACCGGCTCGCTCGACCTCGGGATCGACTGGGGCGACGTGGACCTCGTGATCCAGGTCGGCGCGCCCAAGAAGGTCAAGCAGCTCGTCCAGCGGATCGGGCGGGCGAACCACCGCTACAACGCGCCGTCCAAGGCGCGGCTGATCCCCGCGAACCGGTTCGAGGTGATCGAATGCGTGGCCGCGCTCGACGGCGGTGCGCGCGGGCGAGCTCGACGGCGACCTGCGGCTCGACGGGCCGCGCGACGTGCTCTGCCAGCACATCGCCTGCGTGGCCTGCGCGGGCGACTTCGCGGCGGACGAGCTCTACGCGGAGGTCCGCACGCGTCGGGCCCTATTCCGCGATCACGCGCGCCGAGTTCGACGAGTGCCTCGATTTCGTCGCCACCGGCGGCTACGCGCTGCGGGCCTACGACCGCTACCAGCGGCTGAAGGAACGCGAGCCCGGCATGTGGGGCCTGCGCGACCCGCGCGCGGCGCGCCAGATCCGCATGAACCTCGGCACGATCGTCGACACCGACACGCTCAAGGTCCGCTTCAAGGGCCGCGGCGGCTTCCCGCTGGGCGAGATCGAGGAGGGGTTCGCGACCACGCTGTCCGCCGGGCGACACGTTCCTGATGGGCGGGCAGGTCGTGCGCTACGAGAACATGCGCGAGATGACCGTCGAGGTCAGCCCGAACCCCAAGCAAGGAGCCGCGGATCGCGACCTATATCGGCTACAAGTGGACCACGTCGGTGCAGCTCGCCGACCGGATCCAGCGCATCCTGCACGAGGGCGACTTCTCCGCCTTCCCCGACCACACCCGCGAATGGCTCGACCTGCAGGTGGCGCGCTCGCGGATGCCCGAGCCCGGCCGCCTGCTGATCGAGACGTTCCCGCGCGACGGCCGCCACCACGTCTGCCTCTACGGCTTCGCGGGCCGCAACGCGCACCAGACGCTGGCGCTCCTGATCACCAAGGGGATGGAGGAGGACGGGCTCGAGCCGCTGACCTTCGTGTGCACCGACTACGCCGCGCTCATCACCGGGCTGAAGCCCGTGCCGGACGTGGCGCGGCTACCTGCGGGTCGGCTCGGTGCGCGACGCGCTCGACAGCTGGCTCGCGGGCAACGCGGTGATGAAGCGGACCTTCCGCAACGCCGCGATCATCGCGGGGCTGATCGAGCGCAACTTCCCCGGCAAGCGGTCCTCGGGGCGGCAGGCGACGTTCTCGTCGGACATCCTCTACGACACGCTGCACCGCTACGACCCGGGCCACCTGATGCTCAAGATCACCGAGGAGGAGGCGATGCGGGGCCATATCGACTTCGGCCGGGTCGAGCTGCTGCTCGAGACCGTGGGCGACCGCATCGACCAGGTGGCGACGGGGCGCGTCACGCCGCTGGCGGCGCCGATGTTCCTCGAACGCGGGATCGTGCCGATCCGCGGCCGGGGCGAGAGCCGGCTGATCGAGGAGGAGGCGGCCAAGCTGCTCGCGGAGGCGGGGCTGGAACCGGGGTGAGGCCACCCGCGGGGGTTCGGGGAAGGCTGCGCTCCTACCTGGCGGTCCGGAAACGCGAGCCCGGAGTCGACCGCCTCGGGCGTACCGGAGCCCGCCATGCGGGCTCATCGGCCGCGTGCGGCGCCGCGACGGGCGATGCGGGCGGCTGGGACAGAGCGACGGCGGCTTCGGCGTCGAACCCTCGCGGGCGGCCACGGATCATCGCGACCGGCGTTCCCCGCTGCCGCATCGCGGCTCTGGCGAAGCGATCGTGCCGCGGCGCAGCTCGCCCCGTCGGGCCACCTTCCCCGCCGCACCGCCGCCTTGCGCGGCGCCCGGCGACGTGATTCACACGAACGCATGGGGAACGGGCACGCCTTCACCTTCGCCGGCGAGCGGCTGGTCGCGCGGCCCTCGGGCGCGCTCTGGTGGCCGTCCGCGCACCTGCTCGTCGTCAGCGACCTGCATCTGGGCAAGTCCGAGCGGATGGCGCGGCGGGGCGGGCACCTGCTGCCGCCCTACGAGACGATCGACACGCTGCGCCGGCTCGAGGACGACGTCGCGGCCTGCGACCCGGCCGCGGTGATCTCGCTCGGCGACAGCTTCGACGACATGGGCGCGGCCGACGCGCTCGACCCGGACGCGCGCGGCTGGCTCGCCCGGCTGATGGCGGGGCGCGACTGGACCTGGATCACCGGCAACCACGACCCGGCGCCCAACGGGATGGGCGGGCACGCGGCCGAGGGCGTGACCTGCGGCGCGCTCACGTTCCGCCACATCGCCACGCGCGACGGACGGCACGAGGTCTCGGGGCATTACCACCCCAAGGCGTCGCTCTCGGTGCGCGGGCGCGCGGTCTCGCGCCCCTGCTTCCTGCGCGACGAGGCGCGGCTGATCCTGCCGGCCTACGGCACCTATACCGGCGGGCTGCGGTCGCGCGACGTGACGCTCGCGGCGCTGATGGGGGCCGGCGCGCGGGCGATCCTCGCGGGCCTGCCGATGGTCGAGATCCCGATGCCGCGGTGATCCGGCCGACGGTCCTCGTGCTCGTCCTCGCCGCCTGCGCACCGGTCGCCACCGCCCCGCCCTCGCTGCGCGATCCCGCCGCGATCCTCGCCTCGAAGGCCGATCTCGACCCCGCGGACCTGCTCGGGCGATGGCGCGAGGTCGCGCGGATGCCCGACGGGGGGTGCGTCGGGGGCATCGTGGACTACGCGACGGCGGCGGGCGGCCTGCGGGTGATCGGAGACCTGCGGCGGGCGGACGGCCTCGGCCCCGGTCGTGGCGACCGGCCCGGGGCGGCTCGAGGGGATCGCGCCCGAATGGGTGCTCTGGATGGACGCCGATGCGCGCACGATGGTGCTCGCGCGCCCCGACGGGTCGGGCGCGCGCATCCTCGACCGCGGCGCGCCCTCGCCCGACCGGATGCGAGCCGCCGAGACGGTGCTCGACTTCAACGGCTTCGACCCCGCCCGGCTGGTCCGCCCGCCGGCTTGACACCCCACCGGCGCCCTTCTAGCTGGCGCCTTCCATTGGTGTTGGCGGCCCCCGCGAGGGGATGCCTGTCGCCCCCGCGAGGGGAGAGGACAACGCCCTTCACGCGCGCCTGCCGCGCATCCGCGAAGGAGATCAGACGGTGACCAAACGCACCTCTGCCAAGTACAAGCTCGACCGCCGCATGGGCGAGAACATCTGGGGCCGCTCGAAGTCCCCGGTGAACCGCCGCGAATACGGCCCCGGGCAGCACGGGCAGCGCCGCAAGGGCAAGCTCTCGGACTTCGGCCTGCAGCTGCGCGCCAAGCAGAAGCTGAAGGGCTATTACGGCGACCTGACCGAGAAGCAGTTCAAGCGCATCTTCGCCGAGGCCGCGCGCGTGAAGGGCGATACCGGCGAGAACCTGATCGGCCTGCTCGAGCGCCGGCTCGACGCCGTCGTCTACCGCGCGAAGTTCGTGCCGACGATCTTCGCGGCGCGCCAGTTCGTCAACCACGGCCACGTCACGGTGAACGGCGTGCGCGTGAACATCGCCTCCTACCGCGTCAAGGAGGGCGACGTGATCGCCGTCCGCGACAAGTCCCGCCAGCTCGCCTCGGTGATCGAGGCGACCGGCATGGCCGAGCGCGACGTGCCCGACTACATCGAGGCCGACCACGCCAAGCTCACCGCGACCTTCGTGCGCGCGCCGGGCCTGGGCGACGTGCCCTACGCGGTGATGATGGAGCCGAACCTCGTCATCGAGTACTACGCGCAGAACTGACCGCCCCCGACCGGGCGAGGCTGACGGGCCGTCCCCGCGGGGGCGGCCCTTCGCACGTCTAGCGCCCGACGTCGTGGAGCTGGTGCGCGCGGGTCCAGCGCAGCATCGCGTCGAGGAACGGCTCGCCGTCGCGCTCCTCCCAGTGCGGCAGGTCGCGCAGGAGCGCGCGGGTCCGCGGGGCCACCGGATCGCCGGCCGCCTCCGCCTGGCGGGCATGCGCGAGCAGCGCGTCCGGCACGCGCCGGTCGGACCGCGGATGGCCGTACCAGAGCGCGAACGGCGAGGCGTGCAGCCCCGCCAGCACGTCCGCGAGCCGGTCCGTCAGCGCCTCGGGATCGGCCTGCCCGGTCGCGGCGAGCATCGCGAAGGCGCGGCCGTCCTCCAGCGTCGCGCGGACGGCCAGCAGGAAGCTCACCGACAGCGTGAGCGCGAGCATGCCGTTGAGCCCGACCAGCGCGTTGACGATGTTCCAGCCCGGCCCGCGCGGCTCCGTCACCGCGCCGCCGAGCGTGCTCAGGAGATGCCCGGCATGGCCCACGATGTCGGCGGCCTCCGCCACCTGCGTCCCGCCGGCCATCGCGACCGAGCCGCCGCCGCCCAGCACCAGCGCCCAGCCGAGCCAGAAGCCGAGGATCCAGAACGCCGCGACCGAGAGCATGACGACGACGCCGGACACTTCCGTGAGGACCCGCGCCCCGACGACGCGCGAGAGCACGCGCAGGCCTGCGAAGGTCCCCGCCGCGATCCGGGTCGACACGCTGAGCCGCGTCCCGCCGCCGATCGTCACGATGAGCAGGTCCCACGTCACGATCGCGAGCACGAGGAGGCCGAGACCGAGCAGCCCCGTCACGCGCGCGCGTCCCCGCCCCGCCGCCACGCCGCCACGGCCGCGAAGACCGGCGCGAGCCGCGACCCGGCCCCGGTGAGCCCGTAGGTCACCTGCGGCGGCACGGTCGCGGCGACCTCGCGCCAGACGAGGCCGTCCGCCTCGAGCGCGCGCAGCGTCTGCGTCAGCACCTTGT
Source organism: uncultured Alphaproteobacteria bacterium (assembly GCA_963729425.1). Lineage (GTDB taxonomy): Bacteria > Pseudomonadota > Alphaproteobacteria > Rhodobacterales > Rhodobacteraceae > Jannaschia. The sequence goes on along the minus strand of CAVSOF010000026.1, from coordinate 109,900 downwards.
GCGTCACCGGACGCCCCGCCACCGGCGGCAGCGCGCGGCGCAGCGCGGCGAAGCGCTCGGGCCCGTCCGACAGGCGGAACAGCACCATCAGCCGCCAGCGTCCGGCGAGCATCGCGATCCCCTCCTCGACGGGGCAGGCCTCGGGGGCGGGCAGGTCGCGCATCGCGGTATCCAAAAGGTGCGTCCTTGCGCCGGCGCCCCATTGCCCCGACCTCGGGGGCCGATAGCACGGGAGAACGACATGCGCATCGCCATCTTCGGCGCCGCCGGACGGACCGGCCGCCACGTCTGCGAGGCGCTCGCCGCGCGCGGTCACGACCTCCACCCGGTCACGCGCCGCGACGCCCCGGACCTGCCCGGCACGCCCGAGCGGATCGACCCCGCCGACGCGGAGGCCGTCCGCGCCCTCGCCGCCCGCTGCGACGCGGTGGTCAACGCGATGGCGTCGGGCAAGGGCAACCCGGCCGGGTCGCGGCTGGCGGCCGCGCTCGCGGGCCGCGACGGCCTGCGCTACGTCAGCGTCGGCGGCGGCGCGGTCGACGCGCCGGGCGATGCGAAGGGCGCGCCCGACAGGATCGTCTCGTGGCTCGCGCGCACGATGACGGGGATGGTGGTGACCGACCGTCAGGCGGAGCTCGACCTGCTGCGCGCGCGCGGCGGCGGCCTCGTCTGGACCATGCTCCGCCCCCCGCGCCTGACCGACAAGGACGCGACCGGCGCCTACCGCCTCACCACCGACAAGCCCGCCTCGACGCAGATCGCGCGCGCCGACCTCGCCCGCGCGGTGGCCGACCTGGTGGAGAGCGGCGAGCATGCGGGGGCCGCGCCGTTCGTCGCATGGTGAGCCGACGGCGTCCGCGGTGATGGACACGGGGGCGGGCGCGGCCTAGCGACGCGCCATGCGTCCCGTCCGCCTCGCCGACGCCCACGCCCTGCCCGCCTGGCGCCGGCCGAAGGCGCTTCTGGTGCTGTTCGCCTTCATCATGCCGGTGGCGTTCGCCACCTGGTCGGCGCTCCTCAACAACTTTGTCGTGGAGGTGGCGGGCTTCGACGGCCACGACGTCGGCTGGCTCCACACGGTGCGCGAGGTGCCGGGCTTCCTCGCCGTCGGCGTCATCGCGATCATCGTGTTCGTGCGCGAGCAGGTGCTCGCCGTCGTGGCGCTCGCGCTGCTGGGCGTCGCCACCGCGCTCACCGCGTCCTTCCCGAGCCTCGCGGGCATCCTGACGATCACCATGCTCTCGTCGATCGGGTTCCACTACTACGAGACGGTCAACCAGTCGCTCCAGCTCCAGTGGCTCACCCGCGAGGAGGCGCCGCGGATGCTGGGCACGCTGCTGGCCGTCGGCTCGGGCGCGACGTTCCTCGCCTACGGGTCGATCGTGGTGACCTGGCGCGCGTTCGACCTCTCCTACGACCTCGTCTACTGGCTCGCGGGCGGCTTCACCGCCGCGGGGGCGCTCGCCGCGCACCTCCTCTTCCCGCCGTTCGAGAGCCCGCACCCGCAGGTCAAGCGCATGATCCTGCGGCGGCGCTACTGGCTCTACTACCTGCTGCAGTTCATGTCCGGCGCGCGCCGGCAGATCTTCGTCGTCTTCGCGGGCTTCATGATGGTCGAGCGCTACGGCCTCGACGTGGCCCAGGTCACCGCGCTCTTCATGGCCACGCTCGCGGTCAACATGGCCACCGCGCGCCTCGTCGGGCGTGCCGTCGGGCGGTTCGGCGAGCGCGCGGCGCTCATGGTCGAGTATGGCGGGCTGACGGCGGTGTTCCTGCTCTACGCGGGCCTCTACGTGTTCGACTGGGGCGTGACGGTCGCGGGCGCGCTCTACGTCGCCAACAACGTGTTCTTCTCGCTCGCGCTGGCGATCAAGACCTACTTCCAGAAGATCGCCGACCCCCGCGACATCGCCCCCACGGCGGCCGTCGCGTTCACGATCAACCACGTCGCCGCCGTGTTCCTGCCCGCGTCGCTGGGCTACCTGTGGCTCGTCTCGCCGGTCTCGGTCTACCTGCTCGCCGCCGCGATGGCCGCCGCGTCCTTCGCGTTCTCGACGCTGGTGCCGCGCCGACCGGAGCCGGGCCACGAGACCGTGCTCGCCCGCCCCCTCGCCATCGCGGAGTGACGACCCCATATCGACGGCAAAGGAGCCCGCCGATGTTCAACCTGCTGCGCAAGAAGTCCGAGATGGTGGCCGAGGCCGACGCCCTGCCCGGCCGCGACACCCCGATCGCCCTGGAGGGCGACCACCACGTCCTCGGCACGCCCCTGTCGTCCGACGTGCCGGACGGCATGGAGGCGGCGATGTTCGGCATGGGCTGCTTCTGGGGCGTCGAGCGGATGTTCTGGCAGCTTCCGGGCGTGCACATGACGCTGGTCGGCTACGCCGGCGGCCATACCCCGAACCCGACCTACGAGGAGGTCTGCTCGGGCCGGACGGGGCATAACGAGGTCGTCCGCGTGATCTACGATCCGTCGGTCACCTCCTACGAGACGCTTTTGAAGACGTTCTGGGAGGGCCACGATCCGACCCAGGGGATGCGCCAGGGAAACGACGCCGGCACCCAGTACCGATCGGGGATCTACGCCTATGGCGACGCGCAGGCCGAGGCCGCCCGCGCCACCGAGGCCGCCATGGCTCCCGCGCCTGCGCGACGCGGGCTTCGGCGCCATAACCACGGAGATCGTCCCCGCGCCGACGTTCTACGCCGCCGAAGGGTACCACCAGCAGTACCTGTCGAAGAACCCCCGCGGCTATTGCGGGATCGGGGGGACGGGGGTGACGTGCCCGGTGGGGGTTGGGGCCTAAGCCCCTGCCTCAGGTTTCCTCGGTGATGAACAGGACGCCGCGCACCATGTCGCGGCTGTCCGAACGACCCCCGAGGGAGCCGGCGAGGACCCCCATTGACGCCAGGAAAAGGCTCAGCTTCAGGTGGTCGACCGGCGACGTCGCCGTCCCCGTGCCGGGCCAGCTCTCCATCAGCCGTTCGGGGAAGACCGTGACGATCACGAGCCACATCAGCCCGCCGAACAGCGCAAACATCGCGACGAGCGTGGCGAGGAGGCTCAGGATCGTGGCCGCCACCGTGACGATGCCCGACTCGGTGATCCGGCGGTCGCGGCTCAACAGGGTCTCGAACGCGAAGGCCCGGTAGAGGACGAACGCGGCCGAGGCGAGGCACATCAGCGAGAACGACACGATCTCGGCCACCGTCACCGCCGCCGCGACGTCCCACGTCTCCGCGCTGAAGAGCAGCACCACGATCACCGACAGCGCGGCGGCCAGCATCGTCGGCATCATCGCCATCAGCCGGATCGGGTTGGCGCGCAGCACCGCCCGCGCGATCGCGCCGGCATTCTCCGCGAGCATCCGCAGCACGAAGCGCGCCTTGCCGTCGCGGGTCGAGCGCTCCCGCGCCTCGCGCGGCAGGGTGCGGGCCACCTGCGCGAACTGCCCCGCGTCGAGCCGCGTCATGCGGTCCAGGTCCTGCACCCCCTCGAGCGCGTACATCGCGTTCGTCGGCTCGTCGGCGTGGCGAAGCGCGTTCAGGTGGCCGAAGCAATGGAGCATCAGCGCCGACAGCCTCCGGGCCGCCCGCTCGGCGTCGGGCGCGTCGCCCCAGAACGCCGGGTCGAGCCTCCGGGTCGACATCACCGCGACGTTGGTCAGCTGGCTCGGCAGGGCGAGCGTGTAGGCGAGAGAGGACGAGGACAGGTCCACCTCGGTGACGATGAGGAGGAACGGCAGGTCGCGCTCGAGCTTCTCGGCCAACCCGATCTCGAGGAAGTCGAGCGGCGCGTAGACGCCCGCTCCGGGCGTGAGGTGCGCCCCCTCGAACGTCATCGTGCGGGTCGCGAGCCGCGGCTCCCGCGCCAGCGCATCCTCGAACATCCCGACGGCGCGCTCGACGATGCCGCCGAACCGCGCGGAATCGCGCCCCTCGACCTCCATCGTCATGACGCCGATCGCGTAGGTATCCGATCGGTCCCCCCGGGTCGCCACGCCGGACCGACCCGGCGGCTGCGACCCGGCGGACCGGGCACGGACCGAACCGGATCGTGAGGAGATGCCTTCCATGCGGCATCCTGCGGTCGGATCCGACGCCGTGTCCACGGTTTCCAACGCCGTGCCCCCCGGCCGCTCGCGCCCCGCCCGCGACGGCCGTTCGCCCTGCGGGGCGAGCCCGGTGAAGGCCGCCGGTGTCGGCGCGGGCGCCCCCGCGTCTCCGCCGACGCTTCCGCGACCGGCACCGGCATCCGCGCGATCCCGCGCATCGCCGCCCGCGTCGCGCGGCGCTCCGCCGCCGGCGCGGCCCGGGACCGGCCATCCGCGGTCGTGCGGCGAGGCGAAGCCGGATGGTGCGCGACGGCCGCACCGCCGTCCGGGACCGCGCGATCGCCGTCACCCGCTCCCCGCTCCCCGTGGCCCGTCGGCGACCGTGCGCCACGCCGCCAAACGAAAAAGGCGCCCCCCTCCCGGGGAGCGCCTTCGCGTCCGTGACCCGCCCCGGAGGGCGGCCCGGTATCAGGCGAGCTCGATGTTGACGGCGCTCTCGCGGCCGTCACGGCCGGGCTCGATGTCGAACTTCACCTTCTGGTCGTCGGCGAGGCCGGTGAGGCCCGCACGCTCGACGGCCGAGATGTGGACGAAGACGTCCTTGGAGCCGCCATCGGGGGCGATGAAGCCGAAACCCTTGGAAGCGTTAAACCATTTTACGGTGCCAGTGGCCATATCCGTATCTCCTTCGTATGGCTGCCCGCAGGATGCGGCAGCCTGGCTCGGTCAGGGTCGAATCGGCAGACTGAAGCCACGAAGAGCAGGTCGTCGATAGAGTAACGTCGCCGCCGCTACATACCCTCTCCTGCGCGAAGCGCAAGGTGCACGGGGAACGCGGCCCGCGCCGGCGAGGTTCCGCCGACCTACTCCCGCCCCGCCCGGATCGCCGCCGCCGCCTCGAGCGCGAAGTAGGTCAGCACCCCGTCGCAGCCCGCGCGGCGGAACGCGATCAGGCTCTCCATCATCGCGCGGTCCCCGTCGATCCAGCCGTTCGCCGCCGCCGCCCGGATCATCGCGTACTCACCCGACACCTGGTAGGCGAAGGTCGGGACGGCGAAGCGCTCGCGCACGCGCCGCACGACGTCGAGATAGGGCATACCCGGCTTGACCATCACCATGTCCGCGCCCTCGGCCAGGTCGCGGGCGACGCAGCGCAGCCCCTCCTCGGCGTTCGCGGGGTCGATCTGATAGGTCTTCTTGTCGCCCGTGAGCGCGCCCGAGGCGCCGACCGCGTCGCGGAACGGGCCGTAGAAGGCCGACGCGTACTTCGCGGCGTAGGACAGGATCGCGACGTCCTGGAACCCGTCCGCCTCGAGCGCCGCGCGGATCGCGCCGATGCGCCCGTCCATCATGTCCGAGGGGCCAAGCACGTCCGCTCCGGCCCGCGCCTGCGCGAGCGCCATCCGCACCAGCGCCTCGACGCTCTCGTCGTTGACGATCACGCCGTCGCGGACGATGCCGTCGTGGCCCTGCGCGTTGTGCGTGTCGAGCGCCACGTCGGTCATCACCGCGAGGCCGGGCACCGCGGCCTTGATCGCGCGGGTCGCGCGGTTCGACAGGTTGTCGTCGTCCCACGCGCCCGCGCAGTCGTCGGTGCGCGCCTCCGCGGGCGTGTAGGGGAAGAGGCAGACGGCCGGGATCCCCGCCTCGAACGCCTCCTGGGCGGCCTCCGCCACGAGGTCGACCGAGCGCCGCCGCACGCCCGGCATCGACGCGACCTCCTGCGTGGCGCCCTCGCCCGCGCACACGAAGAGCGGCAGGATCAGGTCGCAGGCGGCGAGCCGCTCCTCGCGGACCATGGCGCGCAACGCGGGCGTGCGGCGCAGGCGGCGCGGGCGCGCGGCGGGGAAGCTGGCGATCATGGTGCACTCCGGCGACACTCGACCCTCGGTCGCACGGGGGCGGCAGGCGTTCAACCGCCCCGTCCTTGCCTTCGCGCGGGCCCGCGGGCGACATGCGCGCGCGGGGAGCGACGGGAGCGGGCATCGCGTTGGATTTCTTCTTCTTCAGGCTCGCGCTGGAGGCGATCGACTTCCGCTCGTTCTCGAACCTGTGGTTCTGGATCGCGCTCGCCGCGCTGTGGTCGAGCGCGTCGCACTGGGTCGTGGGCGTGCCCTACGACATGATCCGCCGCGCCGCGCAGGACGACGAGGCGGCGCTCGCGGACATGCGCACGCTCGCCCACGTCCACGCCCGCCGGCTCCTCTACATCGCCGACCGCACCGGGCTCGTGGCGACCGCGTTCAGCTTCTTCCTCGTCACCACGCTGGCGCTGCTGGGCTTCGTCTACCGCATCGAGTTCGCGCAGGCGGTGCTGCTCCTGTTCCTGCCGATGGTCGTGGTCGGCTGGCTGGCGCTGCGGGCGGCGCGGCGCGTCGAGGGGCTCGAGGTGGAGGATCTGGGGAACCTCCTCGTGCGGACGCGGAGGATGGTGCAGGGGGTGGGCATCGTCTCGATCTTCGTGACCTCGATGTGGGGCATGTGGGTCAACCTGAACGCCAACGTGCTCGGCGGTTGAGGCCGCGTCGTCGCGGTTGACAGCCGGGCGCGGCCCTATACCTCGACGCTCCATGCCCGACACCGCGCAGACACCCGCCCCGGACGCCGCCCCGGGCCCGCTGCCCGCGGGCCATCTCCGCGTGGGCGGCGCGCCCGAGGGCTTCGACGCCCGCGTGCTGCTGCGCGAGCTCGACGCGCGCGACGCCCCGGTCGTGCACGTCGCGCGCGACGACAAGCGCGCGGAGGCGATGGCCGCGGCGATCCGCGCGCACCGCGCGGGCGTCAGCGTCCTGCGCCTGCCCGCCTGGGACTGCCTGCCCTACGACCGCCTGTCGCCCGCGGCCGAGGTCTCGGCCACGCGGATGGCGACGCTGACGGCGCTCGCGCACGGGCTCTCGGGCCGGATCGTGCTCCTGACCACGCTCGCGGCGGCGACGCAGCGCGTGCCCTCGCGCGCCACGCTGCGCGGCGCGGGCTTCTCGGCGCGCGTGGGCCAGCGCATCGACGAGGCCGCGATGCGCGACTTCCTCGTGCGCATGGGGTTCAGCCAGACGCCCACCGTGATGGAGCCCGGCGACTGGTCGCCGCGCGGCGGCATCGTCGACATCTGGCCGCCGGGGCAGCCGCAGCCGGTGCGGCTCGACCTCTTCGGCGACGTGCTCGACGGGCTGCGGCGGTTCGATCCGTCCACGCAGCGCACGACCGACCAGCTCGAGCTGATCGAGCTCGCGCCCGTCTCCGAGGTGATCCTCGACGGGCCGGCGATCACGCGGTTCCGGCAGACCTACCGCATCGAGTTCGGCGCCGCGGGCACCGACGACCCGCTCTACGAGGCCGTCAGCGCGGGCCGCAAGGCGCAGGGCATGGAGCACTGGCTGCCGTTCTTCCACGAGACGCTCGAGACGCTGGCCGACTACCTCCCGGACGCGGCCTGGCTGCTCGACGACGCGACGCCGGGCCACCACGCCGAGCGCTGGACGCGGATCGTCGACATGCACGACAACCGCCGCGAGGCGATGGCCGCGAAGGGCCGCGTCGACAGCGTCTACAAGCCCGCCCGCCCCGAGACGCTCTACCTCGACCCGCCCGCCTTCGAGGCGTCGCTCGGGGCCGCGCGCGTCCTCCACCTCTCGCCGCTGCCGCAGGCCCCCGGCCCCGGCACGATCGACGCGGGCGGGCGCATCGGCCGCAGCTTCGCGCCCGAGCGGCAGCGCGAGGAGGTGAGCCTGTTCGGCGCGCTGGCCGAACACGTCGCGGCCCGGCGGGAGGACGGCGCCGTCGTGATCGCGTCCTACTCGGCGGGCGCGCGCGAGCGGCTGCAGGGGCTGCTCGAGGATCAGGGCGTCGAGGGCGCGCGGACCGTGCGTCGGCTGGAGGAGGTCGGGCGCGGCGAGCTGGGCCTCCTCGTCTGGGCGCTCGACCGCGGCTGGGAGGGGCCGGTCGGGAAGACCCGCCTGACCGTGATCTCCGAGCAGGACGTGCTGGGCGAGCGGCTGATCCGCACCAAGCGCAAGAAGCGCCGCGCCGAGAACTTCCTGACCGAGGCGCAGGGGCTCGGCGTGGGCGACCTCGTGGTCCATGTCGACCACGGCGTCGGGCGCTTCGTGGGGATGGAGACGGTGACGGCGGCGGGCGCGCCGCACGAATGCCTGACGCTCGAATACGCGAACGGCGACCGGCTGTTCCTGCCGGTGGAGAACGTCGAGCTGCTGTCGCGCTACGGGCAGGAGGAGGGGCTGCTCGACCGGCTCGGCGGCGGGGCGTGGCAGGCGCGCAAGGCCCGGCTCAAGGCCCGCATCCTCGAGATCGCCGAGCGGCTGATGCGGATCGCGGCCGAGCGCGCGCTGCGCCGTGCCCCGGTCCTCGAGGCGCCGCGCGACCAGGGCGAGGGCTTCGCCGCGCGCTTCCCCTACGAGGAGACCGACGACCAGCTCCAGGCGATCGAGGACGTGGCGGCCGACCTCGGCTCGGGCCAGCCGATGGACCGGCTGATCGTGGGCGACGTGGGCTTCGGCAAGACCGAGGTGGCGATGCGCGCGGCCTTCGTCGCCGCGACCTCCGGCAAGCAGGTCGCCGTCATCGCGCCCACCACGCTGCTCGCGCGCCAGCACGCCAAGTCCTTCGCCGACCGCTTCCGCGGCACCGCGCTCACCGTGCGGCAGCTCTCGCGCTTCGTGCCCGCCAAGGAGGCCGCCGCCACCCGCGCCGGCATCGCCGACGGCACCGTCGACATCGCCATCGGCACCCACGCGCTGCTGGCCAAGGGAGTGCGGTTCCGCGACCTCGGGCTGCTGGTGATCGACGAGGAGCAGCATTTCGGCGTCACCCACAAGGAACGGCTCAAGGAGATGCGCTCGGACGTCCACGTCCTGACGCTCTCGGCCACGCCGATCCCGCGCACGCTGCAGATGTCGCTCACCGGCGTGCGAGACCTCTCGATCATCGGCACGCCGCCCGTCGACCGGCTCGCGATCCGCACCTACGTCTCCGAATTCGACGCGATGCAGGTCCGCGAGGCGCTGCTGCGCGAGCACTACCGCGGCGGGCAGTCCTTCGTCGTCGTCCCGCGGATCTCGGACCTGCCGGAGATGGAGGCGTTCCTGCGCGAGCAGGCGCCCGAGCTCTCCTACGTCATCGCCCACGGGCAGCTCGCCGCGGGCGATCTCGACGGCCGCATGAACGCGTTCTACGACGGCAAGTACGACGTGCTGCTCTCGACCACGATCATCGAGTCGGGCATCGACATCCCCACGGCGAACACGATGATCATCTGGCGCGCGGACATGTTCGGGCTCGCCCAGCTCTACCAGATCCGCGGCCGCGTCGGGCGCTCCAAGACCCGCGCCTACGCGTTCCTCACGACCAAGCCGCGCGCCAAGCTCACCACCTCCGCCGAACGCCGGCTCAAGGCGCTGGCCTCGATCGACGCGCTCGGCGCGGGGTTCAACATCGCCAGCCAGGACCTCGACCTGCGCGGCGGCGGCAACATCGTGGGCGAGGAGCAGTCGGGCCACATGCGCGAGGTGGGCTTCGAGCTCTACCAGTCGATGCTCGAGGAGACGATCGCCAAGCTCAAGCGCGGCGAGGCGGGGCTCGCGGACGCGCTCGACGACGGCTGGTCGCCGCAGATCGCGCTCGGCGTGCCCGTCCTGATCCCCGAGGACTACGTCGCCGACCTCGACACCCGGCTCGGCCTCTACCGCCGCCTGTCGGGGCTCGACCGCAAGGTGGAGCTCGAGGGCTTCGCGGCCGAGCTCATCGACCGCTTCGGCCCCCTGCCCCGCGAGGTCACGGTGCTGCTGCGCGTCGTCCGCATCAAGGCGCTTTGCAAGGCCGCGGGGATCGAGAAGCTCGCGGTCGGCGCGAAGGGCGCCACGGTCGAGTTCCACGGCAACCGCTTCGCGCGGCCCGAGGGGCTGGTGGCGTTCCTGCGCGAGCGGGGCGGCGCGGCCAAGGTCAAGGGCGACAAGCTGGTGATCGCCGGCGACTTCGCCTCCGAGGGCGCGCGCATCAAGGCCGCCGCCTCCATCGCGAGCGACCTCGCGGTCCAGGCCGGCGCGGCGAAGGCGCGCGCCGACTGACGGAACCGCGCGGCCCGCCCCGGCGGTTGCACCACGACGCCGGGAGGGCCGCCCATGTTCGCCACCCTCGACGCGCGCGACATCACGTACACGATCATCGGGCTCGCGCTCTTCGGGCTGACGCTCCAGCCCGCGCTCGAGAAGCACCGCTGGTTCAACCTCCCGTTCCTCTACGTCGCGGTCGGCGTGGGCTTCGGGATCCTCGGCTCCAACCTCATCTCGCCGCTGGCGAGCCCGCTCTCGGCCAAGATCATCGAGCACGCCTCCGAGCTCATCGTGATCATCTCGCTCGCCGGCGCGGGGCTGGCCATCGACACGCAGGCCACGTGGCGCGCGTGGAACCCGACCTGGCGCCTCCTCGCGGTCACCATGCCGATCACCGTCGCCGCCGTCGCGCTGTTCGGCTACTGGGGCCTCGGCCTCACCGTCCCCGCCGCGCTCCTGCTCGCCGCCGCGCTCGCCCCCACCGACCCCGTCCTCGCGCGTTCCGTGCAGGTCACGCCGCCGGGGCAGGAGGAGGGCCACATGGAGCTCGCGCTGACCGCCGAGGCGGGGCTCAACGACGGGCTCGCCTTCCCGTTCGTCTACCTCGCGATCCACGCCGCCACGCTCGGCATCGGGCAGCTGACGACGGGCGAGGCGTGGCTCTGGTCGTGGCTCTCCTTCGATCTCGCCTACCGCGTGGGCATGGGCGTCGCCGCCGGCTGGGCCGTGGGCTGGGGCATCAGCCGCATCATCTTCAGCCCGATCGGCGACGGCTCGCGCGGCGCGTGGAACGCGGTCGTGGTGATCCTCGCCATGACGCTCCTGTCCTACGGGCTCGCCGAGGCGGTCGACGGCTACGGCTTCCTCGCGGTGTTCGTGGCGGCCCGCGCGGGCCGGTCCTCCACCCGCGGGACCGAGCACGAGGGCTACGAGAAGTTCGCCCATCACGGCGCCGAGCAGCTCGAGGCGATCCTGCTCGCGATCCTGCTCCTGTGGCTCGGCACGTTCATCGGCTCGGGCGGGCTCGCGGGCCTGACCTGGGCCGAGATCGGCTTCGCGCTGGCGCTGATCTTCGTGATCCGCCCGCTCGCGGGGCTCCTCGGGCTGATCGGCCACGCCTGCGAGCGCAAGCACCGCCTCAACGTGGCGTTCTACGGGATTCGGGGCATGGGGTCGGTGTTCTACATCGCCTACGCGCAGGGGCAGGCGGAGTTCGCCGACATCGACGCGGTCTGGCGGATCGCGGCGCTCACGATCCTCGCCTCGATCCTGATCCACGGCTACGCGGCCAACTGGTTCCTGTCGGGCGACCAGGAGATCGGCGATATCGAGCACGAGATGCATCCCCGCCGGGACCAGGAGGACGCCAGCGCCCGCAAGGACGCCCGCACCTGACGACGGGGCGACCGTCCCGGCGGAGCCGCGCGAAGCCGCCTCACCCCTCCCGCAGCCGCCGCGCGAGCCACAGCGCCGACCCCGCGCAGAGCGCGGCCCCGCTCAGCAGCGGGACCGGCGTGCCGTCGAAGGCGAGCCCGATGGGCGCCGCGACGGCGACCCCGAGGGTCGTGCCGATGGCCGAGATGACCGAGGACGCCATGCCGGCGATGTGGCCCATCGGCTGCATCGCGATCGCGTTGAGGTTGCCCGCCGTCAGGCCGGCCATCGCGAAGCTGCCGACCTGCCAGAGCAGGAACGCCGGGAAACGCGCCGCCTCCGGCAGCGACCCGGACGCCCAGAGCCCGGCCAGCGCGACGGACAGGATCAGGTACGCGGCGAGCGCGCGGCGCAGGAGCCACAGCATCCCCAGCCGCTCCACCAGCGTCGCGTTCAGGAACGACGCGGCCCCCGCGAGCAGCGCCACGAGCCCGAACCAGAGCGGGAACGACGCCGCCCGCCCGAACGTCACGTCGTAGACCGGCTGCACGCTGGTGATCGTGGCGAACAGCAGCCCGAAGACCAGCGTCTGCACCGCGATCGCGCGGCGCACGTTCGGGTGCCCCAGCACCTCGCCCGCCGCGCTCCGCAGCCGCGCGACGCGCATCGGCCGCCGCCGCTCGGGCGGCAGCGTCTCGGGCTGGCGCAGCAGCATCCACGTCCCCGCCACGGCCGAGAACGCGACGAACGCCCAGAACACGCCGCGCCAGCCGAAGCCCGCGATGATCCCCGCCCCCATCAGCGGCGCGATGGCGGGCACCAGCGTGAACGTCATCATCACGAAGGACGACACCTTCGCCATTCCGCGGCCCGCGTAGAGGTCGCGGATCATCGCCTGCGCCGCCACCCGCGGCGCGCTCGCCCCGATCCCCTGCAGCACGCGCGCGGCCACCATCGTCTCGAGCGTGGGCGCGACCGTGCAGAGCGCCGCGCCGGCGCAGTAGACGACCGCGCCGGCCAGGATGACGCGCTTGCGCCCGAGCGCGTCCGAGAGCGGCCCCATGAAGAGCGTCCCCGCGCCCATGCCGAAGACGAAGGCCACGATCACGAGCTGCGCGGCGTTCGGCGCGCCGGGCGAAAGCTCGCGGCCGATCTGCGGCAGCGCGGGCAGCATCGCGTCGATCGAGAACGCCACCGTCGCCGACAGCATCGCCATCAGCGCCACGAACTCGACCGTCGACAGCGCGCGGGGCGCGACCGGCGCCGCCGCCCCGGCGGGCGCGCTCACGCCGCGCCCGACGCGAGCTCGTCCACGACCCGCGCCCAGATCTCGGGCGGCTGCGCGCCGCGCAGGACGTGCCGCCCGGCGACCACGAAGGTCGGCACCCCCGTCACCCCCCGCGCGCGGGCATTCGCGTCGCGCGCCCGGACGTCGTCCGCGTCCGCGTCGGTGGCGAAGAGCCGCTCGAGCATCGCCGCCTCCATCCCGCAGCCCTCGCCCACCTCGGTCAGCACGCCCGGGTCGCCGATGTCGCGCCCCCGCTCGAAATAGGCGGCGAAGAGCGCGGCCGCGACCGGCGTCTGCCGGCCCTCGAGCCCTGCCCAGTGGATCAGCCGGTGCGCGTCGAGCGTGTTCGGCGTCCGCTCGATCGCGGCGAAGTCGATCGCGAGCCCCGCCGCCTCCGCCGCCTCCACCACCGGCGCGTAGGCCCGCACCGCGCCCTCGCGCCCGCCGAACTTCGCCTCGAGGTAGGCGCGCCGGTCCATCCCCTCGCGCGGCATGTCGGGGTTGAGCTGGAACGGATGCCACGCGATCGCGAACGGCTGCTCGGCCCGTCCCTCAAGCGCGCGGAACAGATGCGCGCGGCCGATGTGGCACCAGGGGCAGATCGGGTCGGAGAGGATGTCGAGCGTGATCATGCCCGCACCCCTAGGGCCGCCCGTCGGGCGACGAAACCCCGCGGGCCGTCAGTCGAACAGGTCGTCCGTCCCCCGCGGCCGGTCGAGCCCCAGATGCGTCCAGCCCTTGTGCCCGAGCACGCGGCCCCGCGGCGTCCGCGCGATCAGACCCTGCTGGAGCAGGTAGGGCTCGATCACCTCCTCGAGCGCGTCGCGGCTCTCCGACAGCGCCGCCGACAGCGTCTCGATCCCCACCGGCCCGCCGCCGTAATTCTCCGCCATCAGCCCGAGGTAGCGCCGGTCCGCCACGTCGAGGCCGAGCGCGTCCACGCCCAGCCGCGTCAGCGAGCTGTCCGCGATCGCCCGCGTCACGGTCCCGTCGCCCTCCACCACCGCGAAGTCGACCACCCGCCGCAGCAGCCGCCCCGCGATCCGAGGCGTCCCCCGCGCCCGCCGCGCGATCTCCCGCGCGCCCTCGTCCTCGGCGGGCGCGCCCATGAGCCGGGCCCCGCGCGTGACGATCTGGTGCAGCTCGTCCTCGGTGTAGAACTCGAGCCGTACCGGGATCCCGAACCGGTCGCGCAGCGGCGTCGTCAAGAGCCCCAGCCGCGTCGTGGCCCCCACCAGCGTGAACGGCTGCAGGTCGATGCGCACCGTGCGCGCCGCCGGTCCCTCGCCGATCACGAGGTCGAGCGCGAAGTCCTCGAGCGCCGGGTAGAGCACCTCCTCGACCGCCGGGTTGAGCCGGTGGATCTCGTCGATGAAGAGCACGTCGTCGCGCTCGAGGTTGGTCAGGATCGCCGCGAGGTCGCCCGCCTTGGCCAGCACCGGCCCCGAGGTCATCCGGAAGCCCACGCCCAGCTCGCGCGCGACGATCTGCGCGAGCGTCGTCTTGCCCAGCCCCGGCGGCCCGTGGAACAGCACGTGGTCCATCGCCTGCTCGCGCTTGCGCGCGCTGTCCACGAACACCCGCAGGTTCGCCCGCGCCTCCCGCTGCCCGATGAACTCGCCCAGCGTCTGCGGCCGCATCGCCCGGTCGTCGGACACCGCGTCGGGCGCGGCCGGGTCGAGGAGGGGGTCACGGGGGGTCATGCGTTCAGCCCGTGGGTCCGGGTGTGGAGGCGGGTCATCCAGCCGTGCTCGATTGCGATCACGTCGCGCGCCTCCATGTCGGGCGAGACGCGCTCCAGGATCGAGAAGCGGAAGTCGGCCGGGTTGCGGCGAGCCAGTTGCACCGTGACGCCCCCATCCCCGTCCACGTGCGTGAGCCAACGACCGAGCAGGTTGGTCTCGCCATAGGCCGAGCCGACGTACCGCGCGCCATCTGTCCTGTCCAGATCAGGTAGACACCACGCCACTCCCGGAGCCGCGCCGCCCAGCCCGGAGGGATGGCCCGCAGGACGCCGGCGTCGAGGACCCAATCCCGCCAGTCCGGCGGATCCGCGTCGAACGTGCTCGCCTCATGGATGGCGCGGATGCCGCGCGTCGAGGTTCTCGCCCCGCCGGACGTAGTTCGGCGTCAATCTGACGGAGAGGACCGAGCCGACCCTGCAGCTTCTCCATGCGCGGATCGAGCTGCAGGTCGAACCAGGTCCAGGTCCGATCGGGATCGCGGGAGAGCATCTCCTGGTGGGTGCCGAACGTCTTCGTGGAGGAACGCGACCTCGGGCTCCGCCATGATCTCCGCGTAGCTGCGATCCCGCGATCCCTCGTTGCGGTAGAGGCCGGCGAACAGCATCCGGCTATGGGACGAAGGGACGTCCTGACCGACCTTGACGAAGGCTGCGACCCAAGGCCGCCGCTGGCGCAACGCTGCCTCCGCCCCCGGGCTGTGGGTCGCCTGATAGGCTTCCATCGCGGTGCGTCTCGTCTTCACCAAGGCTGGCAGGACCGATTGCAGGAGGCGCTCGCCGGGGGAGTGCAGAATGACCGTCACGTCCTCCGGCGCGATGCCCTCGCGCGCCAGCACGTCGTGGAACGTCAGGCCCGCCATCCCCCTACCCCTTCGGCGCCAGCGACCGGAGCGCGGCGCGGATCATCGCGCCGGTATCCTCGGCCCCGCCATCCGCCGCCTCGGCCACCGCGCGGGCGGCGTCGACGGGGGCGTAGCCGAGGTTGGCGAGCGCGGACAGCGCCTCGGACTGCGCGGCGGCGGCCCGGGGCACGGCGACGGGGGCCGCGGCGGCGCCGGGCGCGCGCGGCGTGGCCTCCAGCAGCGGGTCGTCCGCGCCCTCCATCGCCATCATCGCGGGCGCGCGGCCCGCGAGCTCGAGCACCACGCGCTGCGCGATCTTGGGGCCGACGCCGGGCGCCGCGCGGATCGCGGCCGCGTCGCCGAGCGCGATGGCGCGTCCCACGCCGTCCGCGCCGAGCGTCCCCAGGATCGCGAGCGAGCCGCGCGCGCCGATGCCCTGCACGCTCGTGAGCAGGCGGTGCCACTCGCGCTCCTGCACGGTGAGGAACCCGAAGAGCTGGAGGACGTCCTCGCGCACCAAGAGGTCGGTCCAGAGCGCGAGCGGCGAGCGGACGGGCGGCATCGCGGCGAGCGTGCGCTCCGAGCAGAACACGACGTAGCCCACGCCCGCGACGTCGAGCAGCACGTGGTCGGCGCCGCGATGGTCGAGCCGCCCCGTCAGCCGTCCGATCACCGCCCCGCCCCCACCGCCTCCGCGAGCCGCCCCGACGTCTGGAGATGCGCGGCGTGGCAGAGCGCGACGGCGAGCGCGTCGGCGGCATCCGGGCCGTCGGGATCGCAGCCCGGAAGCTGCAGGCGGACCATGTGGAGGATCTGCCGCTTGTCGGCATGCCCGCGCCCCGACCACCGCCTTCTTGACCGCGTTGGGCGCGTATTCCCCGACCGCGATCCCGGCCTGCGCGGGCACGAGCATCGCGATGCCGCGCGCCTGCCCGAGCTTGAGCGTGCTCTGCCCGCCCGCGTTCACGAAGGTCTGCTCGACGGCGGCCTCGCCGGGGGCGTGCGCGCGCAGGGCGGCGGTCAGCAGCCGCGTGCAGCGACAGCAGGCGCTCGGCCATCGTCGCGCCCGCGGGGCGGCAGGTGCCGTTCGCGACGTGGCGCAGGCGCGGGCCGTCGACGTCGATCACGCCCCAGCCACAGGCGCGCAGCCCCGGATCGATCCCCATCACCCGCATCGGGGCCCCGCTCGACGTTCCCGTTCCGGTCCCGCTACCACGCGCGCGGTGCGGGCGGAAGCGGAGGCGCGGAGCGACGATCGGTCATCGTTCGCGGACCGCCCATGCAGCGGGCACATGGCGGCCATGTCCGCTTGTTCGTTGTGCGCCCAGCGAACGCCAACTACCTGCGCTTGGTCCGATGCGGCCAGACGGCTGCATGCAACCGCAGCCCCGAGCCTACAGGAAAACCGATGTCCACCTTCGACGCCTTCACCCCCGCCCGCCGCGCCCCCACGGGAAGCCTCTTCTCCAACCTCCTCGGCCACGTCGTCGCGTGGAACGACCGCCGCATGACGGTCGCCAAGCTGAGCCGCCTGACCGATCGGGAGCTGGCCGACGTGGGCCTCGAGCGCGCCGACGTCGCGCGCTGGTCCGCCCGGAGCTGACGCCGGGCCCCGCCGCGCGGATCGGGCCGTCCTTCGGGGCGGCCCTTCTCGTTTCGGGGCGTCGCGTTCAGGGCGCCCGCATCGTCAGCGTCGTCCAGTCGCCCAGCACCTCCCGCCGCCCGGGCGCCAGCCCGGCCGCCGCATAGGCCGCGATCACCTCGTCGGCCTGCGCGTTCAAGAGGCCCGACAGGATCACCCGCCCGCCCGGCGCCGCATGCGCCGCCATGTCCGGGGCGAGCGCGATCAGCGGACCCTTGAGGATGTTGGCGAAGATCAGGTCGAACGGCCCGGCGAGCCGCGCATGGTCGAACCCCGCCGCCTCGACGCAGTCCACGCGGCCCCCGAGCCCGTTGACCGCGACGTTCGCCTCCGCGACCTCGACCGCCACCGCGTCGACGTCGGAGGCCACGACGGAGGCGTCCGGCCAGACCCGCGCCGCCGCCATCGCCAGCACCGCCGTCCCCGCGCCGATATCGGCCACGCGGGCCGGCGCGAGCCCGTCGGCGATGAGCGCCTCGAGCGCCAGCAGGCAGCCGCGCGTCGTGCCGTGATGGCCGGTGCCGAACGCCATCGCCGCCTCGATCAGGAGCGCCACGCGCCCCTCGGGCACTCGGTCGGCGTCGTGCGAGCCATGGACGTGGAAGCGCCCCGCCTCGACGGGATGCAGCTCGCGGCGGACGCGGGCGACCCAGTCGGTCGGCGGGATCTCGGAGACGGCGAACGGGCGCGCCCCATGCGCGGCGGCGACGAGCGCGAGCGCCACGCCGTCGGGCGGCGCGGCGAAATAGGCGCCGACCTCCCAGAGCCCGGACCCGTCCTCCATCTCGAACACGCCGACGCCGTCGGGCTCCATCCGCTCGAGCGCCTCGCCCAGCGCCTCCGCCGACGCGCCGTCCGGCAGGGTCGTGAGCGCGGTCCAGGAGGCGGGGGTGACGTCGGACATGGCGCGCGGACTCCGGACGGGAACGCCCGCGCCTAGCTTGCCGTCCCGGGTCGGGCAACCGTCCACGCGAGCGGGGCGAAAGGCGGTGGTTCTGCAGGCGCCGTTCGGGGGGCCACAACATTCCGCGCGCGCGAGGGCGGAGGGTCCTCGACCTCGACCGAGTTCGCGGCGTCCTTCGACCGTCCCCCCGCGCGAGCGTGGAGGGCCGCGGTTCAGATCAGATTACTTTGATCTCGGCAACGTCCGCGCGCGCCAGGGCGGAGAATGCGCGTCACAAGCTGGTCCACGGTCACGACACCGACCGTCCGCTCGCGCGGGGGCGGCAGGCCGACGGTGTCCGGTGCCCCTGGGACCGTCGGCGTGCCGGAACGTCGCCCGACCGTCCCGACGATGCCGGACCGCGCCGGATCGCGCCGCCCCCTCCGCTGGACCGTCCCGCCGCGCCGTGGCATCCGCCCGGCCCATGGAGCCGCTGACCCCCGAGGCCGTGGAGGCGCTGTTCACCCGCGCGGACGGGACGTTCCTGTTCGCCCGCTGGGGCCGTCCGATCGCGCCCGTGGCCTTCGGCGTTGACGACGCGACGGTGGCGGTCCTGAAGGGCGCGGTGGAGGCGTTCTGCGCGCTCACGGGGCACGCGACGGTGGAGGTCGACCCCGAGCTCGGCGCCAACCTGATGCTATTCTTCGTGCGCGACTGGGAGGAGCTCGCCGCGACCCCGCATCTCGACCGGCTGATCCCCGACCTGGCCCCGCTCGTCGCGCGCCTCGCGCGGGCCGGGGCCAACCAGTACCGCATCTTCCGCTTCGACGAGGGGGGCGCGATCCGGGCCTGCTTCGCCTTCGTGCGGATGGACGCGGACCTGTCGGCCGTGCCCGCGCAGACGCTCGCGCTGCACCAGATGGCGCAGGCGATGCTGCTGTGGTCGGACGCCGCGTTCCGCGACGCCTCCCCGCTCGCCGTGGTGCGCGGGGCGGCGGTGCTGCGGCCGGAGATCGCCGACCTGATGCGCGCGGCCTACGACCCGGTGCTGCCCGCGGTCGCGCGCGACCCGGCGCACGCGCTGCGGCTCGCCGCGCGGCTGGGGCGCGTGCAGTGACGCACCGCTGGCCCATCCGCGTCTACTACGAGGACGTCGACCTCGCGGGCGTCGTCTACTACGCGAACTACCTGCGCTACATCGAGAGGGCGCGCTCGGAGATGGTCCGCGAGGCTGGGATCGACCAGGCCGCGATGCGCGCGGAGGGCCTCGTCTTCGTGGTCACGCGGGTGGAGGCGGACTACCTCGCGCCCGCACGCTACGACGACGCGCTCGAGGTGGTCACGGCGCTCGCGGAGGTCGGCCGCGCGCGCTTCGTGATGGCGCAGGCGGTGGAGCGCGACGGCGCGACACTGCTGCGCGCGCGGGTCACGATCGCGTGCATGGACGTCGGCGGGCGGCCCCGCAGGCTGCCGCCGGGCGTGGCGGGGATGGCGCGTGGCGGGGCGCCCGGCTAGAGCCCCGCGCACTCGCCAAGGCCGATGGCCTCTGCTATCGTCGCGGCAATCCGCGTGGCCGGGAAACGGTCCGACATATCTGGGGACGAGCAGTCCATGGAAACCGAAGTCCTGGCCTCCGCCAGCCAGATCGACTTCTCGATCTGGGCCCTGTTCCTGCGCGCGACGTTCATCGTGCAGGCCGTGATGATCATGCTCTTCGCCGCCTCGATCTGGGTCTGGGCGGTGCTGATCCAGAAGGTCGTGCAGTTCCGCCGCGCCCGCTCGCGCGCCGCGGCCTTCGACCGGGCGTTCTGGTCCGGCGAGCCGCTCGACGACCTCTACGAGCAGATCGGCGACACGCCGCGATCAGCCTCCGAGCGCATCTTCGCCGCCGCGATGCAGGAATGGACGCGCAGCCACCGCGACGACGGCGGGCTGATCGCCGGCACGCAGAGCCGCATCGACCGGACCATGGACGTGGCCATCGCCAAGGAGCGCGACCGGCTGACGAGCGGCCTCACGTTCCTCGCCACGGTGGGCTCCACCGGGCCGTTCGTCGGCCTCTTCGGCACGGTCTGGGGCATCAAGCACGCCTTCGAGCAGATCGCGATCAGCCAGAACACCAACCTCGCCGTCGTGGCGCCCGGCATCGCCGAGGCGCTGCTGGCGACGGGTCTCGGACTTCTGGCGGCGATCCCGGCGGTGGTGTTCTACAACAAGCTCAGCCGCGACGCGGACGGGATCACCGGCAACTACGAGGCCTTCGCCGACGAGTTCGCCACCATCCTGTCGCGCCAGCTGGACGCCGCCTGACATGGCCGGCGGCACCATCGCCTCGGTCGGCGGCGGCACGCGGCGGCGGCGCCGCGGCGGCGGCTCCAAGCCGATGTCGGAGATCAACGTCACGCCCTTCGTCGACGTCATGCTGGTGCTGCTCATCATCTTCATGGTCGCCGCTCCCCTCCTGACGGCGGGCGTGCCGATCGAGCTGCCGGAGACCGCGGCCGCGCCGCTACCGCAGGAGCAGGAGGAGCCGCTCGCCGTGACCGTCGCCGCCGACGGCCGCGTGCTGATCGGCTCGACCGAGGTGGCGCGCGACGCGCTCGTCACGCGGCTGCAGGCCATCGCGGGCGAGCGGACGACGGGCAAGGTGTTCCTGCGCGCGGACGGGGCGGTGCCCTACGGCGAGATCATGGTGGTGATGGGCGCGCTCAACGCGGGCGGCTTCCGCGACATCGGCCTCGTCACGGATGCCGGCGGCCCGACGCTGGACGCCCCCGAGGGCGACTGAGGTGGAGCTGCGGCAGGCCGTGGGCGTCTCCGCGGCGGCCCATGCGGGCGTGATCGTCTGGGCGCTGATCGGCGGGCTGTTCGCGCCCGAGCCGCCCGAGGACAACCTGCAGGTCGCCGCGGTCTCGGTCGTGTCGGCGGCCGAGTTCGACGCCCTCGTCTCCGCCGCGCCCACAGAGCCCGCCGCGCCCGCGCCGCAGCCACCCGCCCCCGCGCCGCCCGAGCCCGCCGCGACCCCGCCCGAGCCCGCGCCCGCCCCGGCCCCGCCGCCGCCGCGCCCCGACCCGCCCGCGCCGACCCCGCCCGAGGCCGCCCCGCAGGCCCCGCCGCTCCCGCTCGCGCTCCCCGCGCCGGTCGTGCCCGAGCAGCCGCCCGCCGACGCGGCCGAGGCGCCCGACGCGCCGGTCTCCGACGCGCCCGCGCCGCGCGCCGCCGACATCGTCTCGACGCTGCCGACGCCGGCGCCGCCGCCGCTGACCGACGCCGCGCCCGGCGTGGAGGCCGCGCCCACGCCCGAGGCCGCGCCGGACCCGGTGGAGCCCGCCGAGGCCACCGCCGCGCCCGAGGCGACCGCGCCGATCATCGTCACCGAGGCCGAGACCCCTGCCGCCGCGCCCGAACGCTCCGTCCGCCCCGCGCGCCGCCCCTCGCGCCCCGAGCCGGTGGTGGCCCGCGCGGAGCCGGACGCGCCGACCGACGAGGCGGCGCCCGCCGAGCCCGCTGCTCCCGAGGCCCCGGCCGAGGACGCGCTCGCCGCCGCGATCGCGGATGCCGTCGCCGACGCCGTCGCCGCGCCCGCCGCCCCCCTCGCCGCGCCGTCGGGCCCGCCGCTCACGCAGGGGCAGCAGGACGGCCTGCGGCTGGCGATCCAGGCGTGCTGGCGGCTCGGCGCGGTGTCGATGGAGGTGATGAACACCGTCGTCACGGTGGGCTTCGAGATGACGCGCGACGGGTTCCCGCGCTCGGACACGATCCGCCTCGTCGCCGCCTCGGGCGGCTCGCCCGTCTCGGAGCAGGTGGCGCTCGAGAAGGCGCGGCAGGCGATCCTGCAATGCTCGCGCGAGGCGGGCGGCTACCGGCTTCCGGCGGAGAGCTACGAGGAATGGCGCGAGATCGAGGTGACGTTCGACCCGACCTCGATGCGGCTGCGATGACACGACTGCGTGACCCCGCGCCCACGCCCGCCGCGCGCCGCGCGCGGACCATTGAGAAGCGCCGCCGATCCGGCGATACCGGCGATGCCCGGACGCACGAGAGGCCCGACGTGACAGACATCCTGCAAGCCGCCCTGCGCGCGTGGCTCCGGCTCCTCGTCGCGGTCGCCGCGCTCGCGCTGGCCGCGCCCGCCGCCGCGCAGTCGCCCGGCCCGTTGCGCATCACCATCACCGACGGCACGATCGAGCCGCTGCCCTTCGCCGTCCCCGACTTCGTCGCGCGCGACCCGGGTGCCGAGCAGCTCGCCGCCGACATCACCCGCGTCATCGCCGCCGACCTCGTGAACACCGGCCTGTTCCGCGAGATCCCCCGCGACGCGCAGATCGCGCGCGTGTCGAGCTTCGAGGCGCCGGTGCAGTTCTCCGACTGGAAGGCCGTGAACGCGCAGGCGCTGATCACCGGGTCGGTGGGGCTCGAGGCCGACGGGCGGGTCGTCGTGCAGTTCCGGCTGTTCGACGTCTTCTCCGAGCTGCCGCTGGGCGACGGGCTGCAGTTCGTGGGGACGCAGCAGGGCTGGCGGCGGATGGCGCACAAGGTCGCCGACGCCGCCTACAGCCGCATCACCGGCGAGGGGCCCTACTTCGACAGCCGCGTGGCCTTCGTCTCGGAGACCGGGCCCAAGGACGCGCGCCAGAAGCGCATCGCGGTGATGGACTACGACGGCGCCAACGAGACGTTCCTGACCTCCTCCGACGCCATCGTGCTCGCGCCGCGCTTCTCGCCCGACGGCTCGCGCATCATCTACACCGGCTACGAGAGCGGCTTCCCGCGCGTGACCGTGATCGACGTAGGCACGCTCCAGAAGCAGACCATCGGCGGCGTGGACCAGAACATGAGCTTCGCGCCGCGGTTCTCGCCCTCGGGCGACCGCGTGGTCTACTCGGCCGAGGTGCAGGGCAACACCGACCTCTACGAGCTGTCGCTGGCCTCGGGCGCCACGACCCGCCTGACCTCGGCGCCCTCGATCGAGACCGCGCCGAGCTACTCGCCCGACGGCGCGCGCATCGTGTTCGAGAGCGACCGCTCGGGCGCGCCGCAGCTCTACGTGATGGCCGCCTCGGGGGGCGAGGGCAGCCGCATCAGCTTCGGCGAGGGGCGCTACGGCACGCCGGTCTGGAGCCCAAAGGGCGACTACATCGCGTTCACCAAGCAGAACGCGGGCCGCTTCCACATCGGCGTGATGCGAACCGACGGCTCCGAGGAGCGGCTCCTGACCGGCGCGTTCCTCGACGAGGGGCCGAGCTGGGCGCCCAACGGCCGCGTCGTGATGTTCACCCGCGAGAGCCCCGGGGCGCAGGGCGCGCCCGCGCTCTACACGGTCGACATCACCGGCCGGAACCTGCAACGCGCCGCGACCTCCGCGGCCGCCTCGGACCCCGCCTGGGGCCCGATCCTGAACTGAAGGGACGATCCCCATGAGAACGACGGCACTCCTCCTCGTGGCCGCGATGGCGCTCGGCGCCTGCGGCGGACGGCAGGGCGCGGACGGCGCGGGCGAGTTCGGCGGCGTGAGCGACCAGACCTTCGGCGGCGGCCTCGGCGGCGCGGGCGACCCGACCTCGGTGGCCTATTTCCAGCAATCGGTCGGCGACCGCGTCCTCTTCGTCGTCGACCAGTCCACGCTGACGCCCGAGGGCCAGTCCATCCTCGCCGGCCAGGCGCGCTGGATGAACGCGAACCCGGGCTACACCGCGCTCGTGGAGGGCCATGCCGACGAGCAGGGGACGCGCGAGTACAACCTCGCGCTCGGCGGCAGGCGCGCCAACGCCGCGCGCGACTACCTCATCGGGCAGGGCGTCGCGGCCTCGCGCCTGCGCACCATCAGCTACGGCAAGGAACGCCCGATCGCGGTCTGCTCGACCGAGGAATGCTACAGCCAGAACCGCCGCGCGGTCACGGTGCTCGCGGCCGGGGCCGGGGTGTGATCCGCGCCGCCCTCCTCGCGGCCGCCCTCGCCGTCCCCGCGGCGGCGCAGGAGGGCGGCACGCTGGCCGACATCCGCCAGCAGCTCGCGGTGCTGCAGGTGGAGATGCAGGCGCTGCGCGGCGAGCTCAACACGACCGGCGCGCCGGGCACGGCCACCGGCGGCTCGACGATCCAGGGTCGCGTCGACGCGATCGAGGCGGAGCTGCAGCGGCTGACGCAGGCGACCGAGCGGCTGGAGTTCCGCATCGAGAGCGTGTCGCGCGACGGCTCGGCGCGGATCGAGGACCTGCGGTTCCAGCTCTGCGAGCTCACGGCCGATTGCGACCTCGCCACGCTGCCGCCGCCCTCGCCGCTGGGCGGCGGCACCGAGGGCGCGGCGGCGGGCACCGTCGCGTCGCCCGTCGCGCCCCCGGCGGATGGCGGCGCGCAGATGGCCTCGGGCGAGCAGGCCGATTTCGACCGCGCCCGCGCCGCGCTCGAGGCGGGCGACGCCGCCGCCGCCGCGCAGGGCTTCGAGGCGTTCCTCGCCGCCTACCCCACCGGGCCGCTGACCGGCGAGGCGCAGTTCCTGCGCGGCCGGGCGCTCGCGCGCGACGGGCGCCAGCAGGAGGCCGCGCGCGCCTATCTCGAATCGTTCTCCGGCTCGCCCGACGGCGCCCGCGCCCCCGAGGCGCTCGTGGGGCTCGGCACCGCGCTCGGCTCCATCGGGCAGACCGACGAGGCGTGCCTGACGCTGTCGGAGGTCGCGATCCGCTATCCGGCATCGCCAGCCGTGGCCGACGCGCAGTCGGCGCGGACGGGGCTCGGCTGCCTCTGAGCGGCGACGCGATCGCCCGCCTCGGCGCGGCGATCGCGGAGGGCGGCGGCGGGCGCGTCGGCGTGGCCGTCTCGGGCGGGAGCGACTCGACGGCGCTCCTCGTCGCGGCGGTCGAAGCCGGGCTCGACGTGCATGGGCTGACGGTCGATCACGGGCTGCGGGCCGGATCCGCCGAAGAAGCCCGCGACGTGGCCGCGCTCTGCGCCCGCCTCGGCTGCGGCCACGCGACCCGGCGCGTCGAAGTCCCTGCGGAGGGCAACCGCGCCGCCGCGGCGCGCGACGTGCGTTACCTCGCGCTCGCCGAACTGGCGCGCGCCGCCGCGCTGCCGTCCGTCCTCGTCGGCCATACCCGCGACGACGTGGCCGAGACGCTGCTGATGCGGCTGCGGCGCGGCTCGGGCATCGACGGGCTCGCGCGCATGGCCGGGGCGTGGGAGGCGCAGGGCGTCCGCTTCCGCCGCCCCGCGCTGGCGTTCGGGCGCGAGGCGTTGCGCGATGCCCTGAGGCGGCGCGGGATCGGCTGGATCGACGATCCGGGCAACGACGACCTGGCCTCCGAGCGCGCGGCGACACGGGCGACGATGGCGACGCTCGGGCTCGACGCCGCGGCGCTGGCCGCTTCGGCGGAGGCGCTCGAGGAGGCGCTCGCGTCGCTCAAGGCCCGCGCGGCCGGATCGGGGATCGCCATCGAGGACCGTGGCGACCTGCTCCTCGACCGCACCGCGCTGGCCGCCGCGCATCCCCGCGAGCCCGACCTCGCACCGAGGCTCCTGCTGGCGGGGCTGCGCTGGATCGGCGGCTTGGCCCATCCGCCGCGCAGCGACGCGCGGGCGCGGTTCGTGGAGGCGGCGCTTGCGGGCCGCGCCGCCACGCTCGCGGGCTGCATCCTCACGCGCGAGGGCGACACGATCCGCCTCGCGCGCGAACCCGCCGCCTGCGCCCCGCCCGGCCCCACCGACGCCGCATGGGACGGCCGCTGGCGGCTCGATGGCCCGCATGCGCCGCACCTGCGCGTCGGGGCGCTGGGCGAGGCCGTCAAAGACCTCCCGTGGCGCAAGACCGGCCTGCCCCGCGCCTCGCTCCTGGCCTCGCCCGCGATCCGCGACGGCGACCGGCTCGTCGCCGCGCCGCTGGCCGGGCTCGGCGCGGGCTGGACCGCCCGCCCCCGCGTCGCGTTCGCGCAGGTGGTGATCGGGCGTTGAACCCCCCGCCGCGATGTCTATCTTCGGACCATCGAAAACCTCGCGGGGCGATGCCGCGTCAGCCGGAGTGTCCCCTTGGGTAACGCGCGCAACATCGCCTTCTGGGTGATCCTCTTCGTCCTCGTCATGGCCCTGTTCCAGCTGTTCTCGGGCGGGTCCTCCTCGCTCGCGGCGCGCGAGGTGCCCTATTCGGACTTCATCACGCAGGTCGAGGACGGCTCGGTCACGCAGGCCCGGCTCGACGGCGAGCGCATCGTCTTCTCCGGCGCGAACGGCGCGGACCAGGTCACGATCAAGCCCTCGGACGTCGACGTGACGACGACGCTCCTCGAGAACGACGTCCGCATCGTGGCCGAGAGCCAGCAGCAGTCGGGCTTCCTGTCGGCGCTGACGCTGTGGCTGCCGTTCCTCGTGCTGATCGGCATCTGGATCTTCTTCATGAACCGGATGCAGGGCGGCGGCAAAGGCGGCGCGATGGGCTTCGGCAAGTCCAAGGCGAAGATGCTGACCGAGAAGCACGGTCGCGTGACCTTCGACGACGTCGCCGGCATCGACGAGGCGAAGGAGGACCTCGAGGAGATCGTCGAGTTCCTGCGCAACCCGCAGAAGTTCTCCCGCCTCGGCGGCAAGATCCCCAAGGGCGCGCTGCTCGTCGGACCTCCGGGCACCGGCAAGACGCTGCTCGCGCGCGCCGTCGCGGGCGAGGCGGGCGTGCCGTTCTTCACCATCTCGGGCTCCGACTTCGTCGAGATGTTCGTGGGCGTCGGCGCGAGCCGCGTGCGCGACATGTTCGAGCAGGCCAAGAAGAACGCGCCCTGCATCGTCTTCATCGACGAGATCGACGCGGTCGGCCGGTCGCGCGGCGTGGGCTACGGCGGCGGCAACGACGAGCGCGAGCAGACGCTCAACCAGCTCCTCGTGGAGATGGACGGCTTCGAGGCCAACGAGGGCATCATCATCGTCGCGGCCACCAACCGCCCCGACGTGCTCGACCCCGCGCTGCTGCGCCCCGGCCGCTTCGACCGGCAGGTCCAGGTCCCCAATCCCGACATCAAGGGCCGCGAGAAGATCCTCGGCGTCCACGCCCGCAAGACCCCGCTCGGCGCGGATGTCGACCTGCGCATCATCGCGCGCGGCACGCCCGGCTTCTCGGGCGCCGACCTGGCCAACCTCGTGAACGAGGCGGCGCTGATGGCCGCGCGGATCGGGCGGCGCGTCGTGACGATGGACGATTTCGAGCAGGCCAAGGACAAGGTCATGATGGGCGCCGAGCGCCGGTCGATGGTCATGACCGAGGACGAGAAGAAGCTGACCGCCTACCACGAGGCGGGGCACGCCGTCGTCGGCCTCAACGTCCCGCAGCACGACCCGATCCACAAGGCGACGATCATCCCGCGCGGCCGCGCGCTGGGCCTCGTCCTGTCGCTGCCCGAGCGCGATCAGCTCTCGGTCAGCTGGACCAAGTACACCTCCAAGATCGCCATGGCGATGGGCGGCCGCGTGGCCGAGGAGCTGGTCTTCGGCAAGGAGAACGTCACCTCGGGCGCGGCCTCCGACATCCAGCAGGTGACGCGGATCGCGCGCGCGATGGTCACGCAGTTCGGCTATTCGGACGAGCTCGGCATGGTCGACTACGCCAACGAGCAACAGAGCTACCTCGGCAACTACCAGGGCGGCGGCAACGTCTCGCCCGAGACGCAGCGCAAGATCGACGACAAGGTCAAGGAGCTGGTGAACGAGGGCTACGAGACCGCAAAGCGCATCCTGACCGAGAAGGAGGGCGACCTGAAGCGGCTCGCCGAGGGCCTGCTCGAATACGAGACGCTGACCGGGCCGGAGATCATGAAGGTCATCAACGGCGAGGCGCTCGGGCGTGACGACGACGACGGGATCGACCCGTCGGGCGGCTCCAGCATCACCGCGATCCCCAAGACCAAGCCCCGGCCCAAGGCCCCCGACATCGGACCGGCCCCCGAGCCCTCCACCTGAATGCGGACGCCGCCCCCTGGGGCGGCGTTCTCGCTCGGGCCGACCGCTGCCTCCGTGTCGTGCCGCCCCCATCCCCGGCGGGCGGCGTTCTTCGTCGGCGGGGTCGCATGCGCTTGCGGTCGCGGTCCCGGAACGCCAGACCGGCGGCCATGACGCATCCCCGCCGACCGGCCTGACATGCCCGCCATCGTCCCGACCGCGATCACCGGCCGCGTCGTCTGGCTCGGCGTCGTGCCCGACCGCGACGCCGCGCTGGCATCGGCCCCGCGCGAGCACCTGCGGCTGGGGTTCGACGGGCCGGAGGGCGAGGATCACGGCGGGCTGACGCGCCCTCCTGCAGCCGCGTCTCCGCGCTCTACCCGCGCGGCACGCCGATCGCCAACGCCCGCCAGCTCGCGATCATGGCCGCCGAGGAGATCGCGGCGATCGCCACGGCGCTCGGCGTCGACCGGCTCGACCCGGCCTGGATGGGGGCGACGATGGTGGTGGAGGGCGTGCCCGACTTCAGCCACCTGCCGCCGTCCGCGCGGCTGCAGTTCGCGGGCGGCGCGACGGTGGCGGTCGACATGCTCAACACGCCCTGCCACCTGCCCGCCGCGGTGATCGAGGCGGAGCGGCCCGGCGCGGGTCGCGGCTTCAAGCGCGCGGCCGAGGGGCTGCGCGGCGTCACGGGCCGGGTCGAGCGGGAGGGCGTGGTGCGGATCGGGGACGCGCTACGGCTCTTCGTGCCCGCGCAGCGCGCCTGGGCGGGCGCCGTCTCGGCGCCGATCGAGGGATCAGCCTAGCGCGAGCCCGGCGCCGAGCGCGAGGACGAGGCCGCCGACGAACCCGGCATGGATGAGGAGGCTGGTCGCGGTCATGGCGTCGTTCCCGTGCGGTCGGCGGGATCGCGCCGATCGCGATCCGTCCTGCTTGCAATCCACAACCCGCGTCGCGTCGTCGGGTTCCGAGAATCACCCGGCGGGGGCCGCGACGCGCGCCGACCGCCACAGGTCGGTTTCCGGCGCGGCGCGCCCCCTCCCCCCGCGCTAGCCGTCCCCCGACGCAGCAGCCCAGCGACAGGACCGCGAGATGAGCCCCAAGACCGACATCGAGATCGCGCGCGCCGCGTCCAAGAAGCCGATCCTAGAGATCGGCGCGGGGCTCGGCATCGACGCCGCCGACCTCGTCCCCTACGGGCACGACAAGGCCAAGGTCTCGCAGCGCTTCATCGACGGCCTGGCCGGCCGGCCCGACGGCAAGCTGATCCTCGTCACCGCCGTCAACCCGACGCCCGCGGGCGAGGGCAAGACGACGACCACGGTGGGCCTGGGCGACGGGCTCAACGCGATCGGCCGCCGCGCGGTGGTGTGCATCCGCGAAGCCTCGCTCGGGCCCAACTTCGGGATGAAGGGCGGCGCGGCGGGCGGCGGCTACGCGCAGATCGTGCCGATGGAGGAGATGAACCTCCACTTCACCGGCGACTTCCACGCGATCACCGCCGCGCATTCGCTGCTCTCGGCGATGATCGACAACCACATCTACTGGGGCAACGACCTCGACATCGACACCCGCCGCGTCGTCTGGCGGCGCGTGGTGGACATGAACGACCGCGCGCTGCGCCAGATCACCGCGAGCCTCGGCGGCGTCGCCAACGGCTTCCCGCGCGAGACCGGCTTCGACATCACCGTCGCCTCCGAGGTGATGGCGTGCCTGTGCCTCGCGCGCGACCTGCGCGACCTCGAGCGGCGGCTGGGCGACATGATCGTGGCCTATCGCCGCGACCGCACGCCGGTCTTCGCGCGCGACCTCAAGGCCGACGGCGCGATGACGGTGCTGCTGCGCGACGCGATGCAGCCGAACCTCGTGCAGACGCTCGAGAACAACCCCGCCTTCGTCCACGGCGGCCCGTTCGCCAACATCGCGCATGGCTGCAACTCGGTCATCGCCACGACCACCGCGCTCAAGGTCGCCGACTACGTCGTGACCGAGGCCGGGTTCGGCGCGGATCTGGGCGCCGAGAAGTTCATGAACATCAAGTGCCGGATGGCCGGGCTCTCGCCCGCCTGCGTGGTGCTGGTGGCCACGGTGCGCGCGATGAAGATGAACGGCGGCGTGGCCAAGGCCGACCTCGGCCCCGAGAACGTCGACGCGGTGCGCGCGGGCTGCGCCAACCTCGGCCGCCACATCGCCAACCTCAAGTCGTTCGGCGTCCCGGTCGTGGTCGCGGTCAACCACTTCACCGCCGACACCGAGGCCGAGATCGACGCGGTGCGCGCGTTCGTCGCGAGCCAGGGCTCCGAGGCGATCGTGTGCCGGCACTGGGCCGACGGCTCCAAGGGGATCGAGGCGCTGGCGACGCGCGTGGCCGAGATCGCCGATGCCGGGACCGCGAACTTCGCGCCGCTCTACCCCGACGACATGCCGCTGATGGCGAAGATCGAGACCATCGCCAAGCGCATCTACCACGCCGACGAGGTGCTCGCCGACAAGAAGATCCGCGACCAGCTCCGCGCCTGGGAGGCGGAGGGCTACGGGCACCTGCCGATCTGCATGGCCAAGACGCAGTATTCCTTCACCACCGACCCCGAGATCCGCGGCGCGCCGACGGGCCATTCGGTGCCGATCCGCGAGGTGCGGCTGTCGGCGGGCGCGGGCTTCGTCGTCGTCATCTGCGGCGAGATCATGACGATGCCGGGCCTGCCCCGCGTGCCGTCGGCCGAGACGATCCGGCTCAACGCGGCGGGCGAGGTGGAGGGGCTGTTCTAGTGCGGGTCGCGCATCGGCGACCCGCACCGCGGCGAGGCGGCGATCCGCGAGCGGAATGCCCGGAGCCGCTCGGTGGCGTTCGGGCGACGTCCCGAGACCCCGTGCCCGCCCCATGACCGCCACTTTGATCGACGGCCGCGCCTTCGCCGCCCGCATCCGCGCCCGCGTGGCCGACGAGGTCGCCCGCGTGGCCCGGGACGGCGTCGTCCCCGGCCTCGCCGTGGTGCTCGTGGGCGAGGACCCGGCGAGCGCCGTCTACGTCCGCAACAAGGGCCGCCAGAGCCTCGAGGCGGGGATCGCGAGCTTCGAGCATCGCCTGCCCGCTGAGACCTCGCAGGCCGACCTGCTCGCGCTGATCGCCCGGCTGAACGCCGACCCGGCGGTTCACGGCATCCTGTGCCAGCTTCCGGTGCCCGACGCGATCGACGCGGCCACGATCCTCGCCGCGATCGACCCCGCCAAGGACGTGGACGGCTTCCACGTCGCCAATGTCGGCGCGCTCGCGACGGGCGGGCGCGCGCTCGTGCCCTGCACGCCGCTCGGGCTGCCTGATGATGCTGCGCGACCATCTGGGCAGCCTCGCGGGCGCGGAGGCGGTGGTGATCGGGCGGTCGAACATCGTGGGCAAGCCGATGGCGCAGCTCCTGCTGCGCGACGACGCGACCGTCACCATCGCCCATTCGCGCACCCGCGACATCGCCGACGTGGTGCGCCGGGCCGACGTCGTGATCGCCGCCGTGGGGCGCCCCGGGATGGTCACGGGCGACTGGATCGCGCCGGGCGCGACGGTGATCGACGTCGGCATCAACCGCGTGGCCGACGGCGAGCGCACGCGGCTCGTGGGCGACTGCGACTTCGCGTCCTGCGCGGCGGTGGCGGGCGCGATCACCCCGGTGCCGGGCGGGGTCGGGCCGATGACGATCGCCTGCCTGCTCGCCAACACGGTGACCGCCGCCTGCCGCGCGCACGGCCTGCCCGAGCCCGAGGGGCTGACGGCCTAGGCGTCGAGGAAGCCGCGCACCGCCGCCTCGAACGCGCGCGGCTCCTGCGCATGGAGCCAATGCGCGGCGCCGGGGATCGTCTCGAACGTGGCAGCCGGAAAGAGCGCGCGGATGCGGTCGTGGTGCCCGGGGCGCACGTAGTCGCGACGCCGCCCCCGACAGGAACAGCGCCGGGCCGTCGAACGCGGCATCGACGTCCGGGAAGCCCATGATCGCGTCCATGTTCGCGGCCAGCGCGTCGAGGTTGAGCACCCAGCGCCGCGCGCCCACGTCCACCGACTGCACGAGGAAGTCGCGCGTCCCGTCGTCGGGCACCGCGCCGAGCTGATCCGCGACCTCCGAGCGCCGCGTGACGCCGGACAGGTCCACCGCGCGCATCGCGTCGATCAGCGGTCCCTGCGTGTGCCCGTAGGCGACGGGCGCGATGTCGGCCACGACGAGCCGCCGGACGAGCGCGGGCCGCGTCAGCGCCAGCACCATCGCCGCCTTGCCGCCCATCGAGTGCCCGAGCACGTCGTGGGGCGCGTCGCCGATGACCTCGGCCAGATCGCCCGCCATGTCCTCGTAGCCGTGCGCGTCGTGCCACGGGCTCGCGCCGTGGTTGCGCATGTCGACCGCCACGACCTCGCGGTCCGCCGCCAGCCGCCTGGCCACCACCCCCCAGTTGCGCGCCGAGCCGAAGAGGCCGTGCGCGACGAGGAGCGGGGGGCGGTCGGTCGGGGCGCCGTGGCGGATCGCGTGGAGCATGGCCCCCGACCTAGCCGCCGCGGTGGCGCCGCGCCAGCCGCCCGCGCGTCAATGCGCGGGGCGGATGAACGTGCCGTTGCGCAGCTCCCGCATCGCGGCCTGCAGTTCCGCTTGGGTGTTCATCACGATCGGCCCGTGCCAGGCGACCGGCTCGCGGATCGGCGCGCCCGAGACCAGCAGGAACCGCACGCCCTCCTCGCCCGCGCGCACCGTGACCTCCTCGCCCGCGCCGAAGCGCACCAGCGTCCGGTTGCCCGACAGGTCGCGGATGTTGACCTCGCGGCCCCCGACCTCCTTCTCGAGCAGCACCCCTTCTGGCGCCGACGCGTCCGCGAAGTCGCCCGCGCCCGCGAAGACGTAGGCGAAGGTCTGGCGGTGCGTGTCGACCCGGAACGTGCGGCGCACGTTCGGCGGCACCGAGACGTCGAGGTATTGCGGGTCCGCCGCGATCCCGTCGACCGGCCCGCGCGCGCCCCAGAACTCGCCCATCACCACGCGCACCCGCGTGCCGTCGTCCTCGACCACCTCGGGGATGTCGGCGGCGCCGACGTCCTGGTAGCGCGGCGCGGTCATCTTGAGCGACGCGGGCAGGTTCGCCCAGAGCTGGAACCCGTGCATCTGCCCGGCGGCGTTCCCCCGCGGCATCTCCTGATGCAGGATGCCGCGGCCGGCCGTCATCCACTGGACGGAGCCCGCGCCCCAGCGTGCCGCGGTTGCCCAGCGAATCGCCGTGGTCGACCTCGCCCGCGAGCACGTAGGTGATCGTCTCGATCCCCCGGTGCGGATGCCACGGGAAGCCCGCCTCGTAGAGCTCGCGCGCGTCGCCGCGGAAGTCGTCGAAGAGCAGGAACGGGTCCTGCTCGGACGGGTCCGCGAAGCCGAAGGCGCGGTGCAGGTGGACGCCCGCCCCCTCCATCGTCGGACGGGCGGCGCGGGTCTCGATCACGGGGCGCAGGGACATGGGGGCCTCCTTCGTTGCGCGGCCAAGGTGGGGGCCGCCCGGCGGTCGCGCAACGCGCGCGCGCGAACCCGCGTTGTGCAGCCCCGCGCGCGCCTCTAGGCGGTGGGCATGCCCGAGCCGCTCCACGTCCTGCGCGCCTCCGCGCCCCGTCGCGTCGCGGGCGCGGCGATGCAGGTCGCGCTCGGCGCGCTGCTCGTCTGGGTCGCGATCGCGCAGCCGCCGTCGAACCCGCTCTGGCTCGCCTTCCTCGTGGCCTTCGGGATCGCCTGCCTCGTGCTCGCGCGCCGCGGCTGGACCCGGTCGGCGGTGGCGATCGTGCTCGACGAGGACGGGCTGCGGCAGGAGGACGGCACGCCGATCGCGCCGCTCGAAGCCATCGCGTCGGTCGACCGCGCGCTGTTCTCGTTCAAGCCGTCGAACGGATTCCTGATCCGCCTGCGCGCGCCGCTCGGGCGCGCCTGGGCGCCGGGCATGTGGTGGCGGCTGGGGCGGCGCGTCGGCGTCGGCGGCGTGACCGGCGGCGCGCAGACCAAGCTCATGGCCGACGCGCTGACCTTCCTCGTAGCCGAGCGCGACGCGCGCGAAGGCTAGCCCCCCGTGACCCCGGCCTCGTCGAACGTCGCCATCCCCGCGTGGCAGGCGAGCGCGCCGCGCAGCACCTGCAGCGCCAGCACCGCGCCCGACCCCTCCCCGAGCCGCAGCCCGAGCGACAGGAGCGGCTCCATCCCGAGCACGCCCAGCATCCGCCCGTGCGCGCCCTCCGCCGAGAGGTGCCCCGCGATGCAGTGGTCGAGCGCGCCCGGCGCCTCCGCCTGCAAGACACAGCGCCGCCGCGCCGCAGACGAAGCCGTCGAGCACCACCGGCACCCGGTGCGCCCGCGCGCCCGCGATCGCGCCCGCCATCGCGGCGATCTCGCGCCCGCCGAGCGCGGTCAGCACCGCGAGCCCGGTCCGCCCCGGATTGGCCGCGAGCCCCGCCGCCACCGCCGCCTCCTTGCGCGCGAGCCCCGCGTCGTCCACGCCCGTCCCCCGCCCCGCCCAGCCGGTCCCGCCCGCGAGTGCCGCGGCGATGGCGGCGGCGGCGGTCGTGTTGGCGATCCCCATCTCGCCCGCCACCAGCACGCAGGCGCCCGGATCGACCGCCTCCCAGCCCGCCGCGAAGGCCGCGCAGGCCTCCGCCTCGGTCATCGCCGGGCCGGCCGCGAGGTCGCGCGTCGGTCGGTCGAGATCGAGCGCGTGCACCTCCACCGTCGCCCCGGCGAGCCCCGCCAGCGCGTTCACCGCCGCCCCGCCCGCGCGGAAGTTGGCGACCATCTGCGCCGTCACCTCGGCCGGGAACGCGCTGACGCCGCGCGCCGCGACCCCGTGATTGGCCGCGAAGATCAGCACCTGCGGCCGCTCGATGCGCATCGTCCGCGACCATCCCGCGAACCAGACCGCGACCTCCTCGAGCCGCCCGAGGGCGCCCGGCGGCTTCGTGAGCGTCGCGTCGCGCGCGCGCGCCGCTTCGCGCGCCGCCTCGTCGGGGCCGGGCGCGGCGGCGAGCGCCGCGCGGATCGCGGCGTGGCTGGCGAGGTCGGGCATCGCGCGGGCTCCGGGTCGGGTCGCGCGCTTTACCGGCGCGCCGGGGGGCGATAGGCGAGACCGGCGCCCGGCGCCATCGCCCGAAGGGTCCGCCCGAATGTCCACGGCCCGCATCCGCCGCGACCTCGCCGCCGCCACAGCGCTCCTGACGCGCCTCCCGGTCCGGCATCCGCCCCACGCGAACCCCGACGCCGCCTGGGCCTGGCCGGTGATCGGCGGGGTCGTGGGCGCGCTCTCGGGCGGGCTGGGGCTTGCCGCCTGGGCGCTCGGCGCGACGCCCGCGGTGGCCGCGGCGCTGGTCCTCGCCGCGCAGCTCGCGCTGACCGGCGCGCTGCACGAGGACGGGCTCGCCGACTGCGCCGACGGGCTCGGCGGGCGCGACCGGGAGCGGCGGCTCGCGATCATGCGCGACAGCCGGATCGGCACGTTCGGCGCCTGCGCGCTCGTGCTCTCGCTCCTCCTGCGCTGGTCGCTGCTGGCCACCGCTCTGGTACAGGGAAACCTGGTCGCGGTGGCGCTGGCGGCGGGCCTCGCGAGCCGCGCCCCGATGGCGGTCGCCATGCGCTGGCTGCCGCCCGCGCGGCCCGACGGCCTGTCGCGGTCGACCGGGCGGCCGGGGCCCGGGGCGGCGCTGCTCGGTGCGGCGATCGCGGGCGGAACCCTCGCGCTCTGGGGCGTGCACGGGCTCGCGGCGGCGATCCTGATCGTGGGCGTGCTCTGGTCCGTCGGCCGCGCGGCGCGCGCGCGGATCGGCGGGCAGACGGGCGACATGCTCGGCGCGGTCCAGCAGCTGAGCGAGATCGCCGTTCTCGCCGCGCTCACCGCGGTGTAGGATGGCGCCCGTGACCCTCTGGGACCGGATCCTCGCGCTGCTCGAGCGGCTGGCGCCCGGCGAGACGCTGTCGGGGCTGTTCGACCGCCTGCGCGCCCCGCCCGAGCGGTCGGTGGCGTTCACCATCGCGGTGATCGCGCTCGGCGCGAAGATGGCCAAGGCCGACGGCCGCGTGACCTCCGACGAGGTCGCGGCCTTCCGCGAGGTCTTCGTGATCGCGCCCGCCGAGGAGGCCAACGCCGCGCGCGTCTTCGACCTCGCGCGCACCGACGTCGCGGGGTTCGAGGACTACGCGGAGCGCATCGCGCGGATGTTCGAGGACGACGCGGAGGTCCTGCGCGACCTGCTCGAGGGGCTGTTCCACATCGCGGTGGCCGACGGCGACTACCATCCGGCGCGAGGACGCGTTCCTCGAGCGGGTCGCCGCGATCTTCGCCCTGCCCGCCGCGCGACTTCCGCGCGCTGCGCGCCCGCTTCGCGCCGACCGCGCCGCGCGACTGCTACGACGTGCTGGGCGTGGAGCCGGACGCGCCGATGGACGAGGTCCGCGCCGCCTGGCGCGCCGCCGTCCGCGACAGCCATCCCGACCGCGCGATGGCGCGCGGCCTGCCGGAGGAGGCGGTCAAGCTCGCCGAGAAGCGCCTGATCGCGGTCAACCGGGCGTGGGAGGCGATCCAGGCCCGCGCCGCCTGACCGGCCCCGCCCTGCCCCGCCTGACCCGGCGCCGCTTGACCGGGCCCGCCGCCGCGCCCATCGTCGCGGCCATGCGCCCGTTCCTCCTCGCCCTCCTGCTCGCGACCCCCCTGCCCGCCGCGGCGCAGGAGGAGGCGCGACCGGAGGCGCCCGGCCTGATGGAGCGCGGCCTGCGGCTCTTCATGGACGGGCTGCGCGAGGAGATGGAGCCCGCGATGCGCGACCTCGAGGGGCTCGCGATCGAGGCCGCGCCGCTCATGCGGCAACTTGCAGGAGAGGCTCGGCGCGGTCATGGACGACCTCGACGCGTACGAGCCGCCCGAGATCCTGCCCAACGGCGACATCCTGATCCGCCGCCGCGACCCGACCCCGGCGCCCGCGCCCGCCGCCCGACGGCGCGATCGACCTCTAGGCCCCGCGCGGCTCCGTCGCCTGCTGCGCGAGCCCGGCCAGCAGCAGGTAGCCGGTGCAGCCCGCGAACGCCCAGCCGAGCACCGGCCCCAGCCCGAACTCCCCCCACGCGGCCGTCAGCGCGAGCGCCATCCAGCCCGCCGTGACCGCCAGCGTCACCGGCCGCCAGCGCGCGGTGCGGGTCGGGTGCACGAAGCGCAGCGGCAGGAACATCGCCGCCGACAGCGCGACCGAGGCGACCAGCGTGACCCAGGGGTTCGGCTCGAGCACGAAGACCGCGAGCGCGACCATGTTCCAGCAGCCCGGGAAGCCCTCGAACGAGGCGTCCTCGGTCTTCATCCGCGTGTCGCAGAAGTAGAGCGCGGAGGCGAGCGGGACCACGATCAGGATGCCCCAGCCCGCCCAGCCGGGCACCAGCCCGGAGGCGTAGAGCGCGTAGGCGGGGATGAACACGTAGGTGAGATAGTCGATGATGAGGTCGAGGAGCTGCCCGTCGAAGCGCGCCGCGTGCAGCTCCACGTCCCAGCGGCGCGCGAGCGGCCCGTCCACGCCGTCGACGACGAGCGCGGCCAGCAACCACAGGAACATCCACGACCAGTCCGCCTCCACCGCCGCCAGCAGCGCGAACATCGCGAAAACCGCCCCCGTGGCGGTCAGCAGGTGGACGGAGAGCGCGCGGGTGCGGGGCCACATGGGGGCAAGGTGTGCCCGCGGGGGCGCCCGGTGTCGAGCCGGATCGCCCGCGGTCACATGCCGGGGCTGGAGATCGAGAAGTTGTCGAGGCCAACGGATTCGTCGTTCTGGCCCTGGCTCAACCGCGCGCCGAAGCCGAAGCTCGTGTTCGCGTCCGCCCGGTCCATCTTGATCGTGACGCGCTGCACCTCGTCGTGCCATCCCGACCAGCCATCGCCGTTCTTCGCGCGGTTCGGACCGCCCATGTTGCGTCCCGACGCCGTGAGCGCCGCCGTCGTCGTGACGCCCGGGACGTCCCGCATCTCCCAGACGAGGCCCTTCGGCGTCGCGCCGGGCCCCGATCCCTTCACGAGGCGCGCGACCTCGCGGCCGTCGACGTAGAGGACCGACCCCTCGCCCCGGTCGATCGTGTCCATCGAGATCAGGTCGAACGAGATCGTCGCCGGCCCGGGGCGCTTGAGCCCGAGGTTGCGCGAGACGGTCTCGCGCCCGTCGCCCCGGCCGAAGGGCGCGAGGATCGCGCCGAAGCCCGGCACGTCGGCGACCGCCGCCTTCGCGCCCGTCCAGAGGGCCCCGATGCCGTCCTCGAACGCCTCCTCCACCGTCGAGGCGAACGTGTCGACCATCTCCATCCCCTGCAGGGAGGCCTTGATGGCGCCCGCCTGCGCGCCGACCCCCGACGCGATGACGCCGTACGCCGCCAGCGCGAGCCCGACGATCCCCGCCGTCAGGACCACCCAGTTCGCCGTCACCGCCCCGGACTCGTCCTCGATGAACGCCATGTGCCTCGCCTCCTTCGTCAGGCGGCGGCAATGGAGCCGGATTCGGGCGCTGGAATGGCGCGGGGCGGGCCATACGGCGGCATCGGGCGAGATGCGCCGAATTGACTGTCGGCATCGGATCGGCCACGCCGGACGCTCACGCCACCCGAGGGAGAGGGCCATGATCCCCGCCGTGATGCCGACCTACAACCGCGCGCCGCTGGCCTTCGTCTCCGGCGAGGGCTCCTGGCTCGTGGAGGCGGACGGGCGGCGGTTCCTCGATCTCGGCGCGGGGATCGCGGTCAACGTGCTGGGCCACGCGCATCCGGCGCTGACCGCGGCGCTTACGGCGCAGGCGGGCGCGCTCTGGCACACCTCGAACCTCTACCGCATCCCCCAGCAGGAGGCGCTGGCCGAGGCGCTGGTGGCGCATACCTTCGCCGAAACCTGCTTCTTCACCAACTCGGGCACGGAGGCCTGCGAGCTCGCGGTCAAGATGGCGCGCAAGCACTGGTCCGAGGTGGACCCCGCCCGGACCACGATCCTCGCCTTCACCGGCAGCTTCCACGGCCGCTCCAGCGCGGGCATCGCCGCCGCGGGCTCCGAGAAGATGACGCGCGGCTTCGGCCCGCTCCTGCCCGGCTTCCGGCACCTGCCCTTCGGTGATCACGAGGCGCTGGCGGAGGCCATGCGCGCGCCCGACGTGGCGGCCGTGATCCTCGAGCCGGTGCAGGGCGAGGGCGGGATCGTGCCGGTGCCGGACCAGTGCCTCAAGGGCCTGCGCGACCTGTGCGACGAGACCGGCGCGCTGATGATCCTCGACGAGGTGCAGTGCGGGATGGGGCGCACGGGGCGGCTCTTCGCGCACGAATGGGCGGGCGTGGCGCCCGACATCATGATGGTCGCCAAGGGCATCGGCGGGGGCTTTCCGCTGGGCGCGCTGCTCGCGACCGAGGACGCGGCGCGGGGCATGACGCCCGGCACGCACGGCTCGACCTACGGTGGCAACCCGCTGGCCTGCGCCGTGGGCAACGCCGTCATGGCGATCGTGGCCGAGGACGGCTTCCTCGCAGACGTGCGCCGCCGCGCGGGCACGTTCCGCCAGGCGCTCGAGGGGCTGGTCGCCTCCCACCCCGACGTGTTCGAGGCCGTGAGGGGGTCGGGGCTGATGCTCGGGCTCAAGTGCCGCGTCCCGAACGCCGACGTGGTCGCCGCGGCCTACGCGCAGGAGACCTGCGTGATCCCGGGCGGCGACAACGTGATCCGCCTGCTTCCCGCGCTCAACATCCCCGAGGAGGATCTGCGCGAGGCCGTGGCCCGGCTCGACCGCGCGGCCGCGAGCCTCGTGCCCGCCTGAGCGCCCCGAGCGCCGACGAGGACCGTCCCATGCCCCACTTCCTCGACATCCACCGCACCGATCCCGGCGACCTGCGGTCGATCCTCGCGCAGGCCACCGCGATGAAGGCCGCCCGCGAGGGACGGCCGAAGGGCACGCCCGACGACGCCACCCCGCTCGCGGGCCACGTCGTCGCGCTGATCTTCGAGAAGCCCTCGACCCGCACCCGCATCAGCTTCGACGTCGGCGTGCGCCAGCTGGGCGGGACCACCCTCACGCTGTCGGGCGCGGACATGCAGCTCGGGCACGGCGAGACCATCGCCGACACCGCGCGCGTGCTGTCGCGCTACGTCGACCTGATCATGATCCGCACCTTCGGTGAGGACATCCTCGCGGAGATGGCCGAGCACGCCACCGTGCCGGTGATCAACGGGCTGACCGACACGTCGCATCCCTGCCAGATCATGGCCGACGTGATGACCTACGAGGAGCATCGCGGTCCGATCGCGGGCCGCCGGGTCGCGTGGATGGGCGACGGCAACAACGTCGCGCAGTCGTTCCTGCACGCGGCGGCGAGCTTCGGCTTCGACTTCACCTTCTCCGGCCCGGAGGCGCTCGACCCGCGCGACGACCTGATCGGCGCGGTTCGGCGCGCGGGGCGCGAGGTCCGCATCGAGCGCGACCCGGCGGCGGCGGTGCGCGACGCCGACCTGATCGTCACCGACACCTGGGTCTCGATGGGCGACGCGGAAAGCTCGCGGCAGCGGCGCCACAACCTGCTGCGCCCCTATCAGGTCAACGAGCGCCTGATGGAGGCCGCGCCCGCGGACGCGCTGGTGATGCATTGCCTGCCCGCGCATCGCGGCGAGGAGATCACCGACGCCGTGCTCGACGGCCCGCGCTCGGTCGTGTTCGACGAGGCCGAGAACCGGCTCCACGCGCAGAAGGCGATCCTGCGCTGGTGCCTCGGCCGCTGACGCTCAGAGGTTGATCACGAGCCATCCGGTATAGGCGAGGTAGGCCGCGACGAACGCCGCCCCGGCCCCGCGTCCGATGCGACCGGCCGTCGACCGCGACCGCGACCAGCGCGGCGGTGGCGGCGATCATCACCCAGATGTCGAAGCCCGCGATCGACGCGGGCACCTCGAGCGGCCGG
This sequence comes from uncultured Alphaproteobacteria bacterium, assembly GCA_963729425.1. Classification (GTDB taxonomy): domain Bacteria; phylum Pseudomonadota; class Alphaproteobacteria; order Rhodobacterales; family Rhodobacteraceae; genus Jannaschia. Next base: position 69,145 of record CAVSOF010000026.1, on the reverse strand, counting down.
ACCAGCGCGGTGACCCCGAGGATGCCGAGGATGTTGAAGACGTTGCTCCCGACGATGTTGCCGAAGGCGAGGTCGGACTGCCCCTTGCGGGCCGCGAGGATCGACGTGACCAGCTCCGGCATCGACGTGCCGATCGCCACGACCGTCAGGCCGATCACCGCCTCCGACACGCCCTGGGACGCCGCCACCGAGATCGCCCCGGTGACCAGCGCGCGCGCCGCGAGGATCGTGACCACGAGACCCGCCACGAAGGTCGCGAGCGACCGGGCGACGCTTGCCTGCGCGCTCCCCGGCTCCGGCGCGTCGACCTCGGCGCCCGAGCGGATCGCGTAGATCAGGTAGGCGAGCAGGCCCGCGAGGAACACGCCGCCCACGCCCCGCCCGAGCGTCCCCGACAGCACCACCGCGAGGCACAGGAGCGAGGCGGCGGCGAGGACGGGGCCGTCGCGCCGGAACGCCGGTCCGTCGACCGTGATCGGCCGGATCATCGCGGCGGCGCCGAGGATCAGGAGGATGTTGACGACGTTGCTGCCGACCACGTTGCCGACGGCGATGCCGGGCGAGCCGGCGAGCGCGGCCTGCACGCTCGTCAGCAGCTCGGGCGTCGACGTCCCGAAGCCGACCAGCGTGACGCCGATCACGATGGGCGAGATCCGCAGGCGATGCGCGACGTCGACCGCCCCGCGCACCAGAAGCTCGCCGCCCACGAGAAGGCCCGCGAAGCCCGCGAGGATGAGGAGGATGTCCAAGGGATGCGGGTCCGGGGCCGGGGGCCTGGGCGACATTCCGGCCGGCCACCGGGCGTCGGAGAGCAGCTAGGAAGCCGGTCCGGCCGCCGCAAGCCCGCCCGCCGCGCCGGTCACGATTTCAGCCGGTAGCCCGTGCGGAACATCCACCAGCCCAAGCCCGCCACCGCCGCCGTCGCCGTCGAGACGACCGCGAAGCCGAGCCAGGGCGAGCTGTCGGACACGCCCAGCACCGAGGCGCGCAGCCCGTCGATCAGGTAGAAGACCGGGTTCGCGTGGCTCAGCATGGCCAGAAGCGGCGGCATCGTGTCGAGCGAGTAGAACGTGCCCGAGAGGAAGCTCAGCGGCACGACGATGAAGTTGGTGATGGCGGCGATCTGGTCGAACTTGTTGGCGTAGACGCCCGCCACGATCCCGAGCGAGCCGAGGAACGCGCCCCCGAGCGCGACCCAGACCAGCGCGGCCAGCGGATGCGCGACGCCCAGGCCCACGAGCGGGAACAGCACGACCGCGATCGCCACGGCGACCAGCATCCCGCGCAGCACCCCGCCCGCGAGGTAGCCCGCCACCAGCTCGAACGCCGAGAGCGGCGGCATCAGCGTGTCGACGATGTTGCCCTGCACCTTGGAGATCACGATCGAGGAGGAGACGTTGGCGAAGGCGTTCTGGATCACCGTCATCATCAGGATGCCGGGCGCGAGGAAATGCACGAACGACACTCCCATCACGTCGCCCCGCGTGGTCCCGACCGCGATCGTGAAGATCAGCAGGAACAGCGCCGCCGTCACCACCGGGGCGAGCAGCGTCTGCGTCCAGACGGCGAGGAACCGCTGCGTTTCGCGCTTCGCCAGCGTCCCGAGCCCCAGCCAGTTGACCCGCCCGAAGCGGCGCACGCCGGGATCGACGCGGCTCAGGCGGGCGGGCGGGGCGTCGGACGTGGCGGGCGTGGCGTTCATCGGGGCCTCCGGGGGCGCGCGGGTCGGGCCCCGGGTTGTGACGGCCCTCGGCGGTGCATACAATAGGGGTTCCCGGGATCGCCCGCCACGACGGCACGCGCGCGGCCGGGACGCTTGCCCGCGAGGAGACCACGATGGCCTGGACCGACGAGCGCGTCGAGACGTTGAAGCGGATGTGGGGCGAGGGCGCGTCCGCGTCGACCATCGCCAAGGAGCTCGGCGGCGTCACGCGCAACGCGGTCATCGGCAAGGTCCACCGCCTCGGCCTGTCGAACCGCAACCTCGACGACGCGAAGCCCGCCGCCGCCTCCGCCGTGCCCCCCGCCGCCGCCGAGCCCGCCGCGCCGCCGCCCGCGCCCGAGCCCTCGCCGGAATCCGAGGCCGCCGCGCCGCCGCCCGCCCCCGCCGCGCCGGTCGAGGAGGAGGAGGACGACGACGAGCCGCGCACGATGGCCGCCGTGCCGCAGGGCACCAACGTTACGAACCTGCGCAAGCCGCTGATGGCCGGGCAGCCGCTGCCGCCGCAGCCCTCGGCCAACGAGATCAGCCCCGAGGCGCTGGCCAAGGTCAACGCGGTCGAGAAGACCGCGAAGAAGATCAGCCTGATGGAGCTGACCGAGCGGACCTGCAAATGGCCGATCGGCGACCCGGCCACGGCGAAGTTCTGGTTCTGCGGTCTTCAGACCGCGCCGGGCAAGCCCTATTGCGAGGCGCACGTCTCGGTCGCGTTCCAGCCGATGTCCTCGCGCCGCGACCGCAAGCGCTGACGCTCAGGCCGCCGCCCGGGCCGCGTCGCGCGGGCGCAGCCGCAGGAACGTGAACAGCCCGAGCGGCGGCAGCGCGGTCCGCTCGATCTCCTCCACATGGCCCGAGCCCAGCACCGTGCCGATGTCGAAGTCGGCATGCCAGCCGACGCGGTCGGCGAAGGGCGCGAGCATCGTCTCGACCCGACCGAACCGCCCGCCCGCATCCGCGAAGTGGTTCACGATCAGGATCTCGCCGCCCGGCCGGCAGACGCGCGCCATCTCCGCGAGGACGCGCTCGGGGTCGGGCACCACCGAGATCAGGTACATCGCGACCACGCAATCGAAGGCATCGTCCTCGAAGTCCAGCGTCCGGGCATCCATCTGCCGCAACTCCTCGACGTTGCCGAGCCCGTTCGACTCGACCTTCACGCGCGCGCGCTCGAGCATCGCGTCCGAGAAGTCGATGCCGGTCACGCGCACGCCCTCGCCGTAATGCCGCAGCGCCAGCCCCGTCCCGACGCCCACCTCGAGCGCGCGGCCCCCGAGCGCGTTGACCCGCGCCGTCGCGGCGCGCCGCCCGGGCCGCGTGAGCGCCCCGAACGTGGCGTCGTAGACGGGCGCCCATCGGCGATAGGTCCGGTCGACGGCGTCGATCTGCATCAGGCAGCCCTCCCTCGGCGCGCGGCGACGACGCCGTAGCCCAGCATTCCCAGATAGAGGATCGTGGCGCCGACGTGGAAAACCCAAAGCCGCGTCAACATCAGCCCGATCACCACCGCCGCGCCGAGCAGCACCCAGACGGCGTTGTCCCGATCGATCCGCATCGCCTTCAGCGACACCGTCCGGAACCGCCCGATCATCGCCGCGCCCACCGCCACGGCCCAGAACGCCACCAGAAGCGGCAGCTCGCGCAGATCGGCGAAGCCGCCGAGCCAGAGCGTCACCGGGAAGATGCCCAGCATCGCGCCCGCGGGCGCCGGCACGCCCGTGAAGCCCCCCTGCGGCCCGGTCTCGTCCTTGGCGGCGACGTTGAAGCGCGCGAGCCGCAGGCAGCAACAGATGGCGAAGAAGAGCGCGGCGAGCCAGCCCATCCCCGCCATGCCCTCGAGCGCGAAGTGATAGAGCAGGAGCGCGGGCGCGACGCCGAAGCACACGAAGTCCGACAGCGAGTCGAGCTCGGCGCCGAACGGCGAGGCCGCGTCGAGCCGGCGCGCGAGCATCCCGTCGAGCCCGTCGATCAGCGCGGCGAGGATCAGGAGCCCCGCGGCGAGCGCGTAGCTGTCGGCGAAGGTGAAGCGGATCGAGGTCAGCCCGAAGCACAGGCCCAGCATCGTCACGAGGTTCGGCACGAGCGACAGGACCGGCAGGCGACCCTCGCGGCGGGGGCGGTCGGGCTCCATCTACTCGACCCGCGCCGTGGCCGGACGCGCGTCGCCCAGCACCGCGAGCACGGTCTCGCCCGCGACCATCTTCTGGCCCACGGCGACGCGGGGCGCGGTGCCCTCGGGAAGGTAGGTGTCGAGCCGCGAGCCGAAGCGGATCAGCCCGAACCGATCGCCGCGCCCCAGGATCGCGCCCGCCTCGACCTCGCACAGGATGCGCCGCGCGACGAGGCCCGCGATCTGTACCACGCCGAGCCGCGTGCCGTCGGCCATCGCGAGCACGAGCCCAAGGCGCTCGTTCTCCTCGGAGGCCTTGTCGAGCTCGGCGGAGACGAACGTGCCGGGGCGGTAGGCGGTGTGCGTCACCTCGCCCGCGACCGGTGCGCGGTTCACGTGGCAGTCGAAGACCGACATGAAGACCGACACCCGCACGAGCGGCGCCGCGCCGAGGTCCAGCTCGGCGGGCGGCACGGCCGGCCCGATCAGCGAGACGATCCCGTCGGCGGGCGAGACCACGAGCCCGTCATCCATCGGCACGGTGCGCGGCGGGTCGCGGAAGAAGTAGTAGCACCAGACCGTCAGCCCCAGCCCGAGCCAGAACAGCGGGTCCCAGAGCCACCAGAGCAGCAGCGTGAGCACCGCAAAGGCCGCCACGAAGCGCGGCCCCTCGCGGTGCATCGGCTTCAGGACGATCGATCTCAGGCTGACGCCCATCCGGAGGCTCCCCTCGGTCCGGCCGCCAGATAGCCCGGCGCCGGGCCGCGGTCCAGCGAAGGGGGCGCGCCGTTCAGCGCCCGAGGAAGTCGAGCAGGCGGTCCTCGACGCGCGAGCGGATCGCGTCCTCGAGCGCGTCCCGCCCGTCGAGCGCCTCGGGCGCGACCTCGAGCTCGTCGGCCAGTCGCTGCCGGAGCGCGTCCCCGGCCTCCTCGCGGAGCCGCGCCTCCACCGCCTCGCGGTCGATGCCGAGCCGCTCGCGGGCGAGCCATTCGAGGTCGGGCGTCACCGCCGGATCGTCCCACGGCCCCTCCACGTCGACCGGCACGGTGATCCCGCCGCCGCCCGGCGTGGCCGAGAGGGTGGGCATCAGGCGATACGACACGGTCCGCGCGCCGAGGTCGGCCGACCCGGCCCCGCCTGCCGTCAGGTAGGGGCCGGTCAGCGCGAGGTCATCGCTGCGCGCGATCCCGTCCGCGATGCTGGCCGAGACGCCCAAGCCGTCGAAGGCCGCCGCGCCGTCCTCGGACACCAGCCCCGGGGCGAGCTCGCGCACGAGGCCCGGCAGGTCGATCCCCGTCACCCGCCCCGGCCCGAGCCGCAGGGCGACCGACCCGCCGAGCCCCGACATCAGCGCCGCGACGCTCCCGCCCGCGCCGAGCAGGCTCACATCCAGATCGGCCCGCGCCTCCAGCCGATCGGTCCCCCCGAACGCGTGTAGGAGCGGGCGCAGCGCCACGCCCCGCGCCGCGAGGTCCGCGCGCATCGACACGCCGCCGCGCCCGTTCGCCACGACCTCCCCGGTGACCGTGCCGCCGAACGCCTGGAGCGGGGCCAGCGCGATCGCCGCGCGCCCGTCCTCGACCGTCGCGCGCGCCTCGAGCGCGTCGACGCGGAACCCGTCGGCCTCGATCGGGCCGGTCGACAGCGCGATCTCCGCATCCGCCGCGAACAGCCCGGAGAGGTCGATCGGCGCGGTGCTCCATCCGCCGGATGCGGGCGGCGGCGTGGCCGTGCCGCCCGCACCCGCATCCGCGGGACCGCCGCCCCCGGTCGCCGCGCCCTCGCCGCCCGCGACGGACGCGTCCGCGGCCTCGTTCCCGCCTTCGCCACTCGAGAGATCCAACGCCTCGGCCCGCAGCGTCGCGACGATCCGGGGCCGCGCGCCGGCCGGGTCCAGATCCACGTCCCCCGCGATCCGAAGCCCGTCGAGCTCGGCCGCCATTCCGCGCAGATGCGCCGTCCCGGCGGGCGTCAACGTCGCCTGCGCCGACGCCGCCAGCCGCCGCGCGCCCGGCCCGCGCGGCAGGTCCGGCGGCGCGATGCCGAGCGCGGCGAGCGCCGCCAGGCCGTCCTCGCTGGCGATCTCGGCGCGCCCCTCGAAGGTCGGCGGGTTGAGCGCCCCGCGCCCGTCGAGGGCGAGCGTGGTGCCGCCCGCCGTGAGCTCCAGCGCGAAAGGGGAGGCCACCCCGTCGAGGAGCGGGCGCAGCGCGGGGGCGGAGGCCCGCAGCGTGACCGGGAACCCGGCCAGCATGCCGGAAGCCTCGATCGCGAACGGCGCGTCGAGCCCGTCGAGCCGCGTCTCGGCCGCCACGCCGGACGCCTCGAAGCGCCGGTCGGTGGACCGATCGAGCCAGCTCACCGCCGCGTCGCGAAGCACCGCGCGCGCCACCACCGTCTCGCGCGGCGTCCCGTCGGCGTCCGGCGCGGCGGACGTCGTGGGTGCCGCAGGGGTCGTCGGCGCACCGACCGCCGACGCGGCCCGCTCCCAGTTGCCCCGCCCGTCCTCGCGCCGTTCCAGCCGGAGCCGGGCGCCCTCGACCACCACCGCGTCGATCCGCAGGTCGCCCCCGAACAGCGTCGCGAACGGCAGTTCCAGCTCCACCGCCGCCGCCTCGAGGAGCGGCCCATCGGCGGACCAGTCGGCGTTGGCGACCGCGATCCCCTCCGCGCGCAGGCCGAGCCGGGGCCAAAGCGTCGCGCGGACCGGCCCCGCCACCGTGACCGCGCGCCCGGTCGCCGCGCTCAGCCGGTCGGCCGCGACCTGCGCCAGCCGTTCCGTCGGGATGAGCAGGAGCGCCACCACCGCGAGGACCGCGAGGCCGGCGAGCGCCGCCGCCCCGCGCAGGAGCCATCGTGCCATCCCGTCCCCCTCAGAGCCCGGACCGGAGGATGAATCGCTCGGCCCCACCCCGCAAGGGGTTCCGCGCCCGCGGGCGGAGGCCTATGTCGCGCGCATGTCGCTCAACCCGCCCGCCCTGCGCCCCGACCTGGCGCCGCGCGCCGTCCTGCCGGGCGATGCCCGCGAGGGGCAGCCACGGATCGGAATGGTGAGCCTCGGCTGCCCCAAGGCGCTGGTGGACAGCGAGCGCATCCTGACCCGCCTGCGCGCCGAGGGCTACGCGATCTCGCCCGACTATGCGGGCGCGGCGGCGGTGATCGTCAACACATGCGGCTTTCTCGACAGCGCCAAGGCCGAGAGCCTCGAGGCGATCGGCGAGGCCCTGCGCGAGAACGGCCGCGTGATCGTGACCGGCTGCCTCGGCGCGGACGCGGACTACGTGACCGGCGCGCATCCGACCGTGCTGGCCGTCACCGGGCCGCACCAGTACGAGCGCGTGCTCGACGCGGTCCACGCCGCGGTGCCCCCCGCGCCCGACCCGTTCGTGGACCTGCTGCCCGCCTCGGGCGTGACGCTCACGCCGCGGCACTACAGCTACCTCAAGATCTCCGAGGGCTGCAATCATTCCTGCCGGTTCTGCATCATCCCCGACATGCGCGGGCGGCTCGTCTCGCGTCCGCACGCGGCGGTGATGCGCGAGGCGGAGCGGCTGGTCGAGGCCGGCGTGCGCGAGCTCCTCGTCATCAGCCAGGACACTTCGGCCTACGGGACCGACTGGCGCGACCGCGCCGGCGCCGGGTCGCACATCGCCGCGCTCGCGCGCGACCTCGGCTCGCTCGGCGCATGGGTCCGGCTGCACTACGTCTATCCCTACCCGCACGTGCGCGACCTGGTGCCTCTCATGGCGGAGGGCGCGGTCCTTCCCTATCTCGACGTGCCGTTCCAGCACGCGCATCCCGACACGCTGCGGCGCATGGCCCGGCCCGCCCATGCCGAGCGGACGCTCGACCGGATCGCCGAATGGCGCGCGATCCGGCCCGACATCGCGATCCGCTCGACCTTCATCGTGGGCTTCCCGGGCGAGACCGATACCGAGTTCGAGACCCTGCTCGACTGGCTCGACGAGGCGCGGCTCGACCGGGTGGGCGCGTTCCGCTACGAGGACGTGGCCGGCGCGCGCTCGAACGCGCTGCCGGACCACGTCCCGCAGGCGTTGAAGAACGAGCGCTACGAGCGGTTCATGGAGCGCGCGCAGGCGATCTCGGCGGCCAAGCTAGGGGCCAAGGTCGGCCGGCGGCTCGACGTGATCGTGGACGCGGTGGATGCCGACGGCGCGACCTGCCGGACCATGGCCGACGCGCCCGAGATCGACGGCAACCTCTTCGTCGACGAGGGCTTCGAGCGGCTGGCGCCCGGCGACGTCGTGACGGTCACGGTCGACGAGGCGAGCGAGTACGACCTCTGGGGCCGCCTCGACCCCGCGCCGGGCGACGCGTCAGCCTGACCGGGCGCGTGTCCGGGCCGCGCGGCGCGGCGGCCCTGTCGCCACCCCGCCTCGAGGGCGATGCCGCGTGCCGACCGATCCTCGTCACGCCATCCGCCCCGACGAACCCTTCGACGCGGGCTGCCGCAACACACGCCGTCCGCCGGGCTCGGCGCCGGCACGACCGTCCTCCCCCTGGGCGCGATCGCTCCGATCCCGCCCCGGTCCGACCGGTCGCGTCACCGCCGCCTCGATCAGGCCGGGCGGAAGTCCAGCACCAGCCCGTTGACGCAGTGGCGCGTGCCGAGCGGCTCGGGGCCGTCGTTGAAGATGTGCGCGTGGTGCCCGCCGCAGTTGGCGCAATGCACCTCGGTCAAGAGCGCGCCGTAGGTCTTGTCCGGCCCCGTCAGGACCGCGCCGTCGATGCCCCGCGAGAAGGCCGGCCAGCCGCTGTCGGAGGGGAACTTCTGGTCGGAGGCATAGAGCGCCGCCTCGCAGCCGACGCAGTGATAGACGCCGTCGCGGAACTCCTCCTGCAGCGGGCTGGAGAACTGCGCCTCCGTCGCCGCCTCGCGCAGGATCAGGTACTGGTCGCCGGTGAGCCGCTCGCGCCACTCGGCCTCGCTCAGCATGAAGGGGAACTCGCCCTCCGCGGCCCAGGCAAGGCGCGGCAATGCGGTCATGGCGAATGTGGCGGCTCCGGCGCCGAGGAAGGTGCGTCTGGCGATCATGGCAAACTCCGATCGAAGGGGGTCAGGCGGCGGTGAAGGTGAGCGCGGCGCCGTTGATGCAATGGCGGCGACCGGTCGGCGGCGGGCCGTCCTGGAAGACGTGGCCGAGATGCCCGCCGCAGTTCGCGCAATGCTCTTCGGTGCGCGGGATCAGCATCGACAGGTCCTGCCGGTTGCCGACGGCGCCGTCGATGGCCCGCGTGAAGGACGGCCAGCCGGTCTGGCTGTCGTACTTGTCCGCGGAGCGGTACGCGGCCTGCCCGCAGCCCGCGCAGGCGAAGGTGCCCTCGCGGTCCTCGTGCAGGAGCGGGCTCGATCCGGGCGTCTCGGTCGCGTGATCGCGAAGGACGGCGAATTGCTCGGGCGAGAGCCGCGCGCGCCATTCCTCCTCGCTCAGCGTCAGGGGGAACGCGCCGTCGGGCGCGCCGCCGGCGAGCAGCGCCCAGGCGCCGGTCCCCGCGGCCACGGCCCCGGCGATGCCGGTCAGCAAGATCGTCCGTCGCGTCGGCATGGCGTCCTCCGGTCGCTTCCCCGCCAGTCACGTGGGGTCGGGGCCCGGAGTTTCCCAATCACGATCGGATGAAGGCCGCGTTAAGCCGCCCCGCCGTTCAGAGCCCGGCCGCGGTCCGCCGCACGATGTCGATGCGCTGCGCGTTGGGCGGGTGCGTGCCGAGGAAACGGTCGCCGGGATCGGGGATGCGCGCGAAGAACGCGGCGCCGCGGACCGGGTCGAAGCCCGCGCGCGCGGCGATGACGGTACCGAGCGCGTCGGCCTCGAGCTCGTGCTCCCGGGAGAACCGCCGCGCGCCCACGTCGCCGCCGATCCGGCTGATCTGGTTCACGGTCGCGCCGTCCGCGCCCGCGACGCTCGCGATGAGCCCGCCGACCAGCGCGCCGGTCGCCGCCGATTGCCGCTGGCGCGCGATGTGGCCGCGGATGTGATGCGCGCTCTCGTGGCCCATCACGAAGGCGATCTCGTCGCGGTTGCGCGTCTCCGCGATGAGCGCCTGCGTGAAGATCAGCACCGGGCGGCCGCTTCGGTCGAGCGTCTGGAACGCGTTGGGCGGCGCGTTGCGGTTCGGATCGACGCGGATCAGGAAGTCGCAGTTGATCCCGGCCGCCGAGCGCTCCACGCAGATGCGCTCGGCCACGGGCTCGATGCTCGCCACGGCGGCCCGGAAGTTCGCGACCGCGTCGCCGGGCGCGATCCGGTCGGGCACGGGCCCCGAGACGGGAGCGGGCGGGGCGGAGGGCCCGGAGGCGACCTCGACGCAGCCCGTCAGGAGCGCGATGGCGGCGGCGAGCAGGGCGGGGCGCATGGAACATCCTCCGTCGTTCGGCTAGGTCCCGCCATAAGACGGAGGATTTGCCGAGACATGCAAGACCGCATCCCCCCATGCGCCGCGTCCCCGGGTCGCGTCTGATGTTCTCGATCGAGCACGGGTTCGACGCGACGGTCATCACCCTCGTCGACGAGGGCGAGGGCGCGACCCCGCCGGCGGAAGACGTCGTGATCGCCGCGTTCGAGGAATGCGTGACGCTCACGCAGGTCGATCCCCGGACCGAGCGGCCGGTGCGGGTGACGCTGACGACCGGACAGGTCCGCGACCTCGCGGTGGCGCTCGAGCTGCCCGAGGGCGTGTACCGCCGCGATCCGGGCGCGGGCCGCGGCTAGGCGGCGAGCCCCTTCGAGCCCATCGCGAGGAACTTGGCGCGGCGCTCGGCGCGCACGGCGTCGGGCGCCATGCCGTCGAACTCGGCCAGCATCGCGCCCAGCGCCTCGCCCACCGCGGCGATTGCGGCCGCGCCGTCGCGATGCGCCCCGCCCGCGGGCTCGGGCACGATCCGGTCGATCACCTGCAGCCGCAGCAGGTCCTGCGCCGTCAGCCGAAGCGCCTCGGCGGCCTCGCGCATCTTTTCCGCGTCCTTCCACAGGATCGACGCGCAGCCCTCGGGCGAGATCACCGAGTAGATCGAATGCTCGAGCATCGCGACCCGGTTTGCCGTCGCGAAGGCCACCGCGCCGCCCGACCCGCCCTCGCCGATCACCGCCGCCACGAGCGGGACGCCGAGCGAGAGGCAGGCCTGCGTGGATCGCGCGATCGCCTCGGACTGCCCGCGCTCCTCGGCGCCCTTGCCGGGATACGCGCCCGGCGTGTCGATCAGCGTCACGACGGGCAGGCCGAACCGGTCGGCCAGCCCCATCAGCCGGATCGCCTTGCGATAGCCCTCGGGGCGCGCCATGCCGAAGTTCCGCTCGATCCGGGTGCGCGTGTCGGCGCCCTTCTCATGGCCGATCACCACGACCGGGCGGCCGTCGAGCCGCGCGAGCCCGCCCATCACGGCGTGGTCGTCGGCGAAGTTCCGGTCGCCCGCGAGCGGCGTCCAGTCGGTGAAGAGCGCGTCGACGTAGTCGCGGCAATGCGGCCGGTCGGCGTGGCGCGCGACCTGCGCCTTCTGCCAGGGGGTCAGCGCGCGGTAGAGGCCCGCCAGCATGTCGCGGGCCTTCGCGTCGAGCGCGGCCGCCTCCTTCTCGACATCGACCGACGCGTCGGCGCGCGCCATCGCGCGCAGCTCGGCCGCCTTGCCCTCGATCTCGGAGAGCGGCTTCTCGAAGTCGAGATACTGCGTCATCGTCCGCTCCGGGGGCCAGGTCGCGGAGCCGCTATGCCGGGCGCGCGGGTGCGATGCAACGGCGGGTCGTGCGGGAGGCGGGCGTGCGGGCCCGAGCGGTCGGGCCCGCGCTCGCCGGAGCGGATCGTGCCGTCAATCTCCACCGTCAGGTCGCGGGGTCGGGCCCACGTGCGGGCCGGAGGGCGATGCCGCGGGCGAATGGGGGCCGGTCGAGGGTCGTAGGGTCGGGGGCGCGCGCGGGTCGAAGGTTGGAGATTGAGCGGGACTTGTCGATCAAGCTGGTCGTAGGGTCGGGGGCGCGCGCGGGTCGAAGGTGGAATGACGGCAGGCTCATCGGTCGGCATCCTCGTCGCCCGATCGCGCAGACGGTGGGAGTGGGGCAAGGTCATTCGAGCGCGCAGTCATTCGGTCCGTCCGCTCTGCGTCGACGTCGAACGCCTTGGGGTATGGCCCGATCGCCGTCGCGCGATGCGAAAGCCGTTGGGCGGAACGTGGAAAGCCGGACGATCCGGTAGCCGTCACATCGGCGCGGTCCCGCATCGGGGCAGGCGACCCCACCATCGTCCGGAAATCTCCCACCGACCGGCCCGTGCGGAGCGGTGGGCGGCGGACCCCGATGCACGCGCCCGCCCCGTTCGACTGACCGGGGCCGGCCCGATGGGTCGGGGGACAGCTCCCCGGCCAGTCCATCGCGTCGCGCAGGACGTCCGGCGGCGATCTCGGGCGGGCTCGCCACGTCGGCATCGCGTGCCGCCCAAGCGCATCCCGACCCGGGGTTCGAACCCCCCGCGACGGCCCCTACCCCCGATCCCCCTCGATCCTCGTGGCGGCCCTGCATCCACTGGAGGGACCATCGCGGGGAGCATCGTGCCCGCGCCCGGCATCCGATCAGGATGAGCCCGGGCGGGCGGCCCTCAGGCGCTCGAAGGTCGCGAACAGGTCATGAGGCGATGTGGTGACCGGACGGGATCCGCGCGCGGAGCGTGCGCCTCGCGCGGGGGCCGCGGCCGGGGCGCGCCGATCCGCGAGGTCGCCGGGACGCGCGTCGTCCTGCATCCCCGTCACGATCTCCGCCAGCGGCGGCAACGCCGCGTAGCTCCACGTTTCGACGTCGAGCCGCAGACGGACGGCACCCGCGCCGGGCACGTCGATCGGCTCGTCCTCGAGGCGGTCGCGGATCTCCCGGACCAGCGCGTCCGGGCCGCCGGGAATGATCCCCTCGGGCAGGGTTATCAGGATCGTCTCGGGCCCGGCCCATCCGACCAGCGCCTCGGGCGCGAGGAGCGGCAGCAGGCGCGCGCCGAGCGCGGCGCGGGCGGCGGGCGGGACGTCCCCGCCCCACAGGCGGGCGAGGACGCCGTGATGCCGGAGCCGGATCATGACGCAGTCCACCGGCCCCTGCAGGCTCCCGACCGTGGCGGAATGGACCATCGCCCAGGCCAGCGCGGGCGCGGGCATGAGCCCGTCCTCGCCGAACTCGGCGGCGTCGCGCAGGCGGCCCTCCTGCGCGTTGCGGTCGATCTCGCGCTGCAGCAGGCCGCCCACCAGGGGCACCGCGACGACGTAGAGCACGGCGAGCGGGGGGGCGACTTGGGTGAGGTAGAAGATCGCGAGCGCCGGCGGCAGCATCACCACCGCGACGAAGTTGAGGCAGGTCAACGCGCCGAGCGCGAGCAGCGCCATCGGGCCGCGCCGGCGCCCCTGCGTCGCGATGCTCCAGGCCGCGCCGACCGCGCCGGAGATGAGCATCGCGACGATGCCGCCCGCCATCCCGATCCCGCCGATCTGCAGCCGCGCGGTGGCCGCGAGCAGCAGGCAGGCGACGGAGCCGCGCACGCCGAGGAACGCGCCCGCCAGCACGATCGGCACGTTGCGCAAATCCATGAGGAACCCCTCGAACGGCTCGATCGGGGCGTGCATCTGCGCGACGGCGACGATGCCGAAGAGGATGCCGAGCACCGTCTGCGCGTGCTCGGCCACGGCGAAGCGCCGACGGATCGAGCCGTAGGCCACCGCGAGCATGCCCAGCACGCCGAGCGAGCCCGCGAAGTCCATGACGGAGCCGATCTCGATATCCATGCGACGTCCCCTGCTGGCGAGGGCTCGTAGCGCGCGAATCGTGAAGGTTCGGTTTACGCGCCGCTCACTCCGAGAGCCGCCGCAGCACCGCGATCGCCTCGGGCGCGGACCAGTCCGCCGGGCCGACGACGCGGCCCGCGATCCGGCCGTCGCGCCCGATCAGCACCGTGTGCGGCAGGCCCTCGACGCCGAGCGCGCGCGCGAGCGCGGCTTCGGGGTCGCGGTGGAGCGGCAGCGACGTCACCCCCGCCGCGTCCCAGAACGCGCGCATCGCCGGCAGCGCGTGCGGCCCGTGGGCCAGCGTGACCACCGCCACGCCCTCGCCGCGCATCGCGTCGTCGAGCGCCTGCAGCGACGGCATCTCCTCGCGGCAGGGCGCGCACCACGTCGCCCAGACGTTGAGCACCACGACGCGGCCCATGAAGTCCGACAACGCGCCGACCGTGCCGTCCTCGCGCAGGAACGTCGCATTTGGAGGCAAGGCCGCGTCGAGGACCTCGAGCCCCGCCATCGCCCCCACGGCGAGGCGCGCATCGAGCGGCGCGGCGCCCGCGGGGGTGGCGAGGGCGATCAGCAGGCTGTAGGGGAGCGCGCGGCGGAACCAGGGCATGAGGCGACCGATGACGGGGTCCGACGGCGGGTCGAACGCGATGTGGGGCGGCCGGTTCGCCGAGGGCCCGGACGCGGTGATGGAGGCGATCAACGCATCGATCGCCTTCGATCGGCGGCTCGCGGCGCAGGACGTCGCGGGCAGCCGCGCGCATGTCGCGATGCTGGCGGATGCGGGCATCGTCGAGCCTAGCGACGCCGAGGCGATCCGGGAAGGGCTGCTCGCCGTGCTGGCCGAGATCGAGGCGGGCACCTTCGCCTATTCGGCCGCGCTCGAGGACATCCACATGAACGTGGAGGCCCGGCTGACCGCGCTGATCGGGCCCGCCGCGGGCCGCCTGCACACCGCGCGCTCGCGCAACGACCAGGTCGCGCTCGACTTCCGCATGTGGGTCCGCGACCGGTGCGACGCCGCGACCGACGCCCTGCCCCGGCTGATGGCGGCGCTGGTGGCCCAGGCGGAGGCGGGCGCCGACTGGCCGATGCCCGGCTTCACGCACCTGCAGGTCGCGCAGCCGGTGACCTGGGGCCATCACATGCTGGCCTACGTGGAGATGTTCGCGCGCGACCTCGGGCGCCTGCGCGACGCGCGCGCGCGGATGAACGAGAGCCCGCTCGGCGCCGCCGCGCTCGCGGGCACGTCGTTCCCGATCGACCGCGACGCGACCGCCGCAGCACTCGGCTTCGACCGCCCGTCGGCCAACTCGCTCGACGCGGTGTCGGACCGGGACTTCGCGCTCGAGTTCCTGTCGGCGGCGTCGATCTGCGCGATGCACCTGAGCCGGCTGGCCGAGGAGCTGGTGATCTGGTCGACCGCGCAGTTCCGCTTCGTGCGCCTGCCCGACCGCTGGACCACCGGGTCGAGCATCATGCCGCAGAAGCGCAACCCCGACGCGGCCGAGCTGCTGCGCGCCAAGGTGGGCCGCATCTTCGGCGCGCAGGTCGCGCTGACGATGGTGATGAAGGGGCTGCCGCTCGCCTATTCCAAGGACATGCAGGAGGACAAGGAGCCGGTCTTCGACGCCGCCGACGCGCTGATGCTGGCGCTCGCCGCGATGACCGGGATGGTCGAGGGGATGGAGGCCGACCGCGACCGGCTCGAGGCCGCCGCGGCGACCGGGTTCTCGACCGCGACGGACCTCGCCGACTGGCTCGTGCGCGTGGCGGGGCTTCCGTTCCGCGAGGCGCACCACGTCACCGGCGCGCTGGTGAAGGCCGCGGAGGAGGCCGGCGTGGACCTGCCGGACCTGCCGCTCGAGCGGATGCGGGCGGAGCACCCGGCGATCACGCAGGCCGTGTTCGACGTGCTCGGCGTGCGCAATTCGGTCGCCTCGCGCACCTCCTACGGCGGCACCGCGCCCGCGCGCGTCCGCGAGCAGGTAACGCTCTGGAAGGCGCGGCTCGGATGATCCGCGCGCTCGTGCCCCTCGCGCTCCTGCTCGCCGCCTGCGGCGTCGACGGCCCCCCGATCCCGCCCTCGCGGGTCGAGCCGGGCGACACCCGGAGCACGCTCGTGATCGGCGGCACCGTGGGCATGGGCATCGCCAGCCGCCCCTGACGGGTCGGCGTTGCGCGCGACACCGGCCGTGATACGCTCGCCGACGACGCTGCGCGGGACCCGACCGTCCCGCCCGAGGAGACCACGATGGACAAGATCCCCATGACGCCCCGGGGCATGACGGCGCTGCAGGCCGAGCTCAAGCGCCTGAAATCCGTCGAGCGCCCGGCGATCATCGCGGCCATCGCGGAGGCGCGCGAGCACGGCGACCTGTCGGAGAACGCCGAGTACCATTCCGCGCGCGAGAAGCATTCGTTCATCGAGGGCCGCGTGAAGGAGCTGGAGGGGGTGATCTCGCGCGCCGAGGTGATCGACCCGGCCAAGCTCTCGGGGCCGATCAAGTTCGGCGCCACGGTCACGCTCGTCGACGAGGAGACCGAGGAGAAGAAGACCTACCAGATCGTCGGCGAGCAGGAGGCCGACATCGAGAACGGGCTCCTGAACGTCCGCTCCCCGCTTGCCCGCGCGCTGATCGGCAAGGAGCAGGGCGACAGCGTCGAGGTCCGCACGCCCGGCGGGACGCGCGACTACGAGGTCGAGGTCGTCGCCTATCGCTGAGCCGCCGCGGCGGTCGCGCGCCGAGGTCGCGGCCGCCGTCGCGGCGCTGGCCTGGGTCGCGGTCGGCGGGGTGGATCGCCGCGGGCGCGGGGCTCGGGGAGCGGGTGGCGCGGAGCGGGCCTCCGGCGATCGCCATCGCGCTCGCCGCCCTGGCGCTGCCCCTCGCCCTCCTCGGCGCGGCCTGGGCCGCCGCGCGCGCCGCGCGCTTGCTGCGCGCGGAGCAGCGGGCGATCCGTGCTGAGCTCGAAGCGCTGCGCGAGGCCGATGCCGGGATGGCGCGCGCGCCCGCCCGCCGGACCTCCGCGGAGCCCTGACGGCGACCCTGCGCGATCGCGCACCGCCTGCGCGCGCGTCCCGGTTCCCGCCCGCCCGCGCCGCGGCTAGGCCTCCGGGAGAGGCGGCGCCCGGACCGCGTCGGGACAGGCGGGCCGGTCCCGCCCGCCGGGGCAATGGAGGACGGCATGGGCAAGCTGGTGGACGGCGTCTGGCGCGACGAATGGTACGACACGGCGGCGCATGGCGGGGCGTTCGTGCGCTCGGACGCCTCGTTCCGCTCCTGGGTGACGCCCGACGGGTCGCCCGGCCCGTCGGGCGAGGGCGGCTACGCGGCGCGAGGCCGGGCGCTACCACCTCTACGTCTCGCTGGCCTGCCCCTGGGCCCACCGGACGCTGATCGTGCGCGCGCTGCGCGGGCTCGAGGACGCGATCGACGTCTCGGTCGTCCATCCCGACATGCTGGGCGAGGGCTGGACCTTCGAGACCGACGGGCACGGCGCGACCGGCGACCGCCTCTTCGGGCTGCCGTTCCTGCGCGACGTCTACCTGAAGGCCCGGCCCGACGCGTCGGGGCGCGTCACCGTCCCGGTGCTCTGGGACCGCGAGACCGGGACGATCGTGTCCAACGAATCGTCCGAGATCCTGCGGATGTTCGACACCGCCTTCGACGGGATCACCGGCAATGCGGACACGCTCTACCCCGAGGCGCTGCGCCCGGAGATCGACCGGATCAACGCGCGCGTCTACGAGACGGTCAACAACGGCGTCTACCGCGCCGGGTTCGCGACGACGCAGGAGGCCTACGACGAGGCCGTCACCGCGCTCTTCGACTCGCTCGACTGGCTCGAGGGCCTGCTGGGCGAGCGCCGCTACCTCGCGGGCGACCGGATCACCGAGGCCGACTGGCGGCTGTTCACGACGATGGTGCGGTTCGACGCGGTCTACCACCTGCACTTCAAGTGCAACCGGCGGCGGCTGATCGACTGCCCGAACCTCTGGGGCCATGCCCGCGAGCTGTTCCAAGAGCCCGGCGTGGAGGCCACGGTCGGCTGGCACCACATCGTGCGCCACTACCATTACAGCCATGAGACCATCAATCCGAACCGGATCGTGCCGATCAACCCGGTGATCGACTGGCACGCGCCGCATGGCCGCGAGCGCTCGGGCGGCTGAAGGTCGGTGGTCAGTGCGGGACGAGCGCGGCCCGCGCCGCCTCGCGCGGCCCCGCCGAGGGCAGCCGGACGCCGCGCGAGGTCGGCGAACGTCCGCGACGGGCCACCCATGCCGACGACCAGCCCGCGCGACGCATGATGGACGACGAGCGCGGTCATGTCCGCGGCGCGGACCGGGCCGGGCACGAGCGCGGCGGCGTTGGCGACGTGCCCGAAGATCGCGCCGTCCGCCATCAGCCCGCCGCAGCCCACGAGGATCACCGGCGTTCCGGGCCGCCGGTAGCCGCAGAAGTCCGCCACCGCGAGCGGGCTGCCGTCGCGCGAGGCCGAGGTCGAGCACCACGAGGGCCGTCTCGCGGGCGCACAGGAACCGGGCCGCGACGTCCTGCGAGCGCGCGATGGCCGCGCCGAGCCCCTCCGCGGCAAGCCCCGCGACCAGTCGTCCCCCGATCCCCGGGGGCGAGGCAGTCGCCCACGAGGAGCACGATGCGGTCGCGATGCGACATGACGGGTCCTGCGGCAGCCGAAGCTCGGATAGGCTGCCCCCTGTGCCAGATTGACGCGACGTCAGATTAAGGATCGGTTAACGCCGCGGCTGCGACTCGCGCGCGCGGCGGGTCGCCGCCGATTGCCCCCGCCGTGCACGCCAGGTATCCGCACGGCCCGATCCCGACCGCCCCGGAGCCCGCGATGACCACCACGATCACCGTCTGCGAGACCTGCCGCGTGGACGACGCGGCGCCCGCCCTGGGCGAGACCGACGGCGAGCGGCTGGCCGCGCTGGTCGAGGCGGCGGCGCGCGGCGTCGAGGGGGTCGCCACCCGCCGCCACGCCTGCCTCATGGGCTGCTCCGGGGCCTGCAACGTGGCGCTCCAGGGGGCGGGCAAGATGGCCTACACGCTGGGCCGCTTCGAGCCGTCCGAGGAGGCCGCCGCGGGCATCGTCGCCTACGCCGCGATGCACGCCGCGCACGACGCCGGCGTTGTGCCCTACCGGGACTGGCCGCAGGCCATCAAGGGCCACTTCGTCACCCGCCACCCGCCGCTGCCCGCCTGATCCCGATGGCCGCGCCGCGCGACCACGGCGGCGGGCTCGACGCCGCGCGGGCGCGCTGGGGCGGCGCGGCGGCGGACTGGCTCGACCTCTCGACCGGCATCGCGCCCGTGCCCTACCCGCTGCCCGACCTGCCCGCGCGGGCCTGGACCGCCCTGCCCGACCGCGACGCGCAGGCAGCGCTCGAAGCCGCCGCCCGCGCGTTCTGGCGCGTGCCGGACGGGGCGGGCGTGCTCGCCGCGCCGGGCGCCTCGGCGCTGATCGCGCGCCTGCCCGCGCTCGGGCATGCGCCCGCCCGCGCGAGCATTCCCGGCCCGACCTACAACGAGCACGCCGCCGCGTTCCGCGCCGCCGGATGGACGGTCACGGACGCGCTCGAGGACGCGCCCGCCCGCGTCCTCGTCCACCCCAACAACCCCGACGGCCGCCTGTGGACGCGGTCCGAGGCGCGCGCGCCGGCTCCGGTGATCGACGAGAGCTTCTGCGACGTGGCGCCCGACGCCTCGCTCGTGGACCTCGCCGCCCGGCCCGGCACCGTCGTCCTCAAGTCCTTCGGCAAGTTCTGGGGGCTCGCGGGCCTGCGCCTGGGCTTCGCGATCGGCCATCCCGACACGCTCGCCCCGCTGGCCGAGGCGCTCGGCCCCTGGCCCGTCTCCGGCCCCGCTCTGGCGATCGGGGCGGCCGCGCTGCGCGATCCCGGCTGGGCCGCGGGCGCCCGCGCGCGCTACGCCCGCGACGCCGCCCGGCTCGATCGCGCGATGGCCCGCCACGGGACGCTCGCGGGCGGCACCGACCTCTTTCGCCTGCACGACGTCGGGGACGCCCGCGCCTTCCGCGACCGCCTCGCGCGGGCGCATGTCTGGTCGCGCACATTCCCGTGGTCGGACAGCCTGATCCGCCTCGGCCTGCCCCCGCCCGAGGGCTGGGCGCGGCTGGAGGCGACGCTCGCGTGATCCTCGCGCTGGCGATGGCGCTCGACGCCGCGCTGGGCGAGCCGCGCGCGCTCTGGTCGCGCGCGCCGCATCCGGCGGTGCTCATGGGCCGCGCGGTCGACGCGCTCGACCGGCGGCTGAACCGCGGCGGCCACCGGCGCGCGCGCGGGGTCGCCGCCGTCACGCTCCTCGTGGCGGGCGCGCTCGCGGCGGGCGCGCTCGTGGCGGCGCTGCCCACCGACCTGCCCGACCTGCTCCTCGCCGCGATCCTCCTCGCGCAGCGCAGCCTCGTGGACCACGTCCGCGCCGTGGCCCGCGCGCTCCGCCGCTCGCTGCCCGAGGGCCGCGCCGCCGTCGCGATGATCGTGGGCCGCGACACCGCCGCGATGGACGGCCCCGCCGTCGCCCGCGCCGCCATCGAGAGCGCGGCCGAGAACTTCTCCGACGGCGTCGTCGCGCCCGCCTTCTGGTTCGCGGTCGCGGGCCTGCCGGGGATGCTGGCCTACAAGGCGGTCAACACCGCCGACAGCATGATCGGCCACCGCACGCCGCGCCACGAGGCCTTCGGCTGGGCCGCCGCGCGGCTCGACGACCTCCTCAACCTCGTGCCCGCCCGCCTGTCCGCGCTCGCCATCCTCGCCGCGCACGGCACGATCGGCCGCCCCGCCGCGCTCGTGGCCGACGCGCGGCGCCATCGCTCGCCCAATGCGGGCTGGCCCGAGGCGGCGATGGCGCAGGGGCTCGGCGTCGCGCTGTCGGGGCCGCGGAGCTACGACGGCGCGATGCGCGACCTGCCGTGGATCAACGGGTCGGGCGACCGCGCGCCCGATCCGGCGACGATCGACCGGGCCTGCGCCGCGCTCTGGCGGGCCTGGGCGGTCGTCCTCGCCGTCGTGGTCGTCGCGGCCGTGCTCAGGACGACGTGACGACCACCGTCTGGCTGACCATCTCGGCCGGCGCCGAACGAGGTCATGAACGACACGTCCGCCGCGTCGCGCCCGACCCCGATCACCGCCATGTGGCTCGCCCGCGACATGCCCGTCGCGTCCACGAGGTGCCACGCGTCCCCGAGCCAGACCTCGGCCACCGCGTGGAAGTCGGGCGGGTCCACGTCGGGCGCGTAGACCGAGGCCATCCGCGCCGGCACCCCGCCCGCCCGCGCGAAGGCGATCATGACGTGGGCGTAGTCCCGGCACACGCCCTGGCGCTGGACGAAGGTCTCGCGCGCGGTGGTGTTCGACGTGCTGACGCCGGGGACGTAGGTGAACCGCTCCGCGATCCAGTCGCGCATCGCCGCGACCATCCTGCCGCCCGCGAGCCCCTGGAACTCGGAGCCCACGAAGGCCTCGAACTCGTCGGAGGGGCAGTAGCGCGACGGCAGGATGTAGGCCGTGGCCTCCGCGGTCATCGTGCGCGGCGCGTCCGCCATCAGCCGGTCCCAGTCGGGGTCCGGCCGCGTGACCTCGACCTCGGCGAGATAGGTCATGTCGAGCGGGCCGTCCGCGCGCATCCAGGCGCGCCGGCCGAGCGCCGATTCGCCCGAGATCCGCCGGAACCCCTCGACCGGCGTGGTCGACAGGCTGTCGCTCTCGATCTCCTGCCCGGACATGCGCGCGACCTCGATCTGCAGGAGCAGGTCGGAGGGCTGGGCGTAGCGGTAGGAGAGGCGGGCGTCGATCGACAGGTGCATGACGAGCCTACGCCCGGACCGCGCCCAGGGTTCCCCCTGCCCTCACGCCACCGACGCGGCGGCCGCGCGCAGGTCGACCGAGACGAGGCGGCTCACGCCCGGCTCCACCATCGTCACGCCGTGCAGCCGGTCCATCCGCGCCATCGTCGCGGGGTGGTGCGTGATGACGAGGAAGCGCGTCGACGTGCGCCGGGCCAGCTCGTCGAGCAGGTCGCAGAACCGCGCGACGTTCGCGTCGTCGAGCGGCGCGTCGACCTCGTCGAGCACGCAGATCGGGGCCGGGTTGGCGAGGAACACCGCGCCGATCAGCGCGAGCGCGCAGAGCGTCTGCTCGCCCCCCGACAGCAGCGACAGCGACGTGGGCCGCTTGCCCGGCGGCTGGCACAGCATCTCGAGCCCGGCCTCGAGCGGATCGTCGCTCTCGATCAGCTCGAGACGCGCCCGCCCGCCGCGGAAGAGGTGACGGAACAGCGCCTCGAAGTTCGCGGCCACGGCGTCGAACGCGTCGAGCAGGCGCTGCCGCCCCTCGCGGTCGAGCGCGGCGATGCCCGACCGCAGCGCCGCCACGGCCTGCGTCAGCTCGGCGGCGTCGGCGGCGAGCGCGTCGTGCTCGACGGCGACCTCGTCGGCATCGGCCTGCGCGCGCAGGTTCACCGGACCGATCGCGTCGCGGCGGCGGCGCAGGTCTGCCACGCGCGCCTCGAGCGCGTCGGGCGGCCCGACCGCGCCCCCGATCTCGGCGGCGAGCGCCTCGGGGGCCGTGTCCAGCGCCTCGCGGATGCGCGCCGCCGCGCCGTCCCGCCGCTCGGCCGCCGCGTCCCGCCGCGCCGCCGCCGCCGCCCGCGCCTCGCGCACGTCCCCCGCCCGCGCCACCGCGTCGCGCGCGGCGTCCCGGGCCGCGATCCGCGCCGCCTCGCCCGCCTGGAGGGCCGCGTCCGCATCCGCGAGCCGCGCGGAGGCGGCGGCGGCCTCGCGGTCGAGCGTGGCCGCCCGGCGCGCATCTCCCTCCGGGTCCTCGCGCGCCGCCTCCGCCTGCCGCGCCGCCGCCTCGCGCCGCGCCCCGAGATCCGCGAGCCGCGCCTCGGCCTGCGCGCCGCGCGCGCGCCAGGCGTCGAGCTCGACGGCGAGCGCCGCGCCCGCGCCGCGCCCGCGCCTCGCCCGCGCGCGTCACCGCCTCCGCCGTCGCGCGGCGGTCGGCGGCGTCGCCCCGCGCGGCCTCGGCGCGGGCCTGCGCGGCCGCCGCGCGCGCGCGGATGGCGTCGAGCGGGGGGAGGGCGTCAGTCGGCGGCCTCCGGACCTCCGGGTCTGCCGCGCGATCGAGGCGGCCGAGCGCGTCGTCCGCCATCTCAAGCGCCGCCGCCGCCCCGTCGCGCGCGCGGCCCGCCGCCGACGCCGCCCGCTCCGCACGCGCCGCCCGAACCTCGGCCTCCCGCGCCGCCGCCCGCGCTTGCGCCTCGTCCGCGCGCGCGGCCCGCGCGGCCCCGGCGGCCTCCCGGTGCGCCGCCGACGCCGCCGCCACGACGCGCGCGGCATCGGCGTGCTCGGCCCCCAGCGCGGTCAGGCGGGCCGCGCGCGCGAGCGCCATCGCCGCATCCGACCGTGCCGCCCCGGCGGGCGCGACGAACCCGTCCCAGCGCCACAGGTCGCCCGCGCGCGAGACGAGCGCCTGCCCGGGGCGCAGCGACGGCTGGAGCGCGGCGCCCGCTTCCGCCGCGACGATCCCGACCGCCGACAGCGCGCGCCCGAGGTGGGGCGGGCCGGCGACCCGGTCGCGCAACGCCGAGGCGCCCGGCGGCAGCGGCGGCGCGGGACCCGGCGGCGGGAGCGCGCGCCAGCCCGCACCGCTCTCCCCCGCCTCGCCCGCCAGGAGATCGTCGCCCAAGGCCGCGCCGAGCGCCGCCTCGAACCCCGCCTCGACCTCGATGCCGGCGAGCGAAGCACGCCCGCCCTCGTCGCCCTCTCGACGCGATAGCGCGGCGTGCTCCGCCTCGAGAGCGGCGCCGACCGCCTCCGCCGAGGACAGCGCTGCCCGGGCCGCGTCCTCCGCATCCGCCGCCGGGCCCCGCGCCGCCTCCGCCGCGGCCAGCGCCGCGCGGGCCGATCGCGCCGCCTCGCGCGCCCGTCGCGCGTCCCCGTCGGCCGCCTCGGCCGCTTCCGTCGCCGCCGCCTGCGCACGATCCGCGTCGCGCCGCGCGGCCTCGGCCGCCCCGCGCCCGGCCGCGGCCTCGCGCGCCCGCCTCGCCGCCTCCCGAGCGGCCCGCTCCGCCTCCGCGTGGCGAGCCTCCAGCCCCGCGGCCTCGCCCGCCGCCGCGAAGGCCGCCGCCTCCGCCTCCGCGAGCGCCGCCTCGCCCGCCGCCGCCGCGGCCCGCGCGCCCTCGAGCGCCGCCTCGTGGCCCGACCCGTCGCGCGCCATGTCCGCCGCCTCCGCCTCGAGCCGGGCGATGGTCTCCCGCGCGTCCGAGGCGAGCCCCGCCTCGCGCGCCGCATCCGCCTCGACCTGCGCGATCCGCGCCCGCGCCGCCGCGAGCGCGGCCGCCGCCCGTTCGCGCCCGGCGGCCAGCGCCTCGCGCGCCGCCGCTGCGCGCGCCACCGCCGCCGACGCCGTACCGACCGCCTCGCGCAGCGGAGGCATGGCCGCATCCGCATCCTCGCGCGCGGCTTCCGCCGCCGCCGCCGCGCGCCCGGCAGCCTCCGCCGCCGCCGCACGCGACCCGACCTCCGCCTCGGCCGCCGCGAGCTCCGCCTCCGCCCCGCGCCACCGGCCGAGCAGCGACGCCGCCTCCGCCGCACGGAGCGCCGCGCCGATCTCGCGGTAGCGCGCCGCCTGCCGCGCCTGCCGCGCGAGCCCGGTCAGCCGCGCGGCCGAGCGCGTCGGTCCGCGCGGCGACCTGCGCGAGGTTCGCCTCCGTCGCCGCGAGCCGGAGCTCGGCCTCGTGGCGGCGCTGGTGCAGGCCCGCGATGCCCGCCGCCTCCTCGAGCACGCGGCGCCGCTGCTTCGGCGCGGCGGCGACGAGCGCGGCGATGCGCCCCTGCTGCACCAGCGCGGGCGAGTGCGCGCCGGTGGAGGCGTCCGCGAAGAGCGTCTGCACGTCGCGCGCGCGCACCTCGCGGCCGTCGATGCGGTAGGCGCTGCCGAGGTCGCGCGCGATGCGCCGGGAAACCTCCGCCGTCCCGTCCGCCGCGACGTGCGGCGCGAGCCCGCCAAGCGTCAGCACCACCTCGGCCGACGCGCGGGCCGGGCGCGCCGCGCTGCCCGCGAAGATCACGTCCTCCATCCCGCCGCCGCGCATCGCCGAGGGCCGCCCCTCGCCCATCACCCAGCGCAGCGCCTCGAGCAGGTTCGACTTGCCGCAGCCGTTCGGGCCGACCACCCCCGTCAGCCCGTCCGCGAGGACGAGTTCGGTCGGGTCGACGAAGGACTTGAAGCCCGTCAGCCGGAGGCGGTCGAAGCGCATCCCCGAGTGTCGGGCCCCGCGCCGGTGGCGGTCAAGCGCGGCACCCGACGCCGCTCGCGGGCGCGCGGAAGCCGGGTTCAAGCTTGCCCCGCCGCGGGCGGGCGCGCATCAACGCCCCTCGCCCCGCCACCCGTCCAAGCGAAAGACCCCGATGCCCCGGAAGATCCCCGCCACCATCGTCACCGGCTTCCTCGGCGCCGGGAAGACCACGCTCGTCCGCCACCTGCTGCAGAACGCCGGCGGGCGGCGCATCGCGCTCATCGTCAACGAGTTCGGGGACTTGGGCGTCGACGGCGGCATCCTGCGCGGCTGCGGCATCGAGGGCTGCGCGGACGAGGACGTGGTGGAGCTGTCGAACGGCTGCATCTGCTGCACCGTGGCCGACGACTTCGTGCCGACGATGGAGGCGCTGCTGGACCGCGCCGCGCCCCCCGACCACATCGTGATCGAGACGTCCGGCCTAGCGCTCCCGCAGCCGCTCGTGCGCGCGTTCTCCTGGCCCACGCTCAGGACGCGCGTGACCGTCGACGGCGTGGTCACGGTGATCGACGGGCCCGCGGTCGCGGCCGGCACCTTCGCCGCCGACGTCGCCGCGGTGGACCGGCAGCGCGCGGCCGATGACGGGCTCGACCACGAGACGCCCCTCTCGGAGCTCTACGCCGACCAGGTCGCCTGCGCGGACATGATCGTCGTGAACAAGGCGGATTTGATGGAGGACGTTGACGCGCTCGTGGCGCGGCTGCGCGGCGAGGCGCGGGCGGGCGTGCAGGTCGTGCCCGCGACGATGGGGGCGCTGCCGGTGGACGTGCTGCTCGGGCGGGGGCAGGCGGCGGAGGACGACGTGGCCGCGCGCCACGAGATCCACCACGACCACGACCACCATCACGACGGCGACGGCGACCACCATCACGACCACGGCCACGACGCGTTCGAGAGCTTCGTGGTCGAGACCGGCGAGGTCGACGACCCCGACGCCTTCGCCGCCCGCGTCTCGGCCGCGATCCGCGCGCACGACGTGCTGCGGCTCAAGGGCTTCGCGAGCGTCCCCGGCCGCGCCATGCGGCTGACGGTGCAGGCGGTCGGCCCGCGCGTGGACCAGTATTTCGACCGCCCGCTCGGGAGCGATCCGCGCGGCACGCGCCTCGTGGTGATCGGGCGCGCGGGGATGGACCGCGCGGCGATCGCGGCCGCGCTGGCCTGAGGCCCCGGCCCCTCAGGCGGCCCATTCCCAGGGCCGCGTGAAGTGCCCCATCACCGCCGTCACGTCGGCGTCGGCGACCTCGCCCGTCCGCTCGAGCCGCGCCACCAACCCGCGGCGCTTGTCCTCGACCACCTCGGACACGCGCGCGGCGAGCCCGGCTTCCGCGAGCGCCGCGTCGTAGACCCGCGTGATCGCGCGGCGCCGCAGGTTGGGCTTGAAGATCTTGCCCACGCCGGTCTTCGGCAGCTCCGGCAGGACCTCGACGTATTTGGGCTGCGCGGCGCGCTCGTGGACGTGGCTGCGGCAATGCGCGACCAGCTCCTCGGGCGTGGCCGTGGCCCCCGCCATCAGCTCGACGTAGGCGCAGGGCAGCTCGCCCGCGAAGGCGTCGGGCTGCCCGATGGCGCCCGCCAGCGCGACGGCCGGATGCGCGGCGAGCGCCTCCTCGATCTCGGCGGGGTCGATGTTGTGGCCGCCGCGGATGATGAGGTCCTTCGCGCGGCCCGTGATCCAGAGGTAGCCGTCCGCGTCGATCCGCCCGAGGTCGCCCGTGCGCAGGTGGTCGCCGCGGAACAGGTTCGCGTTCTTGTCGGCCTCGGTGTAGGTCCGCCCGACCATCACGCCGGGCGAGGCGACGCAGATCTCGCCCACCTCGTCGGTGCCGAGATCGTCGCCGTCGTCGCCCACGATCCGCACGTCCGTGTGCATGAAGGGCACGCCGACCGAGCCCACCTTCTTCTGCCCGTCGATCGGGTTGATCGACACGAGGCAGGTGCATTCGGTGAGCCCGTAGCCCTCGATCACGTTGACGCCCGTCTCCTTCTCGAACCGCTTGAAGAGCTCGATCGGGAGCGGCGAGGAGCCCGAGAACGCGGTCTTGATCGTGCTCACGTCGGCGTCCACCGGGCGCTGCATCATCGCGGCCATGGCGGTCGGCACGGTGATGAGGAACGTGACCTTCCAGCGGTCGATCAGCTTCCAGATGTTGTCGAACACGCCCTCGCCCCGGTAGCCCTGCGGGGTCGGGAAGACGACGTGCGCGCCCGACGCGATCATCGCCATCAGGATCACGTGGCAGGCGAAGACGTGGAACAGCGGCAGCGGGCAGAGCACCACGTCGCGCTCGGAGAACAGGAGCCGGTGGCCGAGCCAGCCGTTGTAGATCATGCCCGCATACGTGTGCTGCGCGACCTTGGGCATCCCCGTCGTGCCGCCGGTGTGGAAGTAGGCCGCGACCCGGTCGCCCGCGCTGTCCGCGAAGGTCAGCGCGTCGGATCGGCGCTTGGCGCGCTCGGCCTCCCAGGGCAGGACCTTGGCGCGGTGCTGCACGCGGACCTTGGGTCGGATGAGCGGCACGATCAGCTTCTTGGCGCCGGTCAGGTAGCGGTGCAGGTCGACCTCGAGCACGGTCTCCACGCCGGGCGCGAGGCGCACCGCCTCGGCGACCTTCTGCGCCACGTCGGTCTTGGGAAAGGCGCGCAGCGTGACGACGACCTTGGCCTTGGTCTCGCGCAGGATCGCGCCGATCTGCTCGGGCTCGAGCAGCGGGTTGATCGGGTTGGCGATGCCCGCGACGGTCGCGCCCAGCAGCACCACCGAGGTCTCGGTGCAGTTCGGCAGCACGTAGGCCACCGCGTCGCCCTCGCGCACGCCCAGGTCGCGGAACAGGTTCGCCGCCTG
Source organism: uncultured Alphaproteobacteria bacterium (assembly GCA_963729425.1). Taxonomy (GTDB): domain Bacteria; phylum Pseudomonadota; class Alphaproteobacteria; order Rhodobacterales; family Rhodobacteraceae; genus Jannaschia. The sequence goes on along the minus strand of CAVSOF010000026.1, from coordinate 41,368 downwards.
CGTGACCTGCGCGCGGAAGTCCTCCCAGGTGAGCGTCTCGGCCGGGTCCTTGGGGCCCGACAGGAGCTGGTAGCTGATCGCAGGCCGGTCGCCGAACCGCCCGGCCGTCGCCGTCAACAGGCCGTGGAGCGTCGTCGCGGGTTGGACCTCCGCCCAGGGCTCGGCCGCCTCGAGGTCCAGGATGTCCTGCTTGGTCGCGAAGCGCGTCATCGTCGTCCCTCCCATGGGCCATGCCGCGGCTCCCCCCGCGGATCGTGGCGGCCACGATGGGCGACGGGGGAAGGCGAGGCAAGCGCCGCAGGCCGTTCGCAGGCCCGGCGGCGAAACGCTCCGTTAACCGCGCGGCGACAGAAAGTCCCGGCGCGCAGGGGGAGCGATCTCCCGACAGGTTGGCATGACGGGTCCGTCCGACCCGCCGGCAGACACCCGACCCCCCTGGCAAGGGGCCGGGAAGGACGCCCCCCGTGGCACGGGGGCCAGCGATCCGTCCGTTCGACGTGGAACGCGGCGCCGATACCGACCACCCATGACGGCGAGAGAGCGGCAGAGCGGTCCCGGGGCACGATCCCGGCGGCCGCCCGAGGCGCGCGCCGGGCACGGTCGGTCCTTCGCCGGGGCGTGGCGGGATCGCGCGCGGCGTGGGCGTTCCCGCCGCGCGATCGGCCCGGCATCCGCCCTTCCGCGTAGCGCGCCAGCCGCGCTTCGAGCGTGACGGAACGAAGCTCGAACGGGTGGTCGTCGCGGTCGTGGAGATGGATCGACCGCCCCTCCCCCTCGACCCGGCTCCGCCCCTCGCGCACGCCCCACTCAGCGCCTCGATCCGCGCGCGGTAGCCGTCGAGGTCGCCGTCGTCGACGCGCCGGGCGACGTGGTCGTCGCTCCGCCCCGCCGGCCGCTCGCCCTCCATCACCGCGATCCAGAGCCCGCCCAGGTCGTAGAACCGCTTGCGCGCGATGGAGAACGTGTCGTCGCCGCTGTCGTAGATCCGCCGCGCGCCGAGCACGCCCGCGAGCACCGCCTCCGTCCGGTCCAGGTCGGCCGCGACGAAGGTGAGGTGGCTCAGGCCGCGGACGGTCACGTCACTCCGCCGCGATCCCGTCGGTGAACTGCAGCCGCGCCAGCCGCGCGTAGAGCCCGCCCTGCGCGACAAGCTGGTCGTGCGTGCCCTGCGCGGCGATCCGTCCGTGCTCCATCACCACGATCCGGTCGGCCTGCTTCACGGTGGCGAGCCGGTGGGCGACGATGATCGTGGTGCGCCCGTGGGCGAGGCGGGCGACCGCGTCCTGCACCGCGCGCTCGGATTCGGCGTCGAGCGCCGAGGTCGCCTCGTCCAGCAGCAGCACCGGCGCGTCGCGCAGGATCGCGCGCGCGATCGCCACGCGCTGCTTCTGCCCGCCCGACAGCATCACGCCGCGCTCGCCCACATAGGTGTCGTAGCCGTCGGGGAGCGCCGCGAGGAAGTCGTGCGCCGCCGCCGCCCGCGCGGCCTCCTCGACCTGCGCGTCCGTCGCGCCGGGCGCGCCGAAGCGGATGTTGTCGCGCGCCGATGCGGCGAAGATCACCGGGTCCTGCGGCACCAGCGCGATGCGCGACGCGGAACGCCGCGCGGTCCATGTCGCGAAGGTCGGTCCCGCCCAGCGTGATGCGGCCCCCATCGGGATCGTAGAACCGTTGCAGCAGCGCGATCGCCGTCGACTTGCCCGCCCCCGACGGCCCCACCAGCGCGACCGTCTCGCCGGGCTCCACGCGCAGCGTCACGCCGTCGAGCGCGGCCACGCCGGGCCGCGTCGGGTAGCGGAACGTCACGTCCTCGAACGCCACCGCCTCGCCGCCCGGCACCGGCGCAGGCGCGGCCGGGTCCGAGACCGTGTCGCGCGCCTCGAGCAGCTCCACGAGCCGCTCGGTCGCGCCCGCCGCTCGCTGCAGCTCGCCCCAGATCTCCGAGAGCGCGGCGACCGAGCCCGCCACGATGATCGCGTAGATCAGGAACTGGATCAGCTCGCCGATCGTCATGACGTCCGCGCGCACGTCGCGCGCCCCGATCCAGAGCACGCCGACCACGCCCGAGAAGGTCACGAGGATCACGATCACCGTCATCACCGCGCGCACCCGGATGCGCGTGCGCGCCGAGACGAAGGACTTCTCGGTGACGTCGTCGAACCGGCCCCGCGCGGCGTCCTCGAACGTGTAGGCCTGCACCGTCTGCGCCGAGAGCAGCCATTCGGACGCCCGCCCGGAGGACTCCGCGATCCAGTCCTGGTTCTCGCGGCTGAGCGTGCGGAGCCTCCGGCCGAGCACGAGGATCGGCACGACCACCGCCGGGACGAGCAGGATCACCAGCCCCGAGAGCTTCGGCGCGGTCCAGACCATCAGCCCGAGCCCGCCCACGAGCAGGAGCGAATTGCGCAGCGCGACCGAGACCGACGAGCCGATCACCGACAGCAGGAGCGTCGTGTCGGTGGTGATGCGCGAGAGCACCTCGCCCGTCAGGATGCCGTCGTAGAAGGCGGGCGACATGCCGATCATGCGCCCGAACGTGGCCTTGCGGATGTCGGCCACCACGCGCTCGCCCACCCGCGTCACGAGGTAGTAGCGAAGCCCGGTGCCCAGCGCGAGCGCGCCCGCGATCGCGAAGGCCGCGACGAAGTAGCTGTCCAGGAGCTCGCTCGCGCCGGTCTGGAACCCGTCGACCACTCTGCGCACCGCGAGTGGCAGCACGAGCGAGACGCAGGCCGTCGCCACCAGCGCCACCGCGGCGGCGGCGACCATGCCGAGATGCGGCCGGAAGAACGGCAGCAGCGCGCGCAGGCTGCCGATCCTCCTGGAGCCCTCGCGGTCGCGGGCCTCGGCGATCTCGACCATCGGGGCCCTCCTGGTGTCGTGCGGTGGTGGAGGTAGTCCGGGGCGCGGCGTGGCGCAAGGAAGCGGCGAAGCGGCGGCCCCCCCACGCGCCGCGCGGACGCCCGCGGAGGGCGCGTCTGCGGCCGATGGCCGATCCGGGTGGGCGGCTGGAGACCGGAGCGGGCGGCGGGAATCGAACCCGCATCATCAGCTTGGAAGGCTGAGGTCTTACCATTACACAACGCCCGCGCGCCGGTGCCCCGGATGTGCCCGCGCGGCGCCCTCGATGCAAGCCCGCCGCCCGTTGAACCCCCCCGTCCCGGCCGCTAGACCGCGCCCGGAACGAGCGCCGGAGACCGCATGGCCATCGACCGAGACACCGCCCGCCGCGTCGCGGGCCTCGCGCGGATCGCCGTGCCCGAGGACCGGCTCGACGCGCTCGCGGCCGAGTTCGACGCGATCCTGGGCTTCGTCGAGCAGCTGCGCGAGGTCGACGTCGAGGGGGTCGAGCCGATGGTCTCGGTGGTGCCGATGGCGCTGCCGATGCGCACCGACGCCGTCACCGACGGCGGACAGGCGCAGGCCGTGCTCGCCAACGCGCCGGACGCGCGCGAGGGGTTCTTCGCGGTCCCCAAGGTGGTCGAATGACCGCGCCGACCGAACTCGGCGTCGCGGGCGCGCGCGACGCGCTGCGCGCGGGCGAGACGACGGCCGTGGCGCTCGCGCAGGCGCATCTGGCGGCGATCGACGCGGCGGGCGCGCTCAACGCCTTCGTCCACCGCACCCCCGAGATCGCGCTGCGCCAGGCCGAGGCGGCGGATGCGCGGCTGGCCGCGGGCGACGCGCCGGACCTGTGCGGCGTGCCCCTGGGCGTGAAGGACCTGTTCTGCACGCGCGGCGTCGCGAGCCAGGCCGGCTCGCGAATCCTCGAGGGCTTCCGGCCGGAATACGAGTCGACCATCACCGCCCGGCTCTGGGACGCGGGCGCGGTCATGCTGGGCAAGCTCAACATGGACGAGTTCGCGATGGGCTCGTCGAACGAGACCAGCACCTACGGCCCCGCCGTCAGCCCGTGGCGCGCCGAGGGATCGGACGCCCCGCTCACCCCCGGCGGCTCCTCGGGCGGGTCGGCCGCCGCCGTCGCCGCGCGCCTGTGCCCCGCGGCGCTCGGGACCGATACCGGCGGCTCGATCCGTCAGCCGGCGGCGTTCACCGGCACGGTGGGGATCAAGCCGACCTACGGGCGCTGCTCGCGCTGGGGGATCGTGGCCTTCGCCTCCTCGCTCGACCAGGCCGGGCCGATCGCGCGCGACGTGCGCGACGCGGGGATCGTGCTGCGCGCGATGTGCGGCCACGACCCGCTCGACGGCACGTCGGCCGACCTGCCGGTGCCGGACTTCGAGGCGCTGCTCGCCCACGACGTCGCGGGTCGGGTGATCGGCCTGCCGCGCGAGTACCGCATGGAGGGCATGCCCGACGCGATCGAGGCGCTCTGGTCGCGGGGCGCCGAGATGCTGCGCGACGCGGGCGCGGAGGTCCGCGACATCTCGCTGCCGCACACGAAGTACGCGCTCCCGGCCTACTACGTCATCGCGCCCGCCGAGGCGTCCTCGAACCTCGCGCGCTACGACGGGGTCCGCTTCGGCCGCCGCGCCGCGCTCGGGCCGGGCGACGGCATCACCGAACTCTACGAGCGCACCCGCGCGGAAGGCTTCGGGGCGGAGGTGCAGCGCCGCGTGATGGTCGGCACCTACGTCCTCTCGGCGGGGTTCTACGACGCCTACTACAACCGCGCGCGCCGCGTCCGCGCGCTCATCAAGCGCGACTTCGACGAGGCCTTCGCGTCCGGCGTCGACGCGATCCTGACGCCCGCCACCCCGTCCGCGGCGTTCGAGCTGGGCGCGCTCGCCGACGCCGACCCGATCGAGATGTACCTCAACGACGTGTTCACCGTGACCGTGAACCTCGCGGGGCTGCCGGGCGTTTCGGTGCCCGCCGGGCTCGACGCGCGGGGCCTGCCGCTCGGGCTGCAACTCATCGGGCGGCCGTGGGAGGAGGGACCGCTCCTGGCGCTCGCGCGTTGCCTCGAGGAGCGCGCGGGCTTCGTGGCGCGCGCGCAGCAATGGTGGTAGCCCCGCCCGACCGTCCGACCGAGGTTCCCATGTTCCGTATCGTTCCCGCCACGACCCTCTGCGCCCTCCTCGCCGCCTGCGCCCCGCCGCCGGTGGCCGAGCAGCCCGCGCTCGACCCCTTCGGCGACGCCGCCGCGCGCCGCGAGGCCGCGCTCACGCTGCCGCGCGACGACGCCGCGCGGATCGCCGCCGACACGCGCGCCGCCCTGGGCGGGACCGGCGTGCCCTTCGATCCGCTCGCCGCGCCGGGCGCGGTCGTCCCTGTCGACATCGCCACGCTCGACGTCGACCTCGACCGAGACAACCCCTCGATCAGCACCGAGCAGGACTTCGAGGCCGTCTCCGCCGAGCGCGGGATCGAGGCCGATGCCGAGCGCCTCCGCCAGGCCCGCGAGCAGCGCCAGGAGGTCGCGCCCGTGACGCTCGAGCGGCCCGACGACGTCGGCCCCAACATCTTCGCCTACGCGCTCGGCCCCGCACGACCCGTCGGTTCAACCGGCGCCTATGGCCGCGGCATCCAGGCCGGGCGCGGCGCGGACAAGTGCACGGGCTACTCGAGCGCCGAGCTCGCGCAGGAGGCGTTCCTCGAGGCGGGCGGGCCCGAGCGCGACCGGCTCGGCCTCGACCCCGACGGCGACGGCAACGCCTGCGGCTGGGACCCGGCGACGGTGCGCTCGGCGGTCGGCCAGTGACCGGGTGGAGATAGCCGAGCGGCCGAGCCCGAACCGCGGCCCGCGGCGCGGGGGCGCGCTCCCCGAGCTGATCGTGCTGCACTACACCGCGATGGCCGGCTGCGCCGACCGCGCGATCCGCTGGCTCCGCGACCCCGCGCGCGAGGTCTCGTGCCACTACGTGATCGCGCGGGACGGCGCCGTTACCCGGCTCGTTCCCGACGCGGAGCGCGCGTGGCATGCAGGCTCGGGCGCGTGGCGGGGCCGGGGCGACGTGAACTCGCGCTCGCTCGGGATCGAGCTCTGCAACGACGGCGCCTCGCCCTTCGCGCATCGCCAGATGGACGCGCTCGAGGCGCTGCTGGCCGACCTCATGGCCCGCCACGCCATCCCGCCCGAGGGCGTCATCGGCCATTCCGACTGCGCGCCCGGCCGCAAGATCGACCCCGGCCCGCGCTTCGACTGGGCCCGCCTCGCGCGGCGGGGCCTCGCCGCGCGCGCTGTCCCCGTCCCGGCCGATCCCGCGCGCTTCGCCGAGCATGCCCGCGCGGCCGGCTACACCGCGCCGGTGGACGAGGCGACGCTCCTGGCCGCGTTCCGCCTGCGCCACCGGCCCGGCGCGCGCGGGCCCGTGGACGCGGTCGATGCGGGGCTCGCGGCGGGGCTCGCGGTGATTGACGCCCGGGCGGCGGGGGCGTAGCGCGGGCCCCGTGCGGGGGGCCGGACGGTCGCGGGCGCGTGCGCTCGAGGAAAGTCCGGACTCCACGAGGAAGCGGTGCCGGGTAACGCCCGGGCGGCGAGAGCCGACGGAAAGCGCCACAGAGAACAGACCGCCTCCGTCCGCGGAGGTAAGGGTGAAACGGTGGGGCAAGAGCCCACCGGGGGGGCGGCGACGTCCCCCGCATGGCAAGCCCCACCGGGAGCAACGCCGAATAGGGATCGTGCGCCGCGCCCGCGAGGGACGGCAGGGCCCTCGCCCCAGCGGTCCGGGTTGGCGGCTCGAGGCGCGGAGCGATCCGTGGCCCAGAGGAATGGCCGTCCAAGGGGGGAGACCCCCGGGACAGGATCCGGCTTACAGGCCCCCCGCACGCCTCTCCCTCCGACGATGGGCGACGTCGATCGGGTCGGTCGCCCGCGCGGGCGGGCCGGAGGGGGCGGACGCGTCGGCGCAGGCCGCGGCGTGCCGGGCACCGGAGAGCCGGAGAGCCGGAGCCGAACGGCAGCCATCGTGCGGGCGGCAACCGTACGACCTTAGTGGCGATCCTGCGAAGCGCCACGGCGCCGAGCCTCGCCCTTCGTCGGCGGCGGTGAGACGGCGGCCACCGGGGCATCCCGGCTCGCCCGACGCCCGGCGGGGCGGGACCCGCGCCTCGGGGAAGCCGGTGCGGCCATCCCGGTCGGCCCGGCGCGCATCGCGCGGACGGCATCGCGCGGAGTACGGCGCGACCGAGGAGACCGAGCGCACCTGGCCTCCACGGCATGTCACGATGGAGCTTCGATACGGAGCGCGATGAAGCGAGGGAGCCCATCGGCCCCCGCCCGCGCCCCGCCTTGACACCCTCCCCGCACCGGCTAGAACGCCGCTTCCCGGACCGCGCGGCCCCTCCGCCGTCCCGACACGCGCAGGAGACGTCCCATGGCCAAGCCCACCACGATCAAGATCCGGCTCAACTCGTCGGCCGGGACCGGCCACTTCTACGTCACCAAGAAGAACGCCCGCACGATGACCGACAAGATGGTGATCCGGAAGTTCGACCCGGTCGTGCGCAAGCACGTCGAGTACAAGGAAGGCAAGATCAAGTAGCGCCGCCGCCCGCACGGGCATCCGCCATCGAGACGAGCCGAAGGGCCGCGCCGGGGATGCCGCGCGGCCTTCTCGCGTTCCGGGGGGCCGTTTCAGCGTCGGCGCAGGAGGCGCCGGACGGCCTTGAAGATGGCGAAGTACTTGAACAGCCGGAACATGCGCGTCTCCCTCGGTTGCGAGTGAACGCGCGCCGCCCGCGCCCCGGGTTCAGTCCTTCGGCAGCCGCCGCAGCCCGAGCTCCGCGAGCTGCCCCGGCATCGGCTCGGACGGGGCGCCCATCATCAGGTCCTCGGCGCGCTGGTTCATCGGGAAGGCGATCACCTCGCGGATGTTGGCCTCGTCGGCCAAGCAGCATCACGATCCGGTCGATGCCCGCCGCGCAGCCGCCATGCGGCGGGGCGCCGTAGCGGAACGCGCGCACCATGCCGCCGAACCGCCGCTCGACCTCGTCCCGGCCGTAGCCCGCGAGCTCGAAGGCGCGGAACATGATCTCGGGGCGGTGGTTGCGGATCGCGCCCGAGACCAGCTCGTAGCCGTTGCAGGCGAGGTCGTACTGGTAGCCCAGCACGCCCAGCGGATCGCCGTCGAGCGCCGCCATCCCGCCCTGCGGCATCGAGAACGGGTTGTGGCTGAAGTCGACGCGCCCCTCGTCGTCGCGCTCGTACATCGGGAAGTCGACGATCCAGGCGAAGGCGAAGCGGTCCTTCTCCGTCAGCCCCAGCTCGTCGCCGATCACCGTCCGCGCCCGCCCCGCGACCGGCTCGAAGTCGGCCGCCCGCCCGCCGAGGAAGAACGCCGCGTCGCCCACGCCGAGGTTCAGCTGCTGGCGGATCGCCTCGGTCCGCTCGGGGCCGATGTTCTTGGCCAGCGGGCCGGCGGCTTCGAGGTAGGTCTCCCGGAACGTCGCCGCGTCTTCGGGCCGCCCATGCGCGACCATCGCGCCGACCAGGCGCGACACGAACGCCGCGTCGAGGTCGGCGACCGGCTGTCCGGTCTTGGCCGGCTTGGCGCCCGTCGCCTCCACCACCGTTGCCTGCACGCCGTCCACCAGCCGCAGGAACGCGTCGTCCACCTTCGCGTCGGGCTTTGCGCGCCACAGGATATACCCCATCCCAGGCAGCCCCTGCCCCTGCGCGAACGCGTTCATCCGGTCGCAGAACTTCCGGCTCCCGCCGCCCGGCGCGGGGATCGCGCGCACCTCGGTCCCGGCCTTCTCCAACAGCGACGCGAAAATCGCGAAGCCGCTGCCCCGGAAGTGGTCGGACACGTCCTGCATCTCGATCGGGTTGCGCAGGTCGGGCTTGTCGGTGCCGTATTTCAGCGCGGCGTCGGCATACGAGATCCGCGGCCAGTCGGCGTCCACCCGGCGCCCGCCGCCGAACGCCTCGAACACGCCCGCGATCACCGGCTGGATCGTGGCGAACACGTCCTCCTGCTCGACGAACGACATCTCCATGTCGAGCTGGTAGAAGTCGGTGGGCGAGCGGTCGGCGCGGGGGTCCTCGTCGCGGAAGCACGGTGCGATCTGGAAGTACTTGTCGAAGCCCGACACCATCAGCAGCTGCTTGAACTGCTGCGGCGCCTGCGGAAGCGCGTAGACCTTCCCGGGATGCAGCCGCGAGGGCACGATGAAGTCGCGCGCGCCCTCGGGGGAGGAGGCGGTGATGATCGGCGTCTGGAACTCGTGGAACCCCAGGCCCCACATCCGCTCGCGGATGTCGCGCACCACGTTCGAGCGCAGCACGACGTTGCGCTGCATCGCCTCGCGCCGCAGGTCGAGGAAGCGGTAGCGCAGCCGCGTCTCCTCGGGGTACTCCTGATCGCCGAACACCTGCAGCGGCAGCTCGTCGGCCTCTCCCAGCACCTCGACCGCGCGCACGAAGACCTCGATCTCGCCCGTGGGGATCTTGGCGTTCACGAGCCCCGCGTCCCGCGCCTTCACCTCGCCGTCGACGCGGATGCACCATTCCGAGCGCACCCGCTCGACCGCCGCGAAGGCCTCGCTGTCGGGATCGCAGATGAGCTGCGTGATCCCGTAATGGTCGCGCAGGTCCACGAACAGCACGCCGCCGTGGTCGCGGATGCGGTGGACCCAGCCCGCGAGCCGGACGGTCTCGCCCACCTCCGCGCTCGTCAGGGCGGCGCAGTCGTGGGTGCGGTAGGCGTGCATCGGGGCTCTCCGGGCGGGCTCGGGCGGGTCGGGGCGTCGTCGGGTCGGCGTCGCGGGCCTATCGACACGGGGGCGCGGGGCGTGTCAACCGAAGGCCCCGCGGCCCGCGCGCCCTTGCTCGGACAAGCCCGCTCGCGCAGGAACGGCGCCGGGGTCCGGGGGGTCGCATCGACATGTGGAAGACGATCGTGCTCACGATGCTCGCCCGGCTGGCGCGACGCGGGCGGCTGACCGCGATGATGCCCGACGGCTCGGTCCATGTCTGGGGCGATCCGGCCACGGGGCCGGACGTCGCGCTCAGGCTCACCGACGCGTCGCGGCTGCGCGACCTCGTGCGCGACCCCGAGCTCGCGATGGGCGAGGCCTACATGGACGGCACGTTCACGATCGAGCGCGGCGACCTGCGCGCGATGTTCACGCTCTTCGCGCTCAACGGCGGGCGTCGGATCATGCCGCCGGCCATCGCCGCGGGCTACCGCGCGCGCTTCCTCGCGCGGCGCTGGATGCAGGCCAACGACGCGCGCCGCTCGCGCGCCAACGTCGCGCACCACTACGACCTCGGCGACGACTTCTACGCGCTCTTCCTCGACGCGGACCGGCAGTATTCCTGCGCCTACTTCGCGCGACCCGGCATGACGCTCGAGGCGGCGCAGCAGGCCAAGAAGGACCACATCGCGCGCAAGCTCATGATCGAGCCGGGGATGCGCGTCCTCGACATCGGCTGCGGCTGGGGCGGCATGGCGATCACGCTCGCGCGCGACCACGGGGCGCGCGTGGTGGGCGTCACGCTGTCGGAGAACCAGCACGCCGCCGCCCGCGCCCGCGTGGCCGAGGCGGGGCTCGAGGACCGCGTGGACATCCGCCTGCAGGATTACCGCGAGCTGCGCGGCCCGTTCGACCGGATCGTGTCGGTGGGCATGCTCGAGCACGTGGGCCAGCCGCAATACGGCACCTACTTCGCGCGGGTCGCGGACCTCCTGACCGAGGACGGCGTCGCGCTCGTCCACACGATCGGCCGCGTCGGCCCGCCCACGAACACGTCGGGCTGGCTCGCCAAGTACATCTTCCCCGGCGGCTACAACCCCTCGCTGTCCGAGCTGATGCCCGCGATCGAGGCCACCGGGCTGTGGCAGGCCGACATCGAGGTCTGGCGCGGCCACTACGCCGAGACGCTGCGCCGCTGGCAGGAGCGGTTCGAGGCCAACGTCGAGCCGCGTGCGCGCGATGTACGACGAGCGCTTCGTGCGGATGTGGCGCTACTACCTCGCGGGCGCCGAGGTCAGCTTCGACGCCTATGGCCACGTCGTCTACCAGCTCCAGCTCTGCAAGCAGCGCGACGGCGTGCCCGCGACGCGCGACTACCTGTACGCGGAAGGCTGGGACGCGCGCCACGGGTCGGGGGCGGATGCGGATGCGGCGTCCCGTCCAGCTCTGCGTCGGAGGACGGGTGGGCCGGGTGAAGCGGCGGCCCCCGAGCGCCCGCCTCCGACTGGCGCTGCCGGGGCCGTCCGGTGCCCCCGTCCGGGCGACGAGCACTTCCCCGCGCCCCATGCGTATGGCATCGCCGGACCGCCCGGGCATTTCGACGGGCTCGGGCATCCCGCCCCAGTCCGCGAAGGGTCGCCGATGACGGCCACCCGACTTCGACCGCGGCCGCATTCCCCAACGGAACCGACCCGAGAACCGCGTCCGGCGATACGGCTATCCTGCGCCCCGTCCGCTACCCCCGGTCGTCGAGCACCCGCGGGTCGGCCGCGAGATGCGCCACCAGCGCCTCGCTCTCCGCGCCGTCGAACTCGCGCAGGGCGAGGCGGCGCACCGCGTCGCCCACGGCGTCGAGCGCGTCCTGGCTGCAGCCCGAGCGGACCCAGAGATAGGCGTTGTGCGCGGTGATGAGGTCCCAGGCGTCGTCGGGGATGCGTCCGCCCGCGGGCGCGCTGGCCCAGGCGCGCATGATCTCGGGCCGCGCCTCGCTCTCGCGGACATGCGCGCGCGCGAGGCTGAGCGGGATGCGGCCGAGCCCCGGCCGGGCCCGCGCCGCACGGCGGGCGTGCTGCGCGAGCAGCGCGCGCCGCTCCGCCATCCAAACGGGTTCGCCGCCCATCCCGTCCGTCCACGCATCCATGCCGCACGCTCCGATCGGGGCCGTCGGCCCCCGCCGCCACTGGTGATGCGCACCGTGTCGGCCGCCTATCGAGGACGATCAAACCGCAAACCGCTTTCAGTTCCGTAAACGTCGCGTCAAGCGGCGCGGTGGCCCCGCGAGCGCCCAAGGAACGGGCAGCGAGCGCGTCGCGCACCCGCCCGGGCCGGGCCTTGCTCCCATGCCCCCCGCGCCCTATCCCCCGCCGAGTTTGCGCGACAGGGGGGCCACCATGCCGAAGCGGACGGACATCCGGTCGATCCTGATCATCGGCGCGGGCCCGATCGTCATCGGGCAGGCCTGCGAGTTCGACTATTCGGGCGCGCAGGCGTGCAAGGCGCTGCGCGAGGAGGGCTACCGCGTCATCCTCGTCAACTCGAACCCCGCCACGATCATGACCGATCCGGGGCTGGCGGACGCGACCTACATCGAACCGATCACGCCCGACGTGGTGGCCTCGATCATCGCGCTCGAGCGCCCCGACGCGCTCCTGCCGACGATGGGCGGGCAGACGGGGCTCAACACCGCGCTCGCGCTCGACGACATGGGCGTGCTCGCGGAATACGGCGTCGAGCTGATCGGGGCCAAGCGCGCCGCGATCGAGATGGCGGAAGACCGCCGCCTCTTCCGCGAGGCGATGGACCGGCTCGGGATCGAGAATCCGAAGGCCGTCATCGTCGCCGCGCCGAAGCTGCCCACGGGCCGCTTCGACATCCGCGCGGGGCTCGCCGACGCGATGGACGCGCTCGAGCACGTCGGGCTGCCCGGCCATCATCCGCCCCGCCTTCACGCTCGGCGGCACCGGCGGCGGCGTGGCCTACAACCGCGCCGACTACGAGCGGATCTGCCGCTCGGGGCTCGAGGCGAGCCCGATGGCGCAGATCCTCGTCGACGAGAGCCTGCTCGGCTGGAAGGAGTTCGAGATGGAGGTGGTCCGCGACCGCGCGGACAACGCCATCATCGTCTGCGCGATCGAGAACGTCGACCCGATGGGCGTCCACACGGGCGACTCGATCACCGTCGCCCCCGCGCTCACGCTGACCGACAAGGAATACCAGCTCATGCGGACCCGCAGCATCGACGTGCTGCGCGAGATCGGCGTCGAGACGGGCGGCTCGAACGTCCAGTGGGCCGTGAACCCCGCCGACGGCCGCATGGTGGTGATCGAGATGAACCCCCGCGTGTCGCGCTCCTCCGCGCTGGCCTCCAAGGCCACCGGCTTCCCGATCGCCAAGATCGCCGCCAAGCTCGCCGTCGGCTACACGCTCGACGAGCTCGACAACGACATCACCCGCGTCACCCCTGCGAGCTTCGAGCCGACGATCGACTACGTGGTCGTCAAGATCCCCCGCTTCGCCTTCGAGAAGTTCCCCGGCGCCGAGCCGCTCCTGACGACCGCGATGAAGTCGGTGGGCGAGGTCATGGCGATCGGGCGCGGCTTCCACGAGGCGCTCCAGAAGGCGCTGGCGGGGCTCGAGACCGGGCTCTCGGGCCTCGACGAGATCGACCTGCCCACCGACCCGGCGGGGATGCGCGCGGCGCTCGGTCGGCAGACGCCCGACCGCATCCGCGTGATCGCGCAGGCCATGCGCCACGGCATGGACGACGACGCGATCCGCGCCGTCACCGCCTGGGACCCGTGGTTCCTCGCCCGCCTGCGCGAGATCGTCGACGCCGAGGGCCGCATTCGCGCGGATGGGCTGCCCGCGGATCCGGAAGACCTCCGCCGGCTCAAGTCGATGGGCTTCGCCGACGCACGGCTGGCCACGCTGACGGGCCGGACCGAGGCCGACATCCGCCGCACGCGGATGGCCGCGGGCGTGGTCGCGCAGTTCAAGCGCATCGATACCTGCGCCGCCGAGTTCGAGGCGCAGACGCCCTACATGTACTCGACCTACGAGGCCCCCGTCATGGGCGAGGCCGAGTGCGAGGCGCGGCCCACCGAGGCGCGCAAGGTCGTGATCCTCGGCGGCGGGCCGAACCGCATCGGGCAGGGCATCGAGTTCGACTATTGCTGCTGCCACGCCTGCTTCGCTCTGAGCGACGCGGGCTACGAGACCATCATGGTCAACTGCAACCCCGAGACCGTCAGCACGGATTACGACACCTCCGACCGGCTCTACTTCGAGCCCGTCACCTTCGAGCACGTCATGGAGATCCTGCGCGTCGAGCGCGACGCGGGCACGCTCCACGGCGTCATCGTGCAGCTCGGCGGGCAGACCCCGCTCAAGATCGCGGGCGCGCTCCACGAGGCGGGCATCCCGATCCTCGGCACCACGCCCGACGCCATCGACCTGGCCGAGGACCGCGAGCGCTTCGCCGCGCTCGTCCGCCGCCTCGGGCTGCGCCAGCCCGCCAACGCCATCGCCCGCTCCGAGGCGGAGGCGCGGCTCGCCGCGGAGACCCTCGGCTACCCCCTCGTGATCCGCCCCTCCTACGTGCTGGGCGGGCGCGCGATGGAGATCGTGCGCGACGCGGGCCAGCTCGAGCGCTACATGCGTGACGCGGTCGACGTCTCGCCCGGCTCGCCCGTCCTGCTCGACGGCTACCTGTCGGGCGCGATCGAGGTCGACGTCGACGCGCTCAGCGACGGGACCGACGTGCACGTCGCGGGCATCATGCAGCATATCGAGGAGGCGGGCGTCCATTCGGGCGACAGCGCCTGCTGCCTGCCGCCGCACACGCTCTCGACCGACACGGTCAACGCGATCCGCGAGCAGACCCGCGCGCTCGCCCTCGCGCTCCACGTGGTCGGGCTGATGAACGTGCAGTTCGCGGTCAAGGCGACCGACACGGGCGACGAGATCTACCTCATCGAGGTCAATCCCCGCGCCTCGCGCACCGTCCCCTTCGTCGCCAAGGCCGTCGATTCGGCCATCGCGTCGATCGCCGCGCGCCTGATGGCCGGCGAGCCGCTCTCGGCCTTCCCGCTGCGCGACCCCTACCCCGCCGACGCCACCATCGACCACGTGCCCATCGGCGACCCGATGCAGCTCGCCCATCCCGACATCCCGTGGTTCAGCGTCAAGGAGGCCGTCCTGCCCTTCGCGCGCTTCCCCGGCGTCGACACGCTGCTCGGCCCCGAGATGCGCTCCACCGGCGAGGTCATGGGCTGGGACCGCTCCTTCGCGCGCGCCTTCCTCAAGGCGCAGATGGGCGCGGGCGTGCTCCTCCCCGAAGGCGGCGCCGCATTCCTGTCGATCAAGGACGCCGACAAGACCGCGCAGCTGGCCGAGACCGCCGCGCTCCTGACGGGCATGGGCTTCTCGATCCTCGCCACGACCGGCACCGCCGAGCATCTCGCCCGCCACGGCATCGACAGCGCCACGTGAGCAAGGCCCACGAGGGCGGCCGCACGATCGTCGACATGATGGTCGACGGCGAGGTCGCGCTGGTGATGAACACCACCGAGGGCGCGCAGGCCGTCGAGGACAGCCGCTCGCTGCGCAACGTCGCGCTGATGGACCGCATCCCCTACTTCACGACGCTGGCCGGCAGCCACGCGGCGGCGCTCGCGATGCAGGCGCGGGCGGAGGGGCCGGTGGAGGTGCGGTCGCTGCAGTAGCCGAACGCGCCGGGCCCCAATCCCATCACGCACGCGCCCCGGATCCGCCCCACCGAGCCGGCATCCCCTCCGCACAAGCGTCCGGAGGCGCCATGCTCGAAGCTCTCGTCCAACACGCCGTCGCGCAGCCGATCCTCGCGCTCGCCGCGCTGTTCGTCCTCGCGGCCGCGTGCATCCCCCGCCGCCGGCGCGGCCGCTCCCCGCGGGCGGCGGAGGCCCGCGTGCCCGCCCCCGCACGCGCGACGGCCGAGCCGGACCAACCCGACGGCTGCACGATCGAGGTCCGCCCGGTCCTGAACGGCGAGGAGCGCGCGCTCGCCGCCCGTCTGGACGTTCTGCTGGGGGAACTTCCGCCCGGGCTGCGGCTCTTCGCGCAGGTCTCGCTCGACGAGATCTTCGCCGTGACTGGCGGGGCGGACCATAAGCGGCGCTTCGGCCTGCGCGGCACCTACGCGCAGAAGCGCGTCGACTTCCTCGTCGTCGATGCGACGACGCGGCCGGTCCTCGGCATCGAGTACCAGGGCAGCGGCCATCGGAGGGGCAACTTCCGCGAACGCGACGCCACGAAGACCGAGACCTTCATGCGCGCGGGGCTGCCGCTCGTGGAGATCCATTACGGCTATTGCTGGCCGCAAGAGGCGAACGCCCTTCGGCACGCCCTCCTTGCCGCCGCCCCCTCCCGTCGGGCGGCCGGAGCCGCCGCAGGGGCCGCTCGGGTCGGCGTCGAAGCCTCGAAGGCAACCCCCGCCGCTTCGCTGCCGCCGAACGTTGGCGCGCCTCCCCTCACACCCGGTCGATCACCTCAATCCGCGTCAGCAACGCCGCGACCGACGGGTCCGGCTTTCCTATCACCGCCGCGCGGTCGCTCGTTCCGAAGTCCTCGCCCTCGATCGGCCCCACCAGCCGCGCCGCACTGAACGACCGCGGGGCCGAATCCATTGGCGGCTCGTGTCTCGGTTCAAGAAACCAGTACGGGCGCAGAACGTCCACGTTGATCCGGTAGCCTTCCCTGCCCACGGGCTCCGAACTCCCCCCATGTCGCGACGCTCCCGCCACATCCGCCACCCGTGCGCCGTGCCCCGTTCGGAGCGGCCCGCCGCGCCCCGTCCCTTGACCGCGGCACCCCCCGCCGCCAAACCGTCCGGACCCGCGCCAGGAGGGGTCATGCACCGCGCCGCCATCACCGGCACCGGGGTCTTCACCCCCTCGCAGACGATCACGAACGACGCGCTCGTCGCCGCCTACGACGCCTATGCCGACCTCGAGAACGCCAAGCACGCCGAGGCGATCGCGGCCGGCGCGCGCGAGCCGCTCGCGCATTCCAGCGCCGAGTTCATCCGATCGGCGAGCGGCATCGAGCGCCGCCACGTCCTCGACCGCGACGGCGTCCTCGACCCCACCCGCCTCTTCCCCCGCCTGCGCGAGCGCGCCGACGACGAGCCCGGCCAGATGGCCGAGATGGCCGTGGACGCCGCCACCCGAGCCCTCGACGCCGCCGGGATCGAGGCCGGCCGGATCGACGCCGTCCTCTGCGCCGCGTCCAACCACGAGCGCGCCTATCCGGCCATCGGCATCGAGATCCAGAGCCTCCTCGGCACGTCCGGGTTCGCCTTCGACATGAACGTCGCGTGCTCCTCGGCCACGTTCGGCATCCAGACCGCCTGCGACATGATCCGCTCGGGCTCGATCGCGCGCGCGCTGGTGGTCAGCCCCGAGATCTGCTCCGCCCATCTCGAATGGCGCGACCGCGACTGCCACTTCATCTTCGGCGACGTCTGCACCGCGATCGTCATCGAGCGGAGCGATCTGAGCGAGAAGGGCTTTACCGTCAATTCAACGCGTTGCGCGACGTCGTTCAGCAACAACATCCGCAACAACGACGGTTTCCTGCGCCGCACCCGCGACGCGATGGACGACCGCCGCGACATGCAGTTCACCCAGAACGGCCGTCGCGTGTTCAAGGAGGTCCTCCCCCTCGTCGTCGACCACGTCACCGCGCATCTTTCCGCCGAGGGCTGGCAGGCGGACGATCTGAGCCGCCTGTGGCTCCATCAGGCGAATAAGGCGATGAACGACTTCATCGGCCGCCGCATCCTCGGTCGCGTCCCCACCCCCGAGGAGCAGCCCAACATCCTGCAGGACTACGCCAACACCTCGTCCGCCGGCTCGATCATCGCCTTCTCGATGCATTCCGACGACCTGCCCGCCGACGCCCGCGGCCTGATCTGCTCCTTTGGCGCGGGCTACTCCGTGGGCTCGGTCCTCGTCACCAGGCGCTGACATTTGGCGAAGCTCTATTTCCACTACTCCACGATGAACGCGGGCAAGAGCACGCTCCTGCTGCAGGCCGCCTACAACTACCGCGAGCGCGGGATGGAGACGTACCTGCTGACCGCCGACTTCGACGGCCGGTCGGGCCGCGGACGCATCGCGAGCCGCATCGGAATCGAGGCGGAAGCGGATACCTGGAACGCGGCGAGCGACCTCGGCGCGATGATCGCCGCCCGGCTCGACGCGGGCCCCTGCGCCTGCGTGATGGTGGACGAGGCGCAGTGGCTGTCGCGCGGGCAGGTCTGGCAGCTCGCGCGCGTGGCCGACGATCTCGGCCTGCCGGTGATGGCCTACGGGCTGCGCGTGGACTTCCGCGGCGAGCTGTTCCCCGGCTCCGCCGCGCTCCTCGCGCTGGCCGACGACCTGCGCGAGGTGCGCACGATCTGCCATTGCGGACGCAAGGCGACGATGGTGATCCGCACCGATGCCGGAGGGCGCGCGCTGACCGAGGGCGCGCAGGTCGAGGTCGGTGGCAACGACCGCTACGTCAGCCTGTGCCGACGGCACTTCCGGGCGGCGACCGGGGATGGGCCGATCAAGGATTGAACCTCGTTTGACATATCGGTCAATTGATTACGACCATGACCTTCAGGCATCACATCAAACGCTCCATCGCCGCCGCGTGCAGCTCGGGCGTCGCCGCCGCCAGCACCCGTCCGCCGCCATGCGCGGGGCCGCCGGACCAGTCTGTGACGATGCCGCCCGCCGCCACGATCACCGCGATCGGCGCGCAGACGTCGTAGGGCTGCAGGCCGGCCTCCACGACGAGGTCGACATGCCCGGCCGAAAGCAGCGCGTAGCCGTAGCAGTCCAGCCCGTAGCGCGTCAGGCGGCACTGGGTCGCCAGCCGCGCGAAGGCCGCGCCCTCCTCGGGGGTGCCGACCTCGGGGAAGGTCGTGACGATCGTGGCGTCGGCCAGCGCCGTCGTGGCGCTCGTGCGAAGCGCGCGGCGTCTCGCCTCCGCGCGCCCAGGTCGCGCGCCCCTTCGCGCCCTCGAACCGCTCCCCGGTGAAGGGCTGGTCGATCACGCCCAGCACCGGACCATCCGCATCGGTCGACCGCGATCAGCACCCCCCAGGTCGGCGCGCCGCAGATGTAGGCCCGCGTCCCGTCGATCGGATCGAGCACCCAGGTCAGGCCGGTCGTGCCGGGGCTGGCCCCCGTCTCCTCGCCCAGCACCGCGTCGTCGGGTCGCTCGCGCGCCAGGATCGCCCGCATCGCCGCCTCCGCCTCCCGGTCGGCGCGGGTCACCGGATCGAAGCCGTCCCCCTTGGTGTCGACCGCGAGCGGGGTGCGGAAGTGGCGCAGCGTGACCGCGCGGGCGGCGTCGGCGAGCATGCGCGCGACGAGGCGGAGGGCGTCGAGATCGGTATCGGCCATGGCGTCCGCGTCGCACCGCGGGACGGGGCGGGTCAAGCGGCGCGCGGGTCGTGCGGTTCCCGTGCATGCGGTGCTTGAAACGGTCGGCCGCGAGCCCGATATGTCATCGCGAGGGGGTCCGTCCCGGACCGTCGCCCGTCGTTATCCATTGGAGGAGCCAGATGGCACAGTTCGACGCCCTGCGGACCGGTACGGTCACCGGCGCACGCGCCGCCGAGATCGATCAGGGGCTCCGCGCCCACATGAACAAGGTCTACGGCACGATGTCCGTGGGCATGCTGATCACGTTCGCCGCCGCCTGGGCGATCTCGGGCCTCGCGGTCTCGGACGTGCCGACCGGCGCGCAGATCGGCGCGAACACGTACCTGACCGACCTCGGCGTCGCGCTCTACGCCTCGCCGCTGCGCTGGCTGGTGATGTTCGCCCCGCTGATCTTCGTGTTCGGCTTCTCGGCCATGATCAACCGCATGTCCGCGGCCACCGCGCAGGTCGTGTTCTACGCCTTCGCGGCGACGATGGGCGTGTCGATCTCCTCGATCTTCATCGTGTTCACCGGCACCTCGGTCGCGCAGATCTTCCTCGTGACCTCGATCGCCTTCGCGTCGCTGTCGCTGTGGGGCTACACCACGAAGAAGGACCTGTCCGGCATGGGCACGTTCCTCATCATGGGCGTGGTCGGCCTGATCGCGGCGTCGATCGTGAACATCTTCATCGCCTCCGGCCCGCTCGCCATGGCGATCTCGGCCATCGGCGTGCTGATCTTCGCGGGGCTCACGGCCTACGACACGCAGTCGATCAAGAACGAGTACATCCAGCACGCCGCCCACGGCGACCAGGAGTGGCTCGGCAAGTCGGCGATCATGGGCGCGCTGCGCCTCTACCTCGACTTCATCAACATGTTCATGTTCCTGCTGCAGCTCTTCGGCAACCGGAACTGACCTTCGGGACGTGACGCGAGACGGGGCCGTCCTTCGGGGCGGCCCTTTCTCATTCCGAAGACTGGTGGCGCGGATGGACCTTTTCGCAGCGGCGGGCCGCCTGATGGCGATGGACGATGCGGCCTGGGCCCGCCATGCGAACCCGGCGAGCGTCTGGACCCGCATCGCGGGCGGAACCGTCCTCTTCCTCGCCCTCTGGTCACCGATGTGGATCGGCTTCTGGGGCGTCGTCCCGATCCTCCTCGCCGCGGCCTGGACATGGCTCAATCCGAGGCTCTTCCCGCCTCCGAGCCATGCGCGGGCGTGGGCGACCCGGGCCGTGCTCGGCGAGCGCGCGTTCCTGCGTCGGGCGGAGATACCAATTCCCGACCACCACCGGCGGGCGGGCCTGGCGACCACCGGACTTGCGCTGGCGTTCCTCGTCGCGGCCGCCATCGGCTTCTGGCAACGGGACGTCCTCCTCGCCGTCACCGCCTGGCACGCGGCCACCATCGCGAAGCTCTGGTTCTGCGACCGGATGGTCTGGCTATGGCAGGATGTCCGCGGCTCGAACGACCTCTACCGCCGATGGGACGCCGCCGATTTCGCGACCCCCTGATGTCGGCGTCACGTCCCCCTCACCGCCGCAGGAGCCGCCCCTCGCCCTGCGCGCGCGGCCGGTGGACGTGGGCGGACTGCACCAGCCCGAACGCCAGCAGCAGCACCAGCATCGCCGAGCCGCCGTAGCTCACCAGCGGCAGCGGGACGCCGACGACGGGGGCCATGCCCATCACCATCGACATGTTGACCGCGAAGAACAGGAAGAACGTCACCGCCACGCCGAGCGTCAGGAGCGCCGAGAAGCGGTCCTTCATCCGCAGCGCGGAGGCCACGCAGAAGCCGATGATCAGCAGGTAGAGCGACAGCAGCGACACGCCGCCGATCAGGCCGAACTCCTCGGCCAGCGTGGTGAAGATGAAGTCGGTGTGCTTCTCGGGCAGGAAGTTGAGCCGCGCCTGCGTGCCCTGCATGTAGCCCTTGCCCGTCCACCCGCCCGAGCCGAGTGCGATCTTGGACTGCGTGATGTGGTAGCCCGCGCCGAGCGGGTCGCTGTCCGGGTCGAGGAACGTGTCGATGCGGCGGTACTGGTAGTCCTTGATGAGCTGCCAGGCCGTGCCGCGCGACTGCAGCACGGCCGCCACCAGCCCGGCGCCCGCGCCGATCACCGTCGCGAAGTAGGCCCAGTGGACGCCCGCGAGGAACATCACGCCGCCGCCGCCCATCACAAGGAGAAGCGACGTGCCGAGATCGGGCTGCGCGAGCACCATCGCCGTCGGCGCGAGGATCAGCGCGACCGGCAGCAGCACCCAGAACGGCCGGCTGACCTTCGAGGCCGGGAGCCAGTCGTAATAGGCGGCGAGCATCATCACGAGCGTGACCTTCATCAGCTCGGAGGGCTGGAGGCGCAGCGGGCCGAGGTCGATCCAGCGCTGCGCCCCGCCCCCGGTCGCGCCGACGAGCTCGACGGCGAGCAGCAGCAGCAGCGTGCCGCCGTAGAAGGCGGGCGAGACGTTGCGCCAGAACCAGATCGGCACCATCGCCACCGCGAACATCACCACGAGGCCGAGGACGAAGCGCTGCATCTGCGGCTCGGCCCAGCGCCACGAGCCGCCCGCGACCGAGTAGAGGACGAGGAACCCAAGCGCCGAGACCGCGGTGACGAGCAGGATCAGCGCCCAGTTGAGCGCGAGCACCTTGCGCAGGCCCGACGGCACCCGCGCGACGTTGTACTCGAGATAGCTCACGCCTCGGTCGCGTCCGCGGGGCGCTCGAGGCCCGGCCGCAGGCGCAGGCCCGCGAGCGTCTCGGCCACCGCGTCGCGCTGCCCCTCGGGGTAGGCCTCGAGCGGCGGCGTCCCGCCGTGGAGCGCGCAGAGCATGATGTCGCGCGCGAGCGGGGCCGCCGCGGTCGAGCCGCCGCCGCCATGCTCGACCACGACCGAGATCGCGTAGCGGGGATCGTCGTAGGGGGCGTAGCCCACGAAGAGCGCGTGGTCGCGGCGCCGCCAGGGCAGGTCCTCGTTGCGCGTCACGCCGCGCGCGCGCTCGGCGGCGGTGATGTTGCGGACCTGGCTGGTGCCGGTCTTGCCCGCCCACTTCACGCCGCCGAGGTCGAACTTCGAGCGACCGGCGGTGCCGCCGCGGGCGTTGACGACCTCGTACATCCCGTTTCGCGCGCCATCGAGCCAGGAGCGCGGCAGGTCGAGCGGGCCCTTGACGCCCGAGGGCCGCGCGACCCCGTCGACCGAGCGCACGAGCCGGGGGCCGACCTCGAGGCCGCTCGCGAGCCGCGCGGTCATCACCGCGAGCTGCAGCGGCGAGGCCAGGACGAAGCCCTGCCCGATGGCCGCGTTGAAGCTGTCGCCGACCATCCAGGCCTCGCCGCGGCGCGCGCGCTTCCACTCGCGGTCGGGGACGAGGCCTTCGGACACGCTCGTCATCTCGACGTCGTGCGCGATGCCCAGCCCGAGCTTGCGGGCCATGCGGCGATGCGCTCGATCCCGGCGCGCTGCGCGACCTCGTAGTAGTAGACGTCGCAGCTCTCGCGCAGCGACTTGGCGAGGTCCACCTGCCCGTGCCCGCCGCGCTTCCAGCAATGGAACCGCCGGTTGCCGAGCTGGAGCCCGCCGTTGCAGTAGATCGTCTCGCCGGGCGTGATCACCCCCGCCTCGAGCGCGGCGAGCAGCGTGACCATCTTGAACGTCGAGCCGGGCGGGTAGAGCCCCTGCACGATCTTGTTGTGCAGCGGACGGTGGTCGTTGTCGCGCAGGCCGGCGTAGTCGGGGACGCGAGATCCCCTCGACGAAGAGGTTCGGGTCGAAGGAGGGCGAGGAGACGGCGGCGAGCACGTCGCCGTTGCGCACGTCCATCACCACCGCGCTCGCGCTCTCCGTCCCGAGCCGGGCCTGCGTGAAGTTCTGCAGCCCCGCGTCGATCGTGAGCTGGACCTCCGCGCCGGGCTGGCCCTCGGTCCGGCCGAGCTCGCGCATGATGCGGCCGGACGCGTTCTGCTCCACCCGCCGCGCGCCCGCCCGGCCGCGCAGCACGCCCTCGAGCCGGGCCTCCGCGCCGATCTTGCCGATCTGGAACTGCGGCGTCTGGAGGAGCGGGTCCGGTTCCTCGGCGGCCTCGATGTCGGCCTCCGAGACGCGGCCGACATAGCCCACGACGTGGGCGTAGTCCGGCCCGAGCGGATAGACGCGGCTCAGCCCGACCTCGGGCGTGACGCCGGGCAGCGCGGGCACGTTGATGGCGACCGAGGACAGCTCGTCCCAGCTCAGCCGGTCGGCCAGCGTGACCGACTGGTGCGGCCGCCGGTCCATCTCCTTGATCGCGCGGGCGAGCACCTCCTCGTCGAGCCGCACCAGCCCGCGCAGGTTGGCGATCACCTGCTCGACGTCGTCGGCATCCTCGCGGATCATGCTGACCCGGTAGATCTGCTCGTTGCCCGCCAGCGTCCTCCCGTGGCGGTCGTAGATGACGCCGCGCGCGGGGGCGACGAGGCGGACCTTGATCCGGTTCTCCTCGGCGAGCAGCAGGAACTCGTCGGCCTGATCGACCTGCAGGTGCCGCATCCGCCCCATCAGCACCGCGCCGAGACCCAGCTGAAGCCCGCCCAGCACCATCGCGCGGCGCGATATGGTGCGCGCGGACAGGGCCTGCTCGATCGCGTTGCGCTTCATGTCGGAGGCCTCAGGCGCGGGTTCCGAGGCTGTCGAGCTCGCCGGGGGCGAGCCTGCGGACCCCGATCGCCCGGCACATTAGCGCCACGGCCGGGTAGGACGCAATCGTGACCGCCGCGTGCAGCACCTGTCCGCCGAAGGGCGGCGTCGGCGCGAGGAGCACGATCAGCGCGAGGTGGTTCGCCGCGAAGGCCGCCGCGATGCAGCCCGCCACGAGGGCGACCTCGGCGCCGAACGACGTCGCGCGCGTCGGGTCGGCGCGGCGGCGCAGGTGCTCGGACATCGCCAGCACGATCAGCGTCCAGAGCCCGAGCGGGCGCATCAGGAGCGCGTCGTCGAGCAGGAGCACGCCGAGCAGCAGCCAGACCGGCACGTAATCGGGGCGTCGCAGTACCCAGGCCGCGACCATGCACACGATCAGCTCCGGGCCCGGCACCCCGCCCGGCCCCGCCCCGAACGGCAGGAGCGCGAGGAACGTCGCCGCGGCGGCGAGCGCCGCGAACCCCGCGCGGTGCAGCCAGACGCCCCGCATGCGCTCAGCCGTCCTCGGCGGCGAGCGGCCCAGCGGGCGGGGGCGGCGGGCCCTGCGCGGGCGCGGGGCCGGGCGGCAGGAGCGCGCCGGTGCTCTCGATCGCGGGGGCCTCGCGGGTGCGGAGCACGCGCAGGAACTCGAGGCGGGACATGTCGGCGGCCAAACGCGCGCGCAGCCGCCCGTCCGCGCCGCGCACCACCTCGCCCACCGCGAGGTCGGGCGGGAAGACGCCGCCGTCGCCCGACGTCACCAGCCGGTCGCCCGCGCGCACGTCGTCCGCGTCCTCCACGAAGTCGAGCGCGGGCGCCGCCGTGGTGTCGCCCGCGAGGATCGCGCGACGCCCCGACGGCTGGATCGTCACCGGGATCCGGCTGTTGCCGTCGGTGAGCAGGAGCACGCGCGCGGTCCGCTCTCCCACCCCCGCGATCCGGCCGACGAGGCCCAGGCCGTCCATCGCCGCCCAGCCATCCATGATCCCGTCGTCCCCGCCAATGTTGAGCAACACCGAGCGGCGGAACGGCGAGCCCGAATCGGTGAGCACGACGCCGGTCACATAGGTCAGCTCGGGCGAGAGCCGCACCGCGTTCAGGTCGAGCAGGCGGGCGTTCTCCTGCTCGAGCTGGATCGCGGCCTCGCGCCAGGCCTTCATCTGCTGGAGCTCGCGGCGCAGGTCCTGGTTCTGCTCGTAGACGCGCGCGTAGCCGCGGAAGTCCTCGACCAGCCGCCCCGCCCCCGTCACCGGCGCGAGCGCCCATTCGAAGTTCGGGACCACGCGGTCGACGATGGCGGCGCGCAGCCGCTCGGCGCGCGGATTGTCGATCCGCCAGAGCAGGACCAGCGCCACGAGCAGCACGCAGACGAGAGCCACCAGCAGCCGCCGGACGGGACGGTGGTAGAGGTCCTCGCCGCCGCGCCCGCGCGCCATCAGCTCTCGTAGTCGATGACGTGGCTGAGCTGGCGCTCGTATTCGAGCGCCTTGCCGGTTCCGAGCGCGACGCAGTTCAGGCACTCGTCGGCGACCGAGATGCTCAGGCCCGTCTGCTCGCGCAGCGCGAGGTCGAGGTCGCCCAGGAGCGCGCCGCCGCCGGTGAGCATCACGCCCCGGTCCACGATGTCGGCGGCGAGGTCGGGCGGCGTCGATTCGAGCGCCGTCATCACCGCCTCGCAGATCTGCTGGACCGGCTCGGCCAACGCCTCGGCGACCTGGGCCTGGCTGATCTCGGTCTCCTTCGGGACGCCGTTCAGGAGGTCGCGGCCGCGAATGCGCATGACCCTGCCGCGCCCGTCCTCGGGCATCCGCGCGGTGCCGATCTCCTTCTTGATCCGCTCCGCGGTGGCCTCGCCCACGAGAAGATTCTGGTGGCGGCGGAGGTAGGAGATCAGCGCCTCGTCCATCCGGTCGCCGCCCACGCGCACCGAGCGGGCGTAGACGATATCGGCGAGCGAGAGCACCGCGACCTCGGTGGTGCCGCCGCCGATGTCGACCACCATCGAGCCGGTCGGGTCGGTGATCGGCATCCCCGCGCCGATGGCGGCGGCGATCGGCTCGGCGATCAGGCCGGCCTTGCGCGCGCCCGCGCCCAGGACCGACTGGCGGATCGCACGCTTCTCGACGGGCGTGGCGCCGTGCGGGACGCAGACGATGATCTTGGGCTTGGAGAAGGTGGAGCGGCGATGCACCTTGCGGATGAAGTGCTTGATCATCTCCTCGGCCACGTCGAAATCGGCGATGACGCCCTCGCGCATCGGCCGGATCGCCTCGATCGAGCCGGGGGTGCGGCCGAGCATCAGCTTGGCGTCCTCGCCGACGGCGAGCACCTCCTTGCGCCCGTTCTTCATGTGGTAGGCCACGACCGAGGGCTCGTTCAGGACGATCCCCTTGCCCTTGATGTAGACGAGCGTGTTCGCGGTGCCCAGGTCGATGGCCATGTCGCTGCTGAACAGCGACCCGAAGATGGACATGGCACTTCCCCCGAGATGCGTACCGCCCCTCGGCCGTGGGCCCGGAGGGTTCGCGTGCGTCTAGCGGGTCCGGGGGGCGGGGGTCCAGTGGTGGCGGCGCCGGCGAAGGCGAAGTGCCGCCGGCCGCGACGGCCTCAGGCGCTCGACGGCGTCGCCCGGCGGGGCACGAACCGCCCGACATGCGGGGCGGCGATGAAGACCGCGAGGAGCGCGAGCGCGAACGCGCCGAGCGGCACCGGCTCCAGCCTCGGCGCGGCCACGGCGAGGAGCGCCACCAGATAGACGTGAAGCGTGAACATCTGAATTGACTGCCGGCCGATCGCGCGAAGGAACGGGAGCGACAGGTACCACCGCATCAGGGCCGAGACCGGACGGGTCAGCGGCTCGGTCCGGGTCGCCAGGAGCGCGAGCAGCGCGCAGGCCATCGTGATGCGGAACAGGTACCAGGGATGCAGGTCGAACCGCGTCCACAATCCGAGCGCGTTCTCGTCGGGCAGGATCGGCGTCCAGTCGATCACCGTCCCGCGCGTGGCCACCAAGGCGACGGCCAGCACCGCGACGAGCCCATAATAGGCGGATGCCGGGATCGCGGCGATCGCCCGACCCCAGTCGGCGTGCCGCGTGCCGATCCAGAACGCGAGAACGAAGGGGAACTGCCAGGCGGCGACGTCGAAGACCACGAAGTCGCCGCTCGCCCCGAAGAATCCGCCCCCATAGGTGGCGTGGCTGGCCAGATAGACCGCCCCGGACGCGACCGTCACGGCGCCCGCACCGAAGCGCCGTCCGATCGGGGCGAGCAACGCGAGGAAGCCGAAGCAGTACATGTAGATGGGCAGGATGGAGGAGTAGCTCCCGCCCGCCTGCACGAGGCCGACGCCGAGCAGCGTGCGCGCGGTCTCGCCAAGCTGCATCCCCGGCAGCGCGAGGGCCAGGAACGGCACGCTCGCGACAAGATACCAGCGGTAGATGACCGCCAGCCGCTGGCCCGTGAAGCGCAGGAAGCGATCCCGCAGCGAGGCCTTCGCGGCGTATAGATAGCCCACGAGGAAGCCGGAGACCGGAATGAAGAACTCCGCGTCCCACAGCCCGATCAACCGGACATGGTGGAAGTCCGCCCAGTAGGCCAAGCCGGGGACGAAGGAGAAGTGCGCGACGAGCATCCCGACCAGCAGATGGCCACGGATGCCGTCGATAATCGGGAAGCGCATCGCCGGGGTCCGAAACTCGTTACAACCCGTCCTATCTCACAGACGAGCCTTCTTCCCGCAAGGCAAATCACTAACAACCGTTAACGCCGTGGCCCGGCCGCCTCTACCCCGGATCCTTCCAGCTCACGTCCCGGCCGTCCGCACCGACCCGCTCGCGCCGCACCATCAGCCGGTTGAGCGCGTTGACGTAGGCGCGCACGCTGGCGACCACCGTGTCGGTGTCCGCCGACTGGCCCGAGACGACGCGGCCCGCCTCCTCCATGCGCACCGTGACGGTGGCCTGCGCGTCGGTGCCCTCCGTGACGGCGGAGACCTGATAGAGCTGCAGCGTCGCCTCGTGCGGGACGAGCTCGCGGACCGCGCGGAACGCCGCGTCGACCGGGCCGTCGCCGGTGGCCTCCGCCGAGCGGACCTCGCCGTCGATCTCGAGCAGGAGCGACGCCTCCTGCGGCCCCTCGGTCCCGCACACGACGCGGAGGCGGTCGAGCTTGATGCGGTCCTCCGCCTGCCGCTCTTCGTCCTGCATCAGCGCGACGAGGTCGTCGCCGGTCACCTCCTTCTTGCGGTCGGCCAGCGCCTTGAAGCGCACGAACACGTCCGCGAGCTGGTTGGCCTCGAGCGGGTAGCCGAGCTCCGCCATCTTCGCGCGCAGCGCCGCGCGCCCCGAATGCTTGCCCATCACCAGCATCGTCGCGGTGAGGCCCACGTCCTCGGGGCGCATGATCTCGAACGTCTCGGCGTTCTTGAGCATCCCGTCCTGATGAATGCCGCTCTCGTGGGCGAAGGCGTTCTTGCCGACGATGGCCTTGTTGAACTGCACCGGGAACCCGGACACCGACGCCACGCGCCGCGACACCGCCATCAGCCTGGTCGCGTCCACGCCCGTGGCGTAGGGCAGGATGTCGGCGCGCACCCGCAGGGCCATCACCACCTCCTCGAGCGCGGTGTTGCCCGCCCGCTCGCCCAGCCCGTTGATCGTGCATTCGACCTGCCGCGCCCCGCCCGCGACGGCGGCGAGGCTGTTGGCGGTCGCCATGCCGAGGTCGTCGTGGCAATGCGTGGCGAAGACCACGCCGCCCGCGCCCTCGACCTCCGCGATCAGCCGCCGGATCAGCGCCGCGCTCTCGGCGGGCTCTGTGTAGCCCACGGTGTCGGGGATGTTGATGGTCGTGGCGCCCGCGCGGATGGCGATGTCCACCGTCCGGCGCAGGAAGTCCCATTCCGTGCGCGTGGCGTCCATCGACGACCACTGCACGTCCGCGCACAGGTCGCGGGCGCGGGTGACGGCCTCGTGCACGCGCTCGGCCATCGCCTCCCGCGTCAGCCCGTGCATCGCGCGGTGCGTGGGCGAGGTGCCGATGAAGGTGTGGATCCGCGGGCGGCGCGCGTCGCGCACCGCCTCCCAGCAGCGGTCGATGTCGCGCGGGTTGGCGCGAGCGAGCCCGCAGACGACCGCCTGCTCGGTGCGCTCGGCAATGGCGCGCACCGCGGCGAAATCGCCGTCGGAGGCGATCGGGAAGCCGGCCTCGATGATGTCGACGCCCATCTCGTCGAGCATGCCCGCGATCTCGAGCTTCTCGTCGTGGGTCATGGTCGCGCCGGGCGACTGCTCGCCGTCGCGCAGGGTGGTGTCGAAGATGAGGACGCGCGCGGGGGCGGCGGGGGCGGACTCGGGTGCGGGGGTGGTCATCGGGTCGATCCTGTCTGGCTGCTGGTCCGGCGCTGTCCCTCCCGAGCGGTCGCGCCGAGGGGCACGCTCAGGAGCGGATAAGCAGCAGGTCCAGCAGGGCGCGGATCGCGGGCATGGCGCGACCATCGCGCCCGCGGCGGCGGTTGTGAACCCCCAATCGCGCGCTACGCTCCGGCGCCCCGCCAGATCGGACCGACCCCATGCGCGCCGCCCTCGCCGCCCTCGCCCTCCTCGCCCTGCCCGCCCTCCCCGCGCAGGCCTGCGGGCCGCAGACCGACTGCGCGGTCTTGGACGGCTCCTACCGCGTCCACCTGCCGCCCGGAGAGCCCACCGGCGCGATCCTCTTCGCGCACGGCTACCGCGGCTCGGCGGCCGGGACGATGCGCGGCGGGGGGCTGACGGCGATGGCCGACCGGCTCGGGGTGGCGCTCGTCGCGCTCGACGCCGGGGCCGACGACTGGTCGCTGCCGGACGCGCCATCGGACGACGACGCGCGGCGCGACGAGGCCGGCTACGCGCGCGCCGTGCGCGGCGACGTGGCCGCCCGGTTCGGGGTCGCGCCGGAGCGCATGATCGTCGCCGGGTTCTCGGCGGGCGGGATGCTGGTCTGGAACCTCGCCTGCGAGGCGGGCGGCGACTTCGCGGCCTTCGTCGCGGTCGCGGGGACGTTCTGGCGCGGCCCGCCCGAGGCCTGCCCGACCCGCGCCGCGATCTGGCACCTCCACGGCACGTCCGACGCGGTCGTCCCGATCGGCGGACGCCCCATCGGCCCGACCCGGCAGGGCGACGTGGAGGCGGTGCTCTCGATGGTCCGCGCGACGCAGGGCATGGTCCCGGCCGCGCCGATCCCGGTGGGCGGCCTCGATTGCCGGCGCTGGATCGAGAAGGACGCCTCGCTGCACTACTGCCTGCATCCCGGCGGTCACGTCCTGCGCGCGGACTGGCTGGCAGACATCTGGCGCGCGACGTTCCCCTGAGGCCCGGGCGTCCCTCAGAACAGCATGCAGTCCGCCCCCGGCGGCAGCGTCGCGGCGTCCGGCGGCAGCGTCGGGACGTAGTCGAACGCCACGATCTCCGCGCCGCCGTCGAAGGCCACGAAGAGCTGGCCCGAGCCGGGCCGGATCGCCACGCCCTCCGGGTCGTCGCCGAACTCGAGCAGGTCGGCGCGCGCCAGCACCGCGCCGTCGGGCGACAGCTCGTAGAGCGCGTTCGTCCCCTCGCGGTCGTCGACCACGAGCAGGTGGCCCGTCCGCGCGTCGATGGCGATGCCCTGCGGCTCGACCAGCGGCGGGTCGAGCGCGCCCGTCTCCACCCGCCGCAGGAGCGTCCCGTCGGGCGCGAACCAGCTCAGGCGCGCCGGGTCGTCCTCCACCGTCAGCAGCGTCCCGTCCGCCGCCTGCGCGATCCCCTCGGTATCCGCGTAGCCGCCCGCGAGCGCGAACGGCTCGCCGAGCGCGGCCCCGTCCTTCGTGAGCCGCTGCAGCCGCCCGTACCCGTCGCCCACGATCAGCGCGTCGCCCTCGATCGCGATGGCCTTGATCCGCCCGAGGTCGCTGCGGACCCGCCGCAGCTCCTGCCCGTCGAGCGTCACGAGGATCGCCTCCGGCCCCTCGTTGGCGATCCAGAGACCGCAGAAGGTCGGGTCGTAGTCGAGGCTGGCCGGGCGGTTCAGGTCGTAGCGCCCGGTCTCCGTGAGCTCGAGCGCCGGGGCGGGCATCGCGGCGAGGGCCAGCAGCGCGCCTGAGGACGGGGCTGGCCTTCGACATCGCGCGGCTCCCCTTGGTGGCTGGCCCGCGCCCACCCTGGCGCTAGGTCGCGGGCGGAGCAACCGGGAGGGGCGGCATGGGCCGGGCCATCGTCATCGGCGCGTCGGGGGGCATCGGCGCGGCCCTCGCGGACCACCTCGCCTCTTCGCACGAGGTCGTGCGCCTGTCGCGGTCGGCGGACGGGCTCGACGTGACCGACGGGGCGTCCGTCGCCGCCGCCTTCGCGGGGCTCGACGGCCCGTTCGACGTCGCCTTCGTCGCCACCGGCATCCTCGCGCCGCCGGGCCGCGCGCCCGAGAAGTCGCTCGACGCCATCGACGCCGAAATCATGGCCCGCATCCTCGCGGTGAACGCCATCGGCCCCGCGCTCGTCCTGGGGCAGCTCGCGCCGCTCCTCGCCGACGATGCCCGCGTCGGCGTCCTGACCGCCCGCGTGGGCTCCATCGGCGACAACCGGATGGGCGGGTGGCACAGCTACCGCGCCGCCAAGGCCGCAGCGAACCAGATCGTCCACGGCGCGGCCATCGAGATCGCGCGCCGCCGCAAGGGCTCCGTCGTCGTGGCGCTGCATCCCGGCACGGTCGAGACGCCTTTCACCGAGGGCTACCGCGCCCCGAAGGTCGCTCCGGACGAGGCCGCCGCGAACCTCGTCCGCGTGCTGACGTCGCTCGATCCGGCGGAGACGGGCGGGTTCTTCGACTATGCCGGGGAGCGGATCGAGTGGTGAGCGCAGACGAAACGGACGGAGGCGAGGACCGCCCCATGACCGAGCGCGAGGCGATGGAGCGGGTCAGCCGGCTCGCGGGCGCGTCCCGGCCCGCGCGGCGACCCGTCCCCCGCCTGATCCTCGTCCTGGGCGACCAGCTCTCCGACGACCTGTCGGCCTTGCGGATGGGCGACCGCGGGCGCGACGTCGTGGTGATGGCCGAGGTCCGGTCGGAGACCGACTACGTCCCCCACCACCCCAAGAAGGTCGCGTTCCTCTTCGCCGCGATGCGGGCGCATGCCGAGCACCTGCGGGCCGAGGGCTGGCAGGTCCGCTACACGCGGCTCGACGATCCCGACAACGCCCACTCCATCCCGGGCGAGCTGCTGCGCGCCGCCGACGCGACCGGCGCCACCGAGGCCATCGCCACCGAGCCCGGTGAGTTCCGCCTCATCGCCGCGCTCGAGGACGCCCCGCTTCCCGTCCACCTTTTCCCCGACGACCGGTTCCTGTGCTCGCACGCGGAGTTCGAGGCCTGGGCGGAGGGGCGGAAGGAATTGCGGATGGAATGGTTCTACCGCGAGATGCGCCGCAAGACGGGCCTGCTGATGGACGGCGACCAGCCCGCGGGCGGCAAGCTGGAACTTCGACCACGACAACCGCAAGCCCGCGCCCAAGGGCTTCGCCAGCGACGGCCCGCTGCGCCACGAGCCCGATGCCGCGACGCGCGAGGTGCTGGCGCTGGTGCGCGACCGGTTCGGCAACCGCTACGGCTCGCTCGACGACTTCTGGTTCTGCACGACGCGGGACGGCGCGCTGCGCAGCCTCGCGCATTTCGTGCGTGAGAGCCTGCCGTGGTTCGGCGACTACCAGGACGCGATGGTCACCGGGCAGCCGTTCCTGCACCATGCGATCCTGTCGGTCTACATGAACGCGGGTCTGCTGGGCTGGCGCGAGGTCTGCGAGGCGGCGGAGACGGCGTGGAAGGCCGGGGACGTCCCCCTCAACGCGGCCGAGGGCTTCGTCCGGCAGATCATCGGCTGGCGCGAGTACATCCGCGGCGTCTACTTCCGCGAGGGCCCGGGCTACACGGAGCGCAACGCGCTCGGCGCCACGCGCGACCTGCCGGAATGGTACTGGACCGGCGACACGGACATGCGCTGCCTCGAACGAATGCGTGAGCGCGACGATCCGGGAGGCCTACGCCCACCACATCCAGCGGCTGATGGTGACGGGCAACTTCGCGCTGCTCGCGGGCATCCACCCGCACCAGGTCCACGAATGGTATCTCGTGGTCTATGCCGACGCCTACGAATGGGTCGAGAGCCCGAACGTGATCGGCATGTCGCAGTTCGCCGACGGCGGCGTGGTCGGCTCCAAGCCCTACGTCTCGGGCGGCAACTACATCAACCGGATGTCGGATTACTGCGCGTCCTGCGCGTACTCCGTGAAGACCAAGGTCGGCCCGGGCGCGTGCCCGTTCAACCTGCTCTACTGGCACTTCCTCGACCGCCACCGCGAGCGGTTCGAGGGCAATCCCCGGATGGCGCAGATGTACCGGACCTGGGACCGGATGGACGAGGCCCGCCGGGAGGCGGTGATCGCGGACGGCGACGCGTTCCTAGCCAAGCTGGAGGCGGGCGAGCGGGTCTGAGCGCGGGCGGGGCGGGGCGCTCGCCTGCGCCTTTCGCTCGAACCATGCGATGGCGCGGTGCCTTCGGGACCGCCGGTCCGCTCCGCCCCGCTCGCGCGGAGGACCACAGGGTGACCGAATGAGCTGCCTGGATACCGTTTCCGCCGCTCGACGCAGCGCGAGGTCGATATGGCCGTAGAACGACCATTGGCCGCGGAGCGGAGCCGAGAGCGCCGTCCGGCCTATGGCCGCGCCGGGGGAGGGACGATGGCCCCGCCGTCGGCTCCCTCCGCCGGGTCCGGCCCCTCCTCTGGAGCCTCCCCGGGGACCGCCACGCCCGCAGCGCTCCCCGCGCCCGCGGTCGGGGTCGGCGCGCCCGAGGCGCCTCCGGTCAGCGCGCCAGCCGTCCAGTCCCCCGCCTCCACCTGCCCCGTCGCGTAGCGCATCGTGCCCGGCCCCTCGCGCCGCCCCGCCACGAACGTGCCCTCGTAGACGTCGCCGTTCGGATAGGTCGCGGTGCCCTCGCCGTCGATCTCGCCCGCGCGCCAGCCGCCCTCGTAGACGAAGCCGTCGGCCATCTCGATCCGCCCCTGCCCGGCCCGCTCGCCGCGCTGGAAGCCGCCCTCGTAGACGGTGCCGTCGGGATAGGTCGCGCGGCCCTGCCCGTGGCGCAGGCCCTCGGCCCATTCGCCCTCGTAGCGGTAGCCCTCGGCGTCGGTCATCGTGCCGGTGCCATGGTTGCGCGCGTTGAGGAACTCGCCCTCGTAGACGAGCCCGCCGGGATACTCGGCGCGGCCGCTCCCGTCGATCACGCCCGCCTTCCACGTCCCTGCATAGGTCGAGCCGTCGGGATAGGTGATGGTCCCGGTCCCGTCCGCCAGGTCGTCGGCGAACGTGCCCTCGTAGACCGAGCCGTCGGGATAGGTCGCGCGGCCCTGCCCCGCGATGCGGCCCGCGGCCCAGTCGCCCTCGTAGACGTAGCCGTCCGCGCCGGTCAGCGTGCCCCGCCCCTCGCGCGCGTCGGCCACGAAGCCGCCCTCGTAGGTCGCGCCGTCGGCATAGGTCACTCGGCCCGGCCCCTCGCGCCGGCCCGCGACGAACGCGCCCTCGTAGACGTCGCCGTTGCCCTGCTCGAGACGGCCCTCGCCCTCGATACGGCCCGCCACCCACGCGCCCTCGTAGGTGAGCCCCTCGGACGTCTCGAGCCTCCCCTGTCCCTCGCGCAGCCCCGCGACCATGCCGCCCGCGTAGGTCGATCCGTCCGGGTAGACGATCGTGCCCTCGCCCGCCTTCTCGCCCGCGAGCCAGCCGCCCTCGTAGCGGTAGCCCTCCGGCGTCTCGAGCACGCCCTGCCCCTCGCGCGCGCCGCCCGCGAAGCCGCCCGAATAGGTCGATCCGTCGGCGTAGGTCGCGACGCCCTCGCCATCCATCGCGCCCGCCGCCCAGTCGCCGGCATAGGTCGCGCCATCGGCGAAGGTGATCGTGCCCGTGCCGTCGGGCTGCCCGGCCGCGAACGTGCCCTCGTAGATCGAGCCATCGGGGAACCGGGCCCGGCCCTGCCCCCGGATCTCGCCCGCGACCCATTCGCCGGTATAGCTGTAGCCCGACGGCAGCGTGTAGGTGCCGATCCCGTCCTGCAGGCCGTTCGAGAACCCGCCCTCGTAGACGCCGCCGCCCTCGTACTGCTTGGTCGCCGTGCCCTGCGCGCCCGCCGCCTGCGCGCAGGCGAGCACCAAGGCCGCCGCGATCGATCCCGCCCTGCCCATCGGTCCGTCCCTCCGTCCGTCGACGGGGGCAAGCTAGGGCGGCCCCGCGCGCGGGGCAACGGGCGCGGGGAGCGCGGCGCATGCGCTTTCGCATGCGGGGTCCGATGGATCCGCCCGGCGGCAGGGCGGCTCGACCCCGGAGCCGTGGCGTGAAACCCTGCCGGGGCGGCGGCTCGGGTCGAGGCGGGCCGTGGCCGGGCGCAGGACAGCGGCGACCCGCGCTGGCCCCCGCCCGCCCCGCGCGCTAGATCGACCGCCGATGCACGCCCGGAGGCCCGATGCCCGCCACGTTCCGCCTCGCGATGGCCCAGTCGAACCCGGTGATGGGCGACCTCGAGGGCAATGCCGCGCAGGCGCGCGAGGCGTGGGCGGCGGGCCGGGCGGCGCGGCGCGGACATGGTCGCGCTGCCCGAGATGGCGCTGACGGGCTATCAGCCGCAGGACCTGGTGCGGAAGCCCGCCTTCGTCGCCCACGCGCGCGCCGTCCTCGACCGGCTCGTCGCGGACTGCGCCGACGGCCCGGCGCTCGGCATCGGCCTCGCGCACTGGCCCGCGGGCGAGGAGAAGCCGTTCAACAGCTACGTCGTCGCGCATCGCGGCGCCGTCGTGGCCGAGATCCACAAGCACCACCGGCCGAACTACAAGGTGTTCGACGAGAAGCGCTACTTCGCCGCGGGCGACGTCGCGGGCCCCTACACGGTCGGGCCGGTCCGGATCGGCACGCCGATCTGCGAGGACGCCTGGTTCGACGACGTGACCGAGACGCTGGCCGAGACCGGCGCGCAGATCCTCTTCGTCCCGAACGGCTCGCCCTACTTCCGCGGCAAGCAGGACGTCCGCTACGGCGTGATGGTCGCGCGCGTGGTCGAGACCGGGCTGCCGCTGGCCTACCTCAACCTCGTGGGCGGGCAGGACGACCAGGTCTTCGACGGCGCGTCCTTCGTGCTGAACCCCGGCGGCGCGCTGACCCACCACCTGCCCGCCTTCGAGACGGCGCTCGCGATGGTCGACTTCGAGGAGGGCCCGGACGGCTGGCGCGCGCTCGAGGGGGAGAAGGCGCCCCAGCCCGACGGACCGGGGGCCGACTACCGCGCGATGGTGCTCGCGACGCGGGACTACTTCGCCAAGACCGGGTTCTCTCGCGCCCTGCTCGGGCTGTCCGGCGGCGTCGACTCGGCCATCGTCGCGGCGATCGCGGTCGACGCGCTCGGGCCCGCGAACGTGCGGTGCGTGATGCTGCCGTCGGAATACACGTCCGGGCACTCGCTCGAGGACGCGCGCGGCGTGGCCGGGCGGCTCGGCTGCCGCCTCGACACGCTCGACATCGAGGACGCGCGCCGCGCCGTGACGGGGACGCTCGCGGCGCTCTTCGAGGGGCGCCCGCCCGGGATCGCGGGCGAGAACGTCCAGTCGCGCCTGCGCGGCCTGATGCTGATGGCGCTGTCGAACGAGTTCGGGGAGATGCTGCTGACGACGGGCAACAAGTCGGAGGTCGCGGTCGGCTACGCCACGATCTACGGCGACATGTCGGGCGGCTACAATCCGGTGAAGGACCTCTACAAGACCGCGCTCTTCGACGTCTGCCGCTGGCGCAACGCGCATCACGCGGCGGGCTTCCTCGGGCCGCGAGGCGAGGTCATGCCGCCGCGCGTCATCGACAAGCCGCCCTCGGCCGAGCTCCGCGCCGACCAGCGCGACGACGACAGCCTGCCGCCCTACCCGGTGCTCGACGACATCCTCGCGCGCCTGATCGACGCCGAGCAGTCGGTGGCGGAGGTGGTCGCGGCGGGCCACGACCGCGACGTGGTCCGCCATGTCGAGCGGCTGATCTACCTGAGCGAGTACAAGCGGTTCCAGTCCGCCCCCGGCACGCGCCTGTCGCAGCGCGCGTTCTGGCTCGACCGCCGCTACCCGATCGCGAACCGCTGGCGGGACCCGACGTGAGCCCCGCGCGCATCCTCTATGCCGGCGACCCCGCGCAGTGGGGGACCTACCGCCCGCTGCTGGCGGCGGCGCTCGACGCGCGCGGCGTGGATCACGCGCTCGTGGCCTACGACGACGCGCCCGACCCGGCGGCGGTGGACTGGATCGTCCACGGCTCGGACGACCGGCTGCGCGACTTCGCGCCCTACGCGAACGCGAAGGCGGTGCTGAGCCTCTGGGCCGGGACGGACGCGGTGGCGGGCAACCTGACGCTGCGGGTGCCGCTGTGCCGGATGGTCGATCCCGACGGGCTCACGCGCGGGATGGTGGAATGGGTGACCGCGCACGTCCTGCGCCACCATCTCGGGCTCGACGCGCATGTCCGCGGCGAGGCGCCCTGGGGCGCGCCCGCGCCGCCGCTCGCCGCCGACCGGCCGGTGGCGATGCTCGGGATGGGCGCGCTCGGCGCGGCCTGCGCCGGGGCGCTCGCCGGGCTGGGCTTCCCGGTGACGGGATGGTCGCGGACGCCCAAGGCCGTGCCGGGCATGCGCTCGGTCACCGGCGAGGACGGGCTTCGCGACGCGCTTGGCGGCGCGGAGATCGTGGTGCTGCTGGTCCCGCTGACGGCGGCGACCGAGGGGCTGATGGATGCCCGGCGGCTGTCGTGGATGCGCCCGGGCGCGGTGCTGCTGAACCCCGGCCGCGGCGCGCTGGTGGACGACGACGCGCTGCTGGCGGCGCTCGACGGGCCGCTCGGCCACGCGACGCTCGACACGTTCCGGGTCGAGCCGCTGCCGCGCGACCATCCGTTCCGCCGCCATCCGAAGGTGACCGTGACCCCGCACGTCGCCTCGACCACCCGCCCGGCCACCGCGGCGCCCGTGATCGCCGAGAACGTCGCGCGCGGCGAGACCGGGCGGCCGCTTTTGCATCTCGTCGACCGATCGGAGGCCCTGCCATGAAGCTCGCCCCCCTGCCCGCCTCGCTCCCCTCCACCGTTCCCTTCGTCGGCCCGGAGGCGCAGGAGCGCGCGCTCGGCCGACCCTTCGCCGCCCGGCTCGGCGCCAACGAGAGCCCGTTCGGCCCCTCGCCCGCCGCGATCGAGGCGATGCGCGAGGCGGCGGCGGAGGGCTGGATGTACGGCGATCCGGAGGTCCACGACCTGCGCGCGGCGATCGCGGCTCATCACGGCGTGGCGATGGAGAGCGTGGTCGCGGGCGAGGGGATCGACGGGCTCCTGGGCTCGCTCGTGCGCCTGCTGGTCGCGCCGGGGGATCCGGTGGTGACGTCGGCGGGCGCCTATCCGACCTTCGCCTACCATGCGACGGGCTACGGCGCCGCCCTGCGCCGCGTGCCCTACCGCGACGACCACGAGGATCTCGACGCGCTCGCGGCGGCGGCGATCGAGACCGGGGCGCGGCTCGTCTACCTCGCGAACCCCGACAACCCGATGGGGACGTGGCACGACGCGGAGGCGATCGCCGACCTGCTGCGCGCGCTGCCCGCCGATTGCGTGCTCTGCCTCGACGAGGCCTATGCCGACCTCGCCCCGCCCGAGGCGATCCCGGCGCTCGACGCGCAGGACGATCGCGTGATCCGGATGCGGACCTTCTCGAAGGCGCACGGGCTCGCGGGGCTGCGGGTGGGCTACGCGATCGCCCACCCCGAGCTCATCGGCGCGTTCGATCGGGTGCGGCTGCACTTCGGGCTCGGGCGGGTGGCGCAGGCGGGTGCGCTGGCGGCCCTCGGGGATGCGGGCTGGGTCGCCGAGGTCTCGGCGCGGGTGGCGCAGTCGCGCGACGCCATCGGCGGCCATCGCGGCGACCGAGGGGCTCGTGGCGCTGCCGTCGGCGGCGAACTTCGTGGCGGTCGATTGCGGCCGCGACGGGGCTTTCGCGAGCGCGGTGCTGCGCGCGCTCGCGTCGCGCGGCGTGTTCGTGCGGATGCCGGGCGTCGCGCCGCTGGACCGCTGCATCCGCGTCTCCTGCGGGACGCCGGCGGACATGGACGCGCTGCGCACCGCGCTGCCCGGCGCGCTGGCGGAGGCGCGGGCGTGAGGGGGCGCGCGGACGACTACACGGGCGCGTTCCTCGGGGCGACGTGGCTCCTCGGGCTGACGGGGCTGGTGCTGCTCTGGGGGACCTGGGGCTACGTCACCGCGCTCGGGGCATGCGTCCTGGCCTACGAGGGGATCGGCTGGGGGACGCGGCGGCGCGCGGCGCGGGAGGCCGAGTGGGACTCGCGCGTCGACGCGGCCGTCGAGCGGGGCCGCCGCCGTTAGGATCGCGTCAACGATTGCGCACTAGGGATCGGGGCGAGCGGATTCGCGGCCATGCCGCGGCCCCGCGATGGCCGGACGAAGTTCCGGTCAGGACGAACGGTCCCGCGGGCGAAGCCCGAGGATCGCCCCCCGGCCGCTCAGGACGCGGCCGCCGCCGGTGCGGCCCGCGCCGCCGCGCCCGATGCCAGCGCCGCGCTCGCCGCCTCGAGCGCGCCGGCGCCGTGCGGGATCGCGAGCGCCTTCAGCGCCGCGTCGACGCTGCCCAGCGTGCCCATCATCGAATGGCCCGACACGTGGCCCATGTGGCCCACGCGCAGGAAGCCGTGCCAGGCCGGATCCCCGAGCGGGGCCATGCCCAGCCCGATGCCGAGCGTCACGCCCATCGTCGCCTCGGTCCAGTCGCGCAGCGCCGTGCCCCGCTCCGGCAGGCGCACGGCCGTCACCGCGTTCGAGCGCGCGGCCCGGTCGCGGACGTTGAGCTCGACGCCGCCCGGCGCCTCCCACGCCTCGAACGCCGCGTGGAGCGCGCCCGCGATGGCGGCGTGACGGGCCCAGACCGCCTCGATCCCCTCCTCGCGGACGATCATGTCGAGCGCCTCGCGCAGTCCGTAGAGATGGTGCGTCGGCCCCGTGCCGTTGTGGAAATGGAACGGCTGCACCGGGTCGGCGCGGCGGTTCCAGTCCCACCAGCCCGTGACGCAGCCCGCGCCCTCGCGCGCGCGCGCCGCCCGGTCGTTGAAGAACACGAACGCCATCCCCGCGGGCGTCATCAGCCCCTTCTGGCAGCCCGCGATCATCGTGTCGGCGCCCCATTCGTCCATCTCGAACCGGTCGCAGGCGAGCGAGGCCATGCAGTCGACCTGCAGCAGCGCGGGGTGCCCGGCGGCGTCCATCTCGCGCCGGATCGCGGCCACGTCGGAGAGCACCGAGGACGAGGTGTCGACGTGCACGACGAGCACCGAGCGGATCGCGTGGTCGCGGTCCTCGCGCAGCCGCTGCCCGATCGCGGCCGGGTCCATCGCGGCGCGGTTGCCGAAGTCGAGATACTCGACCTCGAGCCCGATCCCGCGCGCCATCTCGCCCCAGCCGTCCGCGAAGCTCCCCGTGCGCGGGATCAGCACCCGGTCGCCGCGCGAATGCGTGTTCGCGAGCACCGCCTCCCAGGCCGCGTGCCCGTTGCCGATGTACATCGCGACCCGGTGCTCGGTGCGCGCGACGCGCTTGAGGTCGGGGACGAGCGAATGCGTCATGTCGACGAGCGGCCCGGTATAGATGTTGGGCGACGGCCGGTGCATCGCGCGCAGGACGCGGTCGGGGATGATCGACGGCCCGGGGATCGCGAGCGTCTGCGGGCCGTTGGCGTAGGACATGGGCGCTCCGGTGCGGGGTCGGGCCGATCGCTACGCCCGCGCCCCGCAGGCGTCAATCGAGGCGGGCCGGGGGATGCGCCCGGCCCCGCGCCGGCCTATGTCGGAGCCATGACCCGAACCGTCCTGCGCGTCTCCGGTCCCGACCGGGCGACCTTCCTTCACGGCCTGCTGACCCGCGACGTGCCCGAGGCGGGGCTCGGCTACGCGGCGCTCCTGTCGCCGCAGGGCAAGTACCTCGCCGATTTCGTGACCTGGGCGGACGCGGACGCCGCGTATCTCGACGTGGACGCCGGGTTCGCGCCCGCGCTGGCGCAGCGGCTCGCGCTGTACCGCCTGCGCGCGAAGGTGGAGATCGCGGATGCGGGCATCGCCGTCGCCTGCGGGACGGGCGCCGCGCCGGACGGCGCGCTGGCCGATCCGCGGCCCGGCATGGGCTGGCGCGGCTACGGGGTCGGCGCCTCGGACGCGACCGACTGGGACGCGGTGCGCGTCGAGCATCGCGTTCCCGCGAGCGGCGTCGAGCTGGTGGCGAACGAGAGCTACGTGCTCGAGATGGGGTTCGAGCGGCTGGGCGGGGTCGACTTCCGCAAGGGCTGCTACGTCGGCCAGGAGGTCACGGCGCGGATGAAGCACAAGACCGAGCTCCGCAAGGGCCTCGGCCGCGTGCGCGGCGCGGTCGCGGCGGGGGCGGCGATCGTGGCCGACGGGCGCCCGTCCGGGACCGTCCACACCGTGGCGGGCGACCGCGCGCTGGCCTACCTGCGCTTCGACCGGACCGAGGGGATGGCGACCGAGGCCGGACCGGTCGCGCTCGACTGACGGCGCGGTTGCCGCG